>NZ_PPFX01000022.1 GCF_002898515.1 Geothermobacter hydrogeniphilus | reverse complement strand
TCGGCCGCCCCTGCAGCATGAGGTGTAGCGGCAGCTACTCCGCAGCGACTGAAGGTGCGAGCAACGCAGCAGATGCGTGCGTATCGGCCGCCCCTGCAGCATGAGGTGTAGCGGCAGCTACTCCGCAGCGACTGAAGGCGCGAGCAACGCAGCAGATGCGTGCGTATCGGCCGCCCTCCTATCTAGTAGTGGGTTTCTTCGTATTCGGGAACCAGCTCAAACCACTCCGGACTCCGGCGGGCCTGCTCCAGGGCCGCCTCGGCCTGGGCGATGAGCCGCTGCCGGTCCTTCGGATAGCTGCCCGCCAGGTTGAGGCTGTTGGAGACGTGGTTGGAGCGCAGGATGGTGCGTTGCGGGTTGAGACGGCGGACAACGGCCAGCGCCTCTTCGAGGACCTGACCGTTGCTGAGCTGGTTGATGCGCTCGAAATGGATGTCGTTGTGGCGGCGAAACATGGTCAGCAGGGAAAAATACTCCGGCGACAGGGCGTTGATCCAGTCGGCGGTGGCGGCAGCGTGTTGCGCCGAGCGCTCGGTCCCGGCCAGGCCGAGGATGGCGGTCACCGACAGCTTCATCCCGGCCTGCTGTGCCAGGCGGCAGAGTTCGAGCATCCGCGCGGCGGTGAATTTCTTGTTGATCAGTTCCAGGGTCGCGTCATCCCCGCTTTCCAGCCCGAAATAGAGGATGCGCAGCTTCTTCGCGCGCAACTGCCGCAACTGGTCCACCGTCTTGGTGGTGAGGCTGTTGGGAGAGGCGTAGCAGGCGACCCGGGTCAGGGCGGGGAAATGTTCGGCCAGGGCGTCGAGGATCTGCAGCAGGCCGTCCTGCGGATAGACCAGGGCATCGCCGTCGGCGAGAAAGACCCGCTGGATCTGCGCCCGATGCGGCAGCGGGATACTCCGCATCTCGGCCACCAGTTCTTCCACCGGACGGCAGTGAAAACGTTTCATCTTGTACATGCCGCAGAAGGTGCAGCCGTTCTGGCTGCAGCCGATGGTGGCCTGCAGGATCAGCGAGCGGGCCTCTGACGGCGGTCTGAACACCGGTTCGACATAATCGAAATACCAGAGCATGGCGGTTGTTACCTCTTGTCCGGGTTCTGAATGGCGGCGATATACCTCCGCGCCGCCTCAATATCGCTCGGGTCCTCGGCCACGTCAAGGGCGCCGAGAAAATAATGATAGGCGCTGGTCATGCAGCGCGGCTTGTGCATCAGGGCGCGCCCGGCACCGAGATAGGCTCTGGACAGGCGCGAATCGTTGCCGCGGTCGGCGATGAAACGCCGGAACACCGACAGGGCCTCGTCATGGGCACCGCCGGCGAGCAGAAAATCACCGATCGCCAGCACCTGGTCACCATCGACCTGCCGCCGCTGCTCACGGGTCTCAAGCGACAGGTAACGGGAAACGGCGCGCCCCGGGTGCCCCTCGGCCAGCAGTCGACGAATCTCTTCGGCCACGGTTTCACCACGATCACCGGTATCGGCGGGACCGGGTTCCCGCCCGCGCAACCGCCGTCCCTTCCAGGCCGGCAGCAGTCGGTCAATCCCCCAGGCCAGGGCCAGACCGCCGACAAAGCCGCCGATATGCGCACCGTGAGCAACCCCGCCGCCACCCGCGCCGGCGAACAGGAACGGCAGCAGGTTGTCAACCAGCAGGTAGAAACCGAGTACCAGCCGGGCCGGGATTTCAACCACCTGGATAATGATGATGAAGAAAATGAAGACCTTGACCTTGTTGCGCGGAAACCAGATGAAGTAGAGACCGAGCACCCCGGAGATGGCACCCGAGGCGCCGATCATCGGCACCTGGGAGCCCGGCTCGAAAAAAGCGAAGAACAGGGTTGCCGCCACCCCGGTGGCAAGGTAGGCGAGCAGAAAGCGAACCGGACCGAGGCGGTGTTCGACATTGTCGCCGAAAATCCAGAGGAAGAGCATGTTGCCGAGCAGGTGCATCCAGCCGGCATGCAGAAACATGGCGCTGAACATGCTCAGCAGCGAGGGCGCCGCCGGCCGGTAACCGAAGCGGAACACGGTCAGATCATAAGCCGAAACCTGCTGCAGGATCGCTTCGACCGGAATGCTGCCGCGGGCGCCGATGCTGTGCAGGTAATCGAGCAGCAGCGGATCGTTGAGATCGACCCGCGAGCCCGACAACGGCAGGGTGACCAGCAGGAAAACCGCTACGTTCAGGCCGATCAGCAGCCAGGTGGCATAGGGCGTACTGCGCGGATTGGGGGTATCGCCGATGGGCAGGAACATGGGAACGGTTCAGGAATCAGGAGTCAGAGTTCAGCAACAGGCCGGACAACGCACATCCGGTGGGAACAGGCACCGCAGGAGCCAGTCCCCTTCATCTCACATCTCACGAATTATAACTTTACCACAGCTGTTCCGGGAGCTCTTGCTATTTCTTTGCGGCGTCGCTATGCTCCGTAACAGAACCTGTCACAAGGAGCAACAGCATGTCTACTATCAACCTGCAGGGTGACCCGAATCCCTGGCGGATCGGCAAGATCATCTGCCTCGGCCGCAACTATGTCGACCATATCCGGGAACTGAACAACGCCATCCCCGACCGCGCCGTTATCTTCACCAAGCCGGCAACCAGCATTATCGGCAATGGCGAACAGATCCGCATCCCCGGCTACTCGAAGGACTGCCACCACGAGGCTGAACTGGCGGTACTGATCGGCCGTCGGACCCGCGCCGTCCCCGCGGCCAAAGCCATGGCGGCGGTGACCGGCTACGGGGTCGCCATCGACCTGACCCTGCGCGACGTGCAGAGTGAGCTGAAAAGCAAGGGGCTCCCCTGGGATATCGCCAAGGGCTTCGATACCGCCTGCCCGCTGTCGGATTTCATCCCCGCCGACCGGGTTGACGATCCCCACAAGCTGCAGATCAGGCTCCGGGTCAACGACGAGTTGCGCCAGGACGGCAACACCGAACAGATGATGCGCCGGATTCCCCAGATCATTGAGGAGATATCGGCCATTTTCACCCTCGAACCGGGGGATCTGATCCTGACCGGAACCCCGGCCGGTGTCGGCCCGGTGAAAAGCGGCGACCGGGTGACCGTCGAAATCGAACAGGTCGGCCGCCTGGAAGTCAGCGTGGCATGAAGGAGAGCTTCGCCCTGATCGGGCCGGGCCGGGTCGGCCAGGCCGTAGCCCGGCTGCTGGTAGAAGCCGGCTATCCGTTGCTCGCCCTGGTCAGCCGGGATGAAACCCGGGCTCGGCAGGCGGCGCGTTTTGCCGGCTGTCCGCAAGCCGCCAGCACCGACCTGCAACGGGCAACCGCCGCCCGGCTGATCATGCTGGCGGTCCCGGACGATCAGCTGCGGCCGCTGGCGGCCCGGCTGCACCGGCTCGGCCTGCAACCAGGCACCCTGTTGATCCACTTCAGCGGTTTTCACCCGGCGGATATCCTGCTCACCGATGCCGAACAGCAGTTGCAGGCCCTGGCGATCCACCCCCTGCAGACTTTCGCCGACGCGGTGATGGGCACCCACAACCTGCCCGGCAGCCCCTGCTCCGTCGAAGGCAGCCCAAAGGCGCTGAGCCGGGGCGAAGAACTGGTCGAGGCGCTGGGCGGCATCCCCTTCCGCCTGCGCGGCGAACAGAAAGTCCTCTACCACGCCGCGGCCTGCGTCCTTTCCAACAACCTGGTCGCCAACACCCGGGCCGCCTGCGAAATCTTCGCCGCCTGCGGCTTCGAACGGGAGCAGGCCTTCGAACTGCTCAAACCGCTGCTGAGCGGAACCCTGCGAAGCCTCACCACCCTCGGCCCCGACCTGGCCCTGACCGGTCCGCTCTCGCGCGGCGACATCCAGACCGTAACCGCCCACCTCGACGCCCTCGCCGAGCTGCCCGACGACCTGCAGCAGATCTACCGCGTTCTGGGTCGCAAGGCGGTTCAGATCGGCCTGGAACGGGGCAGCCTGGATGAAAAAACGGCCGGGACGTTATCCCGACTTCTCGCAACCCCCAACTGAAAACTGTCAACTGAAAACTAACGTCCCACTCTCCCTATGAATTTCCCCGACCTGCATCCCTGGGATCTCACCTACAGCGCGGCCATCGCCCTGCAGAAGGATCTGGCCACAAGGGTCGAGCTGCGCAACCGGCTGCGCCGGCCGCTGAGTCACGTCGCCGGCGTCGATGTCTCCTACCGCAAACATGGCGACCAGTTCTTCGCCGCGGTGGTGGTACTCAGCTTTCCGCAACTGGAACCGGTCGAGGTGGCGGACTTCAGCGCCCGGGTGAGTTTCCCCTACATCCCCGGCCTGCTCTCCTTTCGTGAACTGCCAGTGCTGCTGCAGGCCTTCCGCCGCCTGCGGACGGTGCCCGACCTGGTGCTGGTCGACGGCCAGGGAATCGCCCACCCGCGCCGCTTCGGCCTGGCTTCGCATCTCGGCCTGTGGCTCGACCTGCCGACCATCGGCTGCGCCAAGAGCCGCCTGACCGGCACGGCACAGATGCCGGGAGAGGACAAGGGCGCGACTAGCCCTCTGAGCGACAAGGGAGAGCGGATCGGCACGCTGCTGCGCAGCCGGGCGCGGGTCAAACCGCTCTACATTTCGCCGGGACACCGGCTCGATATCCCCACCGCGGCTCGCCTGACCCTGGACTGTACCGGCCGCTACCGGATGCCGGAACCGACCCGCCTGGCGCACCTGGAAACCAATCGCTTGCGCAGAGAAGCGGAAGCCGGCCAGGTCTGAACCGCAAAAGGGGACAGTCCCCTTGAAAGAGGGGGACTGTCCCCTTCACATCTCACATCCAGCCTCCAGCCTCCAGCCTCCAGCCTCCAGCCTCCAGCCTCCAGCCTCCAGCCTCAACTCACCACATTCTGCGGCTCGCCGTCGAGAAACGCCCGGATATTGGCCGTCAGGGTATCGAACAGCCGCTGCCGCGAAGCCCTGGTCGCCCAGGCGATATGCGGCGTGACAAAACAGTTCTGCGCCGCCAGCAGCCGGTTGCCGTGTTCGGGCGGTTCCAGGGTCAGCACGTCGAGCCCGGCCCCTGCCAGCCGCTTTTCCTGCAGCGCCGCCGCCAGCGCGTCCTCGTCGATCACCCCGCCGCGGCTGGTGTTGATCAGGTAGGCGCCGCGCTTCATCAGCGCCAGGCGCTCGGCGTTGATCAGCCGGGTCGTTTCATCGGTCAGGGGGCAGTGGAGAGAGACGACATCACTGGTTTCCAGCAACGTCTCAAGCGGGACAAAAGTCACCCGGGCGTAATCGAGGTTGCCGCGATAACGCTCGGGATTGCGGGTAAAGACCTGGACCCGCATGCCGAAGGCGGCGGCGATGCGCGCCACCCGCTGGCCAATCTGGCCGAAACCGACCAGGCCGAGGGTCAGACCGTCGAGTTCCACCTGCGGCCGGTCCCAGAAGCAGAAGTCCGGGGCATCGGTCCAGTGTCCCCAGGAGGTCAGGTGGTTGTGATGGCCGACCTGCTGGGTCAGCTCCAGCAGCAGGGCGAAGGTCATCTGCGCCACCGAAGCGGTCGAATAGGCCGGCACGTTGGTCACCGTCACGCCATGTTCGCGGGCCGCCTCAAGGTCGATGATATTGTAGCCGGTGGCGGTCACGCCGACATACTTGAGATTCGGCAGGGCGGCGAATCGTCCCCGGTCGAACGCGACCTTGTTGGTCAGCACGATCTCGGCATCACCGATCCGGGACAGCACCTCCGGTTCGGCACTGCGATCATAGACGCTGAGTTCCCCAAGTTGTTCCAGGGGTTCCCAGCTGAGGTCACCGGGGTTGGCTGTATAAGCATCGAGGTAGACAATTTTCATGATAGATCTCTTCTTCAGTTGGGGAAGATACGGGGAAACGCCTCGCGCACTGCGGAGATCGGCAGGGCGAAACCGATCCCCTCGGTATTGCCGAGAATCATGCTGTTGACACCGAGTACCCGACCGTCGCTGTCGGTCAGCGGACCGCCGCTGTTGCCGGGGTTGATGGCGGCATCGGTCTGGATCAGCCGGAAGCCCTGGTAACTGCGATAGCCGGAGACAATGCCGGAGGTCACCGTATCGCGCAGACCGGCCGGGTTGCCGATGGCGTAGACCGGGGTCCCCTGGTCCGGAACGGCATCACTGACAATAACCGGGGGCGTCGCCGGGGGGGCACCGTCGAGGGACAGCAGAGCGAGATCACTGCTGTCACTCAGTTCATAGTCAACCACCCCGAAACGGCTGCCGTCAGCCAGCACGACGGCGACATCGTATTGAACCAAATATTCCAGCAGCCTGCGGCGCCGGGTCAGCATTTCGTCAAGGACCCGGCGGTACTTGTCATAGTTGGCCTGACGCCTGTCGAGTTGGGCCTGGTAACGACGACGCCGGTCGGCATCGGCAACCTGCTGCAGATCGGAGCGAAATTGCGCCAGGTTGCCCTTTTCCTGTTTCAGGGCCGACTCAAGCTGGTCGATCCTGGCCCTGAGATCCGCCATCTTGTCCGGGGGGTACTCGACAACGTGGCGGTTGGTGACCAGATGGCCGCTGTCGTCAACCAGGAAACCGGAACCACTCCCCCAGGGGGTCTGGATAAAGACAGTGGCATTGCGGGCCCGGCGCAGAGAACTCTGCGGCGCATCGGGAACCGGAGGCGCATCGGTGGACACGTTTTGTTCGGGCCGGCCGGCCGCGGCCGGAGGCTGGTCACCCCACAGCGTCTCAACTGGCGCTGACGGAGTCTTCCGTCCGTCGTTCACGACCGCGACCGGTCCCATAACAGGCCGGTCCCTGACAAGCCAGCCGATGCCGATACCCAGCCCCAGCACGACAACCGGGATCAGACCGGCCAGGACCGCCGGTTTCGGTTTCCAGGATGAGGAAACCGGGAGCGGCGGCTGGTCCGCATCGACCGGCCGCGTCGCGGCCTCTTCCCGGCGCCGGTGATACTTGGCAATAACCAGACCGCACGAGATACAGGTTTCGGCCTCCGGCTGTTCAAAACCGCACTTTGGACATTGCATGGCATCAACCCCGGGGAAAACAGAGAAAGAGTTCCGGATATTCTAGGGGAATCCGACTGCGGGGACAAGCACCCGTAGGCCGCCGGCGGTGTAGCTGAAAAAAGAGCCCCGGCGCAAGGCCGGGACTCTTCGGGTCTGCAAGACCATCGAACCTACTTCTCCAGCAACGCCCCCTGCGCCGCCGCCAACCGGGCGATCGGCACCCGGTAGGGGGAGCAGGAAACATAGTCGAGGCCGATGTTGTGGCAGAAGATGACGCTGGAAGGCTCGCCGCCATGCTCGCCGCAGATGCCGAGCTTGATATCCGGCCGGGCCTGGCGCCCTTTTTCACAACCCATTTTCACCAGCTGGCCGACCCCCTCCTGGTCGAGAGCGACAAAGGGGTCGGTGGCATAGATCTCCTGCTCGATGTAGAAGGGCAGAAAGCGGCCCGAGTCATCGCGCGACAGGCCGTAGGTGGTCTGAGTCAGGTCGTTGGTGCCGAAGGAGAAGAAATCCGCCTCCCCGGCGATCACGTCGGCGGTCAGAGCCGCCCGCGGCAGCTCGATCATGGTGCCGATCAGGTACTCGACCTCAACCCCGTACTCGGCGATCACCGCGTCGGCGACCCGCACCACGTTGGCGCGCAGGATGGCCAGCTCCCTGACCTCGCCGACCAGCGGAATCATGATCTCGGGCACGATCGAGAAGCCCTCGTTCCTGATCAGCTCGCAGGCCGCCTCCATGATCGCCCGCACCTGCATGTCGTAGATCTCGGGGAAGGTCACCGCCAGCCGGCAGCCGCGATGACCGAGCATCGGGTTGAACTCGTGCAGCGATTCGACCTTGGCCTTGAGGGTGGCGGCGGGAACCCGCATCTCGGCCGCCAGCTCCTCGATCTCGACGTCGTTCTGCGGCAGGAACTCGTGCAGCGGCGGGTCGAGCAGGCGGATGGTCACCGGCAGACCCTTCATCTCCCGGAACAGGCCGATGAAATCCCCCTTCTGCATCGGCATGATCTTCTCCAGCGCCCGCTGTCGACCATCAAGATCGGCGGCGAGGATCATCTCGCGCACCGCCATGATCCGCTCGGCTTCAAAAAACATGTGCTCGGTCCGGCAGAGGCCGATCCCCTCGGCGCCGAAGGCGCGCGCCACCCGGGCGTCATGCGGCGTGTCAGCGTTGGTGCGCACCCGCAGACGGCGGGCCTTGTCAACCCACTCCATCAGCTGCGAGAAATCCCCGGTCAGCTCCGGGTCGACAGTCGGCACCTTGCCCTTCATCACCTCACCGGTGGAGCCGTCGAGGGTGATCAGCTCGCCCTTTTTCAGGATCAGGCCGCTGACCGTCGTCAGGGTCTCGGCCCGGTAGTCGACCTTGATGTCGCCGCAGCCTGAAACACAGCACTTGCCCATACCGCGCGCCACCACCGCGGCGTGCGAGGTCATGCCGCCGCGGGCGGTGAGAATCCCCTGGGCGGCGTTCATGCCGTGGATATCCTCGGGACTGGTCTCAACCCGGACCAGGATCACCTTGTGCCCGCCCTTCGCCGCCTCCTCGGCCTCGTCGGCGGTGAAGACGATCTCGCCGCAGGCGGCGCCGGGAGAGGCCGGCAGCCCCTTGGCGATCACCTCGCGCGGCGCCGCCGGGTCGAGGGTCGGGTGCAGCAGCTGGTCGAGCTGCTCAGGCTCGACCCGCATGATCGCTTCCTGCTGGCTGATCAGCCCTTCCCGGACCATGTCGACGGCGATCTTGACCGCCGCTTTGGCGGTCCGTTTGCCGCTGCGGGTCTGCAGCATGTAAAGCTTGTGTTTCTCGATGGTAAACTCGATATCCTGCATGTCGCGGTAATGGGATTCGAGGATATTCTTGATCTTCACCAGCTGCGCGTAGCAGTCGGGCAGCACCTCTTCCATCGACGGCAGCTCGCTGTCGCCGCCGTCCCTGTTGATCGGCTGCGGGGTGCGGATACCGGCCACCACGTCCTCGCCCTGGGCGTTGACCAGGAACTCGCCGTAGAAGATCTTCTCGCCGGTGGAGGGATCGCGGGTGAAGGCGACGCCGGTGGCACAGTCATCCCCCATGTTGCCGAACACCATCGACTGCACGGTGACCGCGGTTCCCCACTCGGCGGGGATATTGTTCAGCCGCCGGTAGGTGATCGCCCGCGGGTTCATCCAGCTGCCGAAGACGGCACCGATGGCACCCCAGAGCTGATCCTGCGGATCAAGCGGGAAGTCGTGTCCCAACTCCTCCTTGACCCGGGTCTTGAAGCGAGACACCAGCTCCCGCAGGTCGACGGCGGTCAGTTCGGTATCCAGGGTGACGCCGCGCTGCTCCTTCATCTGCCCCAGCAGATGTTCGAGGATATCGCCGTCCATGCCAAGGACGACATTGCTGTACATCTGGATGAAACGCCGGTAGGAATCGTAGGCGAAGCGCTCGTCGCCGCTCTGGGCGATGATCCCCTTGACGGTTTCGTCGTTGAGACCGAGGTTGAGGACGGTATCCATCATCCCCGGCATCGAGGCGCGGGCCCCGGAACGAACCGAGACCAGCAGCGGGTTGGACGGGTCACCGAACTTCTTGCCCATCAGTTCCTCGACCTTGACGAGGTTGCGGGCCACTTCCTCGCGCAATCCTGCAGGATAGGCGCGATCGTTCTTGTAGAACTCGGTGCAGACCTCGGTGGTGAGGGTGAAACCGGCCGGCACCGGCAGCCCGATACTGGTCATTTCCGCCAGGTTGGCCCCCTTGCCGCCGAGCAGGTTGCGCATTTCGCCGCGACCTTCAGCTTCCCCGTTGCCGAAGAAATAGACGTACTTCGTACTCATGACAACTCCTCCAGAAGTTACGGGGCAAAGCCCCATTGGTAAATATTCCCCGAACATAAAAAGACAAAACGTTGGGCCGCCAAGAGCTCCAAGACAACCTTTTTTAATGGAGAGGCGCAGAGCGGGAGAGAACCCAGAGAAAACCAAAAGCAGTTTTTGGTTTTAAACCCAAAAGATATTCTCTCCGTCTCTGCTCCTCTCCGCCTCTGCGTTAACTCAGTTTTTGACTTCCCTGGCGCCTTGGCGACCCCTTTTTACACCGCACCGGGTCCGGAAACCGGGTGGGGCTCCGTCGTGAAAGCAAGCTTGCAACAGGAACCTCACCCGGCTCCCGGACCCCTAAAGGCAAACGCCCGAATCAGGAGATTCGGGCGAAGTCGGCAATTCCGGTAAACAGTTCGGCAACCCTGGTCAGCAGGGCGAGGCGATTGGTCTTGACCGCCGCGTTCTCGGCCATGACCATGACCCCGTCGAAGAAGGCGTCGACCGCCGGCCGCAACCCGGCGATGGTCTGCAGGGCGGCCGCGTAATCCCCATTCGCGACCTGCTCCGCCACCCGCTGCGCCGCCAGTTGCTGGGCCGCCAGCAGATCTCCTTCGCACTGCGCCTCGAACAGGGCCGGATCGACAGCCGCCTCGGTCCCGCCCTTGATGATATTGACCACCCGCTTGAAGGCGACCGCCAGCGGCTCGAAATCAGCCTGTCCCTTCAGGGCGGCAAGTGCCTCGATCCGCGCCCGGGCATCGAGCGGATCATCGAAACCGGCGGCCAGCACCGCGTCAACCACGTCGGCCGGAACCTCTCCCTGCATATTCTGGAAGCGGCCGCGGAAGAACGCCAGCACATCTTTCACGACCTCGTCCGCGGGACGGGTCAGTTTCTCGCCGAGCAGCCCGACGCCCCGGCCGATCAGCTCGGCGAGGGACAGGCGATAACCCCGGTCCTGCAGGATATTGAGCACCCCGATGGCGCTGCGCCGCAGGGCATAGGGGTCGGCGCTGCCGGTCGGGATCAGGCCGACGCCGAAACAGCCGCAGATGGTGTCGATCTTGTCGGCGATGGAGACGAAGGCGCCGACAGAGTCCGTGGGCAGATCGCCGCCCGCCTCGATCGGCAGGTAATGCTCGTAGATGGCCGTCGCGACCCGCATATCCTCCCCCTCAAGCCGGGCATATTCGCGGCCCATGACTCCCTGCAGTTCGGGGAACTCGTAGACCATGCCGGTTTCGAGGTCACACTTGGCCAGCAGCGCGGCGCGTTCGGTCTGCGCCACCGCCTCCGGCTCGAACTGCTCGGCGAGGCTTCTGGCGAGGGCGGTGAAACGCATCACCTTCTCGTAACTGGTGCCGAGCTTCTGCTGGTAGACCACCTTCTTCAGTGCTTCGAGGCGGGTTTCCAGCTTGACCTTCTGATCCTCGGTCCAGAAAAACATGGCATCCGAGAGCCGCGCGCGCAGCACCCGCTCGTTCCCCCGGGCGACCACCGAGAGATCTTCGGCGCGGGTGTTGGAGACGGTGATGAAATTCGGCAGCAGCCTGCCGTCGGCGTCGCTGACGGTGAAGTAACGCTGGTGCTCGCGCATGCTGGTCACCAGCAGTTCTCGCGGCAGCTGCAGGTAGTCCGCTTCGAAGCCGCCGGCCACCGGGGTCGGATCCTCGACCAGGTAGGTGATCTCGTCGAGCAGTTTCTCATCGAGATTGACCACGCCGCCGATCGCCTCGGCAGCCTTTTTCACGCCGTCGGCAATCAGCGCCCGGCGTTTCTCCGGGTCGGCGATGACGAACCGTTTTTCCAGTTCGGCCAGCCACTGCTCACAGCCGCTGACGGTGAAACTCTCCGGGGCCATGAAACGGTGACCGCGCGACTGGTCGCCGCTGGTCAGGTTGCCGAAACCGAAAGGCACCACCCGGCCGTCGTAGAGGGCGACGATCCAGTGTACCGGGCGGGCGAAACGGACGTCGAGATCCTTCCAGCGCATCGACTTGCGAAACGGCAGGCCGGTCACCGTGCGTTCGAGAATCTCCGGCAGCAGGTCGCGGGTCGGTTTGCCCTCGATCACCTTGTCGATGGCGACGTAGGCGCCCTTATCGGTCTCGATGGTGCCGAGGTCAGAGACATCGACCCCGTTGCTGCGGGCGAAGCCGAGCGCGGCCCTGGTCGGCTTGCCGTCGGCATCGAAGGCGACCTTCAGCGAGGGGCCGGTCAGCTTCAGCTCCTGGCGTGGGGTTTCGGCGGCCAGGTCGGCAACGGCGATGGCGATGCGCCGCGGCGTGGCAAAGGTGCGGATGGCACCACAGGCCAGCCCGGCGGCAGCGAACTCCTTACGTAACAGCCGTTCAAGATCACGCCGGGCGGGGTTCAGAAATCCGGCCGGGATCTCTTCGGTACCGATTTCAAGAAAAAGTTCAGAGGACATGTATGAAAACTCCGGGAGTCAGGAGTCAGGAACCAGGAGCTGAAACCGGAAGACCGGCAGCTTGAGCCCTGGATGCCGACCAACTTATTTTTTCAGCAGGGGATAACCCATCTTTTCACGCTGCTTGACGTAGCACTCGGCGCAGGCCCGGGAGAGGTTGCGCACCCGGCCGATGTAGTGGGCGCGCTCGGTCACCGAGATCGCCCCGCGGGCGTCGAGCAGGTTGAAGGCATGCGACGACTTGAGGACGAAGTCGTAGGCCGGGAAGACCAGCTCCGCCTCGGCCAGCCGCAGGCACTCCTTTTCGTACATGTCGAACAGCGTGAAGAGCATCGCCGTATCGGCCTGCTCGAAATTGTAGTGGGAAAACTCCACCTCGGTCTGGTGGTGGACATCACCGTATTTCAGGCCGCCGCCCCAGTCGAGGTCGTAGACGTTGTCGACCCCCTGCAGGTACATGGCGATCCGCTCGATACCGTAGGTGATTTCACCCGAAACCGGCTTCAGGTCGATGCCGCCGACCTGCTGGAAGTAGGTGAACTGGGTGATCTCCATGCCGTCCAGCCAGACCTCCCAGCCGAGCCCCCAGGCGCCGAGGGTCGGCGACTCCCAGTCATCCTCGACAAAGCGGATGTCATGCTGGGCCGGGTTGAGGCCGAAGCTTTTGAGCGAATTGAGGTAGAGCTCCTGGATATCCTCCGGTGCCGGCTTGAGAACCACCTGGAACTGGTAGTAGTGCTGCAACCGGTTCGGGTTTTCACCGTAACGACCGTCGGTCGGCCGCCGGGACGGCTCGACATAGGCGACCTTCCACGGTTCGGGGCCCAGGGAACGCAAAAAGGTCGCCGGATGAAAGGTTCCGGCGCCCTTTTCCATATCATAGGGCTGCTGGATGATGCAGCCCTGTTCCGCCCAGTAGTTCTGCAGGGCGAGGATCAGATTCTGAAAGGTCACGACTCCTCCGAGTGCTGCCGGCGGCGGGACCGCCGGATAGTATACTGTATACAGTTTTTCAAGGGGGCATCATTCTAACCCGCGCCCCCGGGGGTGTCAAGAATGACCGGCTCCGCCGGGGGCCGGCGGCAGGGGTTCCAGGCGGTCGAGGAATTCCCGGCTTTTGATCCGCCGCGGCAACTGCGCATCGAGGGCCGCGGTACAGAGCGGCGCCCCCTCGCCGAGGGTGGTGGCGCCGAGATGGAAACCGGCGAAACGGTCGGCGGGTGTCTCCCGGCAGCGGGCCAGGCTGCCGAGGGTCGCCAGCGAGACCGGCCGCGCGCCCGGCACCCGGCAGGCCGGGCAGAGGCTGCCGTCCTGCTCGACGCTGAAATGCACCTGTTCCGGCAGCGCTCCGCCGCAGACCGCGCAGTGCAGCAGGTGCGGCTCGTGCCCCGAGAGCCGCAGCAGCCGCAGCTCCAACAGCAGCCGGTACTCGGCGCAGCCGCCGTCGACATTGAGCTGGTCGAGCAGAGACTTCAGCATGGCATAGACCTCCGGATGCGCGCCCCCCTCGCCGAACAGTGCCGCCACCAGTTCACAGCCATAGGCGGCCAGCGCCAGCGCCTTCAGATCACGCCGCAGCCCGTCCCGCAGGTCGAGCAGTTCGGCCTCCTGCAGGTTGAGCAGGGAGGAATTGGGCCGCTGCCGCCAGATCAGCCGCACGCCGGAAAAAGGCTCCAGCGCAGCCCCGAAACGCTTGCGGCTCTTGCGCGCCCCGCGCGCGAACCCCTTCAGCAGTCCCTGCTCCGGGGTGAAGAAGGTGACGATACGGTCACTCTCACCGTAGTCGATATGCTGCAGGATGATGGCTTCGCTTTTTTGCGGGTGCATGGGGAACCGGTCTCGCTGTTCTCAATTTTGCAACAAATGTTACGTTATTGAGAACAAAAACCGCCAAATACGATCACGATCCGACACAAACTGACTCGGTCAAGTATTCCAGCCGAGCTTCGACATCCCAGCCCTCACAGTCCGTTGCCTTATCCAGCGCCTGAAGTAGAAGTTGCCGGGCACGAGCAAAATCGACGCGCAGGTTAAAACGCTGTGCGTCTACACTAAACAGATCAGCCATGACCACATAGCCCTGGGCGGTATTCGGCTGCTCTTCAATCATCCGCTCCAACAGGGAAAACGCCGGAGTTCGATCGCCAAGCGTGAGTAGCAGGTGGGCGGTCAGTTCCTGCAGATTATTCTTCGCCAGTTGACGCATCCCGGAAAAGCGTTCGGCAACCTCCCTGCAGAACTGCAGTCCGAACTGAACGGCTCCAAGATCCACTGTCATCCGCTCTTCAATCAGATGTAAACAATCCTGCAGCCAGTTGCTGAAAAAATCACAACTGGTGAACAGACGATTGCACTCATCGCTGTCAGGATCATCCACTGTTTCGGGAAGAATTTTCTTGACCTCCGGCCAGGCGTTTTGCCAACAACTCAACGCGTTACGGGGCCAATGCTCTTCGAGATAGTAATATCCGGCACCGATCCATTCATCGGCCGGAGTCAAATGTGCAGAAGCGGGTATCGCATCCTGCGGAATCGGAACGGTTTTCTGATCAATGCAACATTTCTTGTATTTTTTGCCGCTGCCGCAGGGACAGGGCTCGTTGCGTCCGACTTTGCCCGTCTTGGGCAAAAACTGCCGCAACCGCGCCGCGCGAGGCTCGGCCAGCAATTCGGCCGGATCCTCCGGGGCCAAACCCGCACCGTCCTCCCAGTTTCGGGCAAATAAAGACATTTCCCGGACCATGTCAAAAGACGCGGCCGTTTCCCGCCGGGCCGCGAGTCCTTTCTCATCTTGCGGCCTGCTCAGAACACGCTTAATCTCGGCAAGGCTCTGGAAACCTGGCTCCATCAACCCCTGCTGAAAAGCTGTCTCAATCAATGGCAGGGTCTCGACAAGGTGAAGTTGTTCGGCCATGAATACGGCAGCATCCCAGATATGGGACGGACATTTTTCCAGGCGTCCGGTCAGTAGTTCGGTACAATATTCCGCCATCTCACTGTGCGCCAGCGAGCCGATAAGCACCAGATCCAGCAAGGCTCTCAGGGCCGCTGAGCGAGCGAATTCATTGACAGTTTCGTCTTCCACCAACGCCTTCAGCGAATCGACCCGATCACCACAGGTGCGGGCCAGCATCCCTTTCATGTTCTCGGTCAGGACATCGCCGATCAGGTTATCGAGCAGCAGGTTCGGTAGTCGCAGAATTCGAAGGTAACGCTCAAAGGCGGCCTCGCAACGCTGTTGCGCACACAGAAAAAGCGCGTAGAAAAACAGGGCCGACTGTTCGGTCCGCGAAGGGTCGTCAATACAATGATCCAGTTCCGCCAACAACAGCGGTTCGGCCTCACTCCAGTTGCTGCGGATAAAGTTGAGCGCGTCCGTCGGAATTTTGGAACAAAAGGGCTTCAAGGACTCCAGTGCCGTTTCGATTGTCATTTCAAATTCTCCTCAAACTTTCTTAACAACCACCTCATCAGATGCTACCAACATCCTGCGCAATCTATACCTTCAACCGCCGCAACGCCCGGTTCACCGCCGGCAAGTCGAAGGCCGCAGGGTCGAAAGGTCCACGCCAGGCAAGATATTCTTCATGTTGTTCATGGCTCGGAACAAGCAATGCTTCGAGATATTCGCTATAGCCGTGGTGACCGCCGCAGTCTTCGGGCGGGCAGGCATTGGCTCCATCAAGACAGAGGGGATGTTTCATCTCAGGGTTGTCGGGGAGTATCCGTTGCAGCGTTACCTGGTGCTGCCAGTTGTCACCGAAGTCGTAGGTATAGGTGAGCTGATCGCCTTCCCGCTTGAGCAGGCAGTAGAGCGAAACCCCATGATCGTTGACGGTATCGCAGATAAAATCGGGATCGGGCCGACCGAAGACAATGCCGCCCTTTTCAAAGGAATAGAGATGGTAGTCCTCCCAGCCCATGACCCGTTGGATGACCTTGTGCAGCTTGCGCAGGGGGATTGAAGCCGGCACTTGGAATAGCCGCCAGATTTCCGGTTTATTTTCGACCAGGGCGATGTGAAGTTCATAGATTTCAGGGTTCATCATACGGCGGTCTCCTTATTGTCACGTTCCCTAATGGGAATCTTGCAGGTAGGCTTCGATTTCAGACAGGTCAAATTTCACGAGATCATCCGAATCGTCGTCGAAATGGAACCAGACCGAGCTGTCGTCCCGCTCTTCCGCCGCCTCGAAGTCGATGGCCATCAGATATTTGAACGCCAGGTAGAAGGCTGAAACAAGCTCGGTTCTTTTCACGAAGGACTTGCGAAAAACACCGACCCCCGGAAAGTAGAACCGGGCATATTCGAAGCGCAGTACATTTTCCTTTTCCGTGCAGTTCACATTGAAAAAATGATCGCGGATTTCGTCATACACCCAAACCGGGCCGACGTCTTCGCCTTTTGTGATCCGCGTGATCCAGTCGACCAGGTCGAGAAAGGGGGGATAGGCATCGGAGAAATTGATAAAGAAGCTGTCGTCACCGATCACCAGCCGGGCGTCGATCCAGCCGCAGTCGGGACAGCCGACCCACAGGGCTATCGATTCCGTATCGGTGGTACCGGAATAGGTGAGAAAGCTGTCCAGTTGCTGCCGATAGAATTCAGAGTGTCTCTTTTGTCGCGACATTATCCTCCCTGCCGGATCAGATCGAACACTACCCGCGCAAACCCTTCAGCCACCTCACGATTGGCAAGGATCTGCAGCATCTGCTTCTGATGTGCCTCGCTACTGTCGAGCACCGCGTCGTCCAGGGCCTTGGGAAAATCTCCCAGCATGGCCTGTTCCGGGGAGTTATTGTGAATCTGGTCCATCACCTTCCGATTTTCCCGAACCTTGTCGCGGATGGTGTAGGCGTAGTTGACCAGGTCCTTATCGGTGAGGCCGTCGGTGATGAACAGTTCGTTCAAGCGCGCCAGAATCTGCGACAGGAATTCTTCCTTTTTGTCCCGGGCCCTGGCGGTGCCGATATCGCCGGCCGACTTCAATCCGTAGTCCCCTTCGGTTTCCATGACCAGATCCTGATGCCGGATCTTCGACAGCCGGTAATGACTCAGGGCCACGTTGCTCAGGTCGATGTCGTCATCTTCGTCCATTTTCTCGCGCAGCAGCGGTCGCAGGTGCCTGGCGTAGAGTGCAAGCTTCTCCAGATCCTTGCTGTCGTAGTCGACAATCTGCGACATGAACTCGTAGAAACGGGTAAAACTGCCGAGGTCCTTCTTGAAAATCTCCAGCCGATCTTTTTCCTTCCTGCACTCCTTGAAGCTCTTCTCGGCATTGGCGATCAACACTGCATCAGCGGTCTGCCTGGTGCGCTCGAACATTTCTTTGGCAGTATGGTAGGCCTCGACAGCCAGTTTGTAGCGTTTCTGCCAACGCTCAACGGCGGGTTTACAGATATTGCTGATCGCGGCGTTGCTCTTGTTCTTGACGAAGAAGGCGACAGCGAACTGCTCCACCTCCTGCCAGGTGAAGATCCCTTCGGCACGCAGCTTGTCAAACAGGTCGAAGACCAGGTCGGGATCAGAAACATCCGCCAGCTCGGCGGTCTGGTAGTAAGGCTGAAAGGAATCAAGGATCTCCTGCGGATCGTTGAAGAAGTCGAGGACAAAGGTGCCGCTTTCGGCCTTACCCGGATAGGTGCGGTTCAGCCGCGAGAGGGTCTGCACGCACTCGACGCCGTGCAGCTTCTTGTCGACGTACATGGCGCAGAGCTTCGGCTGATCGAAGCCGGTCTGAAACTTGTTGGCCACCAGCATCACCTGGTAATCGCCCGAGTCGAAGGCCTTGCGCATGTCGCGGCCCTTGAGGTCGGGGTTCATGCTCTTTTCGGTGAACTTCTCACCGACCAGGCCCGTAGCATTGGGGTCCTTGTGGCTGAACTCCACCTCACCCGAAAAAGCCACCAGCGCCCGGATCGAGCTGTAACCCTTGCGGGCGACGTACTTGTCGAACTCCTTCTTGTAGCGCACCACCTCTTTACGTGAGCTGGTCACCACCATCGCCTTGGCCTGACCACCGAGCAGGCCCATAACATTATCCTTGAAGTGCTCGACAATCACCTGCACCTTCTGCGCAATGTTGTAATCGTGCAGCCGCACCCACTGGTTGAGCTTGACCTGGGCCTTTTTGCTGTCGACCTCTTCGTCCCTGGCCTGAATCTTCTGCGCCAGTTGGTAGGCGACCTTGTAGTTGGTGTAGTTCTTCAGCACATCGAGGATGAAACCCTCTTCAATCGCCTGACGCATGCTGTAGACGTGAAAGGCCCCGGGCTTGTTCTGTTTGGATGGCGGCAGTGCCGGGTTCGGCAGACGACCGAACAGCTCCAGGGTCTTCGGTTTAGGCGTAGCGGTGAAGGCGAAGTAACTGAGGTTGCGGTTGTCACGCCGGGCAGCAATGGTCGCATCGAGGATATCTTCGGAGGTGAACTCGACATCGACGTCACTGTTCTCTGCCAGCAGCACCTCTTTCAACTTGCGCGCGGTGGCACCGGTCTGTGACGAGTGTGCTTCATCGGCGATAATCGCGTAGCGACGTTCCTTGAGACTGACGCTGTTTTCGATCGCCTGAAGCACAAAGGGGAAGGTCTGGATGGTGACAATGATGATCGGCTGCGAACTTTCCAGCGCCAGGGCCAGCTGCTCCGATTTGGAACCGTCACCGATATCGCGGTTGATCCGTCCCACCACCCCGTCAGCGTGCTCAAACTGATAGATGGTGTCCTGCAACTGATCGTCGAGCACGGTGCGGTCGGTGACGACGATCACCGAATGGAACTGCTTGTCTCCCTCGCTGGTATAGAGGGATGAAAGCTGATGCGCGGTCCAGGCGATGGAGTTCGACTTGCCCGACCCGGCGCTGTGCTGAATCAGGTATTTCTGCCCCGGCCCTTCTTCGCGGGCAGCGCCCAGCAGGCGGTTGACCACGTCCCACTGATGGTAGCGGGGGAAGATCAGCGTCTCTTTCTTGTATTTTTTGCCCTGCCAGTCCTCCTTCTCTTCGATCTGCAGATGGACATAGCGGGCAAGGATGTTGAGCAGGTTGTCGGGCAGCAGCACCTCATTCCACAGGTAGCTGGTGGCGTACTCGTTCGGGTTCTCCGGTACATCGTTCCCCGCCCCACCCTCTTTGGTTCCCTTGTTGAAGGGCAGAAAGAAGGTGTCGCCCCCTTCCAGCCGGGTCGTCATATAGACCTCGTACTGACTGACGGCGAAATGGACCAGCGCCCCGCGCTTGAAGGTCAGCAGCGGTTCCGGTTTTCTGGTCACCGGATCTTTCGGCAGGCGGGTGCGCTTGTACTGCTTGATGGCGTTGTCGACCGCCTGCTTGAACTCCGACTTCAGCTCCAGGGTGGCAACCGGCAGACCGTTGACGAACAGCACCAGGTCGATGCGCCAGGCCTTGGCCTTTTTACCGGTCTCTGCCAGACAATCCTCTGTTGCGTAGGGGCTGTAGACCAGCTCCGGCACAATGCGCAGACGGTTCTTTTTGTATCGCGCCAGGGTGTCGGGGTTGAGGTCGTGTTCCGGCTTGAACTGACAGAGCTTGAAGCGGGTGCCGCGATCACGCAGTTCGTGGCGCAACACACCCAGAGTGCCGAAGGTGCGCAGGTCGCGGTCGGCGGCGTTGGGGTCGACCTTGTTGAGCTGGCTGGCAACTTTTTCGAGGAGATGCTTTTCGGGATTCTGCGGATAGAGCTTGCAGTATTTCTGCCATTGCTCGTCCTGGGTGTCCTGTACGAAACCGAGTACGTCTTCTTCGTACAGGGCCAGTTCGCGATTGTAGCCGTCGGGTGTTCCGAGCAGCCAGCCGCTGGAAACCATCTGAGCGATGATGTCATCTTGGAAAGTTTGCTCGTTTGTTTTGCCTGCCACTTATATTCCCTCCCTTGAATCACTATCACCCAACAAAGCAGCCTTCTTCCGGTTGCGATGAAATAAGATTTTTCATTTTTTTCAAGGTGCTAGCCATTCCCCCACCGGAAAAAATTACTTGATGTGAAACAAACTCCAACATCATGCCTTAATCTCAGTTCAGGAGACACAATACTTTTCCCCAAAGACATCAATAGCATCAAGCAACTTATAAACATCCGTATAGGGGTTCCATTGATATGGTTTCGTCCATGCCGGATCAGCCCCCGCAATCGTTCTTCGGTTCAAGTCCTCGGCATACTTTCGAGCAGTGGAAATTTCCTCCCCCGAAAATAAGCGTTTTGTTCCTTTGTCATAGTTTTTGATGTGAGTCTTCAGTTTGCTTCTTTTTTGCAGGTCATCATAATTGGCATAAGCGGCCACGGTCGGTTGAAAATGCAACAATATCCAGACTTCGAAACAAACATTGGAAAAAGCAATTTTAATCCCATGGGCATCGGCTTTACTACGTGCTTCAGCGTGCAGGGCATCGGGATATTTGGTTGGAGCTTCCCGGTCATAGACAACCCAGAATATATCCCCGGACGGATTTTTCTCTTTCTCCCTGATGGCTTCCTCAACCAATTGAATCGGAGTATTTTTAGGAGTCGGACGCACCGGGGAGAGTCTTGTTCCAGGGAACCTGCGCTCTATATACCCCTTCAGATAATTCGGCTCGGTCTTTTCGCCCTCACAAAAAATATGCAGCCGCGGTTTAAGGTTTTTCTGATTGGACTTGCGCTTTCTAGGCATCTTCGCACCCACTCTTTTTCAGCAGAGCTGCGATACTTTGATAATCGATCTTTGGAACCGCGCCAAAACGTCCTTCGGCATACCAGCGATTGAACGGGCTTTGCGGCTTCACCTTTTTCTTGTCAAAATCCTCCAGCGAAAAGAGGCGGGTTGCACCCTTCATTTTTTCAGTCAACCAGATCTGGTCTCGACGAAAATGATCCGGTGACATCAGGCTGATATTGTGAGTCGAGAAAATAAGCTGGGCGTTTCCGCAATTAACGTCCGGATCGTTGAAAAGCCGAATAATCAATTCCGCCATGAACGGGTGCATACTGTTGTCCAGTTCATCAACAATCAATACGCCGCCACTCTCCAACGCATTGATAATCAGCGGGGCCAGGTGGAATAATTTTCTGGTCCCTGCCGATTCCAAACGAAGATCAAAAAGCTCTGTCTCTTCATCTTCAGCAAGATGGACAAACAAAAAAGAACGCTTCATGTCACGCAGGATCGATGCCCGAATGGGTTCGGGCATATTATCTGGAAACTGAACGGAATTCAGATCAATATCCTTTTCCCGTACCACAACTCCACTTACACCGGTATCAACAAATCCCAAGAGTGCGGAAACCTTGTTGAAAATCGATTTATTATCAATCCAGTCCTCAACGCGCACCTCTTCATTCAAACCAAGTCGGAGGATATCTTTACGAAAATAATTGTAGACGTTGCGGATCAGTTCCGGCGCATCGGCACTGCTCCCCGCTTTGGAAAGGTAGGCATTATTATCAAAAAAGGGAAAACGCTTCTTTCCACCGCTGAACAACGTGCCGAACTTGATCGTTTCCCAGGTGTCATCCTCTGTTCGTTCAAAAATCAGTGCCGCCTTTGCTGAGGGATAAAAACTTAAATGCTCTGCAACAATCCGTTTCCGAGTGAATGCGATTTTATAGAGATACCGGGTTCCATCAGGCGTAAAAAATTCAATTTCAAACCGCACCGGAGCAGACTTTGCCTGCTCCGACAAACGGAAAGGCTCATAGCATTTGATCGGGGCACCTTCCTGCAAACGCCCTGTGGCACGGATGAGAAACTGCAACGCTTCAAAAGCCAGCAGCACATTCGATTTACCGGAAGCATTTGCGCCATAAATACCGGCACAGTTGAGCACACCTATTTTGGACCCCGCGGGATAGGAAATATTATCCAACAGATGAGTCCCTGGATTTTCCGCATACAGGCTGAACGTCTGCTCGTCACGAATAGAGCGAAAATTGGAAATCGTAAAATCGACTATCATGGTATTGCCTTTTGTTATTTGTGCTGATTATGTCAAGATACAGACAAATAATAGCATAATAACAGAATGAGTCCAGAGAAAACCCACCCAGAAGACGGGACTTCCTACCCCCCATTGAAAAGGTGCCCGAACGTAAGCCGTGAATTTACATTCGGAAATTTTTTCACGACGGAAACGACAACAGGCCACGGGTTGATGATGTCATCAAAAAACAGATGCCGGGGCATTGTCGGCGCTCATGCGCTGGCCTCCATGCGGGATTCGGATTGTTCAGGCTTCCAGTTGCGGACGTCGATCTTGCCAGTGACGGCGGAGATGAGAATGGTGCTGCGTTCTTTTAACAAGTTTTTAAAAACTAGAGACACTCCCCAGTTACTTATTCACTTAAACATCTTTCCAAGTTGCTTCGCGAAATCATTCATCAATACTTGTGCTTGTTCCTCAACCCATTCCTGCCCTTTTCGCTGAGCAACACGTATCAACGAATCATAATCATTCCAACGGCCACAGTTGTCGCACTGGATGAGTTCACCCTGCCGAGGCTGATAGTTCTCTTCTGGCAACACAAATTGTGTTGAAAAACAGAAGAAGCATTGCAGAGATAACTGAGTGCTTTCTTCCATCATCCCGCACCGCCAAGGGCCTGAATAACGGCTGGGCTTAATCCAAGAGCCGTGTTGGTCAAGGGGTGCTCCAGAAATGCCCTCAACCGACTCTTGGCTTCCTGCTTTTCGGCATCTGAGGCATCTGCCTGATCTATTTTTTCGATAATTGTCGTGAATACATTTTCAATATTCTGGGTATTGTTGTTGCCAATCTGAGCAGGAGCGTACGCATGTAACTCACCAATAACAACGCCGTTAGAACCCTGCTGTTTGGGAAGAGCATGTTTTGCCGCTTCAACCGAAATCGCACGCCCCTGACCTTCTTCAGTGAGCTGAGCCGCACCGTACTTTCCTGCCCCTATCACCTTCTGAGTAATATATTTCCTGCTGAAACAAGTATTCAGAACTGGGAGGAGTTGTTCGTACGACAACCCAGCCTTATTCATATAATTGATGGCGTCTTCTCCCTGGTCATTAAAATCAAACCGAACAACATTGATGATATTGCCGGAGCTCTCGATCTCTTCATTCATAAAAACAAGCAGTTCATCCATCAATGCTTCTTTTTGTTGCTTATCCATATGTTTTCTCCATGCGGGATTCGGATTGTTCAGGCTTCCAGTTGCGGACGTCGATCTTGCCGGTTACGGCGGCGGAGATGAGGGCGGTGCGGCGTACTTGCAAAAGATTTATTTGTAGTTCCGCTTTGCCAATCAGGGTCACATACTGTTCTAACTTTTCATCGATATACTCGGTCAATCTGATCTGCTCTTCAGCAGGTGGCCGAGCCACCCAAAACTCACGTATATCTTCCAGGCTAAGTTGAATTTTCGTGCCTCCGTAACCTGCGCCGACAAATTGTTCCTTTGTTCCGTCTGACAAAACCACATATCCAAGCCACCTGGAGTTAGCAACTTTGCCATTCGGTCTACATAGTGAAACATGTTGACTGACATAGCCGTCAGCAACATGTTTATCAGCAACGCATACGGAACCTAAGTCTGCTGTGATAGATATCAGGAGATCTTCAACTTTGATTTTTGAACGCTCACCTTCACTACCTTCTGGCGGCACCACAAATTGAACTGAGTCCATTTTTGGTTCAATAGTTTCTCTCGTGAGGTTTGCAATCCGAAAGAATAGGCTTCCCGAGTCAGAGTAATATTCTGCCCACCCTCGTGACCCACTGGTCACGAAATCGAACAGATACTTTGCCCGCGTCACCTTCCAATGTTCCGGCACCTCCCCCAACCACTCAACACCGGAATCTTTCATCGGCGCATCGGGGTTCAGTCCTTTGGTGACGGCATGGCTGATAACCGCCTGGCGCTTTTCCTTCAATAGCTTGATAAGTTGTTGTTGCTTGGCGATCAGGGTGTCGATTTTGGCGGTTTCGTGGTCGAGGAAGTTGGCGATGGTTTGTTGTTCTTCTTGCGGCGGCTGTGGAAAACACTGAGTCCGCACCTGTTCGCCATTTACATGAGGGATTCCCATCCCCACAGTGTGCAGCTTTAACTCTGGTTCAAAAGCCTTACAGCAGTAAAAGTAATATTTGTGATCACAGTCCCGGATTGCCAAAACTCGCGCCATAGTTGAAGACACAAGACCTTTCTTGGCGTGTATGTATTCACCTGCATTTGACCCGTCCCAAAGCAGCAGGATATCTCCTTCTTTTGCTTTGATAGCGCTGCTTTCTGCTTTGCCATATTTGGGAGATTCTTGGCCTCGAAGGTAGCCCATACTCAAATAAGGAATAGCGTCTTTCGAGTATTCAGATTCAAGGGTTGATGGGTTCCTGCCTTTACACATTTCACTAAGAAATTTATTGGGCAACACATCCCAGTGCTTTGGAACTTTCCCCAACCACTGAGCATGTGTATCTTTATACTCTACGTACGTTTGATACCTGCCCAACATCACGAATGCACCTCTTGCAGAAGCGCCATAATCTCAGCACTCACCAGATCCAATTCCCGATCAATCTCCTCCAACGAGCGCGGCGGCGTGTAAACATAGAAATGCCGATTGAAGGGAATTTCGTACCCGACGATCCCCAACTCGCCATCCTTATCATCCCGCTTGCTGCCATCAATCCAGGCATCCGGTACATGGGGCGCGACCTCTTTTTTGAAATACTCCTCTACAGTCTCGGTCACACTACGGGACGGATCGAGGGGGATATTCTCGTTGTCGCGCAGGTCGCCATCGGGCTGAAACTCGACGACCTTGCCATTCAGCTCAAACAGGCCGTAGAGCGGGTCAGCCATTTTGTTGTGAACCTTCTTCACCACCCGCTCGGCTTCCGGATTTTTCCAGCTCACCGCAGCAAGAAGCTGTTTCTTCTGCCGCGCATCCAGCTTGATACCGGTGCTCTTGAGCGCCTTTTTGAACTGCGCGTCAAACAGGTTGAAGTCATCGCACTGTCCAGCGACAATCGCGCTTGCGCCCATCTGCTGCGACAGGGCGGTTTGCAGCTGCAATCCATCCTCCAGCAGACGCTTCTGCTCCCGCCACAGCTTGCTGCCGAGCAACTCTTTGATCTGCTTCTCTTTCAGTTCCTTGAAGTTGGCCTTGATATGGGCGCGCACTTCGGTTTCGACAGCTAGGAGGTCGCCATATTCGGCATCGGTCCAATCCTGACCATATTCGGCATAGGCCCACTTCATCGGCGCAGTGAACGGCTTGGGTGCAAAGCGCAGTTCGGCCAGCCGCTCGTTCGTCAACTGCACCGAGAGCCGTAAGGGACGCTCGACAGTGATGCGCCGGTAGCCGAAATCGGTGGTGTTGAATATCTTGCTGGCAAAGGTCTTGGGTTCGGCGGCTTTGGGATTTTCGGACTGGCGGCCCCGGTTGCTCTTGACCTCTGCGGGTTTATTTAATTCAACCGTATCGACAACCTCAAACTGTCCGAAGCAGCGGGTAATGGTGGCGATATCCTCATCCCCCATGACATGCCGCTTAGAACCAAGCGACTTGCGCATCTTGCCGCACAGGTTGACGCCGTTGATCAGCTGCACCTTGCCTTTACGCTCGGTATCCTTCTTGTTGGAAAGAATCCAGACATAGGTGGCGATGCCGGTGTTGTAGAACATGTCGGTCGGCAGGGCGACGATCGCCTCGAGCAGATCGGCTTCGAGAATGTAACGACGGATCTCACTCTCGCCGCTGCCCGCGCCGCCGGTAAAGAGCGGTGAACCGTTGAGGATGATACCGATCCTGCCGCCACCCTCTTTCGTATCCCGCATCTTGCTGATCAGGTGCAGCAGAAAGAGCAGCGAGCCGTCCGAAACCCGCGGCAGGCCGGGGCCGAAGCGACCATCGAAACCCTTGAGGGTATGCTCTTCCTTGATATCTTTCTCGACCTTCTTCCAGTCAACCCCGAACGGCGGATTGGAGAGCATGTAGTCGAACCGATCGGCATAGAGCTGATCGTTGCTGAGGGTGTTGCCGAGCTTGATGCGGCTGACATCCTGGCCCTTGATCAGCATGTCGGCCTTACAGATGGCGTAGGACTCGGGGTTGAGTTCCTGGCCGAAGGCGCGCATCACTGCGTTGGGGTTGAGTTCGTGGACGTACTCCATGCCCGAAGAGAGGAAGCCGCCGGTTCCCGCCGTGGGGTCATAAATGGTGCGGATGATCCCTTCCCGGGTCAATACCTCATCATCGGCCATAAAGACCAGCGAGGTGGTCAGGCGCACGATATCGCGCGGGGTGAAATGCTCCCCGGCGGTCTCGTTGGAACTCTCGGCAAAGCGCCGGATCAGCTCCTCGAAGACCAGGCCCATCTCGTAGTTGGAGATTTTTTCGGGGCTGAGGTCGGTGTTGGCGAACTTCTGCACCACCTTGTAGAGCAGGTTGGCGTCACTGAGCTGGGCAATGAATTCGCTGAATTTGAAGTATTCGAAGATCTCACGGGCATCTCTGGAGAAGGCCTGGATGTAGCTTTCGAGATTGTCCTTGATATCGGCCTCACCCAGTCTGGACAAATCCATCGGCGAGGTGTTGAAAAACTTCGCCTCGGTGACCCGCAGCAGCATCTTCTCCGCTGCCTCTTCCGGCAGCTCCAACCTGCCGACCTCGGCGTGCTTTTGCAGCACCGCCGCCTTGTCTTTTTCGAGCACGCATTCAAGACGACGCAACAGGGTGAAGGGAAGAATGACGCGGCCGTACTGGCTCTGCTTGAAATCGCCACGCAGCAGGTCGGCAACCGACCAGATGAAGGCGGCGGTTTGGGTAAAGTTCGGTGTCATAATCTGCCTCAGGTATCGTTACGGGGGGCAATCCACCCCCAAAACAGAAAAACCGCCTGCCCGGCTGCAACAGCCACAGGCAAACGGTTCTCAGAACTTCAGCATCCCATCCTGCATAACCCCTCCGGGAAAAACAATCAAACAGCGTGCAGGATAGGAAAAATATCCGGGTTGGTCAATGAAATCGGTTCAGCACACCTCCACCCTACTTCAGATACTGGATAAACATCGTCGCGGTGGCGAAATAGATCAGGATGCCGGTGATATCGTTGGCGGTCTGGACGAAGGGGGTGGCGGCGATGGCGGGATCGACGCCGATTTTCTTGAAAAAGGTCGGGGCGAGGACGCCCATGGTGGCGGCGACACTGATGGCGACAGTCATCGCCAGGCCGACCACCATGCCGAGATAGGGGTTGTGATGCCATCCCCAGGCGACCAGGCCGACGGTCAGGCCGCAGACCACGCCCATGATCATGCCGACCCGCATCTCCTTGAAGAACACCTTGCGCAGGGTGGTCATGTCGATCTTGCCGGTGGCGAAGCCGCGCACAACGATGGTTGCCGACTGACCGCCGACATTGCCGCCCATGCCGGTGATGACCGGGATGAAAGAGATCAGGGCGATGACATCCTTGATGGTGACCTTGAACAGCCACATCAGGTAACCGGTCGCGACCCCGCCGAAGAGGTTGGTGATCAGCCACGGCAGCCGCAGCCGGGCGATCTTGAAGGCCTGGTTGCCGAGCAGCAGCTCCTCCTCGTTGGCGCCGGCCATCTTGTAGATATCCTCGGTCGCCTCTTCGCGGATGACGTCGATGACATCATCAACGGTGATCAGACCCATCAGCTTGTTGCTCTCGTCGACAACCGGCACGGCGAGGATGTTGTATTTCTCGACCACCCGCGCGACCTCCTCCTGGTCCATGTCGGTACGGACGCTGATGACGTCGCGAATCATCACCTCACGCAACACGGTCGCGGGCGAGACGGTCAGCAACTGGCGCAGCGACAGCACCCCGACCAGGTGGTTGTGCTCATCGGTGACATAGAGATAGAAAACCATCTCGACATCTTCGGCCTCCTGGATCGATCCGATCGCCTCCTTGACGGTCAGATCCTCGCGCAGCGAGAAGATCTCGGTCGACATGATGCCGCCGGCACTGTCCTCCTCGTACTGCAGCAGGCCCTCGATCTCCTCCGAATCCTCATCCTTCATCAGGTTGAGAACTTCGGCGGCGAGATCCTCCGGCAGGTTCTGGACGATGTCGGCGGCATCGTCGTAGGGCATGTTCTGCAGGATGATGCTGATCTGCACCCCGGTCAACTGCTCCAGCAGCCGGGCGCTGAAGGCGTGATCGAGCTCGGCCAGCACCTCACCGGCCACCTCGGGCTCGCGGATCAGGTTGAACAGCTCCTGCTGTTCCTTCGGGTCGAGATAGCGGTAGAGATGGGCGATGTCGGCGGGATGGATCTTGCCGAGCAGTCGGGAAATGTTCTGGGTGGCACCGCGCCGCAGCAGGCGGCGAATGGTTTCGAGGAGTCGCTGCAGTTTCGGTTCCATGTGAAGAAGGCCTCCTCGAAGAAGGGATGATCCCCGGCCTCAGCCTCAGGATGGTAATCGCAAGCGTGTCAATCTAACACCACCCCCCCGAGCTGTCAATTATCCTCGGTCGGCGGCAGACCGGGCCTTCCGGCCCCCGAGGAGGGCGGCGGAACCACCACTCCTCGCGGCTGCCCCGGCCGGGCCTGGCCGGGCCTGCCGGGGGCCACCCGGCGGTTTCCGGCGCGGGGCGGTTCGAAGACGAACTCCCATTCCCGGTAGCTGGCGGCATCGGCGAATTTCTCGTATTCCTTGGCAAACCCGTCCTTCTTGAACGGCACCTGCTTGCTGTCGCTGCGCACTCCCTTGATCCGGCCGCCGGAACGTTTATCTTTAATGATTACGAAGTCCTCTCCGGTCATCGGGTCCTTGTACAGCTTGCGGATATGCCTGACGGTGCCGGGAAATCGCGGATCTTTAAGCAGGTCTTCGAGGGAGGAGGGCAACAGCCCGGTCTTGCCGCCGTGCTTGACGCTGAAGTAGCTCTCGATCGCCCGCCGGTACTGATCCCCGCGAAACAGCAGCTCCTGCTCTTTGGCCCGCTGCACCACGGTGCGCCAGGTCGAGCCGGCGATCCCCATGCTCAACCCCATGATCACCACCATCACCAGGACGATCATCAGGGTGATGCCATGCTGGTTGCGCAGCGGACGGATTCTTTTATCGACAGACGTTCGCATAACGTCGAACAGGATACCCCATGACGGGACGCAGGGCAAAAAGAACCACGGGATCTCACATCTCACACAGATTTCAGAAGCAAAAACTAATTTTGAGATTTTTTTGAGAACCGTCTGGTAGAATCAGACCTGAATCCGTGGGTTCAGGCCGGATGAAGAGTGCAAGTGCTTGACCTGAATGTGATTTTTGGAAAGTGCGGGCGGGTCAATGACTTGTGCTGTTTGCCGGCAATGAATTCACTGATTCAGGCATAGGCTGATAATTTCGTGACCTGGAGGGAGTGTGATGCTTCTGGACGTGACCCTGGAATCCGCAAGCCTGCTGATGGTGGCCTTCATGGCGTACAAGATCCTGCAGATCAATGCCAATCCGACTTTTCGCGGACAACCGGGGCTGGCTTCCGTGATGACTGGAACCATCCTGATCGGGCTGGCGCTGCTGCTGGATGTCTCGGACAGTTTCCCGGCCCTGAACGTTCTCCTCGTGGCCGGGGACACTCCCGGCGAAGCCTTCCTGGAAAAAACGGCCTATCTATGCGGTTACTTCTTCCTCGCCTGGGGATTCTGGAAATGGCTTCCCATCCTGCAGGAACGACAACACCTCAGGGGAGAACTGTCCGAGCAGAACAAGATCCTGTTTCAGACCCGGCAATCACTGCAGATCCAGGAAAATCTCTCCGAGGCCATCACCGCGTCCATCGACGACGCCATCTTCATGATCAGCAGACGGGGAGAAATTTCCTTCTGCAACCCGGCCGCGACCAGGCTGTTTACCCATGACGACGGAACAGCTCAACCCCTGTCCTTCAACTCGGTGTTCTCACCCTCCGGCAAGGATCGGAAAGCCACTGAGGGCTTTAGAGCCCTGCGCGATGACAGCAGCGGGGGAACCTGGAAAACGGTCGAAGCTGTCGCCAGAAAGCCGGGCGGCGAAGATTTCCCGGTCGAACTCTCGACCTCTGTGGTCGGTTTCAGTGACGACTGGAACAGACTTTGCGTCGCTCGTGACATAAGTGCCAGAAAGCGCCTGGAGGCAGAAAACAACGAACTGCTCAGACAGCTGCGGCATGGACAGAAGATGGAAGCCCTCGGCCTGCTGGCGGGCGGCATCGCCCATGATTTCAACAATATCCTGTCCGCCATCCTCGGCTACAGCGAAGTCGCCCTGACCTGTATCCAGGACAATCCGACCGCGAAAAAAAGCATCGAAGAAGTCCTCAAGGCGGGTGAGCGGGCGGCAGATCTTATCAAGCGGATCGCCACCTTCAGCAACAATCAGGAAACCGAACTGACCCCCATGAGCCTGTCCCCGGTGCTGAAGGAAACTGTCGAGCTGTTGCGCGAGGTCATTCCGGCAACAATCACCATCGAAGAGCATATCGATGAGGATGAGAAGATCATCCACGGCAGCTCAACCCAGATCCACCAGGTGCTGATGAATCTCTGCATCAACGCCGGCCACGCGATGCCCGAAGGAGGAACCCTGTCCATCGAGATCACTCCCGTCGAGGTCTCCCGCAATCACCTACCCAAGGGCAGCAGTTTTCCCACGGGACAGTATATGCGGCTGCAGGTCAGAGATACCGGCCACGGCATCGAGGAGGATATCCTCGACAGAATCTTCGACCCCTACTTCACCACCAAGACAATCGGCAAGGGGTCGGGGCTCGGCTTGTCGATCGTACACGGCATCGTGAAGGACCATCATGGCTGGATCACCGTCGACAGCCAGGTCGGCGTCGGAACGACCTTCCAGATTTTCCTGCCGACCCTGGAAACCTCAATCCGCAAGCAACCGCCCAAGAGTCCGCCGGACAAAACCACCTTTGCTACCGATTATCCCCGTCCAGAAGATCCCCCAGAGCCCCCAGCAGAGACCCCTCACCTTTGCGGCCGCCGCGCATCGCCGGGGCGCTGGCAATCACCCGGTCAGCCAGACGGGAGAAGGGCAGCGACTGCAGCCAGACCGTACCGGGCCCGGTGACGGAAGCAAAGAAGATCCCCTCGCCGCCGAACACGGCGTTGCGGATGCCGCCGACGAACTCGATGTCGTAGCTGACCTGCGGTTGCAGGGCGACCAGACAGCCGGTATCGACCTTGAGGGTCTCGCCGGGAGACAGGTCGCGGCGAATCACCATACCGCCGGCGTGGGCGAAGGCCAGTCCGTTCCCTTTCAGTCGCTGCAGGATGAAACCCTCGCCGCCGAACAGGCCGACGCCGATCTTCTTCTGGAAGGCGATATCGATCGCCACCCCCTTGGCGGCGCAGAGAAAAGCCTGTTTCTGGCAGAGCATCTCGCCGCCCATCTCCCCCAGGTCGAGCGGCACGATCTTGCCCGGATAGGGGGCGCCGAAAGCGACCCGCTGCTTGCCGACGCCGCGGTTGCTGAAGGCGGTCATGAACAGACTCTCGCCGGTCAACACCCGCTTGCCGGCGCCGAAGATTTTCTCCATCACCCCGCCCGACTCGTGGCTGCCGTCACCGAAGATGGTCACCATCTCGATGGCGCCATCCATGTACATCATCGCCCCGGCCTCGGCGACGGCGGTTTCCCCCGGATCAAGTTCAATCTCGACGAACTGCAGGTCGTCACCGAAAATCTCGAAATCGATCTCGTGCGCCGGGGCGAAGCCGTCCCGGGCCGGTCGCCGGGGATGGAACCCCTTGCGGCGCAGGAAGTCGATGAAGGCCGAAAACCGCTCCTCGGGAATCCCGTAACTGGCGCCCAGCACCGAGCGGTCGACGCCCCGATTGTATTCGCGGACAAAGCGCTGGTATTTATCGCGGGTGGCGGTTGGATCGGGCATGGGGAACTCCTTCGAGGTTCACGGGGACAGTCCCTCTCTTTAAAGGGACTGTCCCCTTGGGTTCGAGGTTCAAGGCTCGAGGTGCGAGGAGCGAACAAGCTTGTTCTCACATCTCACATCTCACATACACCGTTCCAAGGCTGATCAAAAGTGCCTGGATGCAAGGCGCCCGAAGGCCAAGGAGCGAGGTGTAGCGGCAGCTACTCCGCAGCGACGCGGACAAGGGGAACGCAGCAGACGGGTGCTTTTCATCAGCCCTCAATGCGCCTCGCGCCAATTGGCTCCTACCCCCACATCCACCACCAGCGGCAGATCAATCTCCAGTGCCGACTCCATCTCCTCCTTCACCAGCGACCGCATGGCATCCAGCTCCGCTTCCGGCACCTCGAACACCAGTTCGTCATGCACCTGCAGTACCATGCGGGATGAAAGCCCTTCGGCGTCGATGCGCCGCTGCACCCTGAGCATCGCCAGCTTGATCAGGTCGGCGGCCGAACCCTGTACCGGGTAGTTGATGGCGTTGCGCTCGGCGTAGCCGCGGATGGCGCCGTTTTTGCTGTCGATCTCCGGCACCGCGCAACGGCGGCCGAGCAGGGTCGTCACGTACTTGTACTCTTTGGCCTCGGCGATGCACTTGTCCATGAAGGCGCGGATCTTCGGGTAGCGGGCGAAGTAGCCGTCGATGTACTCCTGCGCCTCCTTGCGGCCGATGCCGAGCTGTTTGGCGAGACCGAAGGCGCTGATGCCGTAGATGACGCCGAAGTTGATCGCCTTGGCGCTGCGGCGCATCTCGTCGCTGACCATCTCGGGAAAAACTCCGAACACCTCGGCGGCGGTGCGACGGTGGATATCCTCGCCGCTGCAGAAATGTTCCTTGAGGGTGGTTTCCTCGGCCATGTGGGCGAGCAGCCGCAGCTCGACCTGCGAGTAGTCGGCCGACAGCATCAGGCAGCCCGGCTCCGGGATGAATCCCTCGCGGATGCGCCGCCCCTCCTCACTGCGGATCGGAATATTCTGCAGGTTCGGATCGGAGGAGGAGAGCCGCCCGGTGGCAGTCACCGCCTGGTTGAAGGAGGTGTGGATGCGCCCGCTTTCCTCATGGATCAGCTTCGGCAGGGCGTCGGTGTAGGTCCCTTTCAGCTTGGCCAGCGAGCGGTAATCGAGAATCAGCCGGGCGATCTCATGGTCTTCGGCGAGTTTGTTGAGGACTTCGACATCGGTCGACCAGCCGGTCCTGGTCTTTTTCCCCTTCGGCAGCTTGAGGCGTTCGAAGAGGACCTCGCCGAGCTGTTTCGGCGAGGCGACGTTGAAAGGGCCGCCGGCCAGCTGGTGGATCCCGCTTTCGAGGGCCTGCAGCTTGTCGCTGAACTCCCGCGACAGCCCGGCCATGAAGTCGGCGTCGATGCGCACCCCGGTGATCTCCATCCGAGTCAGCAGCTGCTCCAGCGGCAGTTCGACCTCGCGAAAGAGCTTTTCCTGCCCGGTTTCCTCCAGCAGCGGCGCCAGGGTCTCGGCCAGCCGCAGGGTGATGTCGGCATCCTCGGCGGCATAGGTCACCGCCCGCTCGATTTCGACCTCGGCGAAACTGATCCGGTTCTTGCCCTTGCCGCAGACCTCCTCAAACTTGATCGGCCGGTAGCCGAGCAGTTCGGCGGCCATGGCGTCCATGCCGTGGGACTTGGCGGCCGGACGGGCCAGGTAGGAAGCGAGCATCGGGTCGAAGACCAGCCCTTCGAGAGTCAGCCCGGCATGGTGCAGCACCAGCGCGTCGAACTTGGCGTTCTGGGCGATCTTGCCCTTGTTCGAATCGGCGAACAGCGGCGCCAGGCGCTTCAGCACCGGTTCCCGGTCGAGCTGCGGCGGAGCGCCGAGGTAGTAATGGCCGAGCGGCAGGTACCAGGCCTGCCCGGCTTCGACGGAAAAGGAGAGACCGACCAGCTCGTCACGCAACGGATCGAGGCCGGTGGTCTCGGTATCGAAACAGAAACGCTCCGCCGCCTCCAGCCGCCGCAGCAGCTGATCGAAATCGGCCTCGGTCAGCACCGCCTGGTAACTGCCGGCAACCGCCTGCGGGTCGCTGGAGAACTCGTCCAGCAGGCGCTGGAACTCGCATTCCTTGAACAGCTCGGTCAATTGCTCGCGATCGGGCTCGCCGGGGGTCAGGACCTCGCGGTCCAGCTCCAGCGGCAGGTCATCGACCAGGGTGACCAGTCGCCGCGAAAGCCGCGCCTGGTCGGCGAACTGTTCGAGATTGGCGCGCCGCTTCGGCTGTTTGATCTGCTCCAGTCCGGCGAGCAGGGTCTCAAGATCACCGAACTGATCGATCAGCAGCTTCGCCGTCTTTTCGCCGATGCCCGGTACCCCCGGAACATTGTCAGAGCTGTCACCGGCCAGTGCCTGGACCTCGACTACTTTGTCCGGGCCGCCGAAACGCTCGCTCACCTCCGCCGGACCGAAACGTTTGTCCTTCATGGTATCGAGCAGGCTGACCCGCTCGTCGACGATCTGCATCAGGTCCTTGTCGCCGGTCACCACCGTCACCTCCAGGCCCTCCGCCGAGGCTTTGCGCGCCAGGGTGGCGATAATATCATCCGCCTCGTAACCGGGCTCTTCGAAGGCGGCCAGGCGGAAACCCTGCACCACCCGCTTGATCAGCGGAATCTGCGGCACCAGGTCCTCCGGCATGGCGGCGCGGTTGGCCTTGTATTCGGGATAGATGTCCTTGCGGAAGGTCGGTCCCCGGCTGTCGAAAACCACCGCCAGGTAATCGGGTTGTTCATCACGAATGATCTTCAGCAGCATCGAGGTGAAGCCGTACACCGCGTTGGTCGCCATACCCCTGGAGTTGCTCAGGTGGCGGATGGCATAATAGGCGCGATAGATGTAACTTGAACCGTCAATCAGGTAGAGACGGGGGATGGACATGAATCCTCCTTGAAACGGCCCTGAATCAATGAACCCACGGATTCAGGACGGGATCGAAAAAACCGGGTGACTGTCCACTGTAAACCATTGTCGGCAACAGTCCAACCCCCGCGTGATGTCATCGTGACGGTGTGCCGACCCGTCATTTACACAGATCAAAAACCGCGCTTAGCAGCTTGCCTTTTCAGCATCTTACGCCTATTCTTAGAACACCCTGAAGCAGTGAGTTTTACGCTGAAGCTCACAGATTCGGCAAATTTTTTTCCTGATCCATTGACAGGTGGCCCGCGGGCGACACCGATGATATTGACGTTCCTACAGAAAAACACCAGGGGGATCTTTCTGCTGCTGAGCATTCTGCTCGGCCTCGCGACAGGTTATTTCTGTGCCGTTCTGCTCGGACTGCTGCTGCAACCGGGAGCGCCGGAGCCGGTTCGGCAGCCGACCCGCGTGACGCGACCGGCACGTAAACCGGTCCTGAATGACTACCAGGCGATCCTGCAGCGCAATATCTTCAATTCGGCCGGCGGCAAACTGAGCTTCGCTCCGTCGACCCCGACCCGCAGCAGCGGCACGCCGACGGCCACCGTCGGCAACTGGACCCTGATCGGCACCGTCAGCGGCGGCAGCAAGCCACTGGCGGCCCTGGCCGGCGACGGCAAGACCAGAACCTACCGGCTCGGCGCCAAGCTGCCGGGGGGGGCGCGGCTGACGAAGATCGAACGCAGTAAGGTCACCCTGACCCTGGCGGGTGGCCGGCAGCAGATCCTCGAACTGCCGAAAAAGAACGCGTCCTCCCGCCCCCGGGCCAGGGCCGCGGCCGTCCGGGCGGGGAACAGAAAACCGGTCGGCAAACAGGACTACGCGGTGCGTTCGCTGGGGAAAAATCGCTGGCAGATCCCCCGCAGCGCTGCGGAAAAGGCCCGCTCCAACATTGGCGAACTGCTCAAACAGGCCCGGGTCGAACCCTACGTCGTCAACGGCAGCACCGAAGGCTTTGTTATCAAGATGATCAAACCCGGCAGCCTCTTCAACCAGATCGGACTGCGGGTCGGTGATGTTCTCCACGAAATCAACGGGGTTCCCCTCGAATCCCCGGAAAAGGCCCTGCAGGTCTTTCAGCAACTGCGCCAGGCCAGGCAGATCAATGTCTCCCTGGAGCGCCGAGGCAATCCCATGACCTTCAGCTACGAAATCGATTGACGCGATGAAGACGATGATAATGATGAACGCTTCCCGATATCACCGATGGCGGGCGCAGGTGGTTTTCCCGACCCTGCTGATCCTGCTGTCACTGCTTTTGTCGACCGCGCCCCTGTGGGCCGCGCCGACAAAAGCTCCCAGGGACGACCGGATCTCCCTCGACTTCAAGGATGTCGAGCTGACCGACCTGATCCAGACCATGTCGGAGTTGACCGGTCGCAATTTCCTCTACGACGAAAAGGTCCGCGGCAAGGTCACCATCGTCTCTCCCGGCGGCATGAAGCTGGGAGACGCTTATCAACTCTTCCTCAGCGTGCTGCAGGTCAAGGGTTACACGGTGGTGCCGAGCGGCAAGGTCAACAAGATCGTCCCGATCAAGTCCGCCCGGCAGGAGAACCTGCCGGTCACCAGCCGCCGCAGTGACGAAGCCTATGTCACCCGACTGGTCACCCTGACCTACGCCAACGCCTCCGACCTGGCCTCGACAATCCTGACGCCGTTGATTCCGAAGACCAGCAATATCGTCGCCTTCGCCCCGTCCAACACCCTGGTCATCACCGACAGCGCCACCAATATCGAACGGCTGGTCAAGATCATCAAGCAGCTCGATGTCCCGGGCAACCTCGGCCAGATGGAGATCTTCACCCTCAAGAACGGCGACGCCGAAGAGGTCGCCAAGATCGCCAACAGCATTATCGGCCAGGCGGGCGGCGCCACCGGCCGCCGGGCACGCGCCGCGCGCAATGTCAAGACCGCCGGCAGCGCGGTCGCCAGCCGGGTGATCGCCTATCCGCGGACCAACGCCCTGATCGCCATCGCCGATGCCGAAGAGATGGAAACCCTGCGCGGCCTGATCGCCCAACTGGACGGCGAATCGGGTGACGAGCGGGCTCATATCAATGTCTATTACCTGGAGAACGCCGACGCCGAAACCCTGGCCAAGACCCTGAATGAAATCATCACCGGCATGCGCACCCAGGCCCGCACCCAGCCGACGGCCAAGGGCGGCAAAGGGAGCAACCCGATCGCCAGGGGACCGGTGTCGATCACCGCCGACAAACCGACCAACGCCCTGCTGATCAACGCCAGTCCCGAGGCCTATACCACCATCAAGGGGATCATCAAGCAGCTCGACATCAAGCGCAAACAGGTCTACGTCGAGGCCCTGATTCTTGAACTCTCGATGGATGCCACCCGTGAGGTCGGCGCCTCGCTGCAGGGCGCGCTCCAGATCGGCAACAACAGCGTGGTCCTCGGCACCAGCAATCTCAACAGCGGAACGGCTAACTTCGGCAGTCTCTCCCCGGCATCCGGCAGCCAGGTGCCGAGTCTGCTGACCCAAACCATCAACGGCCTGCTGCTCGGCGGGCTGTTCAGCCCGATCACCGCCACCGGCCCGGACGGCAACGAGATCACCATCCCGGCCTTTTCTGCCCTGATCCGGCTCTCCGAAACCAGCACGGATGTCAACATCCTCTCGGCACCGCGGCTGCTGACCTCCGACAACGAGGAAGCAGAGATCATTGTCGGCTCCAACGTTCCGATCATCACCAGCCGCCTGACCGACACCGGCGGGACCGGACTGGCCCAGTCGGTGGCGGTGGAACGCCAGGACGTCGCCCTGACGCTGCGTTTCACCCCCCAGGTGACCGAGGGCAACCTGGTGCGGCTCAATGTCTTCCAGGAAATTACCGATATCGCTCCCGCAAACCCGGCCATCGGCGACCCGACCGAGGTCGGACCGACCTTCACCAAGCGACAGCTGCGTAACACGGTACTGGCCGAAGACGGCAAGACCATCGTCCTCGGCGGGCTGATCGGCACCAATATCCAGGCGACCGAGTCCAAGGTTCCGCTGCTCGGTGATATCCCCTTCCTCGGCCGCCTGTTTCGTTCCGAAGGCACCTCGGAACAGAAGACCAACCTGCTGGTCTTCATCACGCCGAAAATCATCCGCAATTCCAAGGACCTGACCGACATCACCCTCAAGGCGCGGATGACCGGTGAGGGATTCCAGACCGAGGCGCTGCGCAAATCGGTGCCGCGCGACGCCCTGATCACCAACATCCGCGGCAGCGATGACGCGGACGAGGAAACCCCGCGGCCATGATCCAGTGGACGCGACTCGGCGAACTGCTGCAGCAGCAGTTCGGCATCGAGGCAGAAACCATCGCCGCCGCCCTGGAGGTGCAGGCCGAACAGAACGGCCGACTCGGCGACATCCTCAGCGAACGCTTCGGCCTGTCGGGAAAGATCCTCGGCGCGGCACTGGCGAAACAGTTCAACCTGCCCTTTTTCGAGACCCTGCCCGAACCGACCGGGGTCGGGGAACTGATCGAACGCCTGCCGCTCGGTTATGTTCGCGAACAGCGCATCTTTCCCCTTGAGCAGGACAAGGGTCGACTGCTGCTCGCCGTCGCCGACCCCGGCAACGGCAAGGCGGTCAACGACCTGGTCGCCCTGACCGGCAACCAGGTGGAAATCTGCCTGGCGACCGAGGAGGAAATCCTCGCCGCCGTCAATCGCGCCTACGAACAGCAGGCCGACAAAACCGACAACCTGGCGCCCGACATCGGCAGCAGCGACGACGGCCTGGAACCGCAACTGGAGCCGGCCGACCTGCTCGACACCAGCGACGAGGCGCCGATCATCCGCTTCGTCAACAGCCTGCTGACCAAGGCCTACCGCGAGCGCGCCAGCGACATCCATCTCGAACCCTTCGAAACCGAGCTGGTGGTCCGCTACCGCATCGACGGTATCCTCTACGAAGTGTTGCGACCGCCGCAGCGGGCGCATGCCGCCATCATCTCGCGACTGAAGATCATGGCCGGACTCGACATCGCCGAAAAACGCCTGCCCCAGGACGGTCGCTTCCGGGTACGGATCGCCGGCAAGGATCTCGACGTGCGCGTCTCCTCCCTGCCGACCGCCTTCGGCGAACGGCTGGTACTGCGGCTGCTGGAAAAGAGTTCCAGCGTCCTCGACCTGGCCGATATCGGCATGGACCGGAAACTGCTGCAGCAGCTCGGCGGTCTGATTACGCAACCGCACGGCATCTTCCTGGTCACCGGGCCGACCGGTTCGGGCAAGACCACCACCCTCTACGCCGCCCTGACCCGGCTCAACAACCGCGAAAAGAACATTATCACCGTCGAAGACCCGATCGAGTACCAGCTCACCGGCATCAGCCAGATCCAGGTCAATCCGAAGATCGACCTGACCTTCGCCGCCGGGCTGCGCTCGATTCTGCGCCAGGATCCGGACATCATCATGGTCGGTGAAATCCGCGACGGCGAAACCGCCGAGATAGCCGTGCAATCGGCGCTGACCGGCCACATGGTCTTCTCGACCCTGCACACCAACGACGCCGCCGGCGCCCTCACCCGGCTGACCGAAATGGGAATCGAACCGTTTCTCGCCGCCAGCTCAATCAGCGGCATCCTCGCCCAGCGCCTGGTACGGCGGCTCTGCCCCCATTGCCGCCAGGCCTACACGCCGACCCCCGAGGTGCTGGCCGAGATCGGCAGCGGCATCAGCCTGCCGCCGAAAGTGAAATTCTACCAGGGGCGCGGCTGCGATGAATGCCTGCAGATCGGCTACCGCGGCCGTACCGGGATCTACGAACTGCTGGTCATGGATGACCGTATCCGCGACCTGCTGATGCAGGGCAAGGACGCGACCAGCATCCGTCATGCCGCCCAGCAGGCCGGTATGCTCAGTCTCAGGCATTCGGGCTTAAACAAGGTGCTGGCAGGGGAGACCTCGCTGGAAGAGGTGCTGCGCGTCACCCAGGACGAAACCTAGGATCGCATCCGCATGCCGACTTACGAATACAGCGGCTTCGACGCCAGGGGCAAAAAGGTCAGCGGCACCCACGAGGGCAGCGGCCGGAGAGCGGTCATGGCCGCCCTGCGGCAACAGGGGATTTTCCCGACCGAGATCCACCCCGAGGGGAGCAGGCGCAAGCCCATCTGGCAGAGAAGCTTCCAGCTGCGCTCCGGGGTGCCAATCGAGGACCTGGCCATCGCCACCCGCCAGCTGGCCACCCTGCTCGGCGCCGGGCTGGCGCTGGACGAGGCCCTGGGAAGCGTCGCCGGACAGCTGGAAAAAGTCCAACTGGCCACCGCTTTCAACCGTGCCCGCGACCAGGTCGTCCAGGGCGAGACCCTGCACCAGGCGCTGGCGATGCAGGAGCGGCTGTTTCCACCGATCTTCATCAACATGGTGCAGGTCGGCGAAAACAGCGGCACCCTCGACCAGGTGCTGGAGCGGCTGGCCGATTTTCTCGAAGAACAGGCCCGCCTGCGCGGCAAGATCAGCGCGGCGCTGGCCTACCCGGTGCTGATGGCGCTGGTCGGCTGCGGGGTGCTTTTCTTCCTGGTCAGCTACGTGCTGCCCAAGGTGACGCGGATGCTCACTGACCTCGACCAGGTCCTGCCGCTGCCAACCCGGCTGCTGATCGCCGTCAGCGGCCTGCTGCAGAGTTACGGCTGGCTGGTGCTGCTGCTGCTGGCCGCCGCGGCCCTGCTGCTGCGGCGCTGGGCCAGAAGCGAACAGGGCGGGACCAGAATCGACCGGCTGGCGCTGCGGCTGCCGCTGGTCGGGCGACTCAACCTGCTGATCGCCACCGCCCGTTTCAGCCGCACCCTCGGCACCCTGCTGCAGAGCGGCGTACCGTTGCTGCGCGCCCTCGATATCGCCAGCAACCTGCTCAGCAACCGGGTGCTGCGGCAGGCCGTCACCATCGCCACCGCCCAGGTGCGGGAAGGAGAAGGACTGGCGGTCCCGCTGCAGCGGCTGAAGGTTTTTCCGACCATGCTGGTACAGATGATCGCGGTCGGCGAGCGCAGCGGTGAAATGGAACAGATGCTGTTCCGCGTCGCCGACACCTACGAGCACCAGGTCGACCTCGCCATCGGCCGCCTGCTCTCGCTGCTGGAACCGATCATGATCCTGCTGATGGGCGGCGCGGTCGGCTTCATCGTCCTCGCCATCCTGCTGCCGATTTTCCAGGCCAGCCAGGGGCTGGGGTGAGGCTCAAGGCTCAAGGCTCAAGGCTCAAGGCTCAAGGCTCAAGGCTCAAGGCTCAAGGAGAATGTAGGCTGCAAATAACTTCAATCAAAGAGGAATCTTATGAAACGGATATCGCAATTGCTGGTCAGGGGTCAGCGCGGCTTTACGCTGATTGAAATCCTCGTCGTGGTGGTGATTCTCGGCATTCTTGCCGGGATTGTCGTCCCGCGGCTGCTCGACGAACCGGAGAAGGCCCGCCGCACCAAGGCCGCGGTGCAGATCAAGAGCCTGGAGGAGTCGGTGTCGATGTTCAAACTCGACAACGGCTTCTACCCGAGTACCGAGCAGGGGCTGCAGGCACTGGTGGAGAAGCCGCAGACCGGACGCATCCCGGCCCGCTGGCGCGAGGGCGGCTACATCAAGAAGCTGCCGGTCGATCCCTGGAGCAATCCCTACGTCTACCTCTCCCCCGGCATCCACGGTGACTTCGACATCATCTCCTACGGTCCCGACGGTGAACCGGGCGGCGAAGGGGACAACGCCGACATCAACAGCTGGGAGATTGAATAAAGGCGGGCGCCGGGTGTCGGGCACTGGGCGCCGGGCGCAGAAAGGGGACAGGCACCTGCGGAGCCCGTCCCCGCACAAGCAGCGAACAAGGCATGACACCGAGCTGGGCGAAAAGAACCGCTCCCGCGCAGCCGGGTTTACGCTGATCGAACTGGCGATAGTGGTGCTGCTGCTCGGCCTCTTCGCCGGCCTGAGCATGCCGATGCTGCTCAACTTCGGCCAGGACGACCTGCGCGCCTCAGCCCGACGACTCTCGGGGACGGTCAAGTATCTCTACAATGAGGCTGCCCTGACCGGCCTCGAACATCGACTGGTTTTCAACCTCGCTGAAGGCAGCTATTATGGTCAGGTGGTCGACCGCAAGGACGAGATCAAGGAATTGACCGGCATCGGCGGGCGTCACAGTCTGGCCGGCGACGCCCGTTTTCGTGACATCTACCAGCCGCGCCGCGGTACCCGCAACAGCGGCGAGGTCACCACCGCCCTGCTCCCCGGCGGCTGGCTGGAAGAAACCGTCATCCACCTCGCCATGCCGGACGGAGAAAACCTCACCCTGCGGCTGGTGCCGCTGACCGGAACGACGGAGTTTTTCGACGGGTATCGGGAGTTTGAGGAAGCTGGGCGATAGGTTCAAGGCAGTGGGCAGTAGGCAGCAGGCAGTAAACTGCAAGCGGAGAGATCTGTTGAAGGAATGTGTTCCAGTCCCTGCACACGCACGACCGTTGAAGGAGCTGGGCGAGGGGGACAGGCACCTGCGGAGCCAGTCCCCGCAACCAACGGAGAGGTAGTCCCTGGCAGCATGACACAACCGTTGAAGCAGCGAGCGAGCACTGACGCCGAGCTGGGCGAAAAGAACCGCTCCCCGGCAGCCGGTTTTACTTTGCTGGAGGTGATGATCGCCCTCGCCATCATCGGCGTCGCCCTGGTGGCCCTGCTCGGGCTGGCGCAGCGCAGCATCAGCACCAACCAGCGGCTGCAGCAGATCACCCGCGCCACGCTGCTGGCACAGTCGAAGATGGCGGAGATCGAAACCGGCATCGGCAGCGACGGCAGCGATGCCGAAGGAACCTTCACCGACCCCGACGATGCCTTCAGCTGGACCGTCCGCAGCAGCGAAACCCCGGTTGAAGGCGTACGCCAGGTGGAGGTGACGGTCTTTTGGGGGCGGGAAGAAAAAAACGAGTCGGTGCACCTGATTTCCTTCCTGCAACGGGGAGGCGCCGGATGAAGCGTCAGCGCGGCTTCACCCTGATTGAAATCCTGGTCGCGGTGACCGTCATCAGCCTGCTGTTGAGCACCATCTACGGCGTCTTCAGCACCACCAGCGAAGCCAAGCGGAAAGTCGAGGAGAAAGCCGCAGCGGTCCACCTCGGCCGGGTACTCTTTTCCCGCATCGACCGCGAACTGCTGGGTCTGTCGCTGTCGACCGATCCACGACAGACGGTTCTGGAAGGGGGCAGGAACGACCGCGGCGAACCCTACCTGGCCATGCTCAGCAATGCCGGAGAGGGGCCGCTGGAGGGGCTGGCGCGGATTCGCTACCGGCTGGTTGCCGGCGACGATACGGATCCGGACGCAGGGCTCTGGCGGGACAGCGGAGCGGCCTACCAGCCCGCCGAGGAGATGATTCCCAGCCGCCTCAGCGGCCTGGTCGAGGCGTTCAGTCTGCGCTTCAACGACGGCGGTGGCTGGCGGCAGAGCTGGGATTCGAGCCGGGACGGCATCCCGAAACTGGTCGAGGTCAGCCTGCGATTGAAGCTGGGGGACGGCAGCCTGCCGCTGCACACCATCTTCCAGCCGCCACGGGGCGGGACACCGTGAAGGCCGTCGGTAACGAACGCGGCATGGTGCTGCTGCTGGTGCTGGTGGTGGTGGCGCTGTTGAGCGCGCTGCTGAGCGAGTTCGCCTTTTCGACCCTGGTCGATCTGCGGCTCACGGAAACCTTTCGCGACAGCGTCCGGGCCGGCTACCTGGCCCGCGGCGGCCTGACCGTCGGCCGCATGCTGTTGCAGCAGGACCACAACAGCTACGATGCCCCCGGCGCCCCCGAGGAACTCTGGTCCCAGGAGGTGACCAATTTCCCGGTGGCCGACGGCGCGGTCAGCATCAGCATCCACGATCTCGACGGCCGGCTCGACCTGAACCTCCTGATCGACGCGCAGGGCAACCCCAACGTGGTGATGCGCAGCCGCTTCGAACGGCTCTGCGACCTGCTCGGCCTTGAAGATCCGGCAGCCCTGTCGGCGGCGCTGATCGACTGGCTCGACGCCGATGACGACACCGGGGAACTGGGTGCCGAAAGTGACTACTACCAGCAGCTGCAGCCCCCCTACCCGGCGGCCAACGGCGCCCTGACCGCGGTCGACGAGCTGGTTCGGGTACGCGGCTTCGACCGGGAGGCGGTCAACGCCCTGAAACCCTTTGTTACCGTCTGGGGCGGCGACAAGCTGAACATCAACTCGGCTCCGCGCGAGGTGCTGCTGGCATGGGATGAGGAAATGACCGAGGAATTGGCCGAAACGGTGCTGGCCGGACGCAGCGACGCTCCCTACAAAAACACGGACCAGTTACGTGACATCATGGGGGTCGAAGCCTTCAGCATCCTTAACCGCAACCTCGATCTGACAGTCACCAGCAGGATCTACCACATCGCCAGCAGAGGTGAAGTCGATTCCGGGATTCGTCGCCTGGAGGCGATTGTCAACAAGCAGGGCAACCAGTTGCTCTGGCAGAAAGTGGATTGACCATGCGACGCAAAATCATCGCCCTGGATACCAGTGTCACCCCCTGGCAGCTGGCCGTCGCCGGCAGCGTCAGGGGTGGAACGCGGCTTGACCAGCTCGCCGAGCTTGACCGCGACCCGCAACGACCGCTCGATGAACAGTTGCGGGAAGCCCTGGGCTGTCCCCTCGATGCCGGTGACCGGCTGGCGGTCTGCCTGCCGGCGAGCAGCGCCCTGATCCGCTGGCTCGATTTCCCCTTTCACGATACCCGCAAAATCGCCGCCGCCACCCCCGCGGAACTGTCCTGTCAGCTGCCCTGTGAACTCGATGACTACCAGGTTCGCCAGGTTCGCCTCAATGCCGCCCCGGCCGCGGAAAACACCATTCTCGCCGCCGCCCTGCCGACCACCGTCATCGAACAGCTGCTGGACCCGTTCGATGACGATCGCGAGCCGCTCGGCTTTATCGGCCTGGCGCCTTTCGCCTGGCACGACGGGCTGGCCGATCAGCTGAATGACGGACTGCTGGTCTGCGTCAGCGGGTCGGAAATCAGCCTGGCATTGAGCAGGGACGGGGTTCTGCAGGATCTGCGCGTCAGACCGCGTCTCGGCGATCAGCGCAGCATCGACCAGGTGGAGTTCATCCTCCGCCAGGGGCGCATCCTGCTCGGCAACTGCCCCGGGCAACGCAACGTCATGCTGCTCGGTGAGGAGGCCGACAGCGAACTGGCCGCGGCGCTGCGGGCCGCCGGCATGGAGGTCGCGACCCCGCAGCTCGATTGTGCCGGCAACCGGGTCCCGGCCGGGCAGTTGCCCGCCGCCGCCCTGGCCCTGGGAATCGCCGGTCAGAAAAACGCCGGCCTCAATTTCCGCAGCGGTTCCTTCGCCCTGAAAAACGAGTGGCAGGCACTCAAGCGGCGGCTGCTGGGCGCGGCCGCGCTGCTGACAGCCACCCTGCTGCTGCTCGGCGCCGGCGCCGGGGTCCAGTATCACCAGCGCAGCAATCGCCTCGTTCAACTCAAACAGGCGATGCGTCAACAATATCTGCAGACCTTCCCCGGGGAAAAGGCGATCGTCGATGTGCCGCTGCAGCTGCAGGCCAAGATCCGCGAACTGCAGAAGAAACAATCCCGCCTGGGGACAGGCAACAGCAGCGCCCTGCAGGTGCTGAAAGAGGTCTCGGCCCGCTGTCCGACAAAATTCAAACTCGACATCCGCGAATACAGCTACAGCCCGACCGGGTTGCGGCTCGGCGGATCGACCGACAGTTTTGACGCCGTCACCCAGATCGCCCGCAGCCTCAAGACGTCTCCCCTGTTCAGCGAAGTCAAGATCAGCGACACCAAGCAGAAGTCGAGTGATGAGCGGGTCGAGTTCCGCCTGCAGCTCAGCTTCGCCGCCCCCGGAGGTGCCTCATGAGCCGTGAGCTGACCCTCAGGGAACGCTGGGCCCTGGCGATAGGCGGCGTGGCCGTGCTGCTGACCCTGGTCACCTTCGGCATCATCGTCCCCTACCGCCAGGCATTGCAGCGGCTCGATACCCGCATCGCCTCCAGCCAGCGGCAGATGAATGACATTGAATCGCTGCTGCAGCAATATCGTCAGCTCAAATCGGCCGCCGACCGAATCGAACGGCAGGCCGGAAAAGCCGGTGATTTCTCCCTGATTTCCTTTGTCGAAACCACCGCCGCCGGCATCGGTGCCCGCGACCGACTCGTCTATCTGCGGCCGCAACCGCTGACCGGCGACGACACCTTGTTGCGCGAATCGGTGGAAGTCAAACTGGAACGGCTCGCCCTCGACCAGCTGGTCCGGCTGCTGTACGCGGTGGAGAATTCCAGGGGCACGCTGCAGACCGCCCAGTTGCGGATCAAAACCCGTTTCGATGATCCCAGCCGGCTTGACGTGGTTCTCACCCTGAACAGCTACGGCAGGAGCAGCTGATGGCCCGATTCAACCTGCCCCGCATCGGCACCGACAACAAACGCCAGGTTCTGCTCTGTGTGCTCTGCGGTCTGCTGGCGGCATTGGTCGCCTTCTGGGTCAACCTGCCGGTCAGACCGCTGGCCGATCGGCTGGTCCAGTCCGCCGCCAAACAGGGGCTGCACATGGTGATTGACCGTCCGGCGCTGGCCTTCCCCTTCGGCCTGCACGCCGCCGGGATGGAGGTCAGGATCCCCAACCTGCCCCACCCGCCGATCCCGCTGCGCGGGCTGACCCTGACCCCGGCCTGGACCAGCCTCTTCGGCAGCAACCCGGGTCTCGACCTGGAAACCGGCGTTATGTCAGGCAAGCTGTGGGCGACCGTCCACCGCAAGGGGGATATCGCCCTGCGGCTCAAGGGCCTGCAATTAAGCGAATCACTCGGTCCGCGGCTGCCGCTGCAGGTGGTCGCGGTCATCGAAAGCGGGCAGTTCAACGGCCGGCTGCCGCTGGCCGGTCGAAACAGTTCCGACCTCGAACTGACCCTGAACAACGCCGCCCTGGTCGGGTTGAAGACATTCGGCGCCGCCAGGGACCGGCTCAATCTCGGCCGCATCAGGCTGAAAGCCGGCGGCCGTGGCGCGACCCTGAAAATCACCACCCTGGAGGCCTCCGGCGGCGATATCGAAGCGGCCGGCAGCGGCAGCCTGACCCTCGGCCGCACTCCGGCCTTAAGTCGCCTGAACCTGACCCTGCAGCTGAAACCATCCGCGGCTCTTGACCCGGCCCTGCGCGACCTGCTCAACCTGCTCGGCAAGCCGGGGCGCGACGGCCGCTACCGACTGCGCCTCAGCGGTCCACTGAACGCACTCAGAACGAGGTAGACATGCGGTTAGCCTTCTTTATCACCACTCTGCTGTGGCTGTTGCCGACTCTCACCTGGGGTTTCGCCCTGCAGCCGCTGCAGACCCGCAACCTGTCACCGGCGGTTCTCGGATTCGGCCTCCCCGCCCTGGCCCCGGCCCGGGTTCTCGATACCGGCAGCCTGCGGCTGCAGGCGACGGTCGATATCGTCAGCAACTTCACCGAAGGTGTCCGTAGCAACGAAGCATTGCGCTTCGACGGCGAAACCTACCGCCTGGAACTGGCCGGTGTCTACGGCATCGGCGATGACTTCGAAATCGGCGTCGCCCTGCCCCTGCTCAGCCACCGGGGTGGATCGCTCGACAGCTTCATCGAGAACTGGCACGACTTCTTCGGACTGCCCCAGGGTGGACGCGACCGGGCGCCGCGCAACCGCCTGGACTACAGCTACAGCCGTCTCGACGGCTCCGGTTTCCGCCGTGACACCAGCAGCAGCGGCATCGGCGATCTCTCGCTGCAGGCGGCCTGGCAGTGCTGGCGGGACATTCGGGCCGACCGCCGCCTGGCGCTACGCGCCGGCCTGAAGATCCCGACCGGCGACAGCGACCGACTGCTCGGCAGCGGCAGCTGGGATCTCGCCCTCTGGCTGAGCGGCGAACAGCGCTGGGCGACCGCCGCCGGCGAACTGCTGCTCTACGGCGGCAGCGGCGTCCTGTACGGCACCGACGGCGACCTGTTGCCCGACCAGCGCCGCAACCTGGCGGGAACCGTCTCCCTCGGCCTGGGTCTGCAGCCCTGGTCACGCTTCGGCCTGCAGCTGCAGTTCGACGGCCATACCCCCCTCTACGAACAGAGCGACTTCAAGGAACTGGACCAGTTCGCCGGACAGCTGGCGATCGGCGGCAGTGTCGGCCTCGGCCCCGCCACCGTTCTCGAAGCCGCCGTGGTCGAGGACGTCGTGGTCGACACCGCTCCCGATGTTGTTTTTCACCTGGCGCTGCGACACCGCTTCTGATAGCGCTTTTTGCTTAGCCGGAACCATTTTGACTTTCTTGCGAAAGCATCAGCTCTGAACCTTGACAAGCCCCTTGCGACTGATTACTTTCGCCCGGAACAAGTTCTCATCTGGAGGCGTCTCCCATGTCCGATTCTTTTGACCAGGATCCCCCCGTCGGTCCGCAAGACGCATTGAGCGACGACCAGCCCGAGGTCGACAACGATCAGGCGGAGCTGGAAAAACTGCTCGATGAGGCCGACAGCGGCCTGATTCTCGCCAGCGAGGTGCTGCCCAACGGTCTGCCACTGATCGCGTTGCGGCCGCGACCGGCCTTCCCGGGGCTGCTGATCCCCCTCTCCATCTCCGGTGAAGAGACGATCAAAACCGTCGACAGGGCCCTCAAGACCCCCTCGCAGGCCCTCGGACTGGTGCTGGTGCAGGACCTGGAGGACGAAGATGTGCCGGCCAACCTGCACCAGGTCGGGGTCGCCGGCAAAATCGTCAAGGTCATCAATCGCGACAATGACAGCATCCAGTTCCTGATCAACTGCATGGAACGGTTCACCATCGAAGAGGCGGCCACCACCCCCGACGGCCTGTTCGCCCGGGTCAGCTATCACCCGACCCCCGAGCTTTCGGTCAACCAGGAGCTGAAGGCCTATTCGATGGCGATCATCACCACCCTCAAGGAGCTGGTGCAGATCAATCCCCTCTACTCGGAGGAGATCAAGCTCTTCCTCGGCCGCTCCAGCATGGACGACCCGGGGCGGCTGGCCGATTTTTCCGCCAACCTGACCAGCGGTGACGGCCAGGAACTGCAGGAGATCCTCGCCGCCTTCGACGTCCGTCGCCGCATTGACCTGGTGCTGGTACTGCTGAAAAAGGAGCTGGAAGTCTCCCGCCTGCAGACCCGCATCAGCAAGCAGATCGAGGAGAAGATCTCGGCCCAGCAGCGGGAGTTCTTCCTCAAGGAACAGCTCAAGGCGATCAAGCAGGAACTGGGCCTGGAAAAAGAAGGCAAAACCAGCGAGATCGAAAAATTCCAGCAGCGGTTGCAAAAACTGGCCCTCAACGAGGAGGCCGAACGGGCGGTTCAGGACGAGCTGGAAAAATTCTCTCTGCTCGAACCCTCGTCACCGGAATACAACGTCAGCCGCACCTACCTCGACTGGCTGACGATCCTCCCCTGGGGCCGTTTCAGCAAGGATCGCTACAGCCTGAAACGGGCCAAAAAACAGCTCGACAAGGACCACTACGGGCTGGATGACGTCAAGCAGCGGATTCTCGAATTCATCGCCGTCGGCAAGATGAAGGGCGACATCTCCGGCTCGATCCTCTGCCTGGTCGGCCCGCCCGGAGTCGGCAAGACCTCGATCGGCAAGTCGATTGCCGCCGCCCTGGGGCGCGAATTTTTCCGTTTCTCCCTCGGCGGCATGCGCGACGAGGCGGAAATCAAGGGACACCGCCGCACCTATATCGGCGCCATGCCGGGCAAGTTCATCCAGGCGATGAAGAGTGCCGGCACCGCCAACCCGGTGCTGATGCTCGACGAGATCGACAAGATCGGTGCCAGCTTCCAGGGCGACCCCGCCTCGGCGCTGCTGGAAGTCCTCGATCCGGAGCAGAACAGCAGCTTCCGCGATCACTACCTCGATGTCCCCTTCGACCTGTCGAACGTGCTGTTCATCGCCACCGCCAACCAGCTCGACACCATCCCGGCGCCGCTGCTCGACCGCATGGAACTGATCCGCCTGTCGGGCTACATCCTCGAAGAAAAGGTCGAGATCGCCCGCCGTTACCTGATCCCCAAGGCCCTGGAAGCGACCGGGCTGAAGCGTGGGCAGGTCAAGATCCCGAACCGCACCCTGCGCGCCATCATCGACGGCTACGCTCGTGAAGCCGGGGTGCGCAACCTCGAAAACCGCATTCGGAAGATCATGCGCAAGGCGGCGATGGTGTTTGCCGGCGGCGAAGAGGGATCGCTCAACGTCGGGGTGCGTGACCTCGACGACTACCTCGGCAAACCGCTCTTCTCCCCGGACGAGGTTTTCAAGGGGGTTCCCGGCGTGGTCACCGGCCTGGCCTGGACCAGTATGGGCGGAGCCACCCTGCAGATCGAGGCAACCGCGGTGCAGAGCCAGTCCAAGGGTTTCAAGCAGACCGGCCAGCTCGGCAAGGTGATGGTCGAAAGTTCCGAGATCGCCTATTCCTACACCATGGGCCAGCTGAAACGCTTCGGCGCCGAGGACGGCTGGTTCGACAAGCACTTCGTCCACCTCCACGTCCCGGCCGGCGCCACCCCCAAGGACGGGCCCTCGGCCGGCATCACCATGACCACCGCCCTGCTGTCGATGATCCTCGGTCAGCCGGTCATCGCCGACCTCGCCATGACCGGCGAACTGACCCTGACCGGGCAGGTGCTGCCGATCGGCGGGGTCAAGGAGAAGACCATCGCCGCCCGCCGCGTCGGCCTGAAAACCCTGATTTTCCCCGCCGCCAACCGCAACGATTACGACGCGCTGCCCGACTTCCTGAAGGAAGGACTCACAGTTCACTTCGTCAGCGAGTACCCGGAGGTGTTCCGGATCGCATTCGGCAAGGGGAGAAGCAAGACCTGAAAAGCGGGTTTGCCGCCAAGGCGCCAAGGGCCCCAAGAAAGTTCACAGGCAAATTTAACGGAGAGGGGCAGAGGTGGAGAGAAAATTTTCTGGATTTTAAAACCCCAAAAAAGATCTTATGCCTTTCTCCGCGCCCTCTCCATCTCAGCGACTCTCCGTTGAAAACGGTTTTCTTGGCGTTCTTGGCGTCTTGGCGGCCCAATCGCCTTTGCCCAATGAAAAAAGTTGCCTGAAAACCCGGTCGCGGTTTAGGATTCCGTTTTTTCAACCCTTATCCGAGCAAGCGCCGCGAGGCGCCAAGGAGTTTTTTTGTGAGTGAAACGATCGAAGAGTTGATGTCCGCCGTCAGCACGCTGTCGGCGGACGAAAAGAAGGAATTCATCCTCAGGGCCCTGCCGGAACTCGGCACCGAGGCGATCAAGGATCCCGGGTTCCTGCCCCGCCTGCTGCCGGTGATCCTCGGCCTGATCCGCGAAAGCGACATCGATCTCGGACAGCTGCTGCAGCTGGCCAACATGCTTGGCGCCACCGCGCCGGGCAACGGACAGGATTGAGGAGACACCGATGAGAGTTTTAAGCGGCATCCAGCCGTCAGGATCACTGCACCTCGGCAACTATTTCGGCATGATGCAGAAAATGATCGCCTACCAGCGGCAGGAAGAACTTTTCTGCTTCATCGCCAACTACCATGCCCAGACCTCGCTCAGTGACGGCAAGGTTCTGGCCCGCGGCACCCTGGAGGCGGCGGCCAATTTCCTCGCTCTCGGCCTCGACCCGGAAACGTCGGTTTTCTGGGTGCAGTCGGATGTGCCCGAAGTGCAGGAGCTGACCTGGCTGCTCTCCAACTTCACCCCGATGGGGCTGCTGGAGCGCTGCCACAGCTACAAGGACAAGGTCGCCCAGGGGATCAAGCCGAATCACGGTCTGTTTGCCTACCCGGTGCTGATGACCGCCGATATCCTGCTCTACCAGAGCGAGACGGTGCCGGTCGGCAAGGACCAGAAGCAGCACCTCGAGGTCGCCCGCGACATCGCCATCAAGTTCAATAACGAGTACGGCGATATCTTCACCGTGCCGGAGCCGGACATCGACGACAATGTCGCCACCATCCCCGGCCTCGACGGGCGCAAGATGAGCAAGAGCTACGGCAACACCATCGACCTGTTCCTCGACGACAAGCCGCTGCGCAAGCAGGTGATGCGCATCGTCACCGCGCCGATCGCGGTGGAGGAGCCGAAAGACCCGGACGCCTGCAACGTCTACAAGGTCTACCGGCTGTTCCTGAACAAAGAGGAGGATGAGGCCTTGCGGGCCCGCTACCTGGCCGGTGGGCTCGGCTTCGGCGAGGTTAAGCAGGAACTGTTCGAGAAGATCCGCGACACCTTCGCCCCCTATACGGAGCGGCGCAAAGAGCTGCTCGCCAACCCGGACGAGATCCGCAGCATCCTCGCCGCCGGCGCCGAACGCGCCCGCGCCATCGCCTGGAAGACCCTGCGCAAGGTGCGGAAAAAAACCGGGCTGGTGTATTAATAGAGGTTCAAGGTTCAAGGTTCAAGGTTCAAGGTTCAAGGTTCAAGGTTCAAGGTTCAAGGTTCAAGGTTCAAGGTTCAAGGTTCAAGGATCGAGGTTCGAGGTTCGAGGCTGGCCGGGGACTGGCTCCGCAGGTGCGTCCCCCTTCCCATCCCCGACGGGGACAGTCCCCCTCCTTAAAGGGGACTGTCCCCGTGAAGTTGGCACAAGGCTGAAAACTGAAGACTGGAAACTGGTGTCTTTCCCCTTCAGCCCTCTTTCCGGATAAAGATGACGAAGGCCATCGCCGGACGCCGGCTCGACTCGCGCATGGCGAACTGGATCGACTCCAGCTGCCAGCCCTCGCCGCTCCACTGGTTGAGAACCTCTTCAAGACTTTCGTCGGTGACCGTGGTAAGCTCGATAACCTTGTAGTTGACCGGTTGCATTTTCATTTCTCATTCAATGGATTCATTTAACGCAGAGGCGGAGAGGGACAGAGATGGAGAGAAACCTGTTGGGGTTTAAAAATCTCAAGCCGGCTTTGACTTTCTCTGCGTTCTCTCCTTCTCAGCGGCTCTCCGTTAAAAAAGGTTTTCCTGGCGCCTGACGGCACCTGTCGATCGCTTCTTTTCAAGGGGGGAAACATGGCTATTTCCGGATCACCGAAGAAACTCGCCCAGGACATCGCCGGCGGCTTCACCAGCCTGAGCCAGAGCGGCCTCAAACAATACACCCCGGCCGACCTGAAAACCATCCTCACCCATCTCGCCATCGTCACCCGCGAGCTGCGCGCCGAGCAGATTCCCCTGGAGGATGTCCCGGCGGTCAAGGCGAAGAACATGAAACTATCCCGCCTCAACCAGGCCGCGATGGTTGTCCGCGCCTACGCCAAAAAGCGCCGGATTCCCCTCTGAACCAGGTTCCGGCGACCGGCGGATCAGCAGCGGCCGCACATCCTGCTCCTGCTGCCACTGGCGGTGCGGATTGCGGCCGAAGATCGTCTCCTCGGTGGCCGGCGCCACGTCCCAGTCTCCCCGTCGCAATTCAGCCTCCAACTGCCCCGGCGCCCATCCGGCCGAACCGGCATAGACCCGAAACCGTTCCTGACGGTGGTCCGCCTGCAGCCAGAGAACCAGCTGCCGCACGCCGGTGACGTGGACCCGACCGAAAACCGGCCGCGATCCCGGCGGGGGACTGTCACTTTCCAGCAACACCAGGGCGGAGCGCGACGACACCGGCCCCCCCAGCCAGAGGGCTCCGCGCAGACCGCTGAAGACCTTATCGAACTGGGGGAAGGACCGGGCCAGGCTGAAGCGGGTCGGGCGATTGAGGATCAGGCCGACGCTGCCCTGCTCATCATGCCTGAGAAGCAGGATAACGGTTTTCTGGAAACGCGGATCTTTCAGCCCCTGGCGGGCCACCAGCAACCGGCCGGGAGCCGGATCGAGGGCAACCGCCGGGGCTGGACAGAGCAGGACACTCAACAGCAGCACGGCGAGCAGGTAATGGACGGACATGCGGGTTCTCCTCGGGCGGAGGTAACGATTTCACTTTCCTGAATCAGTGAGTTCCTGTTGGATGGAGAGTGCAAGTGCTTGGTCTGAATGAGATTTTCAAAAATCTGAAGCGCACCCATAGGTTCGCTGGTGATTTTTGGGAAACTCAGGCAGATCAATGACTTGTGCTATCCGCCGACAAGGGATTCACTGATTCAGGATTTTACCATACCGTGCCGAAGAAGGGACTGTCCGACCGGGAATCCCGGGTCAGGCAAGAAAGGTATCGCGTTCCTTTTCGAAGAAGGCGCGGAATTCTTCCAGCAGTTGCTCGGCCTGGTCCGGCTCGACCTCCAGGGCCCTGCCCCCCGGTGTCAGGGCCAGTTCCAGGTCCGGCTCCGGTTCCCGGCGACCGATGCCGAGCTTGCGGCACATGGCGTCGGCCAGGTTGACGGTGGCCGCCAGGCGGTAACGCGCCGGCTCTTCGACGGCGTCAATCTTCTCGATATTGTCATGATAACGGGTCACTTCCGTCATGTCGGCGGAAAAATTCCACTTGTCCAGCACCGCCTCGCCGACCACCGCGTGGCCGAAGGGGAAATACTGGGCTTCGAGGTCGTCTTCACTGCCCTCGCCGTTGTAGACCCCCTCGAGAACGCAACGGAAACTTTCAGCATCGACGTTGTTCAGCATCATCTTGCCGATATGCCGAAAAAGGCCGGCGAGGAAAGCCTCCTCGGGATCAGCCGACTTGAACCAGAGAGCGGTCATGCGCGAGCCGATGGCGCAGCCGAGGGAATCCTCCCAGAGCATCTTCTCCATCAGCCCGAAGGACTTGTTGATCCCCTTCAGGCTCGATGCCAGCACCAGGCTCTTGAGGGTTTTTTCCCCCATGATGACAATCGCGTGTTCCAGGGTCGTCACCTGGCGACGCAAACTGTAGAAAGAGGAATTGGCGATTTTCAGCACCCGGGCGGAAACCGCCTGGTCGCTGGATATGGTTTCGGCCAGTTTGTCGGCCGTGGTGGTCGGTTTCTGCAGCAAGTCAAGAACCTTGACCGCAACCACCGGCATTGGCGGCAAATCTCCAATGGCATTGACGACAGCCTGCAAGTCAGTACCCATAGTGGAAACCTCACTCGTAAAAGGGTCTATCTCTCATATCGACCTGCGGAACAGAAACTTAAAAGATTTTTGTCCATATCAAAACAGGTGTTCACAGGACAAAGGGGACAGTCCCCTTGAGGGAGGGGGACTGTCCCCTTGCTTACTTCCCCCATCTCACATCTCACCCTTGACCGACGGCGGCGTCACGCCTCGCGGCAGCAGCAGCCAGAGGCGGACATCCTGTTTCATGCGGCCGGCCAGGGCGCCGGCTTCGGCCCCCATGCCCCAGAAAAAATCGGCCCGCACCCGCCCCTTGATGGCGCCGCCGGTATCCTGGGCGACCATCAGCCGCCACAGCGGGGCATCACCGACCGGCCAGGTCGTGGCGACAAACAGCGGTGCTCCCAGGGGCACGAAACGGGGGTCGACCGCCAGGCTGCGTTCGGGCATCAGCGGAATGCCGAGAGCGCCGGGCGGGCTCTGAAACTCGGGGCCGAGTTCCCGGAAAAAAACATAGCTCGGATTTTCTTCCAGCAGCGCGGCAACCTGGTCGGGATGGCGGCACGCCCAGGCACGGATATTCTGCATCGACATCTGCTCGCGGGTCATGGCCCCCTTCTCAAGCAGCAACTTGCCGATCGACCGGTAGGGATGGCCGTTCTGGTCGGCATAGTTGACCATCACCCGTTCACCGTCCGGCAGCAGGATCCGACCCGATCCCTGGATCTGCAGAAAGAAGAGTTCAACCGGGTCATCAACCCAGAACAGTTCCTTGCCGACCAGCCGCTCGGGATGAGCGTCGATCGCCGCCCGGTCCCAGTACGGGACCACCCGCCGACCGTCGAGCCGGCCGCGCAGACGGTAACTGCCGAGTTCCGGGTAGAGATCGCCGAGATCGATCACCAGCAGGTCATCGGGCACCGCGTAGAGGGGATAACGGTAGCGCTCATCCGGCGTGCGGCTGCCGCGCAGATCGGGAACGTAATAGCCGGTCAGCAGACCGGTCGCGCTGCCGTCCTCCTGCTGCAGCCGCCAGGGTTGGAACCAGGTCCGGAAGAACTGCCGGGCATCGACCTCGGTGGGGTTCTCCAGCTCGGACAGGCGGGCACAGACCTGTTCCCATCCGCTCCGCCAGCGCAGGGCGCCGCAGCCCCGCCTGAACACCTCCAGCGCCGGCCGCGGATCGTCCCGCAGCCAGCCCTCGACGTCGGACCAGTCGACCGGCACCGCCGCCGGTGCCGCCACCGGCGGCTTCTCCGGCGGCGCCTTGACGCAGGCCGCCGGCAGCAACAGGGACAACAGCAGACTGAACCAGGATATTTTTTTCATCCGCACCATCTCTTATCCCAAAGGGGACAGTCCCCTTAAAGGAGGGGGACTGTCCCCTTCGGGTCCCAGTTTTCAGTTTTCAGTTTTCAGCCTTTAGCCTTTAGCCTTTAGCCTTTAGCCTCGAACCTCGCCTTAAAACATATCCACCGGGTCGACATCTACCGCCAGCGACACCCCGTTCGGCACCGGGCGGGCAAGCTGCTCAAAACGATCGAGGGCGCGGCGCAACGCGGGTCGCTGCGCCGCCTTGAGCAGGATCTGCATCCGCGCCTTGCCGCGCAGTTTCGCCAGCAGGCAGGGCACCGGACCGAGCAGCTCGGCACCGGCCGGCAACGGCAGCAGCCGTCCGGCAAGCTCCCGTGCCGCCCGTTCGACCCGCTGCGGATCGTTGCCGCTGAGCACCAGGTTAACCAGGAAGCCGTAGGGGGGATAGCCGAGTTCACGGCGCAGGGCCAGCTCCTGGCGGTAGAAACCTGCATAATCATGGCTGGCGGCATGCTGCAGGGCATAGTGTTCCGGCGCGTAGGTCTGGATCAGCACCCGCCCGGGCAGCGTCCCCCGTCCGGCCCGCCCGGCCACCTGCGACAGCAGGGCGAAGGTCCGCTCTCCGGCGCGGAAATCGGGGAAATTGAGGGTCGCGTCGGCATTGACCACCCCGACCAGGGTCACCCCGGGGAAATCATGCCCCTTGGCGATCATCTGGGTGCCGACCAGGATATCGATCTCGCCGGCCAGCATCCGTTCCATGAACCGGCGATGCGCCCCCCGGGCGGTGGTCGTATCCCGGTCCATGCGCGCCAGTCGCGCCTCGGGAAAACGCTCCTTGAGTTCCAGTTCGAGGCGCTCGGTGCCGGCCCCTTCCGGGTCGAGCTGACTGCCGCCGCAGCGCGGACAGGATTCCGGCGGCGACAGCTGGTAATCGCAGTAATGACAGCGCAGCAGCAGCCGGCCGCGATGATAGGTGAGACTGATCTCGCAGTTCGGACAACGGAAATCCCGGCCGCAGTCGGCACACAGCAGGTAGGGAGCGAAGCCGCGCCGGTTGAGCAGCACCAGGCTCTGCTCACCGCGTTGCAGGTTGGCTTCCAGGGCACCGGCCAGGGGATCGGAAAGCAGGGTCCTGAAGGGGGTGGCGGTCATGTCGATCAGTTCCACCTCGGGCAGCGGCTGACCGGCGGCCCGCCCCGGCAGCTGCAGCAGCAACGCCTCCCCGTCGAGAGCGCGGCGATAGCTCGGCAACGCCGGGGTGGCGCTGCCGAGCAGCACCGGCACGCCCTGCTGCTGGCCGCGCAGCAGCGCCAGGTCGCGGGCGTTGTAGCGAAACCCCTCCGACTGCTTGTAACTCGTCTCATGCTCCTCGTCGACGATGATCAGCCCCGGCTCCGGCAGCGGCGCGAAGATCGCCGAGCGCGCGCCGATGACGATATCGGCCTCACCGCGGGCCACGTTCCGCCAGGCGTCATAGCGTTCACCGTCGGAGAGACCGGAATGCAGTACGCTGATTTTCGCCCGGCCGGCGAAGCGATTGCGGAAACGACCCACCAGCTGCGGGGTCAGGGCGATTTCCGGCACCAGCACCAGAGCCTGGCGGCCGCGCTCGAGAACCGTTTCGATCGCCCGCAGGTAGACCTCGGTCTTGCCGCTGCCGGTCACCCCGTGCAGCAGCGCGGAGCGGAAACCGCCCTGCTCCAGGAGCGGACGCAACTGTTCCAGCACCCGCAACTGGGCCGGAGCCGGTTCGGGCGGCGTTTCCGGCTGCAGCGGCCAGGACAGAAAAGGATCACGCAGCCGTTCCTGCTGCCGGGCGCTGATCAGCCCCAACTCAAGCAGGCGTTTCAACGGCGCGTGGGGAGCGTCGAAGCGGGTGCGCAATTCCGTCAGGCTGACCTCTTTCGCCTGGCGGATGCAGTCGAGAATCTGCCGCTGCCGACGGCCGGGCGGCTCGCTCTCATCCCCGGTCGGCGCGTAGAGGGTCTCGCGCAGAATCGGCGGCGCGCTGCCGCGTCCGGAAAGACCGGCCGGCAGCGCGGTGGCGATCACCTGGCCGAGGGGGTGCAGGTAATAGCATGCGGCACGACGGAACAGGGGGATCAGCGCGGGCGGGAAAAGCGGCTCGTCATCCAGCACCTCGGCGATCGCCTTGAGACCTTCGCCGCTGCCGCGGCTCAGTTCGAGCAGGAAGCCGACCGCCCGGCGGCGGCCGAGGGGCACCCGCAGCCGCACCCCGATACGGGCCGCGGCGGCCAGCTCGGGCGGAACCAGGTAGGACAGGGTTTTCTTCAGCGGCGCGGCCACCGCGACTTCGGCAATCAGACGGGAATCGGACATGGTTCGTCATCTTACCGCAATCAATCCGTCCCGACCACCGGCTTTGCACAGCCGGTAACTCATCAACAAGAATCTGCTCAGCGGGTAACAAAATTTAGTCATTGCCCACAACAGGATCACACCCCCCTGCTGCGCTACGCTTGCTTCCCCCCTGTTCAACAGGGGGGATTGAGGGGGGTATCCTTGCCGATGGCCGGGAAATCAAACATTTTTTTAAAAAACGAAAATTCCCTTTTTTTGTGTCCCATAACCACGGTAAATCGTGTACATTATGCACTGTTGCTCGGGAGAGGACCCTTCTCGACCGGCAACGCCGCAACGGCTTCAGTGCTTTTTCCGCAGATGTTTCGCGGCCGGATGGTCGCGGCGCCTGTATCCCCATCACCTGTAGGAGGAGACGATGAAAAAAGGAACCTTCGCCCTGTTGCTGACCACCCTCGCCCTGTTGCTGACCGCTCCGGCCTGGGCCGCCGACACCATCAAGATCGGCTTCAACATTCCGCTGACCGGAGACATCCCCAAGGTCGGCGAATCCTCGAAACTCTCCGCTGAAATGCTCAAGGCCGACATCAATGGCGCCGGCGGCCTCGACGTCGGCGGCAAAAAATACATGCTCGAATTCATCTACGAGGACAACGAGGCCAAGGCCGAGTCGGCCGTCACCACCGCCCTGAAACTGATCGAGAAAGACCAGGTGCTGGCGATGATCGGCCCCAACTCCTCGAAGCAGGCGGTTCCCGCCGGCCAGGTCGCCGACGACAACCAGACCGTCATGATCAGCCCCTGGTCGACCAACCCGGACACCACCTACGATCGTCCCTGGGTCTTCCGGGCCGCCTTCCTCGATCCCTTCCAGGGTCCGGTGGCCGTGAACTTCGCCGTCAAAACCTTCCACGCCAAGACCGCGGCGGTGCTCTACGATCTCTCCAATGACTATTCCAAGGGCCTGGCCGAGATCTTCCGCGACGTATTCGAGAAGAAGATGGGCAAGGGCACCGTCCTCGCCTTTGAATCCCACGGCACCAAGGACCAGGATTTCTCCGCCCAGCTGACCAAGATCATCGCCACCAAGCCGGACTTCATCTTCGTGCCGGACAACTACAACCAGGTCGCGCTGATCGTGCCGCAGGCCCGCAAGCTCGGCTACAAGGGTGAGTTCATGGGCTCCGACGCCTGGGGTTCCTCCGAACTGATGACCCTCTGCGGCGACGACTGCAAGGGCCTGCACTTCTCGACCCATTACGCCGCCGCCGGCGCCAAGGGTGCCACCAAGGAATTCATCGACCGCTACACCAAGAAATACGGCTACACCCCGGATGACGTCGCCGCCCTGACCTGGGACGCCACCCGCGTCGTCCTCAAGGGCATCCAGAACGCCGGCAAACTGACCGGCAAGCTCCGTCGCGACCGCAAGGCCGTGCGTGACGGCATCTCCGCCATCAAGAGTTTCGCCGGCATCACCGGCAACATGAAATTCGACGAACAGGGCGACCCGGTCAAGTGCGCCGTGGTGGTGCAGATCAGCCAGAGCGGCGATTTCGAGTTCAAGGAATCGGTTTGCCCGGAATAAAACCACGATTGATTTGACAAAACAGCAGAAATGAGGTTACAACCCGGTGGGTCGGCTGCCCGACCCACCGGGCTTCCTTGAAATGTGGCATTGATGCTTTCGCAAGAAAGCAAAAATGATGTTGGCTAAGCAAAAACAAGGCGCGCGTTTGCCAAGCAATGAGACGTACTTGCGTACGTTGAAGCAGCGAGATAAACGCAGCAACGCAGCTGCTGGTGAATTTTTGCGACGCCATCGGTATTGACTTCCAACGAAACGGTGAACGGCTGAGTAAAGGGTACCAGATGCAAGGCTTGCGCAAACCGGAAGCCTGAGGCCTACCAAGGGTACGTCGAAGGGGTCCGGGCAAGCGTAACGCAGCAGGTGGTGCACTTTCCTCAGCCGCTGGACAACATGCTCGCTTCCATACTCCAAAACGTCATCAACGCCCTGCAGTGGGGCAGCTTCTATGCCCTCATTGCCCTCGGCTACACCCTGGTCTACGGGGTGCTGACCCTGATCAACTTCGCCCACGGCGATATTTTCATGGTCGGCGCCTACATCGCCTTCTTCGTCGCCAGCTTCGCCCTCACCACCCTCGGGCTGCCGGGCTGGGCGGCGCTGGCGTTGACCATCCCGGCGACCATGGTGCTGACCTCGCTGGTCGGCGTCACCCTCGAACGGATCGCCTACCGACCGCTGCGACGCAAGGGCGCTCACCGCCTGTACGTGGTCATCACCGCGCTGATGGCCGGGCTGATCCTCGAAAACGGCAACCTGGCGATTCTCGGCGCCAGCCGCAAGGCCTTCCCGCCGCTGATTCACGAAACCGTCTACACCATCGGCGGGGTCAGCTTCACCAACCTGAAAATCGCCGTCATCATCTCCGCCTTCCTGGTGTTCGCCTTTCTGCACTGGGTGGTCACCCGCACCAGGGTCGGCATGGCGATGCGCGCCATTTCCTATGACAAGTTCGCGGTGCCGCTGATGGGTATCCCGATGGACAACATCATCGTCGTCACCTTCGTCCTCGGCTCCGCCTTCGCCGGGCTGGCCGGCATCCTGTTCGCCATGAGCTACCCGGTACTGGAGCCCTACATGGGGGCGCTGATCGGCTGGAAGGCGTTTATCGCCGCAGTGGTCGGCGGTATCGGCGATATTCGCGGCGCCTTCATCGGCGGCTTCCTGCTCGGCGCAGTGGAAATCATGGTGGTCGCCTTCTTCCCCTCGACTTTCCGCGACCTGATCGGCTTCACCGTGCTGCTGGTGATCCTGACCTTCAAGCCGACCGGACTGTTCGGGGTGGCGAAAACAACGAAGATCTGAATTTATGCTCCGTTATACCTTCCATATTCTCCTGATTCTCGCCGGCGGACTGATCACCTGGATGGCCTACGAGGAGATGATCGGCCTCTACACCCTCTCGGTGCTGATGTTCATGGGCGTGAACATCATCATGTCGACCAGCCTCAACCTGGTCAACGGCTACATGGGCGAGTTCTCCTGCGGCCACGCCGGCTTCATGTGCGTCGGCGCCTACGTCAGCTCGATTCTCGGCGTGCTGCTGTTCGCCAAGGACAAGGTCTTCGGCGCGCCGCTGCTCGACCCCTCGCTGGCCATCTACGCCTTTCCGTTTATCGTCCTTGCCGGCGGCGTGGCGGCAGCCCTGGCCGGGCTGCTGGTCGCCATCCCGAGCTACAAGACCCGCGGCGACTACCTGGCGATCATCACCATCGCCGCCAACTACATCATCATCAGCGTGATCGAGAACCTCGGCGTGATCGGCGGCTCGCGCGGTTTCATGGGCATGAAGCGGGTGATCAACGCCATGGAGGATGTCGCCTACCTGCCGTGGATGCCGATCTGGGTCTTCCTCTTCACCGTCTTTTCGGTCTGGCTGCTGCGCCGCTATCTCTCCTCGACCTTCGGCAAGGGCGTTTCCGCCATCTGCCAGGACGAGGTCGCGGCCGAGATCATGAGCGTCAACACCAACAAGATCAAGACCATCAGCTTCATGGTCTCCTCCGGCGTCGCCGGCATCGCCGGCGGCCTGTTCGCCTACGTCATCGGCTATGTCAACCCCGGCAGCTTCAACATCCTCAAGTCGACCGAAGCGCTGGTGATGGTCTATCTCGGCGGCATGGGCTCGCTCTCCGGCTCGATCCTCTCGGCGGTGCTGTTCACCCTGCTGCTGGAAGCGCTGCGGCCGCTGCAGATCATCAAGTGGGTCGTCATCCCGCTGCTGCTGATCATTCTCATGCAGTTCCGCCCCGAGGGGATCATGGGCAACAAGGAACTGGGGGACATGTTCCCCTGGCTGAAGCGGTTTTACAAGTTCAAGTAAGAGGATTCACCACTTAAGGCACAGAGAACAAAGAAAAAGCCATTTTTAACGCAGAGTCGCTGAGAGGCAAGAAACGCGGAGAAAAGAAAAAAGCTTTGGGGCGTTTGAAATTCAAAGGGTTCTCCCCACCTCTGCATCGCCCTGTCTCTCCGTTAAAATTCTCTTTGCCCTGCAATGTGCCCTCCGTGGCTTTGTGGTGAAATAAGACACTATGACCCAAACGCAGACACATACGAACACCGCCCCGGTACTCGAAGTACGCGGTCTGACCCAGCGCTTCGGCGGCCTGACGGCGGTCAACAACTTCAACGTCACCCTCAAGCATGGTGAGCTGGCCGGCCTGATCGGTCCCAACGGCGCCGGCAAGACCACCGTCTTCAACCTGGTCAGCGGTTTCTACCAGCCGAGCGAGGGGGACATCCTGGTCTGCGGCAGCAATACCAAAGGGATGAAGCCGCACCAGGTCACCGGTCTCGGCGTCGCCCGCACCTTTCAGAACATCCGACTGTGGAACGACATGTCGGTCCTCGACAATATCCGCGTCGCCCAGCACGGCCGACTCGGCTACGGTTTCTTCCACGCCATCGCCCGCAGCGGCCGCTACCGCCGGCGGGAGGACGAGGTCGAGCGGGAAGCACGCGAACTGCTGGAGGTCTTCGACCTGTTGCGCTTCGCCGATGAGTATCCGAAAAACCTGCCCTACGGCACCCAGCGCAAACTTGAGATCGCCCGCGCCCTCTCCAGCCACCCGCAGCTGCTGCTGCTCGACGAACCGGCCGCCGGACTCAACTCGGCCGACGTCAAGGACCTGATCCGGCTGGTGCGCTGGATTCACGGCCGCTTCGACGTCACCATCTGGATGATTGAACATCACATGGACGTGATGATGGAACTCTGCGAACAGATCAAGGTCATCGACTTCGGCCAGACCATCGCCGAAGGAACACCCGAAACGGTCCGCAACCACCCGGCGGTCATCACCGCCTACCTCGGAGACGACAACATCTGATGCTGCTCTCAGTTGAAAACCTCGAGGTCAAGTACGGCAATATCCAGGCGCTTCACGGCATCTCCTTCGATGTCAGGGAAGGGGAAATCGTCACCCTGATCGGCGCCAACGGTGCCGGCAAGACCACCAGCCTCTACAGTATCGCCCGCCTGGCGCCGCCCGAAGCTCCCAAAGTTGTCGGCGGTGACATCCGCTTCATGGGCGAATCGATCCTCGACACCGCGCCCTCCGATGTGGTCAAGAATCTCAAGCTCGCCCTGGTTCCCGAGGGGCGCCACATCTTCGGCAACCTGACGGTGATGGAGAACCTTGAACTGGCGACCTACTCGCGCGACAAGGATGCCGACCTCGACAAGGATTACCAGCGCATCTTCGACCTCTTCCCGCGCCTCGCCGAGCGCCGCAAACAGCGCAGCGAATCGCTCTCCGGCGGTGAACAGCAGATGCTCGCCGTCGGCCGGGCGCTGATGACCGGCTGCCGGGCACTGATGCTCGACGAACCCTCCATGGGCCTCGCGCCGGTGCTCAAGTACGAACTGTTCCGCACCCTGAAGAAGCTCAACAAAGAGGGCATGACCCTGCTGCTGGTCGAGCAGAACGCCAAGCTCGCCCTCGACATCGCCCACCGCGGCTACGTCCTCGACACCGGCACCATCGCCGCGTCCGGAACCAGCGAAGAGCTGGCCGGCAATCCGGAGGTGAGGAAGGCGTATCTGGGCGGGTAGGAGCAGGGAGACGATAATAATTTCAAGGGCAGGCCCCGCGGGAGCCTGCCCTTTTTCAATTTAGCGAACTCTTACCAGCTCCCGGCACACGGCATGGAAACTTGCGAAAGCAGCACACGTGACTTTTATCCCTCAAGACCTGACCACAAACCCCGGGAAGGTTTTGCCTGTCTGAACCTCGATCTTCGTTCGTCCAGCCTCCAGCGACGTTAATCCCCGTCAGCAAGCCACTGAACGGAGTGGAGAGGCTGCGGAAAGAGAGGCAAAAACTGTCTGAGGCAACAGCCGAGTTTTTTTGCCTCCCGCAGGCGCGCAACGGAGTGAAGGGACCCGCCAGGGTGGCTGCGTCGGGGTGCCCTTCTTTTGCTTACTTTTCTTGGGCAGGCAAGAAAAGTAAGGCGCTGGCGGGCGCCCCCGCCGGTGTTGACGGTCTTCAGATTTCAGGCCCGAAGGGGACAGTCCCTCTGGGTCAAAGGGACTGTCCCCCTTGTACAGGAAACAACCCTAACTTCGCCGGTCTCGGCCGGCCGCCGACTTACTTTTTCCAGTGCTGAAAAAGTAAGCAAAAAAGCTGGCGCCGGCGGCGGGCATGGTCAGTACCTCCTGATGAGGACACTGCAAACTTTCGCCGCTGTACCGCGGTTGGGACTTTTTTCCGGCAGAGCGTCGCGGTCGCCGCTACTCAGTGTTACGGGGAATGGCCTGGTCGCGTCGCGAGCTGTTAAATCGTCAAACCTCGAACCTCGGATTTTATCGTCCAGCGTCCATCCACCATCAGCGCAGCGCCCGGCGTTTCAATCCAGCGGACTTTTCACCGCCAGCCCCGGCTTGTTCAGCACGTGGGTATAGATCATCGTCGTCTTGACGTCGGCGTGGCCGAGCAGCTCCTGCACGGTGCGGATATCGTAGCCGGACTCGAGCAGGTGGGTAGCGAAGGAGTGGCGCAGCACGTGGGGCGAAACCGGCTTGGCGATGGCGGCGCGGCGGGCCGCCTGCCTGAGCGCCTTCTGGATCGCCGATTCGTGGACATGGTGCCTGCGAGTCGCCAGACTACGCGGCTCGACCGACAGGGCCTGCGCCGGGAAGACGTATTGCCAGCCCCATTCCCGGCAGGCGTTCGGGTACTTGCGCGCCAGCGCCGGCGGCATCCACACCGCCCCCAGGCCAGCGGCGAGATCCCTCTGGTGCAGGTTGCGAACCCGCTCCAGGTGCTCGCGCAGGGGAGCGACCAGCTGCCCCGGCAGCACTGTCACCCGGTCCTTGCCGCCCTTGCCGTCACGCACATGCAGCTGCCCCTGGTCGAAGTCGAGATCCTTGACGCGTAGTCGCAGCCCCTCCATCAATCGCAGCCCGGCGCCGTAGAGGAGGCGACAGATCAGGCCGGTGGTCCCTTCCAGCTCCGCCAGCAAGGCCGCAACCTCGGAGCGGCTGAGCACCACCGGCAGTTTGCGCGCTCTCTTCGCCCGGGCGAAATCCAGATCCTCCTCAAGGGGCTGCTTGAGGACCTGCTCATAGAGGAAAACCAGCGCATTGAGCGCCTGCTTCTGAGTATTGGCAGAGACTTCGCGTTTATCGGCAAGGTAAGTGAGAAAGGCCCGCACCTCTTCTGCCCCGAGCTTGCCCGGGTCTTCATCACCACTGTGGCCGAGATAGGCCTTCATCCAGGAGAGGTAGGCCTCTTCGGTTCTTTTCGAGTAGTGTCGCAAGCGCAGTTCCTGACGCACGGCGACAAGCCAGGAAGCGTCTTCGGCTATGGGCATCCTGCGGTAGGGTTTGACGGGCGGGAGCGCTGCCTGATGATCTCCGGGCCGTCGAGGGAGTCCGAGGTAATCATAGAGGAGCATGGCCACGGCCTCGCGCGCCTGGGCAACTTGCCAGTCATGGACGTTCTCACGTTGCCTGAGATTTTCCAGGTAGACCCTGCCATGTTCGGGCTGGCGGGAGCGAAGGGACACGCCGGGAAAGGCGCGGGCGAAATCAACGGCCCAGCGTTGGTAGTGGGTGATTCTTGTGCTTTCAACCCCCCTGCGGGAGAGAAGGTCTCGGTAACCGCGCCAGAATTCTTCCGACGACTTTTTGATGCGCGTTTTTCGTGAATCCATCTGTCACCCTCCATGGGAAAACCGGGAACATCCTGTTCCCTCAGGTGGATAAAATATCATGATTTCAGTTAAATGGAAGATTGACAACCCCAATATTTTTCCTTAGGGTGAGATGAACATCATCTTTTGGGGAGGGGGAGATGATGACCCCACCAAACCAGAAATCCCTCCATATTTTCAACGGTTTGAACGCCTTATTATGCCTAATTATAGGTCGTTCGGCCCCATCGCGAAAATGCCGAAGCGGTCCCATCGACAAATTACCGATTCGGCCTATTCCCTGTTAGTTTGCTATGTCTAAATCCAGCCACGGTCCCTTTCTAAATCTTTTGCCTGTTCCTGTTCTGCGTATCTCGCGCAGGCTTTGTGCATAATGCGCGGGTGCTCGTCAATAACAGTCTCAACATAATGGTTTCCGCGTAACTTTCTTCCACACAACCAGCAAAAACGGACTCTCGGTTTCTTCCCCATGTTGTCCTCCCTCTTATGCGGCGGCGCAAACTAACCAGCCAATCAACACGGAATGCTGACGCATCCGGTTATCGTAGTTCGTTATACGCAAAAATAAATAATGGAGAAAAAATATGAGCTACAGAGAAACTTCACTATGGAACAACGAAAATGAGCTTCGCTGTTTGATCATATTTAAAAAACTTGAAACTGAAAATTTCCCTCGTGGAAAACAAATGGAATATTGTCGTGAAATGTCTAAAATTACAGGACTTGAACCAGGCAATATTAGTGCAAAAGTTAGCAACTATAAATCAGTTGCAGGTATTAACAACAACTCAAATTCCTCCGTAAATACTGTAGATTTTTACTGTAAATACACGCACCTATCTATTCAAGAAATACAAAAAATCATTGATAACTTGTGAGAAATCAAAAACGTATAACAAAATAATGAACCGGACTGTTGATACATGTGCGATTCTCGAAAAGGTCTCTACGAATTACAGCGACCCGTCGCAGCCGGTTATCTTTAACCGTTGTACGGCTTGAAAATATAAAAGCGAAATTTACGAATCAATAATTTGCGTTTGAAAGCCGAAGATTTTACTGACCAAGAAACGATCTACGGTTCCGATAATCAATAAAGAAAATTGAGGCAATTAATTCACAAAAGGCCTGATTGAAAGCTGAAATTTTACAGGCCAAACAAAAGAGGCAAATCAGTCAAAAACTGAAAAAAGCAATTGCAGTCAAAGGCATAAAAGCAACGCCACCGGCCCAGTAAGATTTGAGTCAGATCGTCTCCGTAGAATGGCCGTACAACCATGCAATCAAGCGGACGGAAATAGCTGTGTGCTTCCCGAAAAGCAAAATCAATAATCTCGGTGGTAAACGGTAACGTCCCGTCGCCGCCGCTTATCACGACCGTTAGCCCATTAATAAAAAGGAAAAAGAACATGAAAAAGTTTCTACCATTATTG
>NZ_PPFX01000021.1 GCF_002898515.1 Geothermobacter hydrogeniphilus | reverse complement strand
ATGGCGCATAGACGCCGATTTGGGTAGCGGGGGAGACCATTTCATCAGATTCAGGTTGATAAAAAATCCAGCGCCTTGAGGCATGAGAGCAAGCTTGTCCAGCGTAATTTCAAACGCCATCTCTTCTTGACTCATGTTTCGAAGAGGTGTATTTGTTGCTTTCAAGGTGTCATCAGAATATGTGAACAGGCGGAAAATGTTCAAGAAATCTGATCTGGTTCGAGTCCCGTTTCAAATCTTTACGCTGGCCGTCCTTTGCCTGCTGCTGGTCGGCCTGTACCCGGTTCCCTGCTTCCACCTGTCATCCTCTGTCACCTCCGAAGTGACCCATTCCGGGGTCGATTCGGTCCCCTTTCACAGCCTCTCATCGTCCGCTGATTTTGATGACAATTTTGAGGCCCTGCTTCACTCTCCGACTGAAGTCGCTCCCGCCACCGAGTCTGGACTGCTGGTGTGGCAATCCGTTGTGCGTCTCGGAACATTTGCGGCCGGAGTTCCTTTTGACCATCTAACCCGTCCGCCACCTGCAATCTCCCCTGCCTGACCCGGCTCCTTTTTTATCTCGTTCAAAGTTTTCCCCGCTCGGCCGTCTCGACCCGTTTCTCACCAGATCCGCTGTCGTGTTGATTGCGGTCGAGCTGACAATGTAGGTCCTGCCGTTTCCCGGTGCGGCTTCACGCCGGTGACGGCATTGTGCCACGTCATGAATCGGATCATCGATTCAGGAAAGGAAAGAAGATGATTGCGGTTGAACAGATCAGTCGTAACTATGGGGATTTCCTCGCTGTCGACAAGGTTTCGTTTGAGATCAGTCGCGGGGAGGTGGTCGGTTTGCTGGGCCATAACGGCGCCGGCAAATCGACGATCATGAAAATGTTGACCGGCTATCTTGAGCCGAGTTCCGGATCGATATTCATTGCCGGAAAGCCGTTGGCCGAGACGATGCAGCAGGCCCGCAAACGGATCGGTTATCTGCCGGAAAATTGTCCGGTCTATCCGGAAATGTCGGTTGTCGATTTTCTCGATTTTACCGCGACCCTGCGCGGTGTTCCGAAAGACCGGCGGCCGGCCGCCATCCGCTCGGCTGTCGAACGGGCCGATCTGGGTGAAAAGGCAACATCTTCCATCGCCAGTCTCTCCCGCGGGTTCCGTCAGCGGGTCGGTGTTGCCCAGGCGTTGCTGCACGATCCCGACATTCTGATCCTGGATGAACCGACCAACGGGCTTGATCCCGGGCAGATTGAACACATGCGCGAACTGCTTCGCAATCTCGGTCGGGAATCAACGGTTATTGTGTCGACCCATATCCTGCAGGAAGTCGAGGCGGTTTGTGACCGGGTGCTTATTTTACGTCACGGCCAACTGGCCCTTGATGCCCGGCTTGACGCATTGCATGGGAGAGGGCTGTTGTTGAGCTGTGACGCCGCCCCGGCCGAGGTGCGCGAACGCCTGCAGCGGTTGCCCGAGTTGACGGGCCTGGAGCTGCAACGGCAGGATGAGGGGCGTTACACCTACCGGCTTGAACCACGGGACGACGCGTCAGCCCTGGCTCCCGCTGCGGCCGCCGAGGTTGTCGCCGCGGGCTGGAAACTTTACGCCCTGCAGCCCGAGGAGAAATCGCTGGAAAAGGTTTTTCACCAGATCACCGCCGGGGAGGTGCTCCAAAATGCAGCATGACAGTCTTCGTGTGGCGCGCAAAGAATTGTCCGCTTTCTTCGCGTCGCCGGTCGCCTATATCTTTCTTGGTTCCTTTCTGCTGGTCTGTTTGTTTATTTTTTTCTGGGGCGAAGCCTTTTTTGCCCGCAACATCGCCGATGTCAGGCCCCTGTTCGACTGGATGCCGATCCTGCTGATTTTCCTGGTCGCGGCGTTAACCATGCGCATGTGGAGTGAAGAACGGCGCATGGGGACGCTTGAACACCTGCTGACCCTGCCGGTGCAGCCGCTGCAGCTTCTGTTCGGTAAATTTCTCGCCGCCATGACCCTGCTGGCCCTGGCGTTGCTGCTGACCCTGCCGTTGCCGGTAACCGTCAGTCTTATTGGTCCGCTCGACTGGGGTCCGGTCTGGGGCGGCTACCTGGCGGCGCTGTTTCTGGGGGCGGCCTATATCTCCATCGGTCTGTACCTGAGCGCGCGCAGCGAAAATCAGATTGTCAGCCTGATCTCGACCGTACTTGTCTGTGGCGTCTTCTACCTGCTCGGCAGCGATCTGCTGACCAGTTTTTTCGATAACCGCACCGCCGAGATATTTAAACTGTTCGGCAGTGGTTCTCGTTTCGCGTCCATCACCCGTGGGGTGATCGATCTGCGTGATCTCTATTACTATGCCAGCCTGGTCGGCGTGTTCTTTGTTCTGACACTGTACAGCCTCGAAAAGTTACGCTGGTCGAAAGGGGGGGAGGCCGGTCGTCACCGGGGTTACGCCCTCCTGGTGCTGCTGATGGTCGCCAACCTGGTCTGCGGCAATCTCTGGATGCAACAGATCGGCAGCGCGCGCCTTGATCTGACCGAAGGGCGGATCTATTCCATTTCTCCGGCGACCCGCAGCTACCTGCGGCAGTTGCAGCAGCCGCTTTTGATCCGGGGCTATTTCAGTGCCAAAACACATCCCCTGCTGGCGCCCCTGGTGCCCCGGCTGCGTGATCTTATCCGTGAATATCAGGTCGCCGGCGGCTCGCGGGTCCATGTTGAATTTATTGATCCGCAGGAGCATCCCGATCTGGAGGCGGAAGCCAACCAGAAATACGGAATCAAGCCGGTCCCCTTTCAGGTTGCCGACCGTTATCAGTCGTCGCTGATCAACTCCTATTTTCATCTCCTCATCCAGTATGGAGACCAGTACCAGGTCCTCGGTTTCCGCGACCTGATCGAGATCAAGCAACACGGTGAAACCGGCCTCGATGTCGAACTGCGCAACCCCGAATATGAAATAACCCGCAGTATCAGGAAGGTGATGTACGGGTTTCAGGGTGGCGGCGACCTGTTCGCTTCTCTGACCCGACCGCTGACCCTGACCGGCTACATCTCCGCCGATCAGCAGCTGCCGGAGTTCCTGAAGAATTTCCGCCGGGAGTTGCAAACCCTGGCGGACGAGCTGGGTCAACAGGCCGGTGACAAATTCCATTTCGAGATCAAGGATCCTGATGTCGATGGTGGTGCGCTGGCGAGGGAAATTGAACAGAAATACGGTTACCGACCGATGCAGGCGGGGCTGTTTGACTCTCGTCGTTTTTATTTCTATCTCAACTTGAGTGACGGTGACCAGCAGCTGCAGGTCCCGTTGCCGCATGATTTTACCCGTGAGTCCCTGAAGCAGAACCTGTTGGCAACGCTCAAGCGGTTCTCACCCGGTTATCTGAAAACGGTTGCCCTGGCGGTTCCCCGTCCCGCAGCCAATCCGTATATGAGTCATTACGGTCTGGATAACAGCAAGCAGTTTGAAACCCTGCGCAAGCAGTTGGAGGCGAACCACAATGTTCGTACCATCGATCTCGAGCAGGGTCGCATTCCGGAAATTGCCGATATTCTCGTGGTTGTTGCTCCTGAACAGCTGACTGACAAGGGAGTATTCGCCATTGACCAGTTCCTGATGAAGGGCGGGACGGTGATGCTGGCAACGTCCCCCTACCTGGTCAGCCTGAATCGCGACAGCCTGACGGCCCGGACCCGGACCGGTCCCCTGCTTGCCTGGTTGAAGCACAACGGGCTGACCCTGCAACAGAAAATGGTTCTTGACCCCCGTAATCAACCTTTCCCGATACCGGTGACGCGCAATGTCGGTGGTTTCAGCCTGCGTGAATTGCGCATGGTTCCCTATCCCTATTTTGTCGACGTGCGGGCAGAGGGGCTGAATCCCGGTCTGCCGGTTACGTCAGGACTCAACCAGGTGATGATCAACTGGGCGTCTCCCATCGAGACCGATGCGCAGAAGACGGCCGGGATGAAGGTCGACTGGCTGCTGAAAAGCTCCGCCGAGTCCTGGACCTCGACCAGTACCAACCTGATCCCCCGTCTCGAACACTATGGGCGGGCCGGGTTCACCCCGGGAAAAGACCGGGGGGAAAAGTTGCTGGCCGTGGCCCTGACCGGGCGGTTTGATTCCTATTTCAAGGGCAAACCATCACCGCTGCTGGAGAAACAGGACAAGGCTGCCGGCAAAACCGGGAACAACCGGGATAAACAGGCGAAACAGGAGCTCGACAGTGTCATCGAACGCTCTCCTGAATCGGCGCGGCTGGTCCTGTTCGGATCGAGTGACTTTCTCAGTGACCAGACCCTGCAGTTGGCCGCCAGTGCCGCCGGTCAGGAACAATTGGGCGCTCTGCAGCTTCTTGACAACACCCTTGACTGGTCACTGGAAGATCCCGGCCTGTTGAGTATCCGCAGCCGCGGTCATTACGCGCGAACCCTGCTGCCGCTCACGCGCGAGACGCAGATCGGGTGGGAATATCTCAACTACGCCCTGGTGCTGGTCGGTCTGCTGCTGGTGTTTGTGGCCTACCGGTTGCGCAGCCGCCGGGTGCGGCAGCGTTACCAGTTGTTGCTGGAAGGGAGGAATTAGGTCATGCGACGTCGAATGATCTTTTTAAGTCTGTTGCTGCTGGCGCAGCTCGGTCTGGCTTTCGGACTGAAAATGGAGCGGCAGGATCTCGGTGCCTTCAACGGCTCCGGGCCATTGCTCGCCATCTCGGAAGACACCCCCGACATGCTGGTCTTTTCCGGACCGGACAAGGCGGAAATAAAACTTCAGAAGGTTGACGGTCAATGGCAGTTGCCGGAGCATTTCGGAACCCCTGCCGATCAGCAGAAAATCGCTGATCTTCTGCATCGTCTGACCACCATCAAGCGCCCCTGGCCGACCGCGGCCGGAGACGATGTGGCGACCCGTTTCAAGGTATCGGATACCGGTTATGAACGACAGCTGCAGTTCTTCCAGGGAAAGAAAAAGCTGGCGACGCTGTTGCTGGGAAGTTCACCCGGTTTCCGCAAGGTGCATGCCCGGATCGAGGGAGAAAAGAAGATTTACGATATTCCTTTCAGCACCTACAAGGTCAGTCTGAAGGCGGATGACTGGATTGACAAGCGACAGTTGCAGGTCGAGCGCGGGGAAATCAGCAGTATCAACCTCCCGGACTGCCGCATTGTCAGGAAGGACAAGACCTTCCAGGTCGAGGGGTTGGACAACGGGGAACAGACCGACCGGCAGAAAGTCGACGCCCTGGTCGCCAAGGTGACCGGACTGCGGATCCTTGATGTGGTCGACAAGCCGCAGCAGTCTCTTTCGGGGCCGGTTGCCCTGAACCTGTCGATTGATTTTGTCGATGGCCGCAGGCGCAGCTACCAGTTGCGCAAGGGGGACCACCAGGATGTCCTGCTGCAGGTTTCCGACCGGCCCTACCTGTACAAGGTGCGCTCCGGTCTGTTGACGGAACTGCAGGGCTATCAACGGGCGCAACTGGTGAAGATGAATCCCCCGTCGCCGCCATCAACGCCCGATGGGGGAAACTCCGGGGCGAGTTGACAGTGCCGGTTCCGCTGCCAGGCGGCGGAACCGGCCTTTTTCAGTCTGGCGCGGAACGTTCCGGCTGAGACCTGAATCAGGTGAGAAGTTTACAACCCGGACCGGGGACGTTCATCCCCGGTTCAGGTCCAACCGTAAGGAATTTTTCGATGGACGTACTGCAACAGCGCTTCGGACAGCTGACAAGGATTCTTTCCCGGCAGATCATCGGTCAGCCGAAATTGGTTGAACGTTTGTTGATTGCCCTTTTGGCCGATGGGCACCTGTTGGTGGAAGGTGCCCCCGGTCTGGCCAAGACCCGTGCCATTCGGCAACTGAGCGGTTTGCTTGAGGGCAGTTTTCAACGTATTCAGTTCACTCCCGACCTGCTTCCTGCCGACCTGACCGGTAGTGATGTCTACCGCGCGCAGGAGGGCGCTTTTGTTTTTCAGCCCGGACCGCTGTTTCACAATCTGATCCTGGCGGATGAAATCAACCGCGCCCCGGCCAAGGTGCAATCGGCGCTGCTGGAAGCCATGGCGGAACGGCAGATCAGTGTCGGTCGGCAGACCTATGCCCTGGCAGACCCTTTCCTGGTGATGGCAACCCAGAACCCGATTGAGCAGGAAGGGACCTATCCTCTGCCTGAAGCGCAGCTCGATCGTTTTCTGTTGCACGTGAGAATTGACTTCCCGGACCTTGAGAACGAACGCCGGATTCTTCGACTCGCCCGGCGTGAAGCGGCCGGATTGTCGGCGGTTGGAGACGACGAGCCCGGGTTCTCGCCGCTATCGTCGTCGGAATTGCGTCGGGCGCGGCAACAGGTCCTGGATTTATACCTGGCGGAGAACCTGGAAGAGTACCTGCTGCAGTTGGTCCTGGCGACCCGGCATCCGCAGGCCTATGGCGATGATCTGCGTAAGGCGATCCAGTACGGCGCCAGCCCCAGGGCCGGCATTGCTCTCGATCGTTGTGCCAGATCACGGGCCTGGCTGGCCGGACGGGACCATGTGCTGCCTGAAGATATTCAGAACCTGGCCTTCGACGTGTTGCGGCATCGCCTGATTCTCAGTTATGAGGCAGAAGCCGGCGGCATGAATGCCGATCGACTGATTTCTGAGCTGATTGCCCGGGTGCCGGTGCCCTGATGACGACAAGGGTTTCGCCGGGGGCCTCTTCTCCGGTTGCGGTCTCTCTGGCCGAATTGATTGCCATCGGGGATCGGTTGCTGCCATCGCGCCTGGAGGCCGGACGTCGGCTGGGCGCGAAACAGGGGGGCTACCTCAGCCGTTTCCGCGGCCGGGGCATGGAGTTCGCCGAGGTCCGAGCCTATCTTCCGGGGGATGATGCGCGAAACATCGACTGGCGGGTGACGGCCCGGCGTGGCAAGGTTCACACCAAGCTGTTTCACGAAGAGCGTGAACGGCCGGTTCTGGTTGCGCTCGATTATCGGCGACCGATGTTTTTTGCCACCCGGGGACGATTCAAGGCGGTGCGGGCCACGCAACTGGCCGCCTTGTTCGCCTGGCAGGCCCTGGCACGTGGCGATCGCATCGGTGGTTTCCTGTTTTCTGAAGAACGCAACCTCGAACTGCGCCCGCAACTCGGCAAAAAGGCCGTTCTGCAATTGTTGCGGCAGATGGTCGCCGATCCGGCCTGGGAGCGTCCACGGCATCAACCTTTTGAGCCGAAGCAGCGGTTGGCGGTCACCCTGCAGCGTTTGCGACGGGTGGCGCGGCCGGGCAGTCTGATTCGGCTGTTGAGCGATTTCAGCCAGTGGGATGAACGGGTCGAACTGCAATTGGCCCAATTGAACCGTCACTGTGAGCTGGAGCTGGTGCATTGCTTCGACCCGCTGGAAGCCGATCTGCCGCCGGCCGGCAGCTATCGTCTGAGTGACGGGCTGCGTGACCTGAGTATTGTCACCACCGACCGCGACGCGCGATGGGCCTATCAGCAGCATTTTGCGCAGCGACGACAGCTGCTGGAAGATTTCTGCCGTCGGCAGCATGCCCGGTTCATGGTGTTGCCGTCCGACCTCGATCCCATCGAAAATCTGTCCAGCGTCAGGGCAGGGGGCTGAGATGGCACAGCTGTCAACGATTCCTTCGACGGTGACGGGCAGGGCCATGCCCCCTTTGCCGTTACGTGATCTCCACCTTCCGCCTGAGATCGGTGTCTGGCCCCTGGCTCCCGGCTGGTGGTTGCTGGTCGGGTTGCTGGTTCTCCTGATTGTCGCGGCGCTGCTGCTGGCGCGTTTTCGGCAACGCCGCCGATTTCGCAGACTGGCCCTTCTTCAGCTCGAAACCCTTAAAAACCTGCATGGCAGCGAACTGGCTGCCGCCCTTTCATACCTGCTTCGGCAGGCGGCGCTCTGTCACTTTTCACCTCAACAGGTTGCCGGCCTGAGCGGCGAGGACTGGCTCAAGTTCCTGGATACACCGTTCGCGGATCGTCCTTTCAGCAGAGGGTACGGCCGGTGCCTTCAGGATGCTCCTTACCGACCGCTTGTCGATATCGACGAAGCCCGGTTGCTTGAACTCTGCCGGGACTGGCTGAAGAAACTGCCGCCGCAGTCCGGACCGTCGAGGAGGAGGCGATGATCCATTTTGCCTGGCCCTGGGCCCTGGCCCTGCTTCCGCTTCCCTGGCTGGTCTATCGCTATGCCCCTCCGGCCCTGGCCGCCGAGGAGGCCGCCCTCTGGGTTCCCTCTCTTTCTCTGTTCGGTGCCGTGGCGCAGCAGGGTGTCCGTCGCCCGGGCCGCCTGCAGATTCTTCTGGCCGTGCTGTGCTGGCTGCTGCTGGTTCTTGCCGCAACCCGGCCCCAATGGCTGGGGGACCCGATCGAACTGCCGGTCAGCGGACGGGACCTGATGCTGGCGGTCGATCTTTCCGGCAGCATGCAGACCCGGGATTTCACGTTGGGCGGCGAGACAGTCGACCGGTTGACTGCGCTTAAGGCTGTGGCCGGTGAGTTCATTCGTCGTCGGGTCGGAGATCGCGTGGGGCTGATTTTGTTCGGTGATCAGCCCTACGTCCAGACCCCCCTCACCTTTGACCGCCAGACGGTGCTGACGTTGCTGAATGAAGCCGCCCTGGGATTGGCGGGTGACCGCACGTCCATCGGGGATGCCATCGGCCTGGCGGTCAAACGCCTGACAGATGGAGGAGGGGAGAACCAGGTCTTGATTCTGCTGACTGACGGTGCCAATACCGCGGGCCAACTGGCGCCGCTCAAGGCTGCCGAGCTTGCGGCGCGAGAACATCTGAAGATCTACACCATCGGCATCGGCGCTGACAGGATGGAGGTGCGCCGTTTCATTTTCCGGCAGACCGTCAACCCTTCGGCTGATCTTGATGAAAAGACCTTGAACGCGATTGCTGAAAAGACCGGTGGAAGGTACTTCAGAGCGCGTGATACCCGGCAGTTGCAGGAGATCTACGCCGCCATTGATGAGCTGGAGCCGGTGGTGCGTGATCACGACGTTTTTCGACCGATTTCCGAACTGTATGTCTGGCCTTTGGGGGCCGCGTTCCTGGGCGGGTTGCTGGTGCTGCTGCTGCCGTTGCTGCCGTCCCTGCCGGGCCGGAGGTCGCCATGAACACTTTTCATTTTTTGCGGCCCGAATGGTTCTGGGCTCTGCCGCCTGCGCTGGTGTTGCTGCTGTGGCTGGCCCGCCGTCAACTCCGCAGCCGCAGCTGGCAGGCGGTCTGTGATCCTGAGTTGCTGCCGCATCTGCTGCTCGGACGTTCGGTGCGGCGCGCCAACTGGCCATTGTGGTTGCTGCTGGCGGGCGTATTGCTGACGATCACGGCTCTGGCCGGACCGGTCTGGCGCCGCCTCCCGCAACCCCTCTTCCGGCAGCAGTCGGCGCTGGTGATCCTGTTCGACCTGTCCCGTTCGATGGAGGCTGCCGATCTCAAGCCGAGTCGTTATCTGCGGGCACGTTACAAGATCGAAGACCTGCTTCGTCAGCGTAAGGAAGGGCAGACCGCACTGATTGTTTTTGCCGCCGACGCTTTCACCGTAACCCCGTTGACCTCAGACCGGCACACCATCGAAGCGTTGCTCAAGAGCCTGGAACCGGGACTGATGCCGGTTCAGGGGAGTGATCCCGCTCGGGCTATGAAACTTGGTGTTCAGCTGTTGCGACAGGCCGGATTGAAACAGGGAAGGTTGCTGCTGGTGACCGATGAAGATCGTCCCGAGGCCGCACTGGACGCGGCGCGTCGTCTGCATCGGCAGGGGTTCGAGCTTGCGGTTCTCGGTGTCGGCACTGCGGAAGGTGCCCCGATCCCGCAACCGGGGGGCGGATTTTTCAAAGATGCCGACGGCAACCTGGTGCTGCCCGGCCTGAATGGCAAGGCACTGCAGCGATTGGCCGCCGCGGGCGGCGGCCGGTATCACGGGATCAGCATCGACGATGCCGATCTGCGGGACCTGTTGTCCGGCTTGAACAGCCATCGTCTCGACAGCCCGGGCGTGAGCAGCCCCACGCGCGGAGATGTCTGGTCCGAGGAAGGCGTCTGGCTGCTCTGGCCGCTGATCCTGCTGGCCGCATGCGGCTTTCGGCGCGGCTGGCTGCTGGTGCTGCCGTTGCTTCTTCTTCAGCCGGTTCCCGCCGAGGCGTTCAGTTGGCAGGGATTGTGGCGAACCCCGGATCAGCAGGCAGCCCAACTGTACCGGGCCGGGGATTATTCAGCCGCCGCCGCACAGTTCGAGAACATCCGCTGGAAATCATCCGCCCTCTACCGGGCCGGAGATTTCGCCGCCGCGGCGAACCTCCTGCAAAAACTGCAAGGGGCGGATGATTTCTACAATCTTGGCAATGCGCTGGCGAAGCAGGGTGATTTGTCGGCAGCACTGAAGGCCTATCGGCAGGCTCTGAAACGAGATCCCCGGGATGCCGACGCCCGGTTCAACAAGGATCTTGTTGAAAAGGAACTCAAACGCAGACAGCAGCGGCAATCCCGACAGGCCGCCAACAAAACCGGGCGGCGGAACACGCAAGAGAAAACTCCGGGAGGGAAGAAACCGGCAAACGGCGGGAAGCAGGGGGCACAACAGCAGTCTCCTGTCGCAACGCGGGATCGGCCGGGAGGGGGACCGCGGGAAAGACAATCCCCTGACTCACCTTCCCGAGGAGAGAAGCCGGTCCCGAACCGGAAGACACCGGGGTCTGCCCGGACCGTTCGTCCGCAGGACGATAAAGCCGCGGGCAAAGCCTCCGGGGACACGTCGCAAGTTGCCCACGCAGGCCGGGATCAGGACCGGGAAACAGCTGAACAGCGTGAAACCCGCCTGCTGTTGCAGCAGCTTCCCGACGACCCGGGCGGCCTTCTGCGGCGTAAATTTCTTTATCAGTACCGCCAGCGCGGTCAGCAGAAACAGACGGATCGATCATGGTGAACAGAGGCTGTTTTCTTCTTCTCGTACTGTTGTTTCTTGCCCTTGGTGAAAGTATCGCGGGTGCGGTGGCGGTACAGGCGGTGGCTGACCGGGAACGGATCTCGGCCAACGAAAGCCTGCAACTGCAGCTGCGGGTTTCCGGCAGTCCTGATGGGGACCCTGATTTGAGCGCTCTGGAAAAGAACTGGGAGATCCTCAGTCGTGCGCAGAGCAGTCAGGTACAGATCATCAACGGCAGCTTCAGTCGTTCGGTGGTTTACAACCTGACCCTGATGCCACGCAAACAGGGAACCGTCATGATCCCGGCGGTTTGCTTTTCCGGGGACTGCTCTTTGCCGCTGCCGATTGAGGTCACCGGAACCGCTGATAAGGACGCGGCGGCCGATGACCCTCTGCTGCTGGAAACAGAAGTCAGCCGGCGGCAGGTTGTTGCGCAGGGTCAGGTGGTGCTCAGGGTCCGATTGCTGCGCCGGGTCGATCTTCTTGAAGGGCAGCTCGGGGAGCCGCAACCGACCGGGGTGGCGGCAGTGGTGAAGAAACTGGGTGATGATCGCAACTATGAAACGCGGCGCAACGGTCGGCTTTACCAGGTGATTGAGCGGGATTACGCCATCTTCCCCCAGGGGAGCGGGCAGATGACAATCCCCGCTCTGCAGTTCGACGGCAGCATCGCCGCCGGCCGTGCACGTTTCGATCCCTTTGGCCGGCAGGGACGGCGGGTCCGCCGCACTTCGAAGCCGCTGAAGATCGATGTCCTGCCGATTCCTGCCGATATCGGTGGACGGCAATGGCTTCCGGCAACCGTGCTGGAACTGCATGATGACTGGCAGTCACGGCCGCCTCGACTCAAAGTCGGAGAACCTGTGACCCGGACCCTGCGTCTGAAAGTGACCGGTCTTCCATCAGCTCGCCTGCCGAAACTGAACCCGGATATTCCCGCCAGTTTCAAAAGTTATCCTGATCAGCCGCAGCGTGAAGACACGTCGACCACTGACGGCATCACCGGCAACCTGGTCCAGAAGATCGCTCTGGTACCGACCCGCTCCGGCCGTTTTATCCTGCCGGCTTTCGACCTCGACTGGTGGGACACAAGGGCCGGCCGCTGGCGCAAGGCACACCTTGACGCTCTGGACCTGGAGGTCGCCCCGGCCGCGGATGGAGCGGCGGTGACGAATCCGGTGAAACCGGCCCCTCAGGTTTTCCGACCCTCCATCGTGTCGGCAGAACCTGCTCCGGCGCCGGTTCCGCAAGGGGCTTCAAGTGGAGAGCCCCGACCATCTTCACCCGGATTCTGGCCCTGGTTATGCCTGGCACTGGCGTTCGGCTGGCTGCTGACCCTGATCCTGGTGTTTCGACGGCGTCAACCCGGGCGGCTTGCCGTTGATTCCGATGAGGTCGGGGTTGAAGAAGAAAAAGCACGGCGAGCCGTTGTTCAGGCCGCTCGCGCTCATCGGCCGGACATGACCCGGAGGGCGCTGGAGGGCTGGAGCCGGATACTCTGGCCTGGTGCCGAAGTCGCTGCCTACGAACGATTGTACCGGGAAGCCGGCCCCGAACTGCGAAGTGACCTGGATGAACTTGACCGTACCCTTTATGGTCGAGCCGGTCGACCCTGGCGGGGAGACGGCCTTGCGGATCGCATTGTCTCCTTTGTGCCGTCGAAGGACAAAAACAACGTTGCCGCTTTGCCTGAACTCTATCCCTGCCGTCCCGGGAGAACAGGGTGAGTGGCCCCCGAGGTGCCGGCCCAGGGCGGCTGCCTTTGCAGTATCCGTGTGTAGACCGGGCAATCCGGTCGATGGGCTCCCGGCAGGTAGCCAGTACTCATCAGGAATTCCGCGGTGATCTCGGAGCCGGTGAAGCGGAAGGTCTGTTTGAAGAGTTTGACCCACGCCTCTTTCGGCCGAGGATGGTGATGATCGAGCCAGGCGCCAAAGGAGCCGTAAGCATCGCGTAATGAGAGGATGCGGCCGGCATTTTTAATCGCGGCCTCGATTTTCAGCCGGTTGCGGATAATCCCGGCATCCTGCAGCAGGCGCTGCCGTTCATTCTCGTCGTAGGCGGCAACCTTCTCCAGGTCAAAGTTGTCGTAGGCGCGGCGGAAGTTTTCCGCCTTCTTCAAGATTGTCAGCCAGGACAGGCCGGCCTGGTTGATCTCCAGCACCAGTCGTTCGAACAACAGGTTGTCGTCGCGCAACGGGAAGCCGTACATCCGGTCGTGGTAGGGGCCATGAAAGGGGTGCCCGGGGGCGCTGTCGCAGTAGTGGCTCACGATTTTATTCGCGGATCAGGAAGGGCAGGAGGGCCAGCAGCAGGGCGGCCGGGATATAGATCAGCATGCGCTGGACGAAGTAGGGGTAAGCCATCAGGCCCACCCCGCAGAGGGTCGGGATCAGCACCCGCTGCTTTTTGCCGTAGATGAAATAGGCGAAGCCGAGACTGCCGACGAACAGATCGAGAAAAATCTTGAGAGAAGAATCCATCAGGCAAGCTCCTAACCGAGCGCCAGCCAGAAACCGACACCTGCCATCAAGGTGCCGGCGACGCGGTTGACGCAACGGACATTGCCGCTTTTAAGCAGGTTGCGGCCGAGTGTGCGGCCCCCACTTGCGTAAAGCACCAGGCTCATAAATTCGATGGTGAGAATGATCCCCAGCAACAAAACGAGTTGGGGGACCAGCGGTCGCTGCTGGTCGATGAATGGTGGCAACAGGGCGATGAAAAAGGCCCAGCCCTTGGGATTGGCGACGGCGGTCACGAACCCCTGCAACGCGAGCTGCCGGGGCGAATCTTCGATTCCGGGTTCACCGTCCAGGTCCAGCGCGAGTTTGCCCCGTGAGAGCCAGAGCTGCAGCCCGAGCCAGCCGAGGTAGAGACCGCCGATGATTTTCAGCAGGATGAAAATAGCGGGGTAGTTCAGCATGATTGCCGCGGCGCCGATGACCGAAGCGCCGGCAACCAGGCCGACTCCGATCAGTTCACCATACATCATCCAGAAAGTGCGCCGCACGCCGATGGTCATTCCCAGGGTCAGGGAGAGGGTCATGCACATCCCCGGGGTCAGGGAAACAAGGAAAAATGTCGGAACGAAGATTGAGAGAGGCGGCAGGGTCATGGGAAAGAAAAGCTCTGTCGAGTGAGGGAATACGCCGGTCGCGGATTCAGCCCGAAGCTTATCATGGACAGGGCGGTCCCGGCCAGAGCCAATCTCGATGGTGCCGCAAAAAATTCACCCTCTTGTTGGCGGGGGAAGGAAAGGACAAAAGAGAGGGGAACGGCTGGTCCGTTCCCCTCTCCTGCAGAGCAGTACTGGAACTGTTCTTATGGCTCAGGCACACTCCGAGTAGCCGCAGGCATGGCAGACGCAGCAGCCGCCTTCGTGCTCGACGGGGCCACCGCAGTCGGGACAGGCGCCGCCGTTGCCGACGAACCTGGTCGGGGCGCCCCCCTCGGGCAGCATGTGCAGCTCGATCGCCTTGGCCACGGCATCGGCGCAGGAGGTGATGCGGTTGGCGCCGAACCCGGCCGGTTTGTGGCAGGAAATGCCGATCATCTGCTTGACCGCCTGGCGGGCCTGGACACCGGAGCGCCAGGCGAGGGAGACCAGTCGGCCGATTGCTTCACATTGGCTGGCCGCGCAGCCGCCGGCTTTGCCCATGGTGGTAAAGAGTTCGAAAGCGCCCTTGTGGTCTTCGTTGATGGTGACATAGAGAGGGCCGCAGCCGGTTTCCATCTGGTAGGTGGATCCCTTGAGAGCCCGAGGGCGTTCCCGTTTGCGGGATTTTTTTTCCACTTCCATCGGCACCTCGGGCGCGCTCTTTTCGTCGGACTTTTTCACGGAAAGAACCTGCATGTCGCGGGACCCGTCACGGTAGATGGTAACCCCCTTGCAGCCGGTCTGGTAGGCCAGTCGGTAGACTTTGGCCACGTCATCACGGGTGGCGTCGTTACAGAAGTTGACGGTCTTGGAAACGGCGTTGTCGCAATATTGCTGAAAGGCCGCCTGCATCCGCACATGGTCCTCGGGAGTGATGTCGTGAGAGGTGACGAAGACGCGGCGGATGTCTTCGGGAATCTCGGCGATATCCTGGACCGTGCCGTGTTCGGCGATTTTCTCCATCAGTTCTTTGGAGTAGAAGCCGCGTTCGCGGGCGATCTTTTCAAACAGCGGATGAACCTCGATCAGCTTGTCGTTGTCGAGAACCTGGCGGATATAACTGACAGCGAACAGGGGCTCAACACCGGATGAGGTATTGCTGATGATTGAAATGGTGCCGGTCGGGGCGATGGTGGTGCAGGTGGCATTGCGGATCTCCCGTCCTCCCTTGACGTCGAAGATCGAGCCGGCAAAATTCGGGAAGGCGCCACGCTCTTCGGCCAGTTCAATCGACATCTGGTGGGAGGTGTCGTTGATGAATTTCATCACCTTGCCGCCCAGTTCAACGGCACTCTCCGAATTGTAGGGGATGCCGAGCAGAATCAGCATATCCGCCCAACCCATGACACCGAGACCGATCTTGCGGTTGGCGCGGGTCATCTGGTCGATTTCAGGAATCGGGTAGTTGTTGACTTCAATGACATTGTCGAGAAAACGGGTCGCCAGGCGCACAGTTTCGCCGAGGCGGTTCCAGTCGACATCACCGTCGAGAATGAACCGGGCCAGGTTGATTGAACCGAGGTTACAGGATTCATAAGGCAGCAACGGTTGTTCGCCGCAGGGATTGGTGGCCTCGATTTCGCCGACCTGGGGGGTCGGGTTGTCGCGGTTGAGACGGTCGAGGAAGATGATCCCCGGTTCGCCGTTGTGCCAGGCCATGTCGACGATGTGGTCAAAGACTTTGCGTGCCGGCATCTTCTGCATCGGTTTCCCGGTGCGCGGGTTGATAATTTCGTAGTCGCCGTCGACTTCCACCGCTTCCATGAAGGCTTCGGTCATGCCGACCGAGATGTTGAAATTGGTCAGCACCGTCTGGTCCCGTTTGGCCATGATGAAATCCATGATGTCGGGATGGTCGACACGCAGGATGCCCATGTTGGCGCCACGTCGGGTACCGCCCTGTTTGATGGTTTCGGTCGCCGCGTCGAAAACCTTCATGAAGGAGATAGGACCGGAGCTGACCCCCTTGGTTGAACTGACGACGTCGTTGGCCGGGCGGATGCGCGAGAAGGCGAAGCCGGTACCGCCGCCGCTTTTATGGATCAGCGCGGTGTTCTTGATTGCTTCAAAGATCTCTTCCATTGAATCGCCGACCGGCAGCACGAAACAGGCGGACAACTGACCAAGTTCGCGGCCGGCGTTCATCAGCGTGGGGGAGTTGGGCATGAACTCCAGGCGGGTAATCATGCGGAAAAAATCTTTTTCCAGTTGTTTGGCGTCAACACCGGTTTTCAGACATGTCTCGGCCGAGGCGATGGTCCGTGCCACGCGCTGGAACATGTCGGTCGGGGTTTCGAGAACCTTGCCTTCTTCGTCGCGCTTGAGATAGCGACGTTCAAGGACCGTGACGGCATTCGGGGAAAGGGGGAGTTCAGGTTTACGAGACTTCTTAGGCATGTTGCAACCCTCCTGAATTAAATCGCAATGTTCGATTTAAGGTTGTCGTAATCGGTTTTGAAAACGTTCGAGGTGTCCTGGGGGAATAACACATACTGTGGTAAGGATGACTTTAAACCACAATATATAGTGGCTGTCAAGCCGGAAAATCGAATTCTTCGGCAAGGAAAAAAGATCGATTTTTTACCTACTTGGAAAATGACTAAAAAGGTATTGAATTTATTGTGAAATTGACTTTGGAAGAGATTGCCGGGTTGATTTTCAGGGCAATAATGGAGGGTGAAAACTGGTTCGGCGAACGGGGTTGCCGGGGAAAAAAGCCGTAGGGAAAACTTGGCTTTGCAGTTTCCTTAAAAGCATGTTAGAAAACAAAGTTGTTCAATGCATTTTCTGCACGAATGCGCCACTCTGGAAACCGCAATGACGCGAAAAAAGGATGACCCGCAGGATCTTGAAAAAGAACTGCGGGGCCTGAAAAATATTCTCAGTGTCGCCCAGGTGGTGGTTTCATCCCTGCGCCTGGAGGAAGTTCTCGACAATATTCTCGGCAGCGCCATGGCAGTTATGGAAATGCCGGCCGGGAGCATTGCGCTCTACGATCGGGCCGGCAACTATCTTTCCCTCAAGGTTCATCATGGCCTCAGTGAAAATTTTATCGCCCGTGATCGCTGGCGGGTGGGTGAGGGGGGGCTGACGGCCACCATTCTCAGCCAGGGAACGGCCTTTGCCGTCGAGGACACTGACGAAGCTGATTTTTTCAACAACCCCCTGGCGGTCACCGAGGGAATCCGGTCCCTGATTGCCGTTCCGTTGAAAATTCAGAACAAGGTGATCGGCATCCTCTACGTCGATGATTTCAAGCCGCGCCGTTTCGACCAGATGGATCTGCGGTTGTTGTCAATCCTCGGGTCTTTTGCGGCGATGAGCATCGACAATGCGCGATTGCACGAAAAAACCCGTCGTCTTGCCTCCACCGACGGGTTGACCGGCTTGTACAATCACCGCCAGTTCAAGCGGCTCTTTTCCGAGGAATTGATGAGGGCGCGGCGTTATCGGAAACCTCTCGGTCTGGTGATGCTTGACGTCGATAATTTCAAACACTTCAATGACAGCTATGGTCACCCGGTCGGTGACAAGGTGCTGGTGGCTGTCGCCGAGATTCTGACCGAGACCCTGCGTGACTGTGATTATATTTTTCGTTATGGCGGTGAGGAATTCATTGCCCTGCTTCCCGAGTCGGATGCCGCTGCCTCTCTGGCCGCCGCGGAACGATGCCGGGCCCTTATTGAACAGGAGTCGGCACGCTATCTTGACGGTCTCGCCACGACCGGCGTCACAGTCAGTATCGGAGTGGCGACCTATCCGCGGGACGGTGACACATTCGATGGCCTGCTCAAGATCGTTGATGATCTGCTCTATGCCGCTAAACGCGAGGGTAAGAACAAGATCCACTATCTGTCGGATAGCTGATGCGTTTTTTGTCGTGCGGCCCTCCCTGCCTGTTTTCAACCCCGGAAGAATCTACCCGTGCTAGAATGCAGAACCATGGCTGGTGAAAAAATACTTATTGTTGACGATGAAGAGGGGATGCGGCGGTTGTTGAGCCGCATTCTCGTCAGAGAAGGTTATGAAACCCATGCGGTCGGCAACGGCGACGATGCTCTGCAGGCGATTGCCCAGGACCCGTATGACCTGATCATCACCGACATCAAGATGCCGGGGATGGGAGGTTTGGAGCTTCTTTCCGAGCTGCGCGCCTACGACCCGCGTCTGCCGATTATCGTCATTACCGCCTACGGTACCGTCGAGAGTGCCGTTCAGGCGCTGCGGGCCGGTGCCTACGACTACATCACCAAGCCTTTTGAAACCGACGAGATCCGGTTGACCGTTGCCAAGGCCCTTGAGCGGGAACGATTGCTGGCCGAGAATCGCTACCTGCATGAAGAACTCGAAGGCCGCTACAAGTTTTCCGGCATTATCGGCAACGCCAGGGCGATGCAGGATGTTTTTGATATTACTGCCTCGGTTGCCGCTTCCAATGCCAATGTCCTGATTACCGGGGAGTCGGGAACCGGCAAGGAACTGATCGCCCGCTCAATTCATTTCAATTCCCCTCGCAAGGATAAGCCCTTCATCGTTCTGAATTGCGCCGCGTTGTCGGAGAGCGTTCTCGAAAGTGAGCTCTTCGGTCATGAAAGAGGGGCTTTCACCGGGGCGTTGCATACCAAGAAGGGCCGTTTTGAATTGGCCGACCAGGGAACCCTGTTCATTGATGAAGTCGGTGAAATGAGTCTTGCGGCCCAGGTCAAGCTGCTGCGGGTTATCCAGGAACATGAATTCGAACGGGTCGGCGGCAATCGCACCATCAAGGTTGATGTCCGCATCGTCGCCGCGACCAACAAGAATCTCGAAGAAGAGGTCAAGAAGTCGACTTTTCGGGAAGATCTTTTCTACCGTCTCAATGTCATCAATGTTCACCTGCCCCCCCTGCGGGAGCGGCGGGAGGATATCGAACCGCTGGCGGCCCACTTTCTTGACAAGTATACACGGGAAACCGGCAAGAAAATTGAGCAGATTTCTCCCAAGGCCATCGCCTGTCTGATCGCTCACGACTGGCCGGGCAATGTGCGCGAGCTCGAAAATGCTATCGAGCGGGCGGTCGTTCTGGCCAAGGGAGAGATCCTGACCCCGCGTGATTTTCCCCAGGGAATCCAGGATCAGGACCAGATCTGCCTGTCTCTGCCGGAGAATGGTGGCAGCCTGACCGACATTCTTGAAGACCTGGAGCGGCAGTTGATCGTTCAGACGCTCAACCGGGAAGGTCGTTCCCAGACGCGCACCGCCGAAGTCCTCGGCATCAAGCGCACCACCCTGCGCTACAAAATGGAGAAGTACCACCTGCTCGGTCATGGTGGGGAAGACGACGCCGCCGGGGGGGATGGTGATGAGGACGGGGAAGAATGACGAAAAAGTGTCTTCCCCGCACGTCACCGAGGGTTTCGCTCTGCCAGTGCTGATGCTCTGAAAATCCCGGCAAGGCTGGACAATTGGGGTTTGCGGGAATGGTACGTTCCTTGCTGACTGATTCGCTGTGTTTTCCTTTCCTCTCCGACATAAATGGATCCTGTGCCTGCTGTTGTTCACCGGTCTGCTGTTGCCCGTTGCCGGTGACGGCTGTTTCGGCTCCAAGCTGTTTATCGGCCTGGATGGTTCCGTCCGCCAGGAAACCCTGTACGCTCTGGTCTCGATCTACATCAAGGAAAAAACCGGAACCGAGACGGTCGCGGTGTATCTTGACGGAGCGACTCCCGCCGAGGCTGTGACCAAGGACAGGGCCGACCTGGTTTTTTGCGAGAACATTCCCCCGGCCGGCCGCGTGGTTTTCAAAAAAGAAGAGATACCCTTCATTGTCAGCGGCGAAAGACCGCAATCCGACCTGCAGTTCACCCTGGTGATTCCCGCCCTGAAAAAACTTTCCGGGCTGTTGCCGGCGGATGACTTTTCCTCCCTGGTCCAGGCCGTCGCGTCCGGTGCGCCTCCTCTTGCAACCGCGCGTGAGTTTCTCGACTCCCGAGGGTGGCTGTAGTGCGTTTTCTTTATCTGGCATTTCTCCTCCCGCTGCTTATTTCCTGCGCTCCACCGCCGTCACCACGGCTCTACGCCCCGCCCCCGCTACCGCGGCTCTCCGGCGTCATCCACGGCCAGGTGGAGGTTTCCGGAGAAATGGTCCTGGCCGATGACCTGCGTATACCTGCCGGGAGCAGCCTGACTTTCGCTCCCGGGTCGCTGGTCTGGGTGCGTCCTGCCGAGTCAACCAAGATCTTTCCGGAATATCTCTCCAGTCTGACCGAGATTCTGGTTTACGGAACCCTGCGGATTTCCGGCAACCGGCAGAACCCGGTCCGCTTTCTCCCGCTGCAGCCGATCGACCCGGTCGCTGACGGTGATCCGTTGTGGGCCGGCATTGAACTGTTGCCCGGCGCGGTTGCGAGTCTCTCCGGTTTCGAACTGCGGCGTGCCGATGTCGGTCTTCTCGTTCAGCAGGCCGAGGTCAGCTTCTCCGGCGGCCGCTTGACCGGTTGTCGGTACGGACTGCTGCTTCAGGAGGGTTCACGGCTGACGGCTGAAAGGATGGATGTCCGACAGGGGGAGGTGGGGCTGTTCTGTTCCGGTGACGCGGTACTGGCTCTGTCCGACAGCAGCTTCAGCCTGATGGATGAAGAGGGGCTCTATCTCGACCGACAGTGTACGGTCCGTCTGCGTCAGGTTGTTTCCCGTCGGAATGATGTCGGTCTGGTCGCGGTTGATCACTTCCGGCCCGGTCTGACCCTGGTCGACAATCGTCTGCCGCGGCTCTATCTCGGGGGAGGGGCGCCATGACCAGACTGCTGTGCCTGGTGCTGCTGCTGGCCTCCTGCCTGCCTGCTGCTGCCGAAACCCGCTACAGCGGTGAACAGACACTGTGGCAGGATACGGTCTGGTCCGGCGATGTTCTCATCGACGGAATCCTGACGGTTGCGCCCGGGGTCCGGCTGGAAATCCGCCCGGGGACAGCGGTCCGGTTCACTTTTTTCGACAGTAACGGCGACGGTCTGGGAGAACATGAAATTTTCATCCAGGGGCGTTTACTGGCCCTTGGCACGGCCGAGCAACCGATCCTGTTTACCTCCGCGGAGGCCGTTCCCCGTCCCGGAGCCTGGGGTGCCATCAACATGATGGCTTCGGAAGATGACAACCTGCTGCGTCACTGCGTTGTCGAATATGCTTATCGCGGTTTTCATGCCCATTTCGGCAAGGGGCGCATCGAGGACAGCCTTTTTCGTCGCAATCTGCGTGCCTTCCAGTTTCAGGATTCGACGGTCAAGGTCAGTCGTTGCCAGGTGCTTGACAATTTCAACGGACTGCAGTTCCGGGACGCCACCGTGGTCCTGGAGCAGTGCCGGATTACCGGTGGCCAGTGGGCAATCCGCGGCATCTACAGCGATCTGACGCTGACCGGGTGCCTGATTGAAAACAACCGGATCAATGCCGTCAGTCTGCGCGAGTCAACCCTGGTTGCCGAGGCCAACAGGATCGCCGGCAACCGCCGGGGGATCTTTCTTCAGCGCGGCAAGGGGACCCTGCGCGGCAACCGGATCGTAGGCAACGCCGAGCATGGCACTTTTTTTGAAGACTCCGAGGTGATTCTGCGGGACAATCGGATCACCGCCAATGGTCGGGCCGGGATCCGCTGGCTTGACTCGCAGGGTGTGATCGCCGGCAATGACCTGTCCGGCAATGGTGAATACGCCCTGATGAACGATGGCAGCGGCGATCTGCAGGTCGGGTCCAACTGGTGGGGCTCGGTCGACGAAAAGCGAATTGATCAGTTGATTCGGGACCGGCGTGATCGACCGGAAACGGGGCTGGTCCGCTATGCGGCTCCCCTGTCCGGGAAACCTTCGGCAGGGACGACCGCAAAACGACTGTTGCCGGAATAAACGCGTTCGCCGCTCTTGCGTGGAATAGACCCCGAGACGGGCTGAGTGAGGATTGTTTTCTTTATGCGAAACATCATTTTTTGTCTTTTCGGCCTGCTCTGCAGCGTCCTGCTGAGTGGTTGCCAGCAGACTGCCGACCAGGGACCGGTCTACAAGATCGGTTACATGAACTGCAACAGTGAACAGGAAACCCGTCTGCGATTTGCCCCGTTGACGCGCTATCTGAGCGAGAAAGTTGGTGTCCGGTTCGAGATGGTGCCGGTGGACACCCAGGATTTCGAGGATCGCTTCAAAAAAGAAGAGTTCGCCTTTACCCACACCAATTCCCTGTTGTACCTGATCCTGCGCCAGGACCATGACCTGCAACTGGTGGCCACTGAAAAGCGCGGCCAGTTCGGAGCGCGGACCGCCGGAACCATTATTTCCCGCAAGGACAGCGGTATCCGCACTCTGGCCGACTTGAAAGGGAAACGGATGATTTTCGGGCCCCAGCTCGCTCCGTCAGGGTACCTGGCCCAGTACGACCTGATGCTCAAGGCCGGGATTGACCCGGAAATGGATCTTTCCTATTACGCCATCCCGCACGGGTCTTTCAAACATGAGAAACTGATCTACGCCGTCTATTTCGGTGCCTATGATGTCGCCGCCGCCCCGGCGCTCGACCTTGAGGTCATGACCCGCGAAGGCAAGATTTCTGCCGATGATTTCCAGATCGTGGCCCAGAGCCCGATCTTTCCCTACTGCACCTTCGGTGCCGCCAAAGGGGTTGATCCCGATCTGATGAAACGGTTCCGTGAGGCACTGGTCTTGCTTACACCCGAGGACACCGTTGACTACAACGGCGAACAGGTGAAGGTTCTCAAGTCCGCCTGGGTTGACGGATTCGAACAGTTGCTCGACAGCGATTATGACATCCTGCGCGGTATGGCCAAACGGGCCAACATGCCGCCTTACCAGGAGTTCTAGAGAGGTGAACAGGCTATTGCAGGATCGTTTTGATCGTTGGCATGTCCTGGTGCTGCTGCTGACCACTCTCGGTGCCGCGGCGTTGCTGTTGACCGCCGGCGGTGGTGGCGATGCCGCCGCGCGCAGTGAGCTCAACCGCCAGTTGGAGCAGGATGTCGCCTATCGTGCCCGGATTGATTTCCTGCAGGATCTCTATCGGCCGGTGTTGGACCTGGAAAAGTCCGGCGCCCGCCAGCAGGCGCTGCTCAAGCTGGAGGAAATCGGCCGGCGCTACCCCGGTGAAGGTTACGGTTTCATTATCAAGGGGCGCATCCTGCTGCAGCTGGACGCTGTCGAAGAAGCCGTGGCCAATTATGTTGAGGGTGTCAGGCTCAACGGCGATTTTGCCGACAGGCAGGGAGCCTTTTCCGCCTGGAACGAGATCGATCAGCTGGTCAGCAAGCAACTTCCCAGCTTTTCTGAGAGAGCCCGAACCCACCCCGACAACGCGTCTCTGAAACGGGTTCTGAACAACCTTCACTATCTGCAGAGCCGCCTGGCGGGAGGATGCGAATAGTCATGCCTGTTTTTGACCGCCACTTCTGGATTGTCGTTGTTGCCGGCGGCCTGCTCGGACTGATCGGGGTTGGCCTGGCCGTACTCGGCAATCCGCAGAATTCAGGAATCTGCATCTCCTGTTTCCTGGAAAACAGCGCCGGGGCCCTGGGACTGCACGGCAACCAGCGGATGCAGTATCTGCGGCCGGAATTGATCGGTTTCGTTCTCGGTGCCGTTTTCAGCGCTGCGGCCGGCCGTGAATTTCATTCCCGCGGGGGCAGTGCCCCGTTGCTGCGATTTCTTTCCGGGGTCTTCCTGATGATCGGCTGCGGCGTTTTTATCGGTTGTCCGATCAAACTGTTTCTCCGCCTGACGGCCGGTGATCTGACTGTTCTGAGCGGATTGGCCGGTCTGATTGTCGGTGTCTGGTTCGGTCTGAAAGGGTTGGCCGGGGGCATCCATCTCGGGGGGGGGCGTCAGGATCCGCGCGGGGCGAGCGGCCTCTGGGTACCGTTGTTTTTCCTGCTGCTGCTTTTTCTGCTTTTGCTGCAGCCCGGGTTCATCCTCTTTTCAACCCGCGGCAGTGGTGCCCAGCATGCTCCGCTGCTGCTTTCCCTGGCCGCCGGCCTGCTGCTCGGCGGTCTGGCCCAGCGCAGCCGGTTCTGTATCACCGGCAGTGTCCGCGACACCTTTCTCATGGGGCGGCGTACTCCCCTGATCTGGGGGCTGGCCGCTTTTATTCTGGCAGCTGTCGGCACCAACCTGGCTGCCGGGCGCTTCCATCCCGGATTCTACGGCCAGCCCGGTGCCCATCTCGACTATGCCTGGAGTTTTCTCGGCATGCTGCTGGTCGGCTGGTTGTCGGTCCTGATCGGTGGTTGCCCTTTCCGCCAGTTGATCAAGGCCGGAGAGGGTGATGCAGACGCCGGGCTGGTGGTGATCGGCATGCTGCTTGGAGGAGGGCTGGTGCAGGCCTGGGGCCTGGCCGGCACGGCGGCTGGTGTTCCTCTTTACGGCAAGGTGGCCGTTCTGGTCGGCCTGGCCTTTGTTGCCGCCAATTCGCTGCTCTGGAGAGAACGGGTGGCGGAAGCCTGAATTGATTGAAGGAGCGATCGTGAACAGACCACAACGTAATACAGCCATTGTCTGGCGGCATGAAGCCGGACGGGAGCGGGAACTCCTGGCCGCTCAACAGCAGGGCGAGGACATCTCCGAAGGTGGAACAGTGATCCTGGTCCACCAGGGAACCATGCACCAGCTCAATCTGCTTGGTGGGGAAATCTGGTTGCGTTGCGACGGAGAGCGCAGCCTGGAGCAGATTATCAATGAGCTGGCGGGCGAATATGAGGTCGACCGGGGTGAACTGGAACAGGATGTCCGCGACTTTGTCGCCGACCTTGAACAGCGGGGGTGGCTGATCGATGGCTGATGCAAACATGGGCCTGCTTTCGGCCCCGCTGACATTCAACTGGACTCTCTCCTACCGCTGCAATTTCAGCTGCAGCCACTGCTACAGTCGCGAAGAGCAGGCGGCCGAGCTGGGGACCGCCGATATCAAGCGTATCGTCGACATCCTGGCAGCCAAGAAAATCCCGTTCATCAATTTCGGTGGTGGCGAACCGCTGATTCGGGAGGACCTGTTCGAGATCGCCGCCTATGCCGCTGAACAGGGGCTGAATGTGTCGATGAACTCCAACGGCTGGCTTGTCGATGCGGACAACGCGTCCCGGCTGGCCGCGGCCGGATTCAAGAGCGTCGGCATCAGTATCGACAGCGCCGAGGCGTCCCTGCACGATGAATTCCGCTGTATGCCCGGTTCCTTCGTGCGGGCCGTTGCCGCCCTTGACCACCTGCGCCGGGCCGGCATCCGTACCACCATGAGCGCGGTGATTTCGCGCATCAATTACCGGAATTTTCGGGATATCCTCGACCTTGCCCGGGAGCATGATGTCAGCCAGGTCTACCTGCATAACTTCAAGTGCAGCGGCCGCGGTTTCAAGAATCGTGAAGAACTCGATCTTGATCCGGGAGAGTGGAAAGCCTTTTATCTTGAGGCTCTTGAGGTCAAGAACAGCACTGATACCCCGGCGATTTCCTTCGACGACCCGGTGATCGCCTCTCTGCCCGGTTACGATGCCGACCCCCTGGTCAAGGGGAGCAGCTGCGGCAAGCTCTCCCTGCACCTGCGGCCGAACGGGGATATCACTCCCTGCGGGTTTATTCCGCTGGTGGTGGGAAATATTCTCAACCAGGATTTCGACGAAATCTGGAACGGTTCCGATGTGCTGCAGAAAATGCGGAACAAGGAAGCCAGGGGCAAATGCGCCGGCTGCTCTTCCTACGGTGACTGCCTCGGTGGCTGTACGGCCCGCGCCTTCGCGACCACCGGCGATTTCTCCGAGCCCGATCCACATTGCTGGAAATGATCGGGACAGCGAACCCGATGTCTTGATATGGCAGCTCTCGATCATCTCGACGCGCCATTGCGCATGACCTGGTTCCTTGATGACCGTCTCGCCCCGGCGCGGCAGCTCCTGCTCGCCGAACGGCTGGTCGAGGCCGGGCTCTTTGAGCTGACCCTGACCGGTCGCCCCCTCAGATGCCCGGTGCTGGGTGAAATTCTCGAGATTCTTGCCGGGCGCGGCATGCAGGTCAGCCTGGTCGTCACCGCTGCAGACAGGGGCCTGCTGCCCGTGACCGGACGGCCGCCGGCGCGGGTGTTGCTCGACCTGGGCCCTGTTTCCGGTGCCGTCGTTCCCGACTGGCAGGGGATTGAGGGGGATGTCCAGTCGCTGCGCGAGGCAGGCTGCCTTCCCGGCCTGCAGCTGCTGCCGCTGCGTTCCTCGATCAGATTGCTGCCCGATTTATTCCTGCTGGCCACCGACCTGGCTGTGGATCAGGTTCTCCTGCCGAACGTGCCGTTGGCCGATTTTTCCGGTGAGGATCCAGGCCCCCAGCTGCTGCGGGCTGAAGACCTGGAGTCTTTTGCCGGGTTCTGGGGCAGGGTCGACCCCCGACCGCCGATTCCGTCCGGGCTGGTGGTTCATGATCTCTTTCTGTGGGAGATCCTCTGTCCCGGTCAACGTCGCGACCACTACAGCGGCTGTCAGGCCGGCAACAGCCTCGGGCATCTCGATGCCGCCGGCATTCTCTATCCTTGTTCTTCCTGGAACCAGCCGCTGGGGTCTTTGTTTGATGCCGCGATCACCGATCTCTGGCAACGGGATCTGCGTCGTTCCATACGGGATGACATCGCGCGTCAGCCCGATGCGTGCAACGGTTGCCGTGTCTACGCCCGCTGTCTGGCCGGATGCCGGGGACTGTCGCGTGCTTTTGCGTCTGAAGCGGATGAATGCCGGGGACGAGATCTGATGTGTTCCGGTCGCAGAGAATCGTGATCGGAACCTGTTTCGCGTCTGCTGAAATTCCGGTTTCCCGAATTCGATATTTTTGCGTTTTTCCAATGGTCAGGGCGCGGCAAATCCATTATGATGCAAACCGATGAGTATTTATCTCGATAACGCGGCGACATCATTCCCTAAACCCGAATCGGTCTATCGTGCCGTCGAACGCGCCATGCGGCATGCGGGAGGCAACCCCGGTCGCGGAGGTCATCGTTTTTCTCTCGACGCCGGTCGTGAGGTCCTGGAAACGCGCGAAACACTGGCGCGTTTTTTTGCTGTTGAGGATGCCGCCCGTATTGTTTTTACTTCGGGCGCCACCGAGGGAATCAACCTGGCGCTGTTCGGTCTGCTGCAACCGGGCGACCGGGTTGTGACCACCAGCATGGAGCATAATGCCCTGATGCGGCCGCTGTATGCCCTGCAGCAGCGCGGCATCGAGGTCGAACAGGTGAAGACCGGCCGTGACGGGATTGTTGACGTCAGCGATCTGCAGCGTGCCTGCCGGGTTCCGACCCGACTGCTCGCCATCGGCCACTGTTCCAATGTCAGCGGCTCCATCCAGCCGCTGGAGACGATCATTCCCTGGTGCCGGGAACATGGCATTCTGACCCTGGTGGACGCCGCTCAGAGCGCCGGTCATCTGCCGCTTTCAGTCAACCGCCTCGGGGTTCATCTGCTGGCTGTCCCCGGGCACAAGGGGCTGCTCGGCCCGTCCGGCACCGGGTTTCTCTATGTTGACCCGGAACTGCGACTGGAGCCGCTGCTTTACGGCGGAACGGGCATCAATTCGACCATGCGGACCATGCCCGAAGATCTGCCCGAGCGTCTGGAGGCCGGGACGCTGAATGTTCCCGGCCTGGCCGGTCTGCGGGCAGGTGTCGAATATCTTCAGCAGCAGGGTCCAGAGCGGCTCGAAACCAGCCTCAATGAGTTGGTGGAACGATTGCTCGCCGGACTTGAAGCTGTTCCCGGTGTCACCCTCTACGGTCCGGCGCGGGGAGAGCGGCGCGGCAATGTCGTGTCCTTCAATCTTGCCGGCATGGATCCGGCTGAAGTCGGTTATCGCCTTGAACAGCAGTTTGGCATCTGTGTCCGGGTTGGGCTGCACTGCGCCCCCGATGCTCATCGCAGCCTCGGGTCGTTTCCGGGTGGGACGGTCCGGGTCAGCCCCGGCATCTTCACGAGTCCGGAACAGGTTGAGAAGCTGCTGACGGCGGTTGCCCTCCTGAGTGACCCGTCAGCCCGCAACGAAAACGGATAAAGGAGTCATGTGATGCGAAAAGTCTTCTGGATATTGCCCCTGTTGCTGCTGGTTTTTGCCGCCTGCTCGTTGCCGCCTGACAAACCGGTCACCCGCGCCGAGCTGATGAAGACCCGGATCTACAACGACTACGTGATCGAGGAGTCTCCCGAGCAGGTACTCAACGCTCTCAACCGGGACGGTGAGGTGGTGCTCAAGAGTAAACGCAATATTCCCGGCAAGAATTATCCCGTTCACCTGAAAATCCTTGCCACTTCGGATGGTCTTGAAGTGGTGGATTACGATCGCTGAAGTCCGACCCGGCTGTTCACCTCAGTGCGTTCGGGGCCTCTGGTTCGGTTGCAACCCTCGGAGAATCGGAATCGATGAAAAAAACCTATATTCTCGACACCAATGTCCTGCTGCATGATCCGCAGGCCATTTTCAAGTTTGAAGACAACAACCTGGCGATTCCGATTACCGTCATCGAAGAGATTGACAGCTTCAAGAAGAATCTCAATGAAACAGGTAGAAATGCCCGCCAGTTCTCACGTTTTCTTGACGCTCTTCGTAAAAATCACAGCCTTACCGAGGGGGTGCCGCTCGAATCCGGGGGCAACCTGACGGTTGAGCTCTACACTGAAGAGGCCCTCAAACGGCTGCCGCCCGAGCTGCGCAGCGACCGGGGGGACAACCGTATTCTCGCCGTGGCACTGAAATTCAAGGAGCGGCTTGACGGTCCGGTTGTCTTTGTCACCAAGGACACCAACCTGCGTATCAAGGCCGACGCCATTGGCTTGACGGCCGAGGATTACGAATCGGACAAGGTGTCCATCGACGAACTTTATACCGGTGCCACTGAAATCCTGGTCGGTAAAGAACAGGTCGATGATTTCTATGCCCACGGATTTCTCGAAATCGATTGTGAATGTCGCGCCAACCAGTTCGTGACCCTGGTGGATGAAAGCAATCCTTCCCACACCGCGCTGGCCCGTTACCAGTGTCCGCTCAATCGTCTTGTCGCCCTGATTCCCACGCCCAAGGAAGGTCTCTGGGGCATTCACCCGCGCAATCGTGAACAGCAGTTCGCTTTCGACCTGCTGCTCAACGATGATATCCAGCTGGTCAGTCTGATCGGTATGGCCGGTACCGGCAAAACCCTGCTGGCTCTGGCGGCCGGCCTGCACATGGCCGCCGACGAGGATCACTACAACCGGCTGCTGGTTTCCCGTCCGGTTTTTCCGCTTGGCCGTGATCTCGGTTTTCTGCCCGGAGATGTCGAGGAGAAGCTGGCTCCCTGGATGCAGCCGATCTTCGACAATATCGAGTTGCTGCTCGGTTCGGTGGACGAAGGGGGCAAACGGAAGCGCGGCTATCGTGAGTTGGTCGACATGGGTCTTCTCGAGATCGAGGCGCTGACCTATATCCGCGGCCGTTCGATTCCCAACCAGTACCTTATTGTTGATGAATCGCAGAACCTGACCCCCCACGAAATCAAAACCATCATCACCCGTGCCGGGGAAGGGACCAAGGTTGTTCTCACCGGAGATCCCTACCAGATAGATAATCCGTATGTCGATTCGTCCAGTAATGGTTTGACCTACGTGGTGGAAAAGTTTAAAGACCAGGATGTCGCCGGGCATATCACCCTGCAGAAGGGAGAACGTTCCTGCCTGGCGGAATTGGCGGCGAACCTGTTGTGAATCTGCCGGCGGTCAGGTGCCTGAAGAATCCTCGTCAGCGTCCCCCCTGGTTGGTGCCGCCGTTCATGTCTGACTGCTGATTGCCGGATACCTTGACTTGCCATGCTGTTGCTCTGTATCGAAAGTTCATGCGATGAGACCGCCGCCGCCGTTGTCCGTGACGGCCGCGAGCCGCTGTCCAGCGTCATCGCCACGCAGATCGATGTCCATGCCCGCTACGGCGGCGTGGTGCCCGAGATCGCCTCGCGCCAACACCTTGAGGCAATCAGCCCGGTGATTGACCAGGCGCTTGAGGAGGCCGGCTGCCGGCTGGACAATATTGAAGGGCTGGTGGTTACCCGCGGTCCCGGGCTGGTCGGCGCGTTGCTGATCGGGGTCTCGGTTGCCAAGGCGCTGGCCTGGTCACGGCAGTTGCCGCTGATCGGGGTGCATCACATCGAAGGGCATATCCTGTCGCCGTTGCTTGAGCGTGAGATTGCTTTTCCCTACCTGGCGCTGGCTGTTTCCGGCGGGCATACCCACCTTTACCGGGTCGACGGTATCGGACGCTACAAGATCCTTGGTCGGACCCTGGATGATGCCGCCGGCGAAGCGTTCGACAAGGTTGCCAAGCTGCTTGGACTCGGCTATCCCGGCGGCGCGGTGATTGACCGTCTGGCCGGCGAAGGCGATCCGCAGGCGATCCGTTTTCCGCGACCGATGCTGAACCGGGACAACCTCGACTTCAGCTTCAGCGGCATCAAAACCTCGGTGATGAATCATGTTCGCAGCGCCGGCGACCTGAGCGAGCGGCAGGTCCGGGATGTTGCTGCCGGATTCCAGGCGGCGGTGGTCGAAGTTCTGACCGCCAAGACGTTGCGGGCGGCCGAAGAAGAGAACCTGGAACGCATCGTGGTTGCCGGCGGAGTCGCCTGCAACAGCGGCCTGCGTCACCGCTTTGCCGCCGAGAGCGGCGCGCGCGGGATGAAGGTCGATTTTCCGAGCCCGGCTCTGTGCGGGGATAATGCCGCGATGCTCGGTGTCGCCGGAGACTACTACCTGCGCAACGGTGCGCGGGCGTCACTTGATTTGAATGCCGTGCCGGTCTGGCCGCTGGACCAGGCCGCACCATTGATGGCATGAGGGGCTGATGTATCGCAGGTGGGGGTTTGTCAGACTGCTCAAACTGCTCCTGATTCGTTTTGTCAGGCTGCAGGGTACGCCGAACGAGATCAGCCGCGGGGTTGCCCTCGGTATCGCCATCGGTATGACCCCGACCTTCGGCTTCCAGATGGTGATCGCTGCATTTTGGGCCTGGGTTCTCAAGGAGAGCAAGGTTGCCGCCATCCTCGGGGTCTGGATCACCAATCCGCTGACCGCGCCGTTTATCTATGCCCTTGAATATGAAACCGGTCGCACCATGCTCGGCATGGACTATGTTTCCCTGCCGCATGAACTGACTTTTGCCACCCTCAGCAACCTTGGATGGCAGGTGATTCTGCCGCTCTGTGTCGGCAGCCTGGTATGGACCGTATTCAGCTGGTTTGCCGCCTATTACCTCTGCCTCAAACTCGCTCCGATGGCCAAGCGTCTACGGGTGCCCCGCTGGCCGAGAAAGCCCACATCCTGATGTCTGTCAATAACGGCCACCGCGCCAAGAAACGGTTCGGCCAGAATTTCCTGCGTGACCGCCACGTGATCGGGGAAATCCTGGCCGCGGCCGAGATCGAACCCGGCGACCGGGTTCTGGAGATCGGTCCCGGGCTCGGTGCCCTGACCGATGGACTGCTGCGGGCCGCCGGCGAGGTTCTGATCATGGAACTGGATCGCGACCTGCTGCAGCGCTGGCAGCAGCGGCCGGAACCCAATCTGAGGATTCTGGCCGGAGACGCCCTCAAGCTCGACTGGCCGCAGTTGCTTGAACCCGCGCCGGTCAAGCTGGTTGCCAATCTGCCGTACAATATTTCCAGCCAGGTCATATTCAAAATTCTCGAACACCGGCATCTGTTTTCGCGACTGGTGCTGATGTTCCAGAAAGAGGTCGGTGAGCGTCTGCGCGCCGCGCCGGGCTGCCGTGATTATGGCATCCTGTCGGTTCTTTGCCGGCAGTGGTTCGATATCCGCCGGGTTGTCAAGGTTCCGCCCCAGGCGTTTAGACCGGCTCCCAAAGTTGATTCGGTGGTGTTGCGGTTCGATCCGTTGCCCGCGCCGCGGGTGGTTGTCGACCAGCCGGAACTGTTTCTGCGGGTGGTCAAGGGAGCCTTCGTTCAGCGCCGGAAAACCCTGCGCAACAGTTTGCTCGCGGCCGGTTTTGAAGCCGGGCCGCTTGATGCCGCCCTGCAGCGCAGCGACATTCTGCCGACCCGTCGCGGTGAAACCCTCGATCTTGAGGAGTTCGCCCGCTTGACCCGTAACCTTCAGGCCTGAGACAGACGCGCCGCCGTCCAGGTCATCACTCTTTTCAGGAGTTGTTATTTATGAGTTCAACCGAACAGGTCGTCGCCCGTGTCAACGGCACCCCCATCAATCGATTTGACCTGGATAATGCTATCCAGGGCTATGCCATGGAACAGCATCGCAAGACCATGGACCAGCTCGACGCCGACCAACTCCGGGAGGCCGAGGATTTTGCTCTCGAAAAACTGGTTGCCCGGGAATTGATATTCCAGGAAGCGATGGCCGGCGGTTTCGTCGCTGATGAACAGACCATCGAAGAGGAGCGGCAGAAGATTGTTGCCAACTTCCCCAGTGAAGAGGAGTTTGCCACAACCCTGGCCAAGGCCGGGCTTGATAGTGAATCCTACCGCCGTATGCTGCGCCAGGATGTGACAGTCAACCAGTTCTCAGAACAGCAGATCATGGACCTTCCTGAACCGGATCTGGACGCGGTCGAGTCCTTTTACCGGGAGCATCCGGAACAGATGATTCGCCGGGGCAGGGTGCGCGCCTGCCACATTCTGGTCAAGGCCGCTGCAGCTGAGCGGGATCAGGCGCTGGAAAAGATCGAGCAGCTTCGCCGGCAGGCTACGGCCGACAACTTTGCTGACCTGGCCCGACGTAGTTCCGACTGCCCGAGTGCCACCGGCGGTGGTGATCTCGGTTATTTCCGCCGTGGTGACATGGTCGCCGAGTTCGAGCAGGCGGCCTTTTCGCAACCGGTCGGTGAAGTTGGCGCGCCGGTGGAAACCCAGTTCGGTTTCCACCTGATCATGGTCCTCGACCGCGAAGAAGACCAGCGGATGAGCCTCGACGAAGCCCGTCCGCAGATCGTTCGTTTTCTGCAGGGCCAGGCGGGAGCGGAAAAATTGCGTGCCTGGGTCGAACAGTTGCGCGACAAGGCGGTGATCGAACTGAACATCGCTGCGGATTGAGCGAACCCGGTCTCTTTTCATCCGGGGAGGCGGCTCGTTGCCGTCTCCCCGGAGCCTTTTTTTTTCTGACGTGCTTGTCAATGCCCTGCTCATGATCTAAACTCCCAAAATGACTGGTAATTATCCAGCCAGTATGTTTGTCTACGCCCTTCATCCGGCCGGGAGCAGATCATGAAGACTATCGTCGATTCACAAGGACATCGTTTGCCGCAACAGCAGATCGAAGAGAAAATTTCCACCGCCCTGATGCTGCTCTGTCAGCGCCGGCCGGAGCGGGCCGATCAGTTGCGAACGCTCGCCGGAATCCTGCGGGATCACACTCCGCTGAGTTTCTTTGTCACCCCGACAACCGACCGCCTGGCAGAATGGGTTGAACAGCTTGATCGTTTTCTCGCCCGGCGGGACTCCCGGGTGATGGTGGACTGCTTCTCGCTGGCTCCGGGAGACCGTTCTTTCCTGGTGACCAACACGCCCGATGTTCCCTACCTGCTGCACACCGTTCAACTCTGTCTTTCCCGTCTCGAAGTCCGTTTCCAGGTTGTCTGTCACCCGATCATCTCGGTTCGCCGCGAGGGGGGAGACATCGTGCGTCTCGGTCCCGCGGGCAGGGATGGCGATGCTGAATCACTGATCGTCATTGAACTGGAAGATATCGGCTGTCGTGACATTCCTGACCTGATGAAGGAGGTGCGTCGCCGGCTTGAACTGGTCCTGCTGGTTGCGGCTGATGACCAGACGTTGCGGCAGCAGCTCAGTGCCGTCGGTCATTGTCGCTCCGCCAATCATGATTTCTGGTCCTGGCTTGAGCAGGGGGCGTTTCTGCCCCTGTCGTACAAAAGGCTCAGACTTTCCGGCAGTGGTGATGCCATGGAAGTGCTTGAAGAAGCCGACAGCGCTCTCGGCATTCCGTGGAAAATGGTTCAGGTTCGCAGTGGAGAATCCCTTTCCCTGAGTGAGCTTCCGGGACGCTTCCAAAGCAGAATTCATCGTCCGACGGCCGAAGTGGTGGAGGAAAGCGACCGCCGCAGTCCCATCTTCCGGGATGAACCCCTGGTCTATGTCGGTTGCCGGGATGGGTCGGTCGAGCATGTTTTCCTCGGCCTTTTTGTTCCTGAAGAGCTGGAGAAGCCGACCCTCGGCATTCCCGCGCTGAAGAACCGGATGGCGCAGGCCTTCGACCAGCTCTGTATCCCCGCCGGCAGCCATGATTACCGTAAAATCACCGAGATCTTCAATTCCTTCCCCAAAACCGAGATGTTTTTCATGGCTGACGAGGAGTTGTTCTGCCTGGTCCGCTCGTTCACCCAGTTGTACCGCCATGCCTCGGTCAAGGTTGTCCCGGCTCACAGCCTGGCGGTACGCGGGCTGACGCTGATGATGATCATGCCGCGTGATTTTTACACGCCGCAGAACATGAGCCGTATGGAGAAATATCTCAAACGCTTTTTCAGCGCCGACGGCGTCGTGACACGCGTTATTCACATGTCCAAGTCCTACCTCAGCCTGCATGTCAGCATCCAGAAGGAAGATTTCGACATCGCCTTCGATGCCGGCAGGCTGGAGCGCGGATTGACGCGTCTTGCCCGCCCCTGGGATCTGTGTCTGGAGGACCTGCTCGATCGACGTTTCGAAACGTGTCGGCGTGATCAGTTGCTGGAACGCTATCGGGACGCATTCCCGATCGAATACCGTCACCTGACTCACCCGCGCTTCGCCCTGCGTGACATCCAGGCCATAGAGCAGCTCTTCATCGACGGCGAAGATTCCTTTGCCCTGTGGGGGCCGCTGCGCGACCCCGAGGAGTTCTTCCGTCTGCAGTTCTACAGCCTTCGGCAGAGCTACCTCAACGAGTTGATGCCGTTCCTGGAAAATCTCGGTGTCAATGTCATCGACGAGGTTGATTTCAGCCTGGTCGTCGATCAGCGCGACGTCTTCATCAAGAGTTTTGCCATCCGCGGCGGCGCGGGAAGTCTGCCGCTCTCACCGCTGCGCAATAAACTGGTCGCCGCCCTGACCGCTCTGCGTCGGGGTGACTTGGAGAATGACTACCTTAATCGTCTGCTGGTTCTCTCCGGCCTCGACTGGAAACAGATCGACCTTTTCCGCGCCTATCGCAATTATTATTTTCAGCTGGGCTCTCCCTACAGTAAGCGGCGGGTGGCCTTCTCGCTGATCAATAATCCGCAGGTGGCAGCACTGCTTTACAATTATTTCGAGGCCCGTTTCAAGCCCGATGTACGTTGGCAGGATCCACTTGAACGGGAAGAACAGGCGCTTTCGCCGATCCGCATGGAGTTGATTGCCGCTCTGCAGCAGGTGCAGGACCCCAATGAGGATGAAATCCTGCGGATCATGTTCAACCTGATCGATTCGACCATCCGCAGCAATTTCTTTCTGCGTCGTGATGCCGAGGACTATTTCCTGGCGTTCAAGATCAGCGCCATCGGCATCATCGACATGCCGGCGCCGCGGCCCCTCTATGAAACCTATGTTCACAGCGCGAAGATGGAGGGCATCCACCTGCGCGGCGGCAAGGTCGCCCGCGGTGGGATCCGCTGGTCCGATCGGCCGGATGACTTCCGCACCGAGATCCTCGGGCTGATGAAGACCCAGATGACCAAGAACGCGCTCATCGTGCCAGTCGGTTCGAAGGGCGGCTTCATCGTCAAGGCACCGTTCAGCACCCGGGAAGAGGGTGGGGCACTGTCGAAGGCGGCTTACCAGACCCTGATGCGCGGTCTGCTTGACTTGTGTGACAACCGGGTCGGCACCAGGGTGGTGCGTCCGCGGGGAATTGTCGCCTATGACGGCGAGGACCCCTATCTTGTCGTGGCCGCCGACAAGGGCACCGCTCACCTTCCCGACACCGCCAACGCGATCAGCTGTGATTACGGTTTCTGGCTCGGAGACGCCTTTGCCAGCGGCGGTTCCAGAGGCTACGACCACAAGAAGCTCGGCATTACCGCGCGAGGCGCCTGGGAGTGCGTCAAGCGCCATTTTCGCGAACTGGGAACCGACATCCAGTCCGAACCGGTGACCGTGGTCGGTATCGGCGACATGGGGGGGGATGTTTTCGGCAACGGCATGCTGCTGTCGAAAAAACTCAGATTGCTGGCCGCCTTCAATCACCTGCATATTTTCCTCGATCCGGACCCCGATCCTGAGGTTTCCTGGGCCGAACGCAAACGTCTGTTCGAGCTGCCGCGTTCCTCCTGGGAGGATTACAACCCGCAACTGATCAGTCGGGGCGGCGGCGTCTTCAGCCGCAGCGCCAAGGATATCCCGCTTTCGCCCGAAGTCCGGGAATGGCTGGGGGTCAAGCACGATTCAATCGACCCCAACGGACTGATCAGCTTGTTGCTGACGGCACCGGTCGACCTGCTCTGGAACGGCGGCATCGGCACTTATGTCAAGGCTTCGGATGAAAAGCACAGTGATGCCGGCGACCGCGCCAATGACGCCCTGCGGATCGACGCCACGCAGTTGCGCGCCCGGGTGATCGGTGAAGGGGGCAACCTCGGCATGACCCAGAAAGCGCGGATCGAATACGCCCTTGGCGGCGGGCGGCTGAACACCGACGCGATCGACAATTCGGCCGGAGTCGACTGTTCCGACCACGAAGTCAACCTGAAGATTTTCCTCCATCACCTGATCACCGAAGGCAAACTCAAGGATGAGCAGCAGCGGGATCGTCTGCTGGCAGAGGTGACGGACGATGTCTGCCGGCTGGTACTGAAAAACAACTACACCCAGAGTCTCTGCCTGAGCATGGACCTGGAGCGTTGCGGAGAGGATGCCGGACCGTTTCTCGATCTTGCCGACCGCCTGACCGATGCCGGTCTGCTTGATCGCAAGGGTGAGGGCCTGCCGAGTGCCAAGCAGGTGATGGCGCGGGCTGACCGCAGCCTGACGAGGCCGGAGTTGTCGATTCTGCTCGCCTACGCCAAGATGCAGCTCTACCAGGCGCTGCTGGAAAGCGATCTGCCGGAAGATGAACTGGCGGGAGACGATCTGAAAAGCTATTTCCCCCCACTGATGCAGAAACGTTTCAGTAAAGAGCTGGCGGGACATCCGCTGGCGCGGGAGATCATCGCCACCGTGGTGACCAACAGGGTTGTCGACCAGGCCGGGGCCTGTTTCTGCGACCGCCTGGTTCGTGGTACCGGCGCGGGCCTGGTCGCCATCGCCCGAACCTACCTGTTCTTTGACCGGCTGCTGCAGGCTGATAATGTCCGGGACTGGGTCTACAGCCGCGACAATCGCATGACGGCCGGACAGCAGCACCAGTTGCTGCGGCTGCTTGAAGGTCATATCGCCGAACTCTGTCGGACGGCACTGGCCGCCGGTTTTCCGATTATCTACAGCCGGCGGCGGATCGCCGCTCTTCGCAAGCAGTTCGTGGAGTACTGTGCCTCTCTTTCCGGAACCGGGACGCTGCCGGTTGAGGTCGAGGACATGCCGCCCGAGGTCGCGGCGGGTCTGACCATGTTGACCGGCCTCGATCATTTTCTGCCGATCGTGGTCCTGGCGGGAGAGGCGAAGAAGCCGCTGCCCGAGGTCGTTGACTGCTACCGGTCGGTGCGGAAAAAACTCGATCTCGATCCACTGCTCGACTGTCTTTCCAGGGTTCCGGTGAAGGATCGCTGGGGACGCCTCGGGCGGGAGGCGCTGCGCACCCAGATCGATGCCCATGTCAGCCGGATTGCCCGCAAGGTGCTGCGGCAGTACGGGGGCCGATCCGCCGAATTCTTCAACGCTCGGCGTCCCCTGATGCAAACCTACCGGGCCCAGCGCAAACGTCTCGGCGCGGCGGTCCCCGACAACCTGCATCCTTTCATGGTCCTGGTCGGCAGCATCAACCGGCTGCTGAGCGAAGCCTGATGGCGTCGCAAAAACTCACCAGCAGCTGCGTTACTGCGTTTGTCTCACTGCTTCAACATACGTAAGTACGCCTCATTGCTCGACAATCGCGCGCCTTGCTGCTGGCGCTTTTTGCTTAGCCAACACACTTGATGCTTTTTTGCGAAAGCATCAAGCCTGATTCCGGCGGAGGTAAAATTAATGCAGAAACGTCAACTGGGCCCCTGTGTCACCTTCTTTCCGCAACCGACCACCCTGGTCAGCAGTGTTGATCATCAGGGGCTGGTCAATGTCATGACCGCGTCCTGGGTCGGCATCGTCAGCAAGACACCGCCGACCATGGCCATCTCTCTGAACAAGGGACGCCTCAGTTACGCCAATATTTGCCAAACCGGCTGTTTTACCGTCAACGCGGTTCCAGCCGACCTGGCCGTCGCGGCTGATTTCTGCGGTATCCGCTCGGGGCGGGATTGTGACAAGCTTGCCGCTGCCGGGCTGAGCCTGACTCCCGGTCTTCATCAACAGGCTCCGCTGATCGAAGAGTCTCCCCTCAATGTCGAATGCCGACTGGTCAGAGAAATCGAACTGGGCGACTATCGGCTGATGCTGGGAGAAATCCTCGATATTCACGCCGTCGAGGCAGCCTTCGATGAACAGGAAACCCTCTCGGTGCCCCCATTTGATCCGTTGGTCTACCTTGGCGGGGTCCGCGAATACTGGTCGTTGGGGGAGAAGATCGCCACGGCCTATCATGACGGCCTGCAAATGGTGCCGGAGGATCTCGACAGAAAGGACTGACAGGCTGATGAAAAACGTCCATCTGCGGTGTTGCCCTCACCCCGCGTCAACGACGTACCTTCCGGTATGCCTTATTCCGTGAGGTTACGGACGCCTTGCATCTGGACATTTTTGCTCAGCCTGGGGGGGACGACTTTTTCAACAACCTTCTAAGGGGTCGATTTCATTTGCTGAATAAAGACATCCGGTTGCGTATACAAAATATTTCCGGATATCAAATTTCTGCTGGACTTGAAAAAAGTCGTTGTGATATAGACTAAAACGCTTTTTGAAACCCGCGACGGGCCCGGAACAGGCTCTGGAGCCGAACAGGTCGCGGGTTTGTGTTTGACAACATACCGCCTGGATCCACGGACCGGGACGGAAGGCACAAGCATTTTGCGGTCACGGATTGTTCGTGGTTACCGTTGCTGCGTCTTTCGGCCCTGCCGAAGGGCGTTTTTTCTTGGAGTAGGCCATGAGCAGGAAACAGACGACGATTCTTGATCTGCAACGCATGAAACGTGAGGGTGAAAAGATTACCGTCCTGACCGCTTACGACTATCCCTTCGCCCGTCTGATGGACGATGAGGGGGTCGACGTTATCCTGGTCGGCGATTCGGTCGGCTCGGTGGTTGCCGGTTACGACACCACCCTGCCGGTGACCATGGACGAAATGGTCTACCATACCCGCGCCGTGGTGCGCGGCAGCGAGAAGGCGCTGGTGGTGGCCGACATGCCCTTCCTCTCCTACCAGGTCGACCTCGCCGACGCCCGCCGCAATGCCGGGCGCCTGATCAAGGAGGGCGGGGCCCAGGCGGTCAAGCTGGAGGGCGGGAGCAACATGGCCGAGACCATTCATGCCCTGGTCGATATCGACATCCCGGTGGTCGGCCATATTGGCCTGACCCCGCAGTCGATTCATCGCATGGGGGGGTACCGGGTCCAGGGCAAACAGGCCGATCAGGCCGAAAAACTGCTTGCCGACGCCCGCGCCGTCGAACAGGCCGGTGCCTGTGCCATGGTGCTTGAGGCGATTCCAGCGTCGCTGGCCAAAGAGATTACCGCCGCCGTCGCGATCCCCACGATCGGTATCGGCGCCGGGATCGATTGTGACGGCCAGGTGCTGGTCATCCATGATATCCTCGGCCTGTGCGAAAAGTATTCGCCCAAGTTCGTCAAGCGCTACGCCGATGCCGCCACCCTGATCCGCGGCGGTATTCGTGACTATATTGACGAGGTCAAGAGCGGCGCCTTCCCGGGGCCTGAGCATAGTTTTAAATAAAAGGCCAGGAGCGGCTAAAGGAAAAAGCCAGGAGCGGCTAAAGGCTAAAGGAAAATCTGCTCCCTTGCCCTTAGCCCTTGTCCCTTAGCCCTTAGCCGATTTCAGACTTTCACTTATGCAAATCATCCGTTCCGTTTCCGAGATGCAGCAGCGCTGCCTGGCCGCCCGCGAGGCGGGGCAGCGGATTGCTTTCGTACCGACCATGGGCTGGCTGCACGAAGGCCATCTCTCCCTGCTGCGTGAAGGGCGTGAGCGAGGGGACCTGCTGGTGCTGTCGATTTTCGTCAACCCGACCCAGTTCGGTCAGGGTGAAGATTTTGAAAGCTACCCGCGCGACCTGAGCCGTGACGCGGCGCTGGCCGAGGCGGTCGGCACCGACATTATTTTCGCTCCGGAGGCCGCCGACATGTACCCGCGCGGCTATGCCAGCTATGTCGATGTCGAGGGGCTGACCGAGGTTCTCTGCGGCGTCAGCCGCCCCGGCCATTTTCGTGGCGTGACCACCGTTGTCACCAAGCTGTTCACCATTGTACAACCGCATATCGCCTTCTTCGGCCAGAAGGATTTCCAGCAGCTGGCGGTGATCCGACGGATGACCCTTGATCTCAACCTGCCGGTTGAGGTGGTGGGGATGCCGATCATCCGCGAGGCGGACGGCCTGGCGATGAGTTCCCGCAATGTCTATCTCTCCGCGGACCAGCGGCGGCAGGCCCTGGTGCTCAGCCGTTCCATCGCCGAGGCGAAACGGCTGGCGGCTGCCGGCGAGAGAGATGTCGCCATTATCCTCGCCGGCATCGAAGAGATGATCCGGGTTGAACCGGAAGCCCGTATCGACTATCTCCAAGTCTGTCATCAATATACCCTGGAGCAGCAGCAGCGGATTGACGCCGACTCGGTGCTGCTGCTCGCCGTTTTTATCGGCGCAACCCGGCTGATTGACAACAGCCCGCTGCTGCCGGAAGGCTGATTGCCGACGTTTCCGGCCCCCCTGGGAAAGACCCGCCATGACCCCGCAAGAAACAGCCAAGGCCAACCTGGAGAACCTCTACCGCATCTTTACGATTCCCGAGGCTCCCGATTCGACCCTCGGGGCCATCGACCAGGCCATCTCCCGGGACGTCGCCGGTTTCCTTCAGGCACACATTGTCGCCCTGGAGCGGAGCCTGGAGGATGTCGAAAGGGACTTCGCCGATCCGTCGATTCCCGAGGAGCCGACCTTCGTTTCCGAATATACCGAATTCATCAAGGAAAAACTGGTTGCCCATTCGGTTCATACCGCCGCCCCGGGATTTGCCGGACATATGACCTCGGCGCTGCCCTATTTCATGCTGCCATTGTCGCGCATCATGACCGCGCTCAATCAGAACCTGGTCAAGGTCGAAACCTCCAAGGCCTTCACCCCCATGGAGCGGCAGGTGCTGGCGATGCTGCACCGGCTGATCTATGCCGAGTCGGACGATTTCTACCGGCGGCGGATGCATGACAGTGTTCATGCCCTGGGTGCCTTCTGCTCCGGCGGCACAATCGCCAACATGACCGCGTTGTGGACCGCTCGCAACCTGCTGTGCGCGCCCCGCGGTGACTTCGGCGGCATCGCTCGCGAAGGATATGCCCGCGCCCTGGACCATCTCGGCTGCCGCGGACTGGCGGTTTTTGTTTCCCGTCGCGGGCATTATTCCCTGACCAAGGCGGTCGACCTGATCGGTCTCGGCAGCGACAACCTGGTCCGGGTCGATACCGATGCCGACAATCGCATCGATCTCAAGTCCCTGCGGCAGCAGATCGTCCGGTTGCGGGACGAGGGAATCAGGCCGCTGGCCATCGTCGGCATCGCCGGCACCACCGAAACCGGCAACGTCGACCCCCTGGAGGGTCTGGCCGATGTTGCCGCTGAGGCGGGATGCCATTTTCATGTCGATGCCGCCTGGGGCGGCCCGACCCTCTTTTCCAGCCGCCATCGCCATCTGCTGGCCGGCATCGAACGGGCCGACTCGGTGACTCTCGATGCCCACAAGCAGCTCTATGTTCCCATGGGGGCGGGGATGGTGCTGTTCAAAAACCCGGCCGCGCTGCGCGCCATCGAGCATCATGCCGCCTACATCCTGCGCGAGGGCTCCAAGGACCTGGGCAGCCATACCCTTGAGGGATCACGGCCCGGCAAAGCGATGCTGGTTCATGCCGGCCTGTCGGTCATCGGCCGCAAGGGCTATGAGCTGCTCATTGATCTCGGCATCGACCGGGCGCGGATGTTTGCCAGCAAGGTCCGCGAACATCGCGACTTCGAACTGATGACCGAGCCGGAGCTGAACATCCTCACTTATCGTTACCTGCCGGACTGGGCGCGGCGGCGGATGGAGTTTGCCGAGGCCGGGGTGCGGCAGGAAGCCAATTCGATTCTCGACCAGGTGATCCGACTGATTCAGAAATACCAGCGCGAGTCGGGCAAGACCTTTGTCTCCCGCACCACTCTGCAGTCGGCCCGCTACGGGCAGCAGAACCTGACCGTTTTCCGGGTGGTGCTGGCCAATCCCCTGACGGACGAAAAGATCATCGACTCCATCCTGAAGGAACAGTGTCGGATTGCTCGCCGCGAAGAGATCCAGGATCTGCTGGATGCCCTGGGAGCGTTGCTCGGGGTTGAGCCGCAGGGGGACTCTTGACCCGGGCCGAGGGCGGGAACTCCCGCATCTACACCGCCCGGTGCCTGCTGCCGATCTCTTCCCCCCCGGTGGCGGGGGGCGCGATGCTGGTGGCCGGGGAACAGATTGTCGCGGTCGGACCCCTGCCCGATCTCCTCGCCGCCAGCGCCGCTGCCGAGGTGGTCGATTTCGGCGACAAGGTGTTGCTGCCGCCGCTGACCAACGCCCATACCCATCTTGAGTTGACCGATTTCCCGTCCTGGGCCGCCGAAGCGGGCGAGGATGAACCGACCGACGCAGAAGATTTCGTTGACTGGGTACTGCGTCTGGTTCGGGTCAAACGGGCCCGGCCTGCGGAAGACTTCGTGCCCGCGATCCAACGCGGCCTGCGCCTCTGCCTGGAATCCGGCACCGGCGTTATCGGTGACATTCTTTCCTTTCATTCGGCGGTTGACGCCTACCGTCAATCGCCATTGCTCGGCAGTGTTTTTTTTGAAACCCTGGGGCGTGACCCGCAGCTGTTCAGTTCGCTGTTGGAAAAGATCGGCAAACGGCTCGACCGTCCGCCCTCGTCCCGTCTGTCAGCCGCCGTGTCGCCGCACGCGCCCTACACCGTCGCCGCTGCACTGCTTCGCCGGGTTTTCGCTCTGGCCGCCGGCCGCAGTTGCCCGGCCGCGATTCATCTCGCCGAATCGCCGGCCGAAAGTGAACTGCTGCGCTCCGGGATCGGTCCGCTGGTCGATAAACTTTACCCTCAGCCCGGTTGGCCACCGCCGTCGCCGTCGGAGTGCGGTCTGTCGCCGGTGGCCTGGCTGGAAGAGCAGGGGGGGCTGCGTCCCGATATTCTGCTGGTGCATGGCGTCCAGGTTGATGCCGGGGACGTCGCGCGGCTGAAGCGGCATGGCTCCGGTGTGGTCCTCTGCCCGCGTTCCAACGAGAAACTGCGGGTCGGTCGCGCTCCGGTTGAACTCTACCGACGGGCGGGCGTTCCGCTGGCGCTCGGCACCGACAGCCTGGCCTCCAACGATTCTCTCTCCATGTGGGATGAACTCGCCGCCGCGCGACGGATCTATGCTGATGCTCTCGACCCGGTCGAACTGCTGTGGGCGGCGACCCTCGGCGGGGCGCGGCTGCTCGGTGTCGATGCGCGTATCGGTACTCTTGAACCGGGGCGGGAAGCACACTTCCAGGTGGTTGATCTGCCGCCTGCCGCCAATCCCTCCGAACTGATCGAGGCACTGGTCGCCGAAGGCTGCCGACAACCGGTGCGGCAGCTCTACCTGCACGGTCGGCCGCAGCTGTAACCGACCTCCATTTTTCTCCCACGAAACAGATGATTCAGGTATAATGCCGTCCGCCCTGCAAACTGGGCAAAGGGTGGAGTCTGAACGATGATGGAAGAAACCGGTACCGTGGTTGAATTGAGGCCCGGCGGCACGGCGATGGTACTCTGCCGCAAGGGCAGCGCCTGTGGGCACTGCAGCGCCGCCGACAAGTGCGAGATGGGCCGCGATTCGGGGGAGCGCCTGGTCGAGACGCGCAACCAGGTTGGCGCGGACGTCGGTGATCAGGTCAGAATCAGTATCAGCAGCCGAACCTTTCTCAAATCGTCCTTTCTGGTTTATATCGTCCCGTTGATCGTGCTGGTCATCGGTGCGGTTCTCGGCGGGCAGGTGTCGGCATTGATCGGCAAAGACCTTGACCCGAACCTGCTGTCCGCCGCCTTCGGTATTGCCGGGCTGGTGATCAGCCTGCTGGTCATCCGCGGTTATAATCGAAAACTTGAGCGTGAACGCTATCTGCCGCGCATTGTCGCCATTCTCGGCTCGGAACAGGATTATGGGCATTAAGGTTGTCGCCAACAACAAGAAGGCCTTCCACGATTACTTCATCGAGGAGAAATACGAGGCAGGGATGGTCCTGCAGGGTACCGAGGTGAAGTCGCTGCGCGAAGCGGCCGTCAACCTGCGCGACAGCTACTGCCGTATCCGCGGGGGGGAAATCTTTGTCGAAAACATGCACATCAGCCCCTACGATTTCGGCAACCGCGAGAACCATGATCCATTGCGCAGCCGCAAGCTGCTGCTGCACGCCGAGGAGATCCGCAAGCTGACCAAGAAGGTTGAGGAGAAGGGGCTCTCGCTGATCCCGACCCGACTCTATTTCAAGGAAGGTCGCGCCAAGCTGGAGATCGGCGTCGCCAGGGGCAAGAAGCTGCACGACAAGCGCCAGACGCTGAAACAGAAGCAGGATGCCCGCGAGATGGCGCGCGCCATCCGCGGCCGCTACTGACACGGATCCAGGGAAACAGCTCGCATCCGGAAAAAGGATGTGGCATAATGGTTTAACAGGATAGACCTGAAGTTGTTTCGGGTCTTGATTGTCGATTTTCAACCTTGAGCCTGAATTCATGGGGGTGACTCGGTTTCGACGGGGATTGGAAGCTAAGGTCGCATGCCGGAGTGGGCTGGCTCCGTAAAAAAGCCCAACTCATACAAACGCCGATACTGACGTTCGTTACGCACTGGCCGCTTAATTAAGCGACCACGTTTCATGCTTTGTCGCCCATGCGGGGCATGAAACGTTAATTCAGTGGGCTAGTTTTCGCGGCTGCCTGTGACGCGGAGGCGAAATCTTAACAGGCTCCCCCGAAGGGAATCCTGTTCGTGGGAGTTCCGAGGGTTAAGCCAATACACGAACTAAGCATGTAGAAGCCTTATGTGAAAGATTTTCGGACGCGGGTTCGATTCCCGCCACCTCCACCAATTAAGAAGGGCCGCCCTGCCGGGGTGGCCCTTCTTAATTGGTGCTGAAGTCGTCGCGGGAATCGAAGCGCAGCGAGCGCGTCCAGTGGACGAAAAGCGGCCAGGGATGGCCGCGTCAGCGAGCGGAGGGGAGCCGACGCAGGGAAGGGCAGGACGCCCTGACCGTAGTGGGCGATTCCCGCCACCTCCGCCAGTCTTGCCGCCCGCCCGGGCGGCTTTTCATTTCCGGCTTGAGCTTTTTTGCCGGTCAGCTTATTTTAAGATACGTAATAAGTTAAAATAAGCTCGATTCTTATTTTAAGTTCAAGGGGGGTGCGGATGAAACGGCAGCTGCAAGGAAAGTATGTGACTATATCGACCGTGGGTGAGAAAGCACGGGCTTTTATCCCTGCGCCCCTGCCGCCTGACCCTCCTGTCAACTGGGGGCCAGAACTGCGGAACAAGTTCGACCGGGCGCTGCTGGCCCTGGGCCGGCTGGACAGTGTTGCCACCCTGCTGCCTGACACCTCTCTGTTTTTGTACATGTATGTTCGCAAGGAAGCGGTGCTTTCTTCGATGATCGAGGGGACCCAATCGTCCCTTTCCGACCTGTTGCTGTTCGAGCTTGATCAGGCCCCGGGGGTTCCCCTGGATGATGTGCGTGAGGTCAGCAACTACGTTGCCGCCCTGGATCATGGTCTGCGTCGCCTGGAAGAGGGGATGCCGCTTTCCCTGCGTTTGTTTCGCGAGATTCATGGGGTTTTGTTGAATCGAGGGCGAGGCAGCCACCAGACCCCGGGTGAGTTCCGCCGCAGTCAGAACTGGATCGGGGGAACACGGCCCGGCAATGCGGCCTTTGTTCCTCCGCCGGCCGAGGTGGTGCCTGAATGCATGGGGCAGCTCGAACTCTTCCTGCACGACCAGCCCGAACCGACACCGGTGCTTCTCAAAGCCGCCCTGGCACATGTGCAATTTGAGACTATCCACCCGTTTCTTGACGGCAATGGCCGCCTGGGGCGCTTGCTGATCACCCTGCTGCTGTGCGAGCAGAAGGTTTTACGAACGCCGATGCTATACCTGAGTCTCTATTTCAAGACCCATCGCCAGTTTTATTATGAACTGCTCAACAGGGTCCGCCTGACCGGGGACTGGGAGGCATGGCTTGATTTTTTTGCCGAGGCGGTTGTGGTGACGGCTACCCAGGCCGTGGAAACCGCTCAGCAGCTCCATGATCTCTCGAACGGGGATCGGCAGAAAATCAGCAGCATCGGCCGGGCTGCGGCTTCGGCTCTCCAGGTTCACAGGGCATTGATGGAGCACCCCATTGCCATGTCCGGTGGCCTGGTGGAGATGACCGGGCTTGCTCCGGCGACAGTCAACCGGGCCCTGGATCGTCTGCGGCACCTGGGAATCGTGCAGGAACTGTCCATGGGGAAGCGTAACCGGTTGTTCAGCTATTCCGGGTATCTGGAGATCATGGACCGGGGGACGGAATTGCCAGACGGAATTGCCGGCTGAGTAAGCCTTTGGCCGGATTGAACGGAATCCCTGCTTTTTGTCCTGGACGCTGCATGATGTTATATTGCACAAATAACGTATTGAACTGATTGGACAACAGGTCCAGGCAGGTTGAGAGATGAGAAAACAACAAGCCCTTGAATTGCTGTCCAGGAGCAAACCTGATCTGGAGGCACGCTTCGGGGTGACGCGCCTGGCTCTGTTCGGTTCAACAGCTCGTGACGCGGCTGCCGGGGACAGTGATGTGGATATCCTGGTCTCCTTTGACGGGCCGGCAACATCCAGGCGCTACTTTGGTGTCCAGTTCTATCTTGAAGACCTGCTGGGCTGTGCGGTCGACCTGGTGACCGAAAAGGCGTTGCGCCCCGCGTTGCGCCCCTTCATCGAGAAGGAACGTGTCAATGTCTGATAACAGCTGTCGCGAGTGGCGATTTTATCTTGATGACATGATCGAGTTCGCCGGCAAGGCTCGCGACTATACCCGCGGGCTGGACCAGGCGGGGTTTGTGGCAAATGGAATCGTCTATGGGCCAGCGCCGGTATTACCTGGCCGTCAGGGCCACGAAAGTCAAGTAAGGTGTTGCTGTGAGTGAGTATCAATATCTTGAGTTTCTCGCCGTCGACCGCCCTTTGACGGAACGGGAGATGGATCACCTGCGGGCTGTTTCCAGCCGGGCTCAGATCACCCCGGTCAGTTTTGTCAACGAATACAACTGGGGCGGACTGAAGGCCAACCCTCGCGATTTTATGCGACATTTCTTCGATGCCCATCTTTTTGTCGCCAACTGGGGAGATGCCATTTTTATGCTGCGCCTGTCCAGGGAAGCCATCGACCGGAAGACGCTCAAGGCTTTCTGTAGCAGTCCGCATCTCGAATTTGAGAAGCTGCCTGAGCACTGGTTGTTGACATGGTCTCTCGGTGAGACGGAGGTCTACGACCGGTTCGATTATGTCGAAGGTCCCGGTTGGATGACCAGGCTTGCCCCTTTACGCGAAGAACTTCTGCGGGGTGATCTGCGCAGCCTGTATATCGGGTGGCTACGGGCCGTGACAACCGAGGAAACAGACCCGGACGAGCTGGAGCCTTTGGCGTTGGATGGGCTGGATCAACTGACAGCCGCGCAGCAGGCGCTGGCAGAATTTCTCGAAGTCGATATCGACCTGCTGGCCGGGGCGGGTGGTGACAGTTCTGCGAAACAGAAAAATGCAGAGGATGACGCGGCGCTCGATCTGTGGCTGGACGAATTGCCGAGGGCGGAGGTCAGGGGATATCTGCGGCAGATGCTGGCCGGGCAGGGAATGGCTGCCGAGCGGGCATTGAAGCGGAGACATGCCGCCTGGAAAGCGCGGTTTTCGCCGGAGCCGGAACGAGGACGGCGTTCTGTCGCTGAATTGTGGCAATTGGCCGAGCAGGCGAAACAAGTGCGGCTGATCGAGGAAGACAAAGCGCGCCGCGAAGCTGAGGCTGAACGCAAGAAACGGCGGGATGCCCGGCTTGCAAATATGGCTCAGGATTTTCCCCGGGCATGGAAAATGGCCCATGAGGAAGCCTGTAAGGGGCACGCTCATGCCTATGATGCAGCCTGTCGTCAACTGGTTGATTTGCGCGATGCCTACAAGCAATATGCTGCACCGGCTGCCTTTCAAAAGGAATTTCAGAAGTTCATGGCTGAACATCAACGTCGCCGTGCTCTGGTGAAACGTCTGGTTGAAGCGGGGCTGCGGCGGGTGGGATAATGCCGGTGAAAAACGGATATTGTCCTGATTGCAGACGTCTTGAAGACGAGAACGCCCGCCTCAGGAAATTGCTGACCCGCCACGGCATCTCTTTGGATGACGCGGCCAGCCCTGAATCCATTTCCTCATCATCAAAGCCCGCTTCGGTACCATCCCACTTCACGGCCAACGACAAAATTACCCTGTTTCGGCGCCTGTTTCGAGGACGTGAGGATGTCTATCCCCGGCGCTGGGAATCGGCCAAGGGTACGTCGGGCTATACACCCGCCTGCGGCAATGAGTGGAAGTCCGGAATCTGCCACAAACCTCGCGTGAAATGCGGTGACTGCAGTCAGCGTCAGTTGCTGCCGGTCACCGATCAGGTGATCTATGACCACTTGGCTGGAAGGCAGACCATAGGCGTTTATCCGCTCCTGAACGATGACAGCTGCTATTTTCTGGCAGTGGATTTCGATGAGGTCGGCTGGCAGGAGGATGCCAAGGCCTTCATGCAAACCTGTCACGAGCTTGCCATTCCGGTGGCGCTGGAGATTTCCCGCTCCGGCAATGGGGCACACGCCTGGATCTTTTTTGTTGAACCGGTCCCGGCCTGTGAAGCACGTTACCTCGGGGCTGCACTGATCAGCCATACCTGCGACCGCACCCGGCAATTGTCTCTGGCCAGTTACGACCGCCTGTTCCCTAACCAGGACACCATGCCCAAGGGCGGCTTCGGCAATCTGATCGCGCTCCCCTTGCAGAAACAGCCGAGGGAATCGGGTCACAGCGTGTTCGTCGATGAATGCCTGCAGCCCTATCCGGATCAGTGGGCTTTTCTGGCCTCGATCTGTTCAATATCCCATCGGGACCTGGGAGACGCCATCCTGCGGGCCAGTGGAGGTCGTCATCCCCTGGATGTCGTCTTTGCCGCCGAGGAAGGGGACCGCAACCCCTGGCAACGTCCTTCGCCCGTGCCCGCACGGATTGCCGGTCCGCTGCCGGAATCGTTAACCCTTGTGCCGGCCAACCAGATTTTTATCTCCAAGGTGGATCTTCCACAGCCGCTGGCCAACCGCTTGATCCGGCTCGCCGCCTTTCAGAATCCGGAATTCTACAAGGCTCAGGCCTTGCGGCTGCCGGTGTGGAACAAGCCGCGCATCATCGGTTGCGCCGAGAACTACCCCCAGCATATCGGCCTGCCCCGTGGTTGTCTCGATGCGGTGCTGGATTTGTTGCAGAAGAACGACATCCGCCCGGAGCTACAGGACGAACGCCTGACCGGCCGGAAAGTGATGGTCAAATTTATCGGCAACTTGCGGAAAGACCAGAAGGCAGCCGTGCGGGAAATGCTCAAACACGAGGTCGGTGTGCTCTGTGCCCCGACGGCTTTCGGCAAGACCGTTGCCGCTGCCGCCCTGATCGCCCGGCGCAAAGTGAGTACGTTGGTGATGGTGCATCGCACCGAACTGCTGCGTCAGTGGCAGGAGCGGTTGACCGGATTCATAGAGATTCAGAAAGGTGGACTGGGAATCATTGGTGGCGGCAAGAAGAAGCCGTCCGGTCAAATCGACATCGCCGTCATGCAGTCGCTGTCCCGGTGGGAAGACCTGGGCGAACTGCTCGACCAGTACGGGCAGATCATCATCGATGAATGTCATCATCTGTCGGCCTTTTCCTTCGAGGTGATCCTCAAGCAGGCCAGGGCCAGATTTGTGGTGGGCCTGACCGCCACGCCGGTACGGCGCGACGGCCATCAGCCCATTATCTTTATGCAGTGTGGACCGATCCGTCACAGTGCCGCCACGCCTGAAACCGCTCCGGTGCGACTGGAGGTCTGGCCGAAGATGTTACCCGCGCCGGAGATTCCGCCGCAGACACCGATTCAGGACGTGTTCCGCATCCTTACCCACGATGCGCTTCGCAACCGGCGCATCGCCGGGGATGTGCTGACCGCTTATCAGGAAGGGCGCAAGGTGCTGGTGCTCACCGAACGGACGGACCATCTTCAGTTGTTACAGGAGGCTTTGGCAGGCAAGGTCGAACACTGCTTTGTCCTTCATGGCCGCTTGTCGAAGAAACAGCGAACGGTCGTGTTCGCAGAGCTGGATGCGTTGGATGAATCGGCCCCGAGGATCCTGCTCGCCACCGGTCGTCTGATCGGTGAAGGTTTTGATCACCCGCCGCTCGACACGCTGGTGCTGGCCATGCCGATCTCCTGGAAAGGCACCTTGCAACAGTACGCTGGACGTCTGCACCGGGAACACGCTGAAAAGCAGGATGTGCGGATTTACGATTATGTCGAGACTGATCAGCCTCAACTCAATCGCATGTGGAACAAACGTCAGCGTGGATACCGCGCCATGGGATATGAAATCAAGCCCGTTGAGACTTGTGTGCCGGGTCACGAGCTGATTAAATCACTCTTTTGACATTGCCACTTTCATTCCGACTCCCGCCACCCGGCCCCATAGGGCCATCGCGGCGAGGCCTCTCCGTGGTTTCCAAGGTTAATCTTTGCTATACTTGCTACGACCTTCTTGCCTTCAGGAATTTCCTCCAATGCCGACCTGATCGCAGCCGCGCCGCCCACAGGCTTTGACGGGAGGACAGCATGAAAAAACAGGGTCCCGTGCAACAGTCCCGCATCCCCGTCATCAGGCAGAAGATGGCGCGCCGGGTCGAGGTGGTGATCCTCTTCATCCTGTTGTTCGTCTCGACCTTGCACCTGATCAGATTGCTGACCGGCGCCGAGATCGTCATCGCCGGCCATGTCATCCCGATCTGGACCAGCCTGGTTGGTTTTTCCGGTCCGCTGCTGCTGGCGGGCCTGTTCTGGTGGTCCAGGCATTGATTCTTCACTGCCATCTCGCGAGTTGATTATCTCCTGTCATCCGGCGTCAACGTCCCGATCTGTTAAACTCCTGAATCAGTGAGTCCCTTGTCGGCGGACAGCACAAGTCATGGATCTGCCTGAGCTCCCCAAAAATCACCAGCGAACCTGTGGGTGCGCTTCAGGTTTTTGAAAATCTCATTCAGGCCAAGCACTTGCACTCTTCATCCAACTGGTACTCACGGATTCAGGAAACTTTCGACAGGGGAGGTGCCATCATGTCGGACGTGATCGATGTCGGGAAGATTGCCGATCAACTGGGAGTTCCGCCGGACTGCCTGCTTCCCTACGGCCGCCGGGTCGCCAAGATCCACCTCGACGCCCTGAAGCGACCCTCGTCGGGTGCCGGGAAGCTGGTGCTGGTTTCGGCGACCACGCCGACCCCGGCCGGGGAGGGCAAGACCACGACCTCCATCGGCCTGGCGCAGGCGCTGGCAAAGCTCGGCGCGTCGGTCTGCCTGGCGTTGCGTGAAGCCTCCCTCGGACCCTGCCTCGGCATGAAGGGCGGGGCCACCGGCGGCGGACGCAGCAGCCTGGTCCCCGCCGAACGCATCAACCTGCATTTCACCGGCGATTTCCACGCCGTCACCAGCGCCAACAACCTCCTGTCGGCGATCATCGACAATCACATCTATCACGGCAATGCTCTCGGTATCGATCCGCGGCGGGTGGTCTGGCGGCGGGTGATGGACATGAACGACCGCAGCCTGCGGCATATCATCGTCGGCCTGGGCGGGACCGGGCGGGGGATCCCCCGTGAGGGAGGATTCGATATCACCGCCGCCTCCGAGGTGATGGCGATGCTTTGCCTGGCCGAAGACAGCGAGGACCTGCGGCGGCGGATCGACCGCACCCTGGTCGCCTATCGCTGGGACGGCGAGCCGGTCTATGCCGGTGAACTGCAGGTGACCGGCGCCATGCTGGCGCTGCTGCGCGACGCCATTCATCCCAACCTGGTACAGACCAGCGAAGGGGTGCCGGCCCTGGTTCACGGCGGCCCCTTCGCCAACATCGCCCACGGCTGCAGCAGCCTGATCGCCACCCGGATGGCGATCCATTTTGCCGACTGGGCGATCACCGAGGCCGGTTTCGGCTTCGATCTCGGGGCGGAGAAGTTCTTCGACATCAAGTGTCGCCTCTCCGGGCTTGACCCTGTCGCGGTGGTGCTGGTGACCACGGTGCGGGCGCTGAAGATGCACGGCGGGCAGCCGCCGGGGAAGTCGGGCGTGAAAAATATCGCCGCCCTGCGGCGCGGACTGGTCAACCTCGACAAGCACATCGAGAATGTCGGCAAGTTCAACAAGCGGCCGGTGGTCGCCCTGAACCATTTTGCCGGCGACAGCGAGCAGGAAATCGCGCTGGTGGTGAAGCGTTGTAAAGAGCAGGGCGTCGCCTGCGCCGTCTGCCGTCATTTCGAGCAGGGCGGCGCGGGAGCCGTCGAGCTGGCCCGGGCGGTGATGGACGCCGCCGCCGTCAGTGAACCCTTCGCTCCCCTCTATCCTCTGGAGCTGCCGGTCGAGGAAAAGATCCGCGTCATCTGCCGGGAAATCTACGGTGCCGACGATGTCGCCTTCACCCGCCAGGCGGAACGTGATCTGCGCCAGGTAGCGCGCCTCGGCCTCAACCAGCTGCCGGTCTGTGTCGCCAAGGCGCCGACCTCCCTCTCCGACAATCCCGCCCTCAAGGGCCGACCGCGCGATTTCGACATCACCGTGCGCGCCGTGCAGGTCAATTCCGGCGCCGGTTTCCTGGTGGTGCTGACCGGGGATGTGCTGCGCATGCCGGGATTGCCGAAGGCGCCGCTGGCGGAGCGGATTGATCTCGGCGCGGATGGCCGTATTGAGGGACTCTGATTCCTGTTTCAGTCAAGCCTTGCAGAACGTCCTCCTTCGGCATCAGCAACTCAAAAGTCCTGTGAATCTAGAAACCTTCCTCAAATTTGAAAATCCTGTACACCAAATCTGTCGACCTGCGTCTAAGGAGTATGTCCGGAAGGAATTGAGAGTTGCAGGATTGGCCTGTCTGTTTCGGACGCAGGCGCCCCTTCGCTGAAGGGGTGGAACTCAACATGGCAGTAACTGTAAAAAGAATGATTGGCCAAGGAGAAACAAAAAATGTCGTCTAAAAAAATGCTTATCGTAATGCTCGCCCTGGTTGTCAGTGTTGGTAGCGCCGGTATGGCAGTCGCCGGAAGGGGAGGCGGAGGCTCTCACGGTGGGGGAAGCTTTTCCTCGGGGCATGGAAGCATGAACCGGTCGATGGCGGATCGGTCCTACAATACGATGTCGTCCAGGAGCATGAATCAGAACCAGCATCAGTACCAGAATCAGCATCAGAACCGCTCAATGACAGGGAATCAGGACCATTCGCAGGCAGGAAATGGACTGCATAACAACTTTCAGACCCACAACGGCACCGATATGCAGCCGCAAACCTCCGATGAGTGATAACCGCTGCTGATTTTTGTCCCGCCAGAATAAACATCAAGAGCCGTCACAGGAAATTCTGTGGCGGCTCTGTTGGTGTAAGCTGTCGTTTCACATTGATAACCGCCGGGATTTTAACCCCGTGGTTCCAGGTTTTGAAGGCTTGTCGGCACCCATCCGCACCATCGGCGGCTGATAAGATTTCTGCTTCTTTCCGAATAGTCCGCTCCCGATGCTATGATGGCTCCATGCAGCCCATCTCCCCGGCAGATTGCGCCGCGCTGATCCGTGGCTCCCGATCTATTGCCGCCCTGACCGGCGCCGGCATCTCCACCGCCGCCGGCATTCCCGACTTCCGTGGCCCGAAAGGGCTCTACGTCACCCGGCGCTACGACCCCGAGAAGACCTTCGAGGTCCGCTGGTTCAGGCGTAAACCACGCTGGTTCTACCAGTTCTCCAACGACTTTGTCGCCGCCGTGAAGGATATCCAGCCGACGTTCAGCCACCGCTTTCTCGCCGAACTGGAGAGGGCCGGACAGTTGGCCGGGATCATCACCCAGAATATCGATATGCTTCACCAGCGGGCCGGAAGCCGCAATGTCATCGAACTGCATGGCTCCTACGGGTCGGCCACCTGCATGGGATGCGGAAAGGTATTCACCGGTCTCGACTATGCCTTCTGGCAGCAGGCGATGACCGACAGCTCCGATGCCCCGGTGGTCCACTGTTCCTGCTGCGACGCCGTGCTCAAGCCCGACATTGTCTTCTTCGGTGAAATGGTCAACCAGTTCGATCGCGCTGAGCAGCTGGTGCAGCATTGCGATCTCCTGCTGGTGCTCGGCTCCTCCCTCCAGGTCGCCCCGGCGTCGCAGCTGCCCTACAGCTGCCGCGCCCCGATTGTGGTGGTCAACAGGGGGCAGGTGGCGTTGCCGCCCGGTGAGGAGCGGTATTTTGTCGATGCGGATCTGGACGGGTATTTTGCGCAGTGTCGGGAACGTCTTGGAATGGGTTAGACGCAGTCCTGCCGATAGCGCCGGGGTGTTGTTCCGTCATTTACATTCCCGCCGAAATGGGATAAGTTGTCGGCATTGTTTGACTTGTCCAGGAGGGATTCATGCAGTACCTGAGGGGGACAGCTTGAGGGATTGATGACCGTTCGTGTCGGCCTGTGCCGAGCGGGCGGTTTTTTGATGGCGTCGTAAAAGACTCCGCCCTACGGCGTTGCCGTGGTTTTTCGAGACCTCGACATACGGTCGTATGCCTTCGCCCTCGAAAAACCACCGCGCCTTGTAGGACGAAGTTTTTACTTAGCCATCGGCTAGTTTATATCGTGGACCATGTTTCGGGAGGGGGGAGAGTATGAGCCCCATGGTTGTGCTGCCTGCCGTCGAAAGGACCCTGGACGGGTTCCCTGCTGATGTCATGTTTCAGTTGACAAATCAGGGAGTTAAGGACTTGAGATCACAAGTTGTGACCTCAAGTCAGTGGGGTGGCAGGCGCACGCTCGGGTTCCAGGTCGAAGAAACGTTTGCTGGTTACAGTTGAGTTGGGTGAAGTTGGGACATCGGAATTGGAGTTGTACCGCGTTTGGGGGGGATGAATGTCTAAGAGGACCGGTTGGACCCGCCAGCAGCTGTTGATCACCTTCAAGCTCTACTGCGAGTTGCCCTTCGGCAAGCTGCACCATCGCAATCCAGAAATCATCAAATATGCCGAACTGATCGGCCGCACCCCATCGGCCCTGGCCATGAAGTTGACCAATATTGCCAGCCTCGACCCGGCGATTACCGAGACCGGCCGGACGGGGCTGCAGGGCGCGTCGGCCGCCGATCGGGCCATGTGGGCCGAAATGGAATCGGACTGGAACCGGTTCGCCCTTGAACTGCAGCAGGCAGCGGCCGGTTTGGAGATCCCGGTTGACGACCAGGCCGATGACGCGATGGACTACACGGGACAGGAGAGGGCGGTTCAGGGCAGGGCGCGTGTCGGGCAAGCCTTCTTTCGCAACACCGTGCTGAGCGCCTATCGCAATCGTTGCTGCATCACCGGCTTGGCCGAGCCGAGGCTGCTGGTTGCCAGTCATATCGTTCCCTGGAAGGATGACAAGGCCAACCGTCTCAACCCCCGCAACGGGCTTTGCCTGTCGATGTTGCATGACAAGGCCTTCGACGCCGGAATGATCACCCTCAATGAGGATTTGACGGTGCGGGTGTCGAGGAAATATTGCCGGGAAGGGGATGCCTTTTTTGCCGATGCGTTGCTGGGTTATGAGGGGAAGGTTATAGTGGTTCCTGAGAAATTTCGGCCGGATGAGGAGTTTTTAGCGTTTCATCGGGAGAGGGTTTTTGAGAGGGCATAGGTGGTTTTGGGGGGTATGAAAAACTGGTATTGTGTCCCCGGAATTTGCGTGAATTGGTAAAAGAGGTCCGCAAGCAATTGGGGCTCAGTCAAGAGGAACTTGCCCATGAGCTTGGGGTGAGCATTGCCACAATCAACCGATGGGAAAACGCCAAGACAGTTCCCTTCAAGCTTGCAAGGGCGCAGTTTAATGCGTTTTGCGCAAAGATGACAAAACAGGGGAAGTTGAAACTGCCCGCTAAAGGTGAGGAATAAAATTGATGAGTGCAAACACTGGAGCCAATCTCGGGTTTGAGGACAAGCTGTGGAATGCCGCCGACAAGCTACGTGGCACTATGGATGCGGCTGAATACAAGCATGTCGTTCTTGGGCTCATTTTCCTGAAATACATTTCAGACTCCTTCCTCGAAAAGTATGAAGAACTGACGACCGAGGAATTCGCTGATCCTGAAGATCGAGATGAATATTCCGCCTCGAATATTTTCTGGGTTCCACCAGAGGCTCGTTGGACATACCTGCAGGGCCGCGCCAAGGACCCGAAGATCGGTCAGCTCATCGACGAGGCCATGGCCTCTATCGAGCGCGATAACACCTCATTGAAGGGCGTGCTGCCCAAGGACTATGCCCGCCCCGCGCTGGATAAATCGCGTCTCGGTGAGCTGATCGACCTTATCGCCACCATTGGTTTGGGTGACAAAGAGAGCCGCAAAAAGGACATCCTTGGCCGAGTCTATGAATATTTCCTCGCCCAATTTGCCGAGAAGGAAGGCAAAGGCGGCGGCGAGTTCTATACGCCGCAATGCGTGGTCAAGCTGTTGGTGGAGATGATCGAGCCGTTCAAGGGGCGTGTCTATGACCCCTGCTGCGGCTCCGGTGGTATGTTCGTCCAAGCGGTGCGATTTGTCGAAGCTCACGCCAATGGGAATGGCAACGGCACACAAGCCAGGCGCGAGATAGCCGTTTATGGCCAGGAGATGAACTACACCACTTGGCGGTTGGCCATCATGAACATGGCGATTCGCGGCATTGATGCCGACATCCGCTGGAATGAGAAAGGCTCCTTTCTGCGGGACGCCCACAAGGATCTCAAAGCCGACTTCATCCTGGCCAATCCACCCTTCAACGACGAAGACTGGGGTTTTTCCAAGGTAAAAGACGATGTGCGATGGGCCTTCGGCACACCTCCGGCCGGAGGCCCCCGCAAGCAAAAAGACGGCTCGGTCATTCATGTGGACGGCGGCAACGCCAACTATGCCTGGATTCAGCACTTTATCCACCACCTGGCGCCGGACGGCATCGCCGGTTTCGTGCTGGCCAACGGCTCCATGTCCACCAACACCTCTGGTGAGGGCGAAATACGCAAGGCACTGATTGAAGCCGATATGGTGGACTGCATGATCGCCCTGCCGGGCCAGCTCTTTTACACTACCCAGATCCCGGTCTGTCTCTGGTTCCTGGCACGCTCCAAAAAGCCAAACGCCAAGCGCGGTTTCCGGGGCCGCGTGGGTGAGACACTCTTTATCGATGCCCGCAAGTTGGGCAGCCTGATCGACCGCACCCATCGCGAGCTGTCCGATGAGGAGATCGCGGAGATCGCCCGCACCTACCACGCTTGGCGGGGAGAAAAAAAAGACGGTACCTACGAGGACAAATCCGGCTTCTGCAAATCGGCAACCCTGGACGACATTCGCGCTCATCACCATGTGCTTACGCCGGGGCGCTATGTCGGTGCTGAGGCCATCGAGGACGACGGCGTACCCTTTGAAGAAAAGATGGCCGAACTTTCCGATCGCCTCTATGAACAGATGCGGGAGTCGATGGAACTGGATGGCGTGATCCGCAGGAATCTGGAGGTGTTGGGTTATGGGGAGTGAATGGCAAGAGCTTCCATTTACCGAGGCGGTTCAGGTCAACCCTAAGATCAAACTAAAAAAAGGGGAACGCTATCCCTTCGTAGAAATGAAGGCAATTGATCCCTCATGGCGGAGTGTTGCAGAATCTGAGTACCGTACATTCAAAAGCGGTGGTGCCAGATTTGAACCTTACGACACCTTACTGGCGAGGATTACTCCATGCCTTGAAAACGGAAAAATTGCCCGATATGCGCCAACAAACGGTTCAGATGGTCCAGCTTTTGGTTCAACTGAATTTATTGTCATCCGTGGTAAAGACGGTATCACGGACAATAATTTTGCGTACTACCTCACGAAGTGGCAGGACTTCCGCCAGTTTGCCATCTCTCAGATGACAGGCAGTTCGGGGCGTCAACGCGTACCGGCTGGATCGCTTGGTGCATTTTATGTTCCAATCCCGGAACTGCCGGAACAACGCGCCATCGCCCATATTCTCGGCTCACTGGATGACAAGATCGAACTGAATCGGCGCATGAACGAAACCCTGGAGGCCATGGCGAGCGCGCTGTTCAAAAGCTGGTTTATCGACTTCGACCCGGTCATCGACAACGCCCTTGCCGCAGGTAACCCCATCCCCGAGGACCTTCAACCCCGTGCAGCTTTGCGTGAGTCCCTCGGCGACGCCCGTAAACCCTTGCCGGATGATATACGTGATCTGTTTCCCTGTGAATTCGAGTTCACAGAGGAAATGGGCTGGATTCCGAAGGGGTGGAACTTAGACATTCTAGATACGCTCACCTCAGAACTTCGTCGTGGGATTTCCCCGAAGTACACAGAACAAGCTGGTATTCGTGTAATCAATCAACGGTGTATAAGAAATCACGCTATCGACTATTCGTTTGCACGAAGGAACGATGAGAAGCAAAGAAAAGTTGATGGAAGGTTGCTTGAAAAAGGAGATTTGCTGGTTAATTCCACCGGCGTTGGCACACTGGGCAGGATGGCACAGGTGATTTTTATTGATGAGCCTACCGTTGTTGACTCGCATGTAACCGTTGTTCGAGCCGCTTCAGAAAAATATAAACCTTATACATTCTCTCGAATGATGCTCTCATTGGAACCTACAGTTGAAGCAATGGGCGAAGGAAGTACTGGGCAAACAGAACTTAGCAGGACAATCCTTGCCAATATGAAAGCAATTGTTCCTCCGCTAGAAATTCAGGAGTTAGTTGAAAACAATTTTCTAGATATCGCAGAAAAGGTCTCCGTGAACACCCGGTATAATGAAGCTTTGGCTGAGACTCGCGACACCCTTTTGCCGAAACTTCTTTTAGGAGAAATTCGTATTCCTGAAGCTGAAAAACTAGTGGAGGCGTCCGTATGAGTACAGCGGTCAAGATCGCCAACTGGGTTGAAAGGAAACCCTTGATTTTGATTTGCTTCGATGAAGCGTTTTCGGAATCCTTGCTCAACTCCAGGCAAGGGTTTGAACACTTGACCATTGTAAGACCTCACTCTGTTTTCCAAAATTTCAAACTGCCGACGCTCTGCTTGCTAGAAATTCAAGACCATGACGGGACCCTATGCTACCTGGGTACGGTAACCCGCAAAACCTCCGTGAGTACTTTTGATTCGCGCTTGACCATCAAAAAGCTTCGCATTGTTACGCCATCTTCACTGCAGGGGATAGAAAGAAAGGTTACCGATACGCGAATGAAGCGTTTGCTCAATGGTCGGGTCCCGGTCGAGGGGGGCTTCTCAAACCTTTCGCCAAAACTCAGTGCTCACCTCATTGAGGTGTTGGCGAGAGACGCGGGTAACCATACTGCGATGGACACTGCACTGTCCTTGCTGCCTCGATTACGGCGTACACCTCATACCAATTGGGCGCAGGAAGACGCAATACAGTCTGCCATGGCCGCATTCGGCATCCGAGCCAATGTGATACCGGATCAAGTCGTGTTGAAACGCGGTGCTTCGTCGGGCCTCGGCCTAATCGGTGCTCATCTTTATGAAGACAATGTGGTTCATGCGGACGCATCCCATATACCGGGTTTTGATGCCATAGCACCTGATGTTACGGGCAGGGCGGTTTTTGAAAAACGTGACGAGCGATTGGTGATCTACACCGCTAACAAGCTTCCTCTGGAAAAGATGCTCGGTGTTGACCTGATCTATATCAACGAGACCCGGGGCAATATTGTCATGGTCCAGTATAAAATGCTGGAGGAAGCAAAACAAGAGGACGGAAGACATGATTGGCTATTCAGGCCGGACAAGCAATTCCGTGATGAGATTTCGCGAATGCAGCTCCCTGAGTTAGAAGGGGTGCTAACGGATTATCGGCTAAACCGAAACCCTTTCTTCTTCAAGTTTGTGAAGCGGAAGATCGTTGATGACTCGCACCAATCTTTTCTGGTCTCGCTGGATCACTTGAACAAAATCCTGACATCACCTGAGGCTAAAGGACCGAAGAATGGAATTCGCCTGAGCTATGATGCTTTGGACGGAACATATTTGCGCGAAACTGACATGATCAGCTTGATTCGGTCAGGTTATGTCGGCACACACCGAACAGAAACCCAAGCGCTGGCCATGATTATCTCCGAGGTTGTCAAAGGCAATAAAGCGTTGGTACTGGCTTGGCAAAGGAAAATTCAGGAAGGGGCACAATGACCAAGCGGATACCACGTGTTAGCTCCTATGAAAGCGAATCTCTCAAGAAATCGAGGGAGGCGGCGGCATGAGCAAAACAATTCCATCAGTGATTCCAAGTAGCATTAGTCCATATCTGAATGAAATTGCTGAACGTTTGTGGTCTGGTCATGCGGCCGTTATGGTCGGGGCCGGATTCAGCAGGAATGCCAGACCAAACGGCACATCATGTTCCGTCTTTCCAGATTGGCATCAATTGGGGGACCTGTTTTATGAGGGAGCTTACGGGGGTACGCCTGATACTAAAAGTAAATATCTCAATGTCCTTAAACTGGCAGATGAGATGCAGGCCGCATTGGGAAGACCAGCATTGGACCAAGCATTGCGTGACGCCATACCAGATTATGAATATGAACCATCACCACTACATGTAAAGTTGCTTGATCTTCCGTGGACAGATGTTTTTACAACTAATTATGACACATTGCTTGAACGGGCATGCACTTCCATTACCTCACAAAAATATGATGTCGTGGTTAATAAGGAGGACTTGGTCTACTCAGCAAAACCCAGGATAATTAAATTACATGGAAGTTTTCCATCTGAACGACCTTTCATCATCACTGAAGAAGATTACAGGCGATATCCCAAAGATTTTGCACCGTTCGTTAATACTGTCCAGCAGGCACTTCTGGAGAATACGCTCTGCCTGATCGGATTTTCAGGTGATGATCCAAACTTCTTGCAATGGATAGGATGGATACGCGACAACTTGGGCAACCAGAATTCCCCCAAAATATACCTTATTGGCGTTCTCAATTTGTCTGTTGCTCAGGTGAAACTTCTGGAGCAGCGCAATATAGTTCTGGTCGATATGTCTAAGTGTGCAGGAATAGATGGGGATCACTATAAAGGATTGGAGCAGTTTCTTGAGTACCTAATTTCAAGAAAAGCAGAAGATAATAGGCTTGAATGGCCAAAGGTTTTGAGCCACTTGCATCCAGATTTAAATAAAGACAAAACAGATCAAATTGAAGAGCTGCTGCCTGTGTGGAAAGAACAGCGTCTTTCTTATCCAGGGTGGATAATAGTTCCGGAAGATCGTCGCAGTTCCCTCTGGACATTTACTCAATCTTGGATCAGTTTTGCCTCCTCTAAAGATAGTTTTTCTAAGCTTATCGATCTTGAATTTGCTTTTGAACTTAACTGGCGCATGGAAAAATGCCTGTGTCCAATACTAAACCAGCAAATAGAATTCTTTGAGGCAGTACTGGGTAGGTACTTGCCACTTGGAGTTATGGCGACATCGGATAAATCGCTTCCTTTGGCAACAAAGGAGATAAGTGGACGCGGGTTAGACAGAAAAGAGATCAGAAGAATGTGTATTTGTCTTTTGCTGTCGATGATGCGATTTTACCGTGAAGAGGGCCTGCTGGAAAAGTGGAAAGAGGCCGACGGCAAAATCGAGAGTTTAAGAGAGCATCTATCTTCTGAACAAAAGGCGAGTTTGTACTATGAACGTGCTCTTTATGCCCTTTTTGGATTAGATATGCCAGAACTAAAAAATAGACTTAGAGAATGGCAGGTTAATGAATCCTTGCCATTCATGGAAGCCAAAAAGGGCGCTCTGCTCGCCGAAATTGGACAAGTGAATGAGGCGGAGCAACTTCTTGAACAATCATTGAAAAACATCCGCGCAAAGCTCAACCTAAAGCCGATTACAACGGATTACTCTTTGGTTTCCCAAGAAGCCATTGTAATGCTATTGCTTCAATATGTACAAACTTCTGTCGCAGCGGGCAATGGAAAATGGTCAGAAACGCAAGAAATCCGGAAGGCATTCTCTGAACGTTGGAATGTACTCAAACAATATAAGTGTGAGCCATGGAATGAGCTAAAGATTTTCGAAGGTTCTCTTGAGCGACCACCTGTTGCAAAACGGAATGTTACGGAAAAAAAAGAATTTGATATTGGACGTGTTACTCGCATAAATCATTTTGCTGGCTGGGATAATGAAGCCTTGATTGCATATAGCTTCCTTCGCTTTTGTGAAGATGCAGGCATACCGTTCAGGATACCTAGCAGCACTTTTGGGAAAAAGAGCGCAGAAGGAACATTGTCTCGTATCTCGAAATATTCACCTTACTGGGCAATGGCCACTATGGTTCGGATCGGGGATGAGAAGGTCGTCGATCATGTTTTCAATCGTGAATCACTATTCAAGATAGAGACGGCCTCTGTTAATAGTCTCGTTGAAGGGTATTTGGAATCTCTTGAGAAAAGCGTAGGAGATATTCGGTCAGGAAACCGTTTTTATGCAGACAATTTTGGGATTATATTGGCTAAAGTCGTTCCCGAAATTTTGTCCAGATTGTGCTGTAAATGTTCTTTGGAATCAAAAGAAATGCTTATTAACTTTCTTTTGAAAGTTTACAAGTCAGATCACAGAGGCAACTATGGTGGAATCCGGCACCTAACAGAGAGACTTCTAAGTGCTTTTTCAGTTCGTCAGCGTTTTGATTTGATTCCAATATTGCTGGATTTTCCTGTTCTCGAAAATCTTGGTCCCATCGAAGAGCGAGAATTTGTCAACCCGTTTCAATTTATCAATCTGGAAAGAGAACTGATCCAAACCTGGGTTAAGCCGATAATCCCTGATGAAAAAATAAATATTCTTCTTGAGAAGGCATCGTCCGATAATTCAAATGCCAGAAAATGGGCAATATTTACACTTGTTCAGTTGCATAATTTGGGATTTTTAGAGCGCAGACAGACGGATAAATTTACTGAGGCACTTTGGTGCAAGTTGGATGATTACGGACTCCCATCTCAAACTGATTATTATAAATTCGCCTTTATTGATCTGCCTCACCCCACGAACGTCGATCCAATATCGTTGTTGAAAAAATACATTCAGCGCGAGTCATTTCCTATCCAGAAAAATCGCGCAGAGAAGAGTATCTCCATTACAGGAGGAGATGTTCCGCTCTGCCGCGAAATCGTTGGTGCAAGCAAGTATCCTCAATGGTCTGATGCAGACGTTATTATGATATTCGATCGTCTTGTTGAGTGGTGGGATGCTGACAAGGACTATTTAAAGAAAGAGAACACTCCATCGACATTTAGCTCCGTCGCAGATGAATTTAGAGGCAGGTTTGCAAAATTGGTGGATGTTCTTGAGGCCTTCATTGCGCCGAATTTTAATCAGGATACAGAGAATGAGAAAAAAGAGACATTACGGCGTCTTATTTGTGAACTGCGGGAACACGGATTGCCCGCACTTCGTCTGGAGAGTGCCAGTCTCCACATATATCCTGACTGGAAAAGTGACATTCTGGATAAAATCGAAAACGGATTGGCATCAAGTATTGGTGAGACAGTAATTGACAGCCTAAGGGCAGTTTTGGTCATTTTAGAAAAAAATGCGCTTTATCCGGACGAACAGGATTTGTCGAACATTCTTAATGTGTTGGGGCAGATCGTGCGTTGGCAAAAGAAAACAGGTCTGCCGAGTGTCCTGAATGTGCTCACAAGGATAGTAAAAAAATACCCCTCGCTATTTTCTAATGAACTTGAAAGGTTAGTACTTGTTGGGCTTCAGAAATTAGCTAAAGATACAATTATGGGTGAGGATGGGATGGAGCTTCATGAGGGGCTTGCCATTCGTCAGGAAGCGGCAGGGTTGGCATATGGATTATTTATGCATTACACCAGGCAAAGCCAGACTGTTCCGGATGCTATAACAGAATGGCAGGAGATTTGCCGATCAGATAATGAATTCGCGGAAATCAGGAATCAATGGATACAGGAGAATTGAGCATGAGCCTGGCTATTGGAAAAGCTGAGTATTCGATTGGCTCACAGCCGGTTACTGGTTGCGGTTGCTCTTGGACAAACAAAATTCCAGAAGCGGAAAAACTGATGGAGGCGAGGGTGTTCAAAAATCTGTGTCAGCGTCACAGGCTGAGGTATTTTTCCAGCCGACCCGGAAAATGGATAGTCAGCTGAGCCAGGGTCAGGTTCCAATTTTGAATCGGATGTGTCCAACGCTCTGACGCTTTGAGTATGCCCGCATAGAGCAGCTTCAGCAAACTGTTTTCGTTGGAAAATCCGCCCTTTGTCTTGGTCAGCTTACGAAACTGGCGATGGACGGCTTCCACGGCATTGGTCGTGTAGATCGCGGTACGGACGTAATCCGGGTATTTGAAATAGTTCGACAAGGTCGGCCATTTACTCCGCCAGGACTTGATGACCATAGGATACTTTTCGCCCCACTTGGCTTCTAGTTCGTCCAGGGCCAGTTCTGCGGCGTTGAGGGTCGCGGCTTTGTAGACACATTTCAGATCAGCCATAAAGGCTTTCTGGTTTTTGGAGGCCACGTACCTGATGGAGTTGCGAATTTGATGGATGACACAGTGCTGAATTTCAGTCTCCGGATAGATGCTCTCAATCGCTTCGGGAAAACCCTTGAGGCCATCTACGCAGGCGATCAGGATATCTTGAACACCGCGATTTTGAAGATCGGTCAGAACGCTCAGCCAGTGGTGAGCTCCTTCCTGGTCGGAGAGATAGAGACCAAGAAGCTCTTTCTTCCCCTCGATGTTCAGACCTAAAATGGTGTAGACCGCCTTGCTGACATAGCGACCGTTCTCTTTGATTTTGTAGTGAATCGCATCAAGCCAGAGGATCGGATAAATCGCCTCCAGGTCACGTTCACGCCAGGCTTGCAATTCGGGAAGAAGCTTGTCCGTTATTGCGTTGATAGTGCCATTGGATACGGATATACCGTAAAGATCAGCAATGTGGCTGCGGATATCCTGATAGCTGGTTCCCAGGGCAAAGAGAGCGATAATTTTTCTTTCGAGCTCATCCGTCAGCCGAGTTTGGTTCTTTTTGACCAGCTGCGGCTCGAAAGTACTCGCACGATCACGAGGAGTATCGAGTTCGAAGCTACCGGAGAGGGTTTTCACGGTTTTGGAAGATGTGCCATTCTTTCGATTCGGCGTTTCTTCCTCGGCCAAATGTTCTTCAAGCTCTGCCTGCATGGCTGCTTCAGTCAGTTGCTTGATCAGCGGGGTCAGGACACCACCTTTGCCTGTAAGGTTTTGACCTTCACGCAGCGCTTTGAGGGCGGCTTCCATGTCGAAAGGGATCTTGGATTGAGTCATGAGTCATTCCTTTGCTTTTAGCTATTGTAGAGAAATGACACAGAATTTTGAACACTACCATGGAGGCTGCCGCATGAGTCTTTCATTGACCCAACAGGAAGCTGATGCGCTTCTGGCCCTTGACAAGCATTATCACGGTTCAGACCGGTATTCATTTCCAAGTCTGGGTGGTGCGCTGCGTATACCGTTGCATTCGGAGGACAACCGTGAGGAATTCAGTCTTGATATCACCCGGGGCCGTATTGAATTAAGAAAAAACACCTTTCAATCGCGCGCCCGGAAGGCGGTGATTCTGGCTCGTATTGATATCGGCGGGCCGCCGCATCGCAACCCGGATGGCGAGGAGATTGCTTGCCCGCATCTGCATCTTTACCGGGAAGGCTGGGGTGACAAATGGGCGATGCCGTTACCGGATGTTTTCACCAATCATGCGGACGCATGGCAAACCCTTGAAGAATTCATGGCGTTTTGTAATGTCGTTACCCGGCCACCCATATTGAAGGAGTTGTTCACATGATAATCGAAGAAGTCGAAAAACTCCTGAACGACTATACGCGCTGGCTTAAGGACAAGACCATCCTGAAGCAGGTCGGAAAAGATTGGGTCGAAATCACGACACCTCACCTGGATCGCCACAACGATTGTTTGCAAATCTATGCCAGAAAAGAAGGAAACGGCTTTGTGCTTACGGATGACGGCTACATCATCACCGACCTGGTCAACTCCGGCTGTCCGCTGGAGTCCCCCAAACGTCAGGAGCTGCTAAAGACCACTCTTGCGGGGTTCGGTGTTCAAATTGACCGTGACCAGCTTGTTGTCCACGCCACACCGGATAATTTCTCGCTTAAAAAACATAACATTATTCAGGCGATGCTGGCGGTTAATGATCTTTTTTTTCTGGCCTCTCCCTATGTTGCGAGCCTGTTTGTTGAGGATGTAACCAATTGGCTGGAATTGTCGGACATCCGTTACACGCCAAATGTGAAATTTACCGGCAAAAGCGGCTACGACCACATGTTCAATTTCGTCATCCCTAAATCCCGGAAACAACCGGAACGGATTGTCCAGGCATTATCCAATCCTAAAAAGGACGCGGCAGAGGCCTTGGTGTTCAAATGGCTGGACACCCGGGAGACGCGTGCGGCCGACTCCCAGCTTTTCGCATTCCTGAACGATAGCAATGTCAGTGTTTCACACTCGGTCATTGATGCTTTGAAAAACTATGCACTCGAACCGGTTCTGTGGTCTCAACGCGAACAGGCGAAGGAGCGATTGGCGGCATGAGGCGGATAAAAAACATAGTCGGTGACAACCGTATTCCGGGAGCTGAAAAACTGGTGGAGGCTGCCGTATGAGCAGTCTCAAGACCATCGAAAAAAGGGTTTTCGAAGATTTGTTTGGCATGGCGAGTGGTTATGTGCTCGATTTCTCTCCCGACAAGCATACAGCTGAAATCTGCCTTCAAGTTTTGAAAGCGGCCATCGCTGATTTGAGCGGAGGCCGGAAATGAGCAAGCGGATTCGGCGAGTCGGTTCCATTAAGAAAGAACTTCTCAAGAAATCGCGGGAAGCGGCGCTTGCCGCTGTGCAGATATTCAACAACCCGAACATCAGCTTCAAGTCGGAATCCTATGTGGTTCTGATGATCATCGCCTGGACCTATCTTCTTCACGCCTATTTCCGCGATCAGAAAATCGAGCACCGTTATTGCCAGCAAAACGGCAAGCGACGGAAATTCGATAAAACCAAGCATGGCGCATACAAATACTGGGAGCTTGAGCGCTGCCTGAACGATGTGAATTCGCCGATTGATAAAGACACGGCCAACAACCTGCGGTTTCTTATCGGATTGCGCCATGAGATCGAGCACCAGATGACAACCCGGATCGACGACATTTTGAGCGCCCGTTTTCAGGCGTGCTGTCTAAACTATAACGAGTACATCAAAAAGCTGTTCAAGGCAAATAATGGAATAGAAAAACACCTTTCATTCAGTCTGCAGTTCTCAACTATATCCATCGAACAAAAGGAGTTACTCGAAGAGCATCCAGGACTACCCGCCAATATCCGGGGCTACATCCAGGATTTCGACGCCGGTTTGTCCGATGAGGAATTCGCCAATCCGCATTACGCCTACCGGATTCTGTTTGTTCCAAAGACTGCCAACCGCAAAGGCCAGGCCGACCGCGTGATCGAATTTGTCAAAAGCGATTCTCCATTGGCCGAGGCCATCAACAAGGAATATGCCGTCATCAAGGAAACGGAAAAGAGGAAGTACCTGCCCAAACAGGTTGTTGATTTGATGAAGGCGGAAGGTTATCCCGGCTTTTCAGTCCACTACCATACGCAACTCTGGCAATCGTTGGATGCAAAGAACCCCGCCAAGGGTTACGGCACCATGGTGGCGGGTAAGGTCTGGCACTGGTATGAGCGCTGGGTCGATGTGGTACGAAAATACTGCCGGGAGAGCGGAGGAAAATATTTATGAACCCGCATCAAATTATTAATAACGACTTGCACCGTCAATAAGAACACATATCTATCCGCCTCATGGAGAGGGTGCACGATAAAAGGAGGCCGTTTATGTTAAATAAAATTAAGCTCAATAACTTCGGGCCACTCGCAAAATTGGACTGGCCAAACCTCGGTCCGATCAATCTGGTGATAGGAGGAAATGGTAGCGGAAAAACCTTTCTTCTGAAGGCGCTTTATAGCACCATGCGCACACTGGAGGAGTAGAAACGTGGAAATGACCAGCGCACGGCGGCGGAAATTCTTGCAGAAAAACTTTACTGGACCTTCCAGCCGGATAAAATTGGCGACTTGGTCACAAAGGGAGCGAATGCGGCCTTGTCTTGTACCGTCCAGTTTGACAGGCGCAATTTCATTTACACCTTCGGCAAGGATACGACCAAGCAGATTTCGTCGCTGGAAAACCATGTGCTGCCCGTGCCAGAAATTCGATTTTTTTACCGGCAAAGGAAGTGCTCTCCTTACATCAGATCATTCTCAAATCCCGCGAGCAAGATAAGGCATTTGGCTTTGATGATACTTATCTTGATCTGGCCCGTGCCTTACGACAATCTCCCAAGGGCGGAAAAAATTATGCGGAATTTGCCGAATCCCGCCGGAAACTGGAGGACATTTTAGGCGGCAAAGTCGAGTATGATGAAATCTCCGGGCGGTGGCAGTTTAAAAAAGGCAAACAGAAATTCCCAATAGGAGTTACTGCGGAAGGAATCAAGAAAATAGCCATCCTCGATACATTGCTTGGCAACCGCTACCTGGATACCGGCTCGATCATTTTTATCGACGAACCGGAGTCCGCTCTTCATCCTGTAGCGGTCTCACAGTTGCTGGATATTGTTGCCGTTCTGGCAGAGCGAGGAATTCAATTCTTCCTGGCCAGTCATTCCTATTTTGTGGTCAAAAAGCTGTTTCTAATAGCGCAGGAGAAAGGCATCTCCATTCCCGTTATTTCAGCGCATAACAGCCAGTGGACAACGGCGGATCTGAAAAACGGAATGCCGGAAAACACCATCATTGATGAGTCAATCCGGCTCTACAAAGAAGAAGTGGAGCTGACACTCAAATGACAACATCTCCTATTATTGAATCCGGGATGACCTTTGGCCCATACCCAGAGGGTCATTGCTTCTACATCGAAAAAAGCGCGACTTACAAAAATGTTCAACAAGGTGTGCGGATGGCGGAGTTTCTCTTGTTCCGTCTCGATAACGGCAAGCCTCCTGTTATCTTGGTGATTGAGGCTAAATCGAGCACGCCGCGACCTGAAACACAGCCCAACTTTGATGCTTTTATCGAGGAGATCCGCGAAAAGCTGGTCAATGCGTTTTCTTTGGGCGTAGCTTCCTGTCTTAAGCGACATCTGCAAGCTGAAGAAGAACTCCCTGAACCATTCAAGACATTGGATCTCTCGGCGGCGGAATTCCGGTTTGTACTGGTTGTCAACGGACATCAGGAAGCGTGGCTTCCGCCAATTCAGGAGGCCCTCAAAAAGTCACTTCATCCTGCAGTTAAAACCTGGGCGTTGCCACCTACATCTGTTGCAGTTATTAATGACGAACTAGCAAGGCAACACGGATTAATCCTTCCTGATAACGAGGAAGCGGCATGACCGGCATAACCGAAAATATTCTCGAAGAAACAACCCTGTAACACCTAGGGGACGTTGTTAAGAAATTCACTTTCTCATCCGTTCAAAGTCCTGCTCCTTGAGCAAGCCCATGTTCAGATAACACTTTTGTCCCCCCCCCTTGGTGCCGGCAATGTGATCCGGGGCTGATCACACCCGGCAGGTCCTAGAGCAACCGGTCGGTCTTGGCGGCCATGATAAAGTCGTTGCGATGTAGACCGCCGATCTTATGCGTCCACCAGCTGACGGTCACCCGACCCCACTCGGTCAGGATCGCCGGATGGTGCCCTTCGGCTTCGGCGATCTTGCCGACCTCGTTGGTGAAGGCGATCGCCTGCTTGAAATTTCTGAATTTGAAGCTGCGCCTCAACTGGTTGACGCCGTCAACGCTGACAACTTGCCAGCCGGTCAACTGGCGCATGAATTGTGCGGTCTCTTCCGCGGTTGCCAACCGGGCGCCGGCATGGCAGGCCTCACAGCGGGTTTGGCTCAGGTCGGTCATAACGCCCTCACTTTCTCTGTTTCTCCAATGCTGGATATTGAAGCTGGTCGGTGCCTGGATGGCGGCCTGCAGCAGCTTGAGTTCCTCTTCCCGGGCCATCAGGTGGGCCGGGTCGAAATGCTTGAATGGCGGCAAAGGTATCCATCGCGGTCTCCTTGAACGGGGATGCCGGGACGCGCAGCTGGCGTGATCCGGCTTTGAGTTCGGTTGTCAAAACAGTATAGTATCTGAGCTGTAGTTGTCTTCCCGAAACGGGAAATATGCCTGCAGGAAAGGCGGCCAGGAGCAGTGAATGAAATCCGGTGGTGTAAAGATTTTCGATCGTGTTTCCGCCGTCGAGGCGATCAAGCGCCTCGGCGAAGATGCCCTGTTGTTTCTCAACCGGCTGATCGTCGAGCGGCTCAAACTGATCGCCCAGGCGAAAAACACCAACCTGATGGCCGGCTTCAGCATCGGCGACCGGGTTGGTGTTGCGGCTCATCAAGAAGACGGTCAGCATCATTGCCGATGACGGCCAGCGTTGGAATGTGGCGCCCGGTCTGTTGCGATTGCTGAAATCCGCAGGCACGGGACTGGATTTCTGATATTCTGGACGCTGAACTGCGGATTCCGAGCCATGCCGACCAGTGATTCCGAGCCAAATCGTCCACCCAATC
>NZ_PPFX01000020.1 GCF_002898515.1 Geothermobacter hydrogeniphilus | reverse complement strand
GATCGACCGTCCGACCAAGGCTGGTGCGCTGCATCTCGCGGGTCAGGGTCAGCACTTTGCCGATATCGTGGAACAGGGCCGCCACCATGCCCAGTTCCAGCTGTTCACGAGAAAACTGCCGGAAGTGGGAAACCAACTGGACACATTCCAGACTGTGTTGAAGCAGCCCACTGGGGTGGTTATGATGATGCAAACTCCCCGGCGCCGAGACGAACATGAAGACCAGGCTGTCGTCCGCCAGCACATTGAGCACGAACTGGTACAGAGCCGGAATGGTCACCCGCGCCACCCAGGCATCGAGATAATAGCGCAGCCAAGGGGTCGGACAGATGCTCTCCGGGATCAGCCGGACCACATCCCCAAGGCGATCCCTGCACGCCTCGATTCGGTCCAGATCCATGGCCAGACCATCCCGGCGACGCCGCAGCCGGCCGGCGACAGTCACTGGTTCAATCCCAGTAACGCCCACCAGAAATATCAAGGGGTTAGCGAAAATTCGCTAACCCCTTGTTGCGTTTCGCGTCAAGCTACACATCCCCCCTGCAACAACACCATTCCTGCCCGACAACAGCCCAGGTCTGCCCATATGCACACTGAATTTTCACGCCAATACGTATTGCACCGAGCCGGCAGATATGGTTAAAACCTGATTCAGTGAGTCCCTTGTCGGCGGAGAACACAAGTCATTGACCTGTCTGAGCTCCCCAAAAATCACCAGCGAACCTATGGGTGCGCTTAAGATTTTTGAAAAGCCCATTCAGACCAAGCACTTGCACTCTCCATCCAACAGGAACTCACTGATTCAGGTCAAAACCCTCGGCAGCTCGGGATAAATCGCGATCGGATCGCAACCAGCCGACACCCTCCCGGTCCACCTCCTGTGACGCAAAATAGCAGTACCCGGTGCCAATTTTACGATGACCGCACCCGGATGACGGCCAATTCCGTCCATGCCGCGCAACCGCCGGACGGATGATTCATCAATGATTCAGGGATGTTGTGCTAAATAGCTGATTCTTGGCATAAATATCGCTCAAACAGAACAACTGATCGCAAGACCGGCCCATGGATCAATCGGCAGCGCCTACCCGCGCGCCAAGTCTTAAATCCCGGGCCTGGAGAGTCGAACCATGAGATCCATCATTTTTACACTCTTGCTTCTGATACTCGGCATCCCCTCCCTTTCTTCCGCCAAAAACATCACCCTTTCCTGGGACCAGAGCCCGGATCCGGGCGTTGCCGGCTACAAGATTTATTACAAGGCCGGCGACCAGAGCCTGCCGTTCAACGGCACGGAACTGCCGCAGGGGGCCTCACCGATCGTCGTTGCCGACCCGTCCCGAAATTCCATCGACCTCACCCTGCCGGATGACGGCCAGGTCTATTTCTTCGCCGCCACCGCCTACAACAGCCTGAACGTGGAAAGCGGCTATTCCGAAACCGTCGCCAGCGCGTGGATTCCGCTGCTGATTTCGCCGACGAATGCCGGCGCCGTGGCCGCCTCGGTCAACCTGGTCTGGAGCCGCGCCCCGGCGAACTACAACGTCACCTATACCCTCTATTACGGCACCGATCCGAAGCTGAATCCAGCAGCCGCGGGACTGATGGCTCCTCCTTCCGGCAACACTCCCCCGCTATCGCCCGCCATCGGCCTGCTGGCCCTGCTCGCCCTTGCCGGCTACGGTATAAGCCTGATGAAGGGAATAACGGGCTATCCGCTGCGCGCCGGGCTGGCGGTAACCGCCTGCCTGCTGGTGTTCGGCTGCGGCAGCGACGGCAGCGTCACGGGCAATTCCACGGGCGGCGCCGCTCCCTCCCCCCTGTACACCGAGGTGGTACCGGATCTGACCGACACCCAGCTGCTGCTCTATGACCTGGAACCTGGGCAGGACTACTACTGGAAAGTCGTGGCGGTGGATGACCGGGGGAATAGTTATCCGAGCGCGACGCACTCCTTCAAATCTCAATAGCAGACTGAGCAAAAACCCACCTGCGGCGTTGATAAAAAACAATTCAGGACTGGCTCAGGTGGGGCAGACCGTGTTTTTTTATCAGGTCGTAGAGGGTCGGTCGGCTCACCCCCAGCATTTCGGCGCTGCGCGCCAGGTTGCCCTGCTCGCGCTCGATCACCCGCAGCAGAAGATCCCGCTCGACCAGACTGCGCGCTTCCCGGAGCGTCAACCCGTTCAGGTCCATCTCGCCGGGCACAGCGGTTACGCCCTCCCTGGCGCTTTCCGCATCCTCCCGAGGGGCACTGAAACCCAGGGCATCGGGTGAGATCACCGACCGATCGCTCATCACCACCGACCGTTTGACCTTGTTTTCCAGTTCCCGAACATTTCCCGGCCAGTCATGCTCATAAAGGCTGCGCACCGCGGCGGTACTGAAGGAACGGATCCGTTTATTGAACTCCATGGCGTAACGGGATAAAAAGAGGTTGGCCAGCAGCAGGATGTCGTCCCCCCGCTCACGCAACGGCGGCAATTCGATGCTGACAACGCTGATCCGGTAGAAAAGGTCTTCACGGAAGCTCTGGTTTTCGATGGCCTGATGAATGTCGACATTGGTCGCGGCGATAATCCGCGCGTCCACCGGAATGTCGGCCCGTCCACCGACTCTCTGGATGATCTTGTCCTGCAGAAAACGCAGCAGTTTCACCTGCAGGGCGGGCGACATTTCACCGATTTCATCCAGGAACAGGGTTCCTCCCTCGGCACATTCGATCTTGCCGAGAACCTTTTTGACGGCACCGGTGAACGCCCCTTTTTCGTGGCCGAACAGTTCGGCCTCAAGCAGCGTTTCCGGAATCGCCCCGCAGTTCAGCGCGACAAACGGTTTATCCCGGCGCAACCCCTGGCAGTGGATGGAACGCGCCACCATCTCCTTGCCGGAACCACTCTCGCCCAACACCAGCACCGGGACATCGGTGGTCGCGACCTTGCGCACCGTTTTATAGACCTCCAGCATCTGCGGACATTGCCCCAATAGACCCGAATCCCGCCCGCAGGTCTGCTGTTCCTGCTGCAGTCGATCATTCTCCGCTTCCAGGCGTGCCAGGTAAAAAACCCGCTGCAGGATGACCCTGATTTCGGTCAGGTCGATCGGTTTGGCATAGAAATCGTGCGCCCCCAGTGAGACCGCCTGCAGCGCGTGGTCTTTCTCATCGCGCCCGGTCACGACGATCACCTTGCAGAACGGATCGCGATCAAGAATCTCTTCCAGGGTCTGCATCCCTTCGGAAACACCTTCGGCCGCCGGAGGAAGGCCGAGATCCAGCAGTACAACGGCCGGCTGATAGCGCTGAAAATGGGCCAGCGCGCTCTTCCGGTCTTCGGCGAACAGCAAGCTGTAATCACCGGAAAGCCCCCACTTCAACTGCTTGCGGATCTCGGGATTGTCATCGACGATAAGCAGCCTGTTCATCTTCCTCTTCCCCCTGTCGTCAGCCGTCCAGCCATCTGGTTCGTCTCCATCCGGGTTCAGTCCTTTTTCAGCAACGGTGCGGCATTGAGAATATCAGCCGACGCCGCGTATTGATCTTCCACAACCGGCGACCACTCCACCTGCTCAGCTGGAGAGGTCACGGCAGGCAGCAGGATTCTGAATTCGGTCCCCTCGCCGACCCGGCTCTCGACCTCGATACGCCCTCCGTGAGCCTCGGCAATCTGCCGGCATTGAAACAAGCCGATTCCGAAACCGCTGTCTTTGGTTGTTTCAAAAGGCCGGAACAGCCGGTCCCGCATGAAAGCCTCGGACATACCGCAACCACGGTCACGGACCAGGATGCAGGGTCGGGGTTCATTGCAGACCCGCAGTTCGATCATCTCTTCCCCGGTCGATGCCTCAACGGCATTGAGCAGCAGGTTGAGCAGCACCTTGCGTATTTCCGCCCGGTCCACCCGCACCGGCGTCGACTCACCGGAAAACCTTATCCTTCCGGCGGCGAATTCGGCGATCACCTCGCCGGCGAGGGCCCGCAGATCGGTCAGGCAGAGATTCAGGGGCTGCCCGGCACCAAATTTCTGCAGACGGCCGATCAGCCCCTTCATCCGGTCCACGGTGCCGTCCAGGGTGTCGATCATATCCCGTTGAAACTCGGGATCGTGCAGGTGATCCTTGGAATTCTCAACGACCAGGCCGAGATTGGTGACGAGATTTTTCAGGTCGTGCATGATGAACGCCGAGACTTTCCCAATCGCCGCCAGTTCCCTGTTGATGGAGAGCTGCTCACCGAGTCGATAATTCTGCAGCATGGCCATGGTCTGCACGGCAAGGGTCTTCATCAGATCGAAATCTTCGTAATTCAGATGCTCATCCCGGTCAACCCGTTCACCGAGCAGGATGATTCCTTCGATCGATTCTTCAACGAACAACGGCACGGCAAAACTGTAGCGATAGGGACGGAACAGGCCATGATGTACCTGCAGAATATCCTCCTGGCCGTCTTCACGATTGAAGACCCAGCCTTTTTCAAGGAACAGGCGGACGAGAGGACTGTCGACGTCAATCGTTTCGGTCGGCAGGGAATGATCGACAACCACGTAGGGCTGATAGAGATTACGGTCGTTCGACAGCAGGTAAAGGGCTCCTCCGTGGAGGGAAAAGGTTTCAACATAGAAATCCAGCGCCGACCGGGCCACGCTCTCCAGCGAGCAGGTCGACGCGAGACGACGGGTGAAATCGAGCCAGTGATTGCGGTAGTCATACTTTTCCTTGAAAAAATTCTTGTTGATGAAAACCTGCAGGCGGCGCCGATGGGTGCCGGACAGGATCAGCATCAGCACCGCCACCCCGCCGAACAATCCGAGCAGACCGACAAAGTAGCGTTGTGAATGATTGCCGAAATAGCGCATTCCCTCGCCTGCCAGTCCCAGTGAAAAGAGATACAGGCCGACGATCAGAATGACGATGGAGCGGTAGGTCATCCGGCGGGAGATCCGGATTTTCGGAGGATCTCCCCGCCGCAGGCGTGAATAGACGACCATGCCGCAGCCGAGGACCAGGGCCGCCGAGCGAACCGGGAGCAGGTTGTAATCAAGGGAACGGTACAGCAACGCCTGGCTGTAGAAGAAGAACTGCGAAGCGACAATGGTTCCGATGCCGACGGTTTCGAGCTTGATCCGCCAGCGGTTGAGCCCCTGGTGAGAGACGAGACCACGCTCCAGCAGGACCAGGGCGCTGACCAGGAAAAATCCCAGCCCGAGATAAAACAGGTAACTGGCCCGACTCAGAAACACGATCCGCTCCTGGTCGAAATCGGGGCTGAACATGGTCAGAAATCCGGAACCGAACAGCGCCACGGGAAGCAGCAGGAAGGAGGCTCCCAGCAGTATCCGCCGGATGCGACGCACGCGGTCGCTCGCCGGCGGGCCGCACATGGCATGACCGACCAGCAGCCAGGCCGGGGCGAGCAGGCTCTCGCAGACAAAGGACGCCGGCCACCAGAGAGAGAGGGAATCCGGAATCCGCAGACTGAGCAGGTCAAACAGTTCAAGGGCCCCCGACAGCAGCAGCGGAGCGGCGAGCAGCAGCCGGTCGGAAGACATACGCCATCCCGAAGCCAGGTAGAGAGCCCCCAGCCCGGCCATGGAGATCGCGGCCGCTGAACATATCAGGATGAACATAAACGCTCCCTTGAACCGATGGTCACCGTTGTGACGGGGTCCACATGACCTGTCGCCGACCACCGAGGTACCGCCACCAGGCCAGCAGGATGGCGGCATTGACGACCACGAAATAAACGGGAATCTTCAATGGCGTCCAGGCCGGCAGGGCCCGGCGCCACCAGCTCCATCCGACAGCCAGGTAGCTACCGAAGTGGACGCAGAACAGCAGGCTGTAAAAGACCGACCCCGAGGCCAGCCAGAGGTTTGAAATCAGGGCCGTCGCCATGAACAGCGGAACCAGCCAGCGCAGCAGCTTGTGGCAGAGATACTGGTAGGAGAAAAAACCGTAGCGCCGGGGGTTGAGAAACTCGAGATTGCGAAAAAAGACTGTCAGCCCCCGCAGAACCGTGCGCACCTTGCGATCGAATTCCCGACGCTGGTCGGCGACATCGGGGTAGTAGCCGACCACCTGCGGGTCACTCACCCCCCGCAACCCGAGCCGCATGCTGTTCAGCAGGGTGCGGAAATCGCTCTGCATGTCAGCGGAAAAATCGCTGCAGACCTCCCGCCTGGCGGCGAAGAAGGAGCCGCTCAGACCGACCAGGGAATGCACCGATGATTCCAGCGAACGCAACCACATCTCGTAGCGGACATAGGCCCCCTCACCGCCGGGACGCCCTTCCTTGTCCAGCACCCGGTCAACGCTGCTGACGCAGCCGACGGCGGGATCGGCGAAGTTGGCGACCATCTTCCGCAATCCCTCCGGATCAAGCATGGTCGCGACATCGGAAAAGACCAGCACATCTCCCCGCGCCTGCTCAACGGCCTCTTTCTGGGCATTCTCCTTGCCGCCGCGCACTCTGACCGGAAGCAGTTCAATGCCCCGGTCACGGTAGCTTTCGACAATGCTGTTGGTCGCGTCGGTCGAACCGTCGGAGGCGACCAGGACCTGCAGTTTTTCTCGCGGGTAGTCAAGAGCGAGGGTATTCTCCAGCTTGGGACGAATGCGCGCCTCTTCGTTGAAGACAGTGATGATCAGGGTGACGGAAGGCGCGATCGCCCGCCGCGCCACCGGCCGGGAACGGAACCGTGACAACAGCAGAAGCGACAACGGGTAGCCGAAGTAGGCAAAGGCAATCATGAAAATGGAACCGTAAAACAGGATCAGCATCGCCCCTCCCTCAGACGGCGGACCGGTCGGAGACATCCCCGACCCTTGCCGTTTCGGCTGTACTGTTCATCCTTCGATACAAGGTCGCGTATTCGGCGGCCATCGCGGCAGCCGAAAAACAGGTCTCGACTCTCAGGCGGGCGGCCTCCCCCATCCGTCTGCGCAGCCGTGAATCACGAATCAGCAGCAGACATTTCTCGGCGTAACTTTTCGGCGAACGGTCGGCAACCAGGAACCCCTCCACCCCATCCTCGATCATTTCGGCAATGCCGCCGACCGCAGGAGCCACCACCGGCAGGCCGTGAGCCATGGCTTCGAGGATGGTCATCGGGATGCCTTCATGCACCGAAGTATTGAGATAGATATCGAGCCCGCGGTAAAAATCGTCCATGGCATCCAGGTGGCCGACCAGCCGGAAAGAACCCTCCAGGTTGTTTTCCGCGATGCCACGTTCGATGCGGCTTCGCTCCGGTCCCTCACCCGCCAGAAGCGCGCGGACCTTCTCAGCGGCACCGATCTCTTTGACCACCCGGACCATCAGGGGATAATCCTTGACCGGAAACAACCTGCCTGAAGATCCCAGCGTCACGACATCAACGTCATCCGCCCGGTCCGGCGATGCCGGCAGCTCAATCCCATTGGGGATCACGCTGATTCGCTCCGCACAAAAACCGAGGTCACTGACAAAAAGGGTCATGATGTCCCGGGAGACCGGGACAACCCGGTGGAAAAAGCGGGCCATGACAAAGAAGTTGATCCTCGACTTGATTCTGAGCCGCCGGCCTGAATGTTCCCCCGGGGTCTCGGGAAGTCCATGCTGCGAAGCGACCAGACGTACCCCCGACAACCGCCTGGAGACAAGGAACACAACCAGGTTTTCCTTGTAACGGTGAGAATGCAGAATGTGCGGCGGAGCGGCTTTCAGAAGAGTGTGAACGGTACAGACAAGCTGCCGGAACGACAGCCTGTTTTCTTCGACAACGTCAACAGTGATACCGGCGGCACGCAACTCATCGGCAAGTCGCCCCCGGTTGAGCAGAACAACACGCAACTCAATCCCCGGCTCATTCTGCAGATGCCGCAACAGGTGAAAAGCCATCACCTCGGCGCCGGCCCACAGGTCGCCCGATATCACATGGCACACTCGCACCAAAACCCAATCCCCCCGACATATGAACAAGAATGTTAAAACCCTATCACAGCCATCGCTGAATGAAAGCTCTAAAGAATAATTTTCGTCGGAAAAATACTGCCTTACAAGAGATTTTAGACAACAGCATGAGGTCGGGGAGTGTCAAAAAATCGCTATGGACAGCTGAAAAAGGGACACGGGAAAGGCGCGGGAATCAAATAACGAAAAAAACACGAATGATTCCCAGCACTAAGAAAACAATGCGTCAACGGCACAATGATGGCACTTTTTTTGCTGTTACATCAAGACAGCAAGAGCAGCGCAATCATCCGGAAACGGGCGTCGAAACACGAAAAACGGTTCTGTGCTAATGCGTATTGACCGGAAAGAAAGCTGCGACTAGGATTCATTCCGGTATTCCAACGAACCACTTCCCTCCACTCCTCCCTTCGGCTCCTGAAGTTGGAACTGTGAATCGCGAAATCCTTGCCAGGCAAGAATACGGTCCGGAAACATATCAAGATACGTATCAGACGGCTGCCGGTCGGGCCGACAAACAAACAGGCAGAAGAAGGTTTGAGTTATGATGACACGAAAACACAAAAATCCAACAATTGTTCAATTACTTTTGATGGTTGTTTTTCTGGTGGTGGTGACAGCCGGATTCAGTTACGCAGCATTTTTCCCGCTTGAGATAATCAATATCAAGCCTGCTGGAACCGGCTCACCGGCGATCCCGGCAACAAACCGGATTTTCAGGGCATATCCAGGGATTGAATACAACATCAGAGCTGCCGTAATTGGCGGGCTATATCCCTTTACCTATAGCCTGAAGAATGCTCCCACGGGAATGACCATCAATCCAGCTACCGGCGAGATCAGCTGGCCGAATCCCCAATCAAGCACCGGACCGATAACCTTGACGGTGACCGATTCAGAAAATACCACCGTGTCTACAACATGGTCTATTGATGTAACGACGAATGGTTTTTTGTTTGTGGACGTGAATTCGCAATCAACAATCGAAAACGGGTCGATAGAGTCACCATACAAATCAATAAAATCATTAGTATTATACACAGATCAGACTAATTTGAATGACATCGTGTATTTTCGTAATGGGAATTATTCATTCTTTGAATATCAGGGTGATATTCAAAGTGTTCCAGAAATGAATCTCAGGAAAACACCAACTACATGGATTGGATTTCCTGGTGAAAATATTGCCATAAACGGAAATGACGTAAGGGCACGCACTACAAATGCCATTTTTCTTGATAATTTAACTTTCAAGAACTTTGGTGACAATGCCTTTGTCGTTCAAGGTGGTGTCGATTACCAGACTATAAGAAGATGCGTATTCAGCGACTTGGTTGCCGTAAGGACGGAAAATGAAAATCAAGGCTTTCTTTACTTTAACTCAGGTGGACCAGGAAATTATCTAGTCATACAAGACAATGAATTCTCATATTTTACCGGAGCTTCGGCCATAGGTAGCATGTATGATACGTATCATGCACTGATTGAAGACAACTACATTCATGATCCTGGCGGAACTGGAGTAACTGGCATAAATAACGGTATCGGAGCAAAATCCCGGACTGATTATCTCACGGTCAGGAAGAATAAAATCATAATGCCCATTGGTACAATATTCGGCCATGCAATGAATGCAATAATGTTTAACGCCGATTATATTGACATTTCCTTCAACCTGTTTTCTGCCGCTGAGAACAAAATGGCCCATACATTTAGCCCGCGCACTGATGGACCAACAAAAAATATCTCATACTACAGAAATACATTGATTGGATACATACGTTTTCAGAATATCGATGGAAATAACTGCGATCCAGGAAATAAATATATTGTAAAAAATAATGTAATTATAAATGACAATAATTTCAATGACTGGGCGACAAAAACAATTGACTTCATTAGCTACTATACACCTACGGCGAAGAACAATCCTCAAAACTGTATAGACGATATCGATAACATAAAAGCTACGATGAGTGACAATATAATAGACAACAATGGTGAATTTTCCCCTGGTTATTCTAACTATAAGGGCACATATGGATATCAGCTAGGGACCTATAGCAACACCCGTCCAGCTAGCCCAACAGGACTAAGAATCCTGATATCTTCATCCAACTGACGAAACACAATCAATTCGAAATTAATTCATTGGGATGAAGTATCTGAGCTTCCCGGACTTTTCATGGGGGATTTTATCGACAATATCGAAGATAATTGAAACATTATCTCCTAAATAAGATTTTATTTTCAGAGAGATACTATCCTGCAAATCAACTCCGAATGCTCCATTAGGGACGACTTTTATAGTGATAAGGTCAATTCTCTCCTGTATTGCCCTGAACTGAGCCACCTTTCCGCTAAAGATATACGCCAAAATAGCGTCATAGACGATAGTCCCATCTTGACACTTTATATAACTATCAACTCTTGCGTCCTTTATCTCCAATACGTCAAATGGCTTACCACAGCAGCACCTGCCCATATCCAATCTTCCCACATCACCATTAGTATAATTAATAAACGGCAGTGACCTGCTATTCAACTCTGTAATTGCAATTTTACCAAACCCACCTGCATCAGGATTTATGATTTGAACAATGACCGTAGGAAGAATATGCATTCTACCGAACTCACATTCAAAGCCAATTATTCCGTTTTCACTTGACCCATATTCATTGACTACCTTGCAACCAAAGGATTCTTCAATCTTTTCCCGACAATGAGGGAAGAGAACCTCGCCAGTGCATATAGCAATAGGCACACCGAGATCTCTCCCATTCAACCCTTGGCGCTCCAAGGAAAGCGCAAACTGATAGATCGCATTCGGGTAACAATAGAAATACCTTGGCTTGATTTTTTTTAAAGCATAGAAATACTCCCTACAACTAACATCGTTCATTGCAAAGACAGAAAGTCTTTTCCTCCCCAAAACAAAGTCCTTCATTTTCTGACTAAAACCAGCAACACGGCCGACAGCACGCCCCCACAACCTTGCCTGACGATCACACGGATCAATGCCATGCCACTGATAAACAGAAAACATCATACCGTCCATATACGAAAGAGCTCGTTTATCCTTTGGAAACACAAATGGAGAACCAGAAGTCCCACTCGTACAACGCCATCCACCTGGTGCTTTTTCACAAATCATGTCTTCAAAATTTTCCCTGATCACTTGCTTGTCAATGGGTTTCATCTGAGACAAAATTTCTTGAGGATCTACACCATTTGCCAACTCGTCACCAAACAACGATCCATAAAACACGCTATTGTCACAAGCAAACTCCATCAAATTCTTCAACTTATTTAGTTTATATTTTTCGACATTTTTACTGTCAAGCTGTTCTACTTTTTTCAACTCCACCATCGAGCCAGAAACATCTTCTCCGATTAACTTAAATATTAAATCTAATTTATTCCCCAAATATTCCATTTATACTATTTTCCTTCTGTACAACTTGCTTTTACTGTATAATAAAAATGATCAAACAAACTTAGACACCTACCCAACAGGTAACACAATGAAATTGGCATCATTTTCACAATAAACACGAACTTGTTATATTTGATAAAACTTGAAAAACTCACAGAAACAAGAACAACGACTGCAATTAGACAAATTATTGGAATAAATAGGAGATTGTAATTGAACAGTAAAAAGAAGACAAACATTAATATACACAACAAAAACGCTATCGATGCAATAAGAGGTTTTGACGGTCTCCTGCAAGACGACATCATCCCCTTTCCATACCATCTCTCCTTGACAATAATATCTTTCAATCTTTTATAATTACCCATATGCACAACATCTACACCAGGATAATTAACAATTGAATATCCATTGCTTATTACTCTTGAACAGATGTCATAGTCTTCTCCAGTAATCAACTCTTCATCGAAACCACCAACCAAATCAAAGACAGACCTTCGAAAAACCATATTCCCACCTGGCAAGAACTTTACCGACCCGCTTATGTCACTCCTCCTAAGACACCACAGCTTTTCCACCCAAGTACTATCTGTTGAAGACATACAATAATATCTACCAACAACACCGCAATCATCATTGATGAATGCTTTTTTTAAATTTTTCAACCACATCTTGTCTACATAGCAATCTGAATCCACGAATGCAATATACTCATTATCGGTCATTCTTGCACCAATATTCCTGAGAGCAGAAATTGTTACTCCCTTTCTTACAATTTGCTCAATGTTTTTATTTACCAAAATTTCTATTGTCGAATCAGTAGAACCATTGTCGACAACAATAACATTAACGATGTCATCGTTTTTTTCCAAGTTATTTATACAATCAATACACTCATTGATATATTTTTCACCATTCAAAACAGGAATAACAATAGACAAGTTCATAATTAACCTTTTATTTATTAAATGAAGCAATAAATCTCTTTATTGCATTTTCTATTAAAACATAACACTTTAAAAAATCTTCCACTCCAGATCTGTACGGATCAGTAATTTGAGCAACCGCAGGGGAGCACCATAATCCGATAAGCGTAAGTTGCCCCCCTGTTGAAAACATAACTTCTTTTGCGACAGGCAATTGTGATGGATCCATGACAACCAGACAATCATTTCTATCAATAGGGAGATCATGAATACTCTTCGACATGTGGCCGGAAAGATCTACCCCTCTCATCAGTGCCGCGCGAACAGCCATTTGTTCCGCCGGCGATGAATGCAGAACATCAGTTCCACAACTGACGGCCGGGAATCCAAGTCTTTGTGCAACCTTCTCAGCATAGGGACTTCTGCACACGTTCCCCCGACAAACGAAAACCAGCCTCTTTATCCGCCCCGGGTCAATTTCCCTGAATCTCGAATACTGCCCCAGGGACAAGGCCAATTTTCTCAATTGGCTTCTCAAAAAAACCCTGCGACCCACACGTCCTGTCCGCTTATCATGTCCATACACCAGTTCCCCCATATGACTCATCAGGGAAACCGAACTCCACTTGAACAATTCGACGCCTCCGGCAATCCACATCGCATCGCAGATCTTCGCCGGGAGCGCATACCGGGGGATCGAATAACAGCGGCCGTCAGTCACACCATCAATACGCTTCCAGCGCATGTACTCCCCGCAGACCGAAAAGGCCGCCGAATAGCCCAACCCCTCCGCAAGGGCCATCTCCCGTGAACCAAAATGCGTCTCCATCCCGACCGGATAGGCCATCACCGGCAGTGCCCGTTTTGTGCAGGACCTGACCCTGTCCAGCGAGCGCAGCAATTCACCGCGGGCACCCTCCTCCGAAAGTCTGCTCAGAATTCGATGGGAATGGGTGTGAGGAGCAAAACGCACCCCCTCGGCTTCAAGCGACCGGACCTGGTCCCAGCTTGCCGGCTGAAATTCCTCTGGTGCGTTCCTCGGAAGCTTGATCCCAACCGCATCTTCCAGAGACGAGAGAAAAGACGGCAAGTGTTCTGATGACAAAGCAGCGGCGATGGTCTGCAGTTCTCGGCGTGCCGAAAGCCGTTCCTGAACTGACCCGGTGGACCAGCAAATCCGTTGCCGACCCACCGGAATCTCCAGTTGCTGCCGGTCAAACCGCATCATCAACCAATGAATCTTGGCATCCCACGGCCATAATTCCCCGTCCAGAAGTCCCGTGGTTAAAAAAACGGTCAAAGGCACGCCATGACGAACAAAGACCGGCGCCAGAATCTCCAACTGGTCCCGGTAGCCGTCATCCATGGTAAAGGCCACCGATTGATTCGGCAGGGTCGTCGTCCCCCGCGCCGCGGAGACGACGGCGTCCAGAGAAACCAGGTTGAACCGGCGTTTTTTCAGACCGATCAGGATCTGTTCGAGACCCTCCGGGTCGTGGCCATGAATACCGGGATGAACTCCCGCGGCCCGGTGCAGCAGAAAAACCGTGGCGAATCCCGGGGAACAGCGATTCACCAGCTTTCGCCCCGCGGCCGTTGACACGACACTGCCTAACAGGCGCTTTATCGACGGCTTGAGCCGGACACCTTTCATACCGCCCCCCTGCCGCCGGGCACCATCCCGGCCGCCATCGCGGGAGCGGCTGCCAGTCGTTTTTCGCGAGACATCCGCCCACAGACAACTGAACAACTGACGGACAGCACCAGAAACATCCAGACATAGGGGTAATAAAGCACCGACATGAAATAGCTGGGCGCAAGAAACCCGAGCAGGCCGCCGTTCAATCCCCTGGCCGTGGATTCGAGAAACCGATCATCCAGCAAACGGGCCACCCGTGCGGTCTTCAGATTGGTGAAAAACACCTGCAGCAACAGCAGCAGATAGATGAACAACCCAGGAAAACCCAGTTCGGTCGCCGCCTCAAGGTAGGTGTTGTGGATGACCTCCGCGTGCAGAGTAGTCCCGACCTTTTTCATCAACTCCGGATGCTCGTCACGGATCCAGACCGTCCAGTTGCGAAAACCGACCCCGGTCCATGGATGCTTCTCCACGGCACTGACTCCAACCTGCCAGTAAGCCAGCCGAGAAAGAGACGTCTTGTCTTTACCCGCGGTGTCAAAACGGGCCTTGAAACCGGCCGGCATCACCAGGCTGATCAGGACCCCAAGCAGGACCACCAGGATAAAGGCCTTGAGCCGCTGGCGGGAAAAGAGCAGGCACCAGAGACCGACCATCGCCAGCCCCAGGATGGCCCCACGCGACCCGCCGGCAATGACCGACCCGGCCGCCATGACGGCCAGAAGATAGAAAAACAGCCGTACTCCAACTGACCAGCCCCGCCGGAAAAACGCGATATAGGAAAAAACCAGCGGCAGGAAGACCACCATCTGCAGGCTGAATTCACCGGAATTCTGAAACCACCCCGGCGACCCCGTCACCCCCCAACCGGAGAAGCCGAAGCCACCCATGGCCCAGGAGCGGAATCCGTGCTGGGCCATTTTCAGGTTGGCGAGAAAATAGACCGTCATAAAGAGGAACAGTCGCGACCGGCTGTTGACCACGCTGGTGAGCAGCAGCACCACGAACATCCAGCTGAAAAACATCATCCAGTCATTGACGGCGGTCCCCGGAGAAAAGGCGAACAGGGTCGACAGCAGCACGCAGACCGCGAAAGCGGACATGGGCCGCACCGCCGCGGATGGGGGAGCCTCTGTTTCCCTGTCGGCAAAAGCGAACAACGCCCCGAGAAACAGCAGCACCTTCCCCCAGGGCAGAAAGTTGAGCATCGGGTAAACCTGCTGCGGCCGGTTGTATTCAAAAATCAGGTAAATACACGCCAGGATGAAAGCGGCATGCTGATGCCGGAATCCGCTGCAGATCAATTTCAGCGAACCGGCAAGGGATTGCCGTTCGGGCACAACGCCGCGCCGAGGGTCTCCGCCGGAAAGAAGCCCGGAGTCCGCCGGAGTGTCAGAGTTCCTGTTCAGAACTGGCCCAGATAATGGTTGTGAACGTATCAATCTTCGTCCTTTCGCCGCACAAAACCGGCCCTTGCCGGGGTTTCAATCCCGGGCCTGCTCAAGACCGCTTTTTTTCAAATCAGGATCCGGCAACAGCAGTTCGAGATAGCGATCCGCCACCGAGCGGATCGACCAGTGACAGCGGATGGTACGCTCCGCGTTGGCGCCCAGGCGTTCCCGCTCCGACCTGTTCGCGATCAGGTGCGCCAGTGCCTGCGCCAGCAGATCCGCGCTGCCGGGCTCGACCAGCAGCGCGTTCTCCCGATCAGTGAGAATTTCCGGCACCCCACCGACACGGGAAGCGACAATGCAGCGGCCGTTGGCCCCCGCCTCCAGCAACGCCAGAGGCTGTCCTTCGGAAAGGGACGGCAGGACAAACAGGTCAAGGGCGCTCAACAGCCCGCCGGTATCTTCGACATAGCCTGTGACCTGCACCCGGGACGCCAACCCGAGTGCCGCAGCCTGTTTCCGTAGGTCTTCAGCCAGGGGCCCTTGTCCCGCCAGCACCAGCCGCACCCGGCTGAAGGTTTCGACCAGCGTCTTCATCGCGGCCACGAGATGACGATGCCCCTTGACCGGGTAATAACTGCCGACGCTTCCCAGCAGGACATCCTGATCCGAAAATCCGAACCCGGCCCGGACCCGCCTGCGTTTTTCCGGGTCGAAAGCAAACCGTTCAACATCGACGCCGTTGGCAAGCACCCTGACCCGTTTCCGGGAAACCCCCGCCGCCGAGACCAGTTGCCGGAGGATATCTTCCGAAACCGCGACCAGGCGTGTCGTGCGGCTGGTCAGCCGGTAAGCCAGGCGGCGACTCAACTTCTCGTCGAAATAACCCCTGCCGTGCACCGTTGCCACGCAGGGGACGCGCAACCGGGAGGCCAACAGTCCGCCACGGACATTCATGGCGAATTCATGCGCGTGAATCCCGGAGACCCCTTTTTCAAGAGCAATCCCGCGCATCCGCCGCAACCAGGCGAGATCGGGCAATCGCCCGAGAGGGCTGATGACCAGGGGCAGATTGCGGCGCCGGACCTCCCCGGCCAGCCACCCCTCTTTGCGCAGGCAGACTATCTGCTCGATTCCCCGCCGGCGGTATTCCTCCGCCAGCCGCAGCAACATCTGCTCGGCGCCCCCCGGTCCACCTGTTTCTATCAGATGCAGAATCACCCGGTTTCCTCTCGTCACCTGTTCTTGTCCAGGTATGACACGGTTTCAATTTTCGGCCTTCTCCCCACGGCATGACGCAGCCAGCAGGCCGCCTCAAACCTGAACGGTCCTAGGTCCCGCGGGTCGGAAACATCAAAAGAGGAGTCCTGTTCCCAGATCTTCAGAAAGTCCATGACCGCCCCCGCCTTCGATGGCGCGGCAGCTGGAAGGTGCAACTGTTCGCGACTGTTTCGGAGTCGGATCAACAGGTGATCCAGGGTTCCAAAAAACCATTTCATCCTGACACCGCAACGATAATCACAAGGCTGATGGTCCATGAGCTTTCCATTGAGGAAATCGACCAGCAATCCCGGGAAATCCACCCCGCAGGTCACCGCCAGCTGCAGCGACCCCCAGAAACGGCCGTTGATTTCCATCAGCTTCGCTTTTCCATCGCGCAGGTCACGCTTGAACTCCACCATCGCCACGCCCCGCCATTCGACGGCGGACAGCAGCCGGCGCGCGGCCTCAACCATCTCTTCATCCAGGGGGACACTCCGGCAGACGACACTTGCTCCCCCCGACGGTGGCTTTTCCCGCAGCCGCTGGTGGGAAAAGAGGGTGAGATGCCGGTCCCGGTCGAAGAGCGTGAACAGGCCGGTCCCCGGTCCTTCAATCTTCTCCTGGATCAATGACGGATAGCGCAGCGCCCGTTCGGTGGCGTAGAGAGATTCCAGTTCCTCGCGGCTGTCGGCATAACTGACACTGGCCGCCAGAAAGCTCTGCCCCTCCTTTTTCCGGGAAAAGGCCGGCTTCACCACCACCGGATAGCTTTCGATCTGATCGATGACATCGCGCAGGCCATCCGCCCCCCGCAGGAAAATCGTTTTCGGGATCGGAACCTCAAGATCCCGGGCCAGCTCGAACAAACGGTACTTGTCGGAAACCGCCTGGACCTTGTCATGGTCGGGACAGGCGACAACGACCCCCACCGGGAAACAGGCACGTGCGGCGCTGAGCAGTTGGGTCGAGTGGTCGGTCATCGGCAGGATGACATCAATTCCCTCTTTATGGACAAAGGTATTGATCTCGTCGACATAATCTTCTCCCCGCCAGTGGGGATTGGGAACCTGAACGGCGGCGCGACAGAATCGGGAGCAGGAGGCCAGGGTCCGGGGGCTGCTGCCGGCAACAAAGATGTCGTGTCCGCGGCGACCGAGAGAGCGCACGGCAGCCAGCGCGGAACGATTCGATCCATCTGTAACCAGCACTTTCATCGGCATCTAAAACCCCCGGAGATGAAGTCGCGACAAAAACAGCGGAATGGTATGGCTGACATCCTCATGCATGCAGATCCGTGAGATCTCGTAAGGATTGTCCCGACAGCTCACCCACCCCTTGCGGGTGGTCACCGCGGCCCGGTAACCGGCTCGAGTCAATGCCGACAGATGAGCCGGTGTGTAATTGCCGTTGGGATAGGCAAACAGATCGGTTTCGACACCGAGCTGGTCATGAATATCACGACGGGACTGTTCAAGTTCCCGCTCAACCTCCGGAGCGGAAGCCTGATCGAGCAGCACATGGTTTTGGGTATGAGAACCGAAATCAACCAGGCCGCTCGCCTGCATGCTCCGGGCTTCGTCCCAGGACATCAACAGCCGCTCGGAAAAAGCCGTCCCGCCATCCCGACGCAACACCGCGAGAAAACGCTCCCTGTTGTCCTGCGGCCAGGTTTTCAGCAACTCGATCACCTCATCGAGCGGTACCGTCCGGTGGGGGCGGTGTCCGCTTCTCTTCAAGGGCTCCGCCAGCTCAGGCGTTTTTCTCACCAGTTCCGCAACGGTCACCCTGGCAAGAAAAAAGGCAAGCTCGTCGGGCCAGAAAAGACGTTCGCTCCCGACAAACCCGGTCGCCAGGAAAACCGTGGCCGGCAGGTGGTATTTCTCCAGGATCGCAAAGGCATACCGGTAATTATCCAGCCAGCCGTCATCAAAGGTCAGGCAGCAGCACCCCGAAATATCCTTGCCGTCGCAAAGACGTCTCAACAGTTCGGCAAGAGGAATCACGTTAAACCGGGTACGCAAACAGTCGAGATGCTTTTCAAAACTGTCCACGCTGACACGCATGCCGGGCTGGACGTAATGCTTCTCGTCCGCCAGCGAGGGAAGAACCCGGTGATAGGCGAGAACAAGGGCGCCGTTCGCGGCAGCCGCACGACAAAGGCGTTTCAGAACGCCCGTTTCATGGAACAGGGCGGCAGCATGATATTTGACCGATCGCTTAAACCCCACGCATCACCGCCTAGATGAATTGTTGCCGCAACAGAGCAATAAATCTTTCATTGCAGGCCTCAAGGGAAAATTTTTCCACGGCCGTCCTCCGCGCTTCCCCGGCCAGACGGCGCGCCTCCTCCTCGTGATCAAGGACAAACGCGATTTTTTCGACGATTTCAGCGACATCACCGGGCGTGAAGAGCAGGCCGTTGCGACCGTCGTCTATCGCCTCGCCGTTACCGCAGTGTCTTGGCGCCAGGGTGACCAGCCCGGCACACAGATACTCGATGAGCGACAGAGAGAAAGCCTCCCCGTGCGACACCTGGATACCGATGTCACAGGAGGGAAGGATCCTGCTGACATCTCTCCGGTAACCGGCAAAGATAAAGCGGGACGAAAGTCCCCTCTCAACAACCATGGTCTTGAATGTATCGATATCCGAGCCATCACCGACGTAGAGAAAATAAACATGCTCCCGGTTCTTTTTCCGGGCCATCTCCCCGGCGACATCGATCAAAGTGTCGATTCCCTTGTAAAAGACAGCCCTGCCGGTTGAAACAATGATGGTCGCCCCTTCCGGAATGCCGAACATCCGGTTCACGTAATCGGTTTTTTCGTTGTCGAAAATTCTGATGCCGTTGTGGACAAATTCACACTTCTTCTCCGGGATTCCGGCAACTTCGACAAATCGTTTTTTTATAAACTCAGAAACGCCGATATAGTAATCACATGACATGAATTTAAACCTGTGCAATATCGATTTAATAAAATTTTTTATCGCTTTGAGATGACTTCGTTCTCCCGGCAGATGGTCATGGTTGACGATTTTTTTAATGCCAAACACTCTCAGTATCAAATAAAGCCAGTCACAATAAGGCCTGTCTGTCAAATAAACATAGCCGATATCATTTTCGTTGATAATGCGATATAAGCAGGACAACGATTTGAAACTCCTGTTCGACAGGTCATGTTCAATAACTTTTATTTTTGCTTTAACGATTTTTTCAGGAACAACATTAACCTCCGGGTACAAGAGGACGGCTTTTCGGCCGCAAGCATCAAAACTGCCGGCAATCGTGGCCCAGAAGTTTTCCATCAGCCACCAGGCGTATCCAACGTCCGACTTGTAATTGGCGACCAGAAGTATGTTTTTTTTATTCTTGCCCATAAGGTTGTTTTTCACCGACATGATTCAAAGCAAGCTGAATCATTGACGTTTCAATTGAACAATTTTTCTCGAAACAAGTAGGCTACAAATCCGACATCGAGACGATCGGCAACCCATCTGTAAAATGGGTATTTCCTGGACATTCCCAGCCTGAACCTCGAGTCAAGCACAAGGGCATCCTTTCTGACCTGTTCTGACCTTTCGCCATAACGGTGACCGCTGGGACCGGCATAGTGAATGAAATAACTGTGAAACCTGAGGTGGGTCTGGGTGATGACCCGGGTATGGTTGTAACGAAAACCCAGGTCGACCACATCGTAACCGAGCTTGTTGACACGATGGTTGATAAAGGGCTGATCATTCAGCAGGTTTACATGTTTTTTTCTGAATTCTCCGGTTGCCCACAAAAACAGGTCGGGATTATTCACATCGAACAACTCCCTGTGTTCTCGCCCGACGACCATCATGCCGGCATTGAAGTAGGGATTTTTCCACGCGACCTCGCCGAGAATTTCCATGGTCAGCCTCTTGTCGCGCCCGGACATGGAGTATTTTTCCTCGGACGACACCCCCATGACCCCTGCCGGGACCAGCTCGAAGAGATCCGGAGAGTCCGGTGAAACCAGGATGTCGCTGTCGATGTAGATGATGCGGTCATAGTCTTCGAGAAGGTCGTGCAGTTGAAACCGTTCGTACGTCGCCAATCCCAGACGGTCGGAAAGTCGTGGTGAATCGATGACGATAAACTCGGCGCCACACTTGTCGGCATAGCTGCGCAGAAACGGATGAGTGTACGAGGCAAGTTTCTGGAACTTCGTCCCGATCGCTATCGTGACGATTGCGCGTTTTTCCAATCCGTTTGCACCCTTTTTTTTCATCGACATCTCCCCATGAAAAAGAATCTTCACCCGACAAAGGACAGGCACCAGCGGATCAGGGCATGTGTCCGTTTTCCGGGCCACTGAAATGATTTCAAGTAGTTTTCTCTGGCCAACCGACCTTCTCCCGAGACCCGGTGGCTGTACCCGAGACCGCAATACTTGCGGCCGAGAGCCTCGGCCACCTGGCGTCGATAGGTCGCGTCATCCCGGCTTTCGTCCAGATGAGCCAGCAGCACCCGTATATCCCCTCGCGTCTGCTTGAGATAATAGTCCCGGGCGTTTTCATTGCCTTCGTGCAACCCGAGGATCGCCTGCACTTCGTCGAGGTAGTGCAATGGGAAATAACGGGCGATGCGGAGGCCCAAATCAAAATCCTGGCACCGACGGAACCGGGCATCCCAGCCGCCGACGGTTTCCAGCACCTCACGCCGGACCAGCATCGTACTCGGAAACACCGGGTAGCCGTGCAGCAGCAGGGACAACCCCAGCTCCGGCGGCAGCTTGTAAAGCTTGTCCATCCCGGAATCCGTCCGGCATCCGGAAAAATATTTGTCCGCCCAAGGGAAGAAGGTGCGGTTCCGCGGCCAATAGGCATCTTCCCCGTCGCCCGGACGCGCCCGCTGCAGGTCGGCCAGCAGGAAATCGACCTTTTCCCTTTCAATAGCCTCCCGGCAGTTGGCGAAACTGCCCTCCGGCCACCAGTCATCCGCATCGAGATAGGCGATATAGTCGGTTGTCGCCGCAGCGGTCCCCGTCTGCCGGGCGACAGCGGCCCCCTGGTTGGGCTGCCTTATCAGCCGCACCGAATCGAACAACCCGGTCACCACCCCGGCCGTATCGTCAACCGAGCCATCGTCAACAACGATGATCTCCTCCGGTGGTGCGACCTGGGCAAGGACGCTGCGAATCGCCGCGGCAATGGTCTGTTCCGCGTTGCAGGCCGGGATAACAACCGCTATGGAAGACTGCCGCAAACGCATCTCTTTCACCTTGTACCGGTGCGCGCCATGGCCCGAAACCTGACGGACGAACCGGAGAGCTGGTCGTAAGTCCCCTGTTCGACAACCCGTCCCTGCTCCATGACATAGATGACGTCGCACTCCTTCAGGGTCGTCAGACGGTGAGCGATGGTGACAATGGTCTTTTTCCCGGCGAGATCATGAATGGCCTGAATAATCGCCTCTTCGGTGATCCCGTCCAGGGCGCTCGTGGCTTCATCCATGATCAGAACCTCCGGATCATGATAGAGAGCCCTGGCGATGCCGATACGCTGCCGCTGGCCGCCGCTCAGACGGACCCCTTTCTCACCGACATGGGTTTCGTAGCCCTCCGGAAGAGACTGCATAACGAATTCATGAATATTGGCGATACGGGCTGCTTTCTCGACGGCATTTCTGTCGATTTTTTCCGGCGGGACCCCGAAGGCGATATTGTTCATCAGGGAATCATCGCTGAGAAAAATGACCTGCGGGACATAGCCGACCATCCCCTGCCAGCGTGAAAGACGTTCCGCATCCAGCGGGACGTCATCGACGAGCAGAGCGCCCTTGTCGGGGGTCAGCAGACCGAGCAGAAGATCGACAACGGTGGTTTTTCCGGCACCGGTCGCGCCGACCAGCCCGACACTGCTGTTTTTCATGATGGTCAGGTTCAGATCGCGCACTACCGGTGTACCGCTGCCGGGGTAACCGAAGGTGACGCCGGAAAACGCGATCGACTGCCGGAACGGGAGGGCATCGACCTCTTCCGACCGCCAGGACACAGCGCCATCCGTCATGCCGGCAAGGTCACGATGAAGAGCATCGAGGATGGCAACGTTGAACCGCAGGGTACTCATGGCGGAAAAAACCCCCTGCAGGGCCGGCAGCAGACGATATCCGGCGAAGGCATAAAGGGAAATCATCGGCAGGGTGTTGCCGACCCCCTGACGGATCGCCAGAAAATAGAGCACGATGATCAGGATACCGCCGAAAGCCATGACTTCCATGATGTAGCTGGGGAGATTGGAAACCAGGCCGTTGATGGCCATATTTCTCTCTATCCGGTAGGCATAACCGGAAAACTGATCGAAAAAATATCGCTGCCGTTTGAGAACCTTCAATTCCTTGACACCACCGAAGGCTTCTCCGGCCGACTTGAAGCGCATGGCGTTGGCTTCGAACCGCTCTTTGCCGAGCCGCGCCAGTTTTTTCTGAACCAGGCAGTAGAGCAGGACATAGGCGCCGCCGAGAACGGACATGATCATCATCGCCAGCAGCGGATCAACCACGATCAGCAGCCCCAGAACGAACAGGATGGAAACGATCCTGGTCAGGATCTGGGTGCAGGGCCTGAGGACCTCATGGGTAAATTTGGACACTTCCTGCAGGATGTTCTTCCCCAGCACCGAGGTGTTCTGATTGAGGAAAAAGGTATAGGGACGGGCCAGGTACCTGTAGAGAAGACGTCGGGAGAGACTGTACAACCGGAAATGAACGAACCGCAGTTCAAGAAACAGGACCAGGGCCTTGACGGCATTGCTCAGCAGCAGGACGAAGAAAACCAGGAATCCGAGAAACACCAGGAAACTGTTGACCGAAGAGAACCCGAGGACCTGGTAGCACCAGAAGAGATAATGATTGTTTTCAACGATCTCCGGGCTGGAGACCACCGCCATGAACGGCATGATCGAAGCAACCCCGGCAACATCGATCAACCCCACAATGACGATTGCGAACATCAGCCAGAAGAACTGTCTTCGTTCCTGCCGATCGAGGAGCGAGAATATTTTTTTTACGAAGACGAACATGAAGACCCCTGTCATTGAATGCGATGCGTACAGGCTGCGGCATCTGTCAGATCATCACCTCTGCAAAATCTATCCGGGTATAGCCACCCTTTCCGTCCCGATGCTCATGCACCCCCAGCCCCCTTTGCGCGGCTTCATGCAGGTAACGATGGGGAAACGGCTCAAATCCGTTCGCCCGCTGTTCCGCCGCCACCAGGTCGCCGACCACCGATTCCAGGGCGACCGGGTCGCGGGAGAAAAAGAGGCTGCCCGGCACTCTGTCGAGCCCCGGGGATGTCCAGGGAGACGGACGGCGATCATTATCGCCGCGGGTGAAACAGGCGGCCCCGAGCAGGGCGTCGACCACGCACAGCCGGGTCTTGTCGCGGATGTGCGGGTTGTCGTTGAGGTCGACGATATGCGATTCGAGATACTCACCATGCAGCACCACCGGGTAGACGTTGCGGTTGCTGAAGCGCACGGTGCCGAAATGGTTCTTCAACGCGCTCGACTGCAGCAGGTACTGGTGTCCCTTCAACACCGGCACGTTGATCAGGTGGTCAGCCTCGGTGAGAATTTCGGGCATGAAGCATTCCACCTCCGCGCCGTCCTTGTCGCGAACCGGGTTCCGCATTCTGACCGGCGCCCCGCTGTCGGCCGCGGCGGGTCCCGGGAACACCCTGGCGGAGAGCTTGTCAAACAGGTTTGACGACCGTTTCATGAAAACGGTGCGGACACCGAAGGGCCCGAACCATTGCCGCATCACGTCATTTTCCGGCGCCGTCAGATCAAAGACGGTGATCGACTCGGCCGGAAAACCGGCCTCCAGCAGGCTCGCGACCAGAGCCGTCAGCAGGTGCGGCGAGGTCATGATCACCTCTCCGTAGCCGACGTGAATATTGCCCAGGTTCGGCTTGATCACGATCCGCTCACCCTGACGCCAGGGGATGAGCGCCCGCCAGGCAGACCCGACATCCGCTGCGCCGGTCAGGGCGACCAGTCCCGCCGCCAGCATCCGCCTGACCGCGGCCGAATCGATGCCGGTGGTGTAGTCACCGGGGCCGAAGCCCCAACGACACGCCGCCGGATCATGGACCCGCAGCACCCGGCTCACCGCTTGCACCCCGGCTTTCACGACCTTATCCCCCCGCGTCAACCCGGCCCGGGCGGACCAGCGCCAGGGCATGGCCAGCGCCAGGCAGGCCGTCAGCAGGGAACGAAGGAAGAGTCGTCGTTTCATCATCGGTCAGGTCACCTGTTCAGCACCGGTTCAATGCGCGTGAAATAAACCCGTTTCAGGGATTGCTTGATGCCGGGATTGCGTTCCACGCCGAGAATACAGGTCGCGCACATCGGCATTCCCCCCCGGTCGTGCTGATCGCGCAGTCGACGGTGGCGGGCATTGTCCCAGATGGTGTCAAACGCGTCCGTGACAAGGTCCCCCAACTCAACATTGGTGATGAAGGGGCAGAGAACGATCTGCCCCGCCGGGTCGACGGTCACCTCGTTGCGCATCACGTAGCATTTCCGGTGCGGAATCCGCCCGCTGGAGAGGCTCTCTTCGGAGCGGGTGTCGATATTGATGGTCGCCACGCGCAGCGGCCGGTCCCTGAATTTCTTCTTGATGGTCCGGATCGCGGCCTTGATCCCGGCCGCGGCCTCCGGGTCGACCAGAATGGTCCGTTCGCGCCGAATGTAGTGCGGATCGGGAACCACCCCGTCGAGGCGGGTCCGCGCGACATCCTCGGGCAGGAATTCCCCGGCGTATTCATAGTGGATCTCGTCAAAGCCCATCAGCAGCGCGTAATCCGCCAGCTCTTCGAGGAAGTCGGCATTGAACCTGGAAACGGTGCAATTGCAGACCAGTCGCACCGGGCGCGCGCAGGAGCCCTGTCTTTCACGCGCCCGGGTGAGACGGGTGACCGCCTGCACGACGTTCCGCGACGCGTCTTCCAGTCCGCGGATCTCATTCTGCTGTTCGGGCAGGCCGTCGGTTGAGACATAGACGGTGTCAACATACCTGACCATCGCCTCGGCCAGCTCGTCATCGAGGCCGATCTGGTTGGTCGGCAGATGAACCGCCATCCCTTTCTCATGCAGTCCGGCCAGCACCTGCAGCAGCAGCTCTTTTCTCAGCAGGACATTGCCGCCGAAGACCTCGACCACCCGGATACCGGCCGCCGCCAACTTGTCGATGATGATCTTCCAGCCGTCGTAATCGAGTTCCCGCTCCGCCAGCTGTTCCTGAGGCAGCTGCCAGCGGCTGCAGGTCTTACAGCGCGAGTCGCAGCGGTAGGTCAGAAACAGGGTGGCGATCTTCGGCCGAACCCGGTAGAAACCGATCTCCCGACTGACGATCGCGCGGCAATCTCCGCCGACCACCCTGATGCCGTTGATGAATTTACGCACCCGCATAACTGATCCACCTTTTGACCGACCGAACGGCTCGGTTCACACGCAGTTTTCTGAGGAACGGAAGAATCCGGTATTCGAGGATGTAGAGAAACTGCATCTTCAGAGCCCGGCTGAACACTTCGGCATTCTCATGCTCCCTGGTGGACCTGGACCAGTTGAGCAGGTAGGAATAATGGTGGCCGCAGGAGTTGTACTCCCGGACCTCACCCTCCTCGAAAAGACTTTTCAGAATGTGATATTCAAGGACGGAGCCGGGCGACAGGTCCCCGAACGAAGCATCGTAATCGGCGCGAATCGGATAGCAGACACCGTTGTCCTGCAGATGAAATTCAAACGCCACCACCTGCACCCCCTTGAACAGCACCCAGAGCATCACCCTGTCTTCGGGGCCGAAAGAATGACAGATACGGCGATAAAACTGCTGACTCGCGGGGTTGCTGAGCAGATCGGTCCCGGCCTCCCTTTTCCAGCTGCGTCCCGAAACCCGGAACATTTCGTCGAGCAGATCGTGGTCGCCGCTGTCGATCGGGCAGTGCCGCACGCAGACATCGCCCACCTGGCGAACCCGGTTGAACTTGTTGCGCAGATTTTTCCGGAAGCGGGTGGAACGGTTGGCCAGAAACCGTTCCCAGTCGCCGTCGATGGTGACGTAGGGGCTGTCAATATTCTCTTTGCTGCCACGCCGGAAACCGGACAGAATGTCGCCCGCGGTCACGGCGTTGTCCAGCGGACCGCCCTTGCGTATTTTCCGCAGGTCGACCAGGTCCCAGTGACTGAAGGCGGCGATAGCGGCCAGCAGCACGGCCAGGGATTCACGTTCGGCCCCCTTGCGCAGAATGAAATCGTTGAACGGCGTCTGGCCGTTGTCAGCGAACCCGAGAACTCTCACCGGCACCCAGCGATAGCGTCTCCGGGCGATGAGCAGCGGCGCAACCGCCGTGACGCCCCCCTCCCCGTCCCGCACCAGCATGACATGCAGTTCGCTGTCGGCATTGAAACAGTCCACGCCGGCGAGAAACCACTCGTGCCGCAGGTGAAGAACCTCACCGACGCTCGCGGCCAGGCAGGCGTTCCATTCGCGGCCGAGAGAATCCAACTCTTCACGGTCAGAGACGATCTGCAGATCAAGTGTCTTTGTCATCAGCCTTCTTCCGGCCAGTAAGCGGGGAGCAGCGCCAGTATTTTTTCGGCGAATCTCCGGGTCAGCTTCCGCGCCTCGGCGATACCGGCTTCGTCGCAGGAGGAAGTAACTCGCACAAAAGCGCCGTCATTGCGGTTACGCAGCACCCGGCCCAGAAACCGCTGGATGTTCTGTTCGAAACCGGTTGCCAGAACCTTGTCCCGGTCGGTCTGGTACCAGTGCAGCACCGTTTCATAACGCCCATCCTTGCCGGCCAGGATGTAATTCACCCGCACCCGCCGCGGACCGCTGACATCCTCGCCCGGCTGTTCCAGTGATTCTTTTCCGGTGTCGAGAATGGCCCAGCCCACCCCCGGCAGGCAGGCATAGGGATTGTGCCCGGTGCGTCCTCCCTTGGCGGTGCCGTAATAACCGATGTAGAGGGTCACCAGGTGGCCTGCCGCATCGCTGTAGTGGCGGTAGACATGCTTGTCAGCGTTCAACTCGTCGTAGACCACCTGCGGAAAACGATCTTCCACCGCCCGGTAACCGTCAATCTCCATCGGCAGCCGTTCAAGGTTGGTGCGAGTCACCACCGGGCTGCCCCGCGTGGTGGAGAGAAAGGCTCCCCCCAGGGCCAGCAGCAGCACCGCCGCCGCGACGGTAAACGTTCTGTTGTTCATGTTTCCCCACCGTCCATGAACCTCGGCCGCCAGAACCTGAGCCCCCTACCGAGCAGAACATTTTCCATCCCCAGCACCAACAGCCCGAAAATAAACACCGCCAGGCCGGAAAACTCGTGCAGGAATCCCCGCGCCACCTGGTCGCCATAAAAATGCGCGAGAACGCCGGTCCCGCTGATGCGCAGAATGTTGGCGGCCAGGGCGACAGGAACCGCCGAACAGAGAAGAATGATCTTTCGGGTCAGCCCCAATTTCGAAAAGTAGACGAAAATGGAGCCCAGCATGATCAGCGCGACGATTGAGCGGATGCCGCTGCAGGCCTCCGCCACCTCCAGCTGGGTCTGGACGAAATAGAGCATGTTCCCTTCCCGCAAAACCGGGATTGAACACAACTGGATCAGGGACGAGGAGATCATCGTCGCCAGCGTCTGCAGCGGCAGGGCGACCAGCCCGATGACCGAAACCGGAACCGGCACCATGAACAGCAGAAAAAACAGGGGAAAGGCGAGAATCCGGAAAATCTTTCCGCCGTACAGGTAGAGCACCAGTCCCGCCAGGGAGAAGACGATCATCGCCCGGGCGACAACCGCGATATCCCCCACCAGGGCCAGCAGATAGACGATCAGGCTCGCCGACAGCAGCACCAGCCCTGAAGGCGAACTGGAGGCCTCAGCCTGCCGCAGACGCTCACGACAGGTCCAGACAAAGTACAGCGACACCAACGGCACCAGCAGCCCGTGAGAACTGTCGGCCTGATGGATCCAGGCGGAGAACAACTCCGGATAAACCGGGTAGAACACCGCCGCCAAAAGGATCAGGAGGATAGCTGTTCTGGTTCTGTTTCCCACTCGGGACTCCACCTCCGACGACCTCCTTCGGTCACCCGTTCAATGTTGTTCTCAATGTTCGCCAGATCCCGCGGCGTCATCAGGTTGTGAACCGGCAGGGTGACCAACGTCCGGCAGAGCCGTTCTGCCACCGGACAGCTTTCACCCTGGTTTTCCGTCACCAGTTCCGGGATGCCGGTGACCGGAGCCGGGTAGGTTGCGACGATTCCCAGGCCCTTTTCAAAACTGCGCCGCAGCAGCCCGACCCTTTGGTCGGGATCGTCGATCTGCCAGGGAAAGCGGAGGAAATCGGGCACGTCACCGACCCGGATGGAACCGAAATGACGCCCTCCCGAAACATCCAGGATCTCCGCCCAGTGACAGGAATTGACCGCGCGGACCCGGCGGAGCCGGGCAATGCGCGACCGCCATCCGCGCACGAGACCGGCCTGAAACGCGGACAGCTTCCGGATCTTGAAATCCGGGTCAAAACGGGTTTCACCCAACTTCAGGAAAGGCAGGGAACGCGGCAGCCAGAAACGGGACGGTTTCAACAGGAACACCAGCGCCACCGCGTAGATAAGCAGCCGCAGCAGTTCGCCCGCACGATAGGCTGGAAGCGTTGCCGCCCGACGGCGGATCACCCGGGCAAGAGACGCGTCGCGGGTGAGAATGACCCCTCCTTCAACAGTCGACAGGGCCTTGCCGCGGCCCAGGCTGAACAGGGCCACCGGAGCCAGGGTGCCGAGCTTCTGCTGCCGCCGGTATCCGCCGAAACCCTGGGCGGCATCTTCGATAACGGTGACCCCCGTTCCCGCCGCCAGACTGAGCAGTTCGGCGACGCGGGCCGGAGCCCCGAACTGATGGACGGAAACCACCGCCAGCAGTCGCGGGTTGCTCAACTTCGGCGCCAGCAAGGCAAAATCAAAATCCAGGGTTTCAGGATCAAGGTCGCAGAACCTGACCTTGAGTCCTGCCCGGACGATGGCCGAAGGGACCGAGTAACAGCAGAAAGCCGGAATCAACACCTCGTCCCTCTCCGCGTGCAACGCCTTCAACGCTTCCAGGATGAGGGTCAGCGCCGCCTTGCCGGAGGACAAAAGAAAACAGCAAGGCACATCGAAAAAGGAACGGATTTCATTCTCGAAACGCCGCACTTCATCCGCACCCCGACGCCAGCCGTTCAAGCCGGCGGCAATATTTTTCCACCTCAGCGGTGCGGCAGCCGGTGGCAAAGTGCGTCCGATTCTCATCTCCATGCCCCTCTACAGGCTGATGCAGCGTCTCAACACCGGTCCAAGACGATTACAGACCGGCCGCGGAATTTTCTGCCAGAGCGCCCCGGCCACCCCCCGCGCGGTCCCGCCGGGCGTCGTCTGCCGGACGCTCTTGCCGTCAACGCCGTAATGCACCCGGGCGATCGGCACCGGGCGCGCCCCCCACTGCCGCTTGAACCTGAACGTGCCCGAGTCCGGGGTTGAACGACCGAAATCAAAACAGCGGAAACCATGGTCCGCGGCGTAGGCGAGGAAGGTCCAGTAAAGCAGCATATTGGGATTCAAGCTGTTGTAGCGGCGCAGGGTCGAAGCCCAGGGAATCGATACGGTTCGTCCATGCAGCAGCATGATGCCGCCCGCCGCGACCGTTCCATCGGCGGTGGTCACCAGGCCGACCCGGCACTGCGCGCCATACCCGGCAACGACCGCGTCCAGCCAGCCCCGGCTATGAACCGGCGAGCCGAGAGCCCTCATGTTTTCAGCGAAAACCCGGTAAAAGGGGGCCAGCAGCCCGACCCCGCCGAGTTCGGCCCGCAACCCGTCTCGCGCGGGCTTTTTCACCTGGCTGCGAAGCTTGGCCTTGAAACCGGCGAGCAACCGCTCCGCGCTGTCGGGCAGCTCCAGAACCATGCGTACCTTCGCGGCAGGCGTCTCCATCCGCCCCTGCTCGTCCGTCATCCTGATCTCGACCCCGTCGGCGCCGATTTGTTCCGCAATCCGCAGAGCCGCGTCGACCAGGGCGGACGCGGTTTCACGGCCATCGGCCAGCACCCCCCCGAGATCACAATAGGGCAGGGAAACCAGGCGCGGACTGCGGAACGGTTGTTTGAAGGCGATCAGCGGCAACACCCCTCTCACCTGCCCCTCCGCCTCTGCCAGCAGATAATGGGCGGGGAATCCGTAGGCCCGCCGCACCGCGTCCTGCCAGGCGAAACGGTGATAGGCGACCCCTTCGGGATGGGCCAGGACATAGCTGTCCCAGGCTTCGCGATCAGATTCTCGAGCTACCCGGATACGCATGGCCGTGTCCCCTTCCGCGCTGCCGCCCACTCCACCGATGACACCGTCGATAGCGGCCGGCCAGGATTCGGATCGGACTGAAAATGCCCGTACATGGTTTGAATCACCGGCTCGTCACGCTGTGCCTTTTCGGCGAGATAGTGATCGATAAGGCCGCGGTCGATCTTGTCCAGGGCGGATTTCAGCACCGCCGGCGTGACCAGACGATTGAAGTACAGGGTTCCCCGGCGCTCCAGAGGGTGACGGACGACTCGCCCGTCCCGGACATCCGCGATGGCGCGGCTCATCATCCGCACGCCCAGCCTGACAACCTTGGCGTACAGGGTTTCCGGGTTGTCGCCCGGGCAGATCACCGGCCGACCCTGAAAAATGATGTCGCCGTCATCAATGCCGGAACTGACATAGTGAACCGTCGCCCCGACATACTCCGGTTCTTCGTTATGGACCGCCCAGAGCGTGGTCCAGACGCCGCGATAGTGTTGCGACAGGCCGCCGTGCAGATTCAGCACCCCCAGGCAGGGAATGGCGAGAATCTCCGGTCCGAGGATCGAACAACCGCAGACGGCGATAAGATCGGGCCGCAGGGATTTGATCTGCCGGACGTAGAGGGGATCGTTGATATCCCTGACACCCCGGGTGCGGACGATGCGGCAGCTCTCCGGAATCGTCTCCAGGGTTTCCGTCTTGCCGCAGGTAGAAAGCCAGGCGTCATGGGCGAGCTGACCATAATTCCTGAGAATTTTTCGTTCCGCGAACCTGGCCGCCAACCTGCCGGGAGAAACCGCGTATCCCAACCCCTTCTTCAGTCTCACGGCCAACGACGGCGACGTGTTTCCATACTGGGTTTCGACAAAAATACCCACCACCGGAAAACGTTCGGCCAACCGGTTGGCGAAGTAGATGTCGGACCGGTCTTCACTGACCAGGATGACGATTCTCAATGACTTCATGCGACCTCAATGACCCGTTTCCGCGAGCGCGGTCCCCGGTGGTGATCAGAGAACCAGGGCTTCGCGCATCGGTGTAAAGGTGAAATCCCGCAGCAGACGACGAAAACGACCTTCGGTTTTTCCCAGGTTCAGGTAATGCCTGATATGACTTTTCCATCCTGCTCCGCCGATCCGGGGCTGTTCCGGGTCGAGTTCCCAGGGATGGAGGTAGAACACGAACGGTTTGCGCTCAACCCGGTTGATATGGTTCAACCCCCAGCGGGTGAAGGCATAGGGATGGAGCCGGAAATATCCACCTCCGGCGATCGGGATGTTGCGTTCGGCATAGCGGAGGGTGGTGATGGGGATTTCCAGCAGCGCGCCGTCATCGGCATCCTCCGTGTCACCGCTGACCGACCAGACACCCTCCCGGCTGCGCGTCAACCGGCTGGCGAAGCGCGGAAAATCACGAAACCCGTAAAGATCGTGCCGCACCGGAAAAATACTGGAATCATAGCCATACCCCGCCCGGTAAAGCTCATCGAAAGCCCAGGCGGTCTGCGGTGAAATCGAGTAGCTCGGCGCGCGGTAGCCGAGTACCGGCCGCCCGGTGATATCCTCCAGCAGATGTTTGCTGCGGACCACATCCTGGCGAAAAAGCGTCCGGTCCCGGGTGCCGACGCGCTGATGCCAGTAACCGTGGCTGGCCACTTCATGCCCTTCGGCGGCAATCGTTTCGACCAGTTCCCGGCAACGTTCGGCGATCCAGCCGAGGACAAAAAAAGTGGCCCTGACCCCCGCCTGGTCGAGCATCTGCAGAATCCTGTCGGTATTTTCCCGGACACGCAATTCCCGCTGCGGCCAGGATCCGGGCGGCGACACCTTTTCAAAGGCCGCCACCTGGAAGTAATCCTCGACATCAATACTCAGATAATTCGCCATGCTCCCTCCGCCTGCCGACGCCGCTCAACCGCTCAATTTGGCCAGCAACGTCCGGGCACGGTCCTTGTGCGCGCCCCGTTCCCGGTCCTGGAGTTTCAGCACCCGATCAAGCCGGTCCTCGATTCCTTCCATGCACAGACGGACTTTTTCCAGCTCGGTGTGCAGCCCGGCCAGTTGTTCCCGTTGCCCGGAGATGACCTTACGCAGGATATTTTCGTGTTTCAGCAATCGTTCCTGAATCGAACCCCGTCCACTGTCTGCGTCCGCCGGCCTTCCAACCATGTTTTCCAGGGTGTTCAGTCGGGAATGACAGTCATCGGCATCAACCGTCCCCATCACGCTCTCACAGGGCCCGGCGAAGGTCACACCGTCCGCCAGGTCGGCAAGAACCTCGTCGATCAGTTCGATGTTGAGGTCGGCGTCCCCCTCGGTAAAGGCGGCCAGCAGCAGATAATCCCCGACAATATTCACCAGCCGCGGCAGCCCTTCGGTGCGTCGATGAATGCGGCTGAAGGCACCGCTCGGCAGAGTGACCGCAGCGGCGTTTCCGGCGCACTCAAGCCGGTGAAAAAAATATTCTTCCGTTTCCTCTTCGTTGAGCGGTCCGAGGTGACAGCTGATGTTGATCCGCTGGCGTAATTGCCTGAGTTCGGGGCGGCGGATGATGATCTTCAGTTCAGGCTGGCCGACCAGAACGATCTGCAGCAATTTTCGGTCGACCGCCTCCAGGTTGGAAAGCAGGCGTATTTCTTCGAGACTGTCGGGAGAAAGATTCTGCGCCTCGTCAATGATCAACACCGGTTGCCGGCGTTCAGCGTACTGAGAAACCAGGAATTCGTTGAGATCGCGCAACAGGTCGATTTTCTGCCGGTTCTCAACCGACAGCCCGAAGTCCTCGTTGATCATGCTCAGCAACTGGGTCGGATCGACACGGGTGTTGAACACCCGCGCGGTGACGATTTCCCCCTCAAGCCGATTGAGAATATTGTGAATCAGGGTGGTCTTGCCGGAACCGACTTCACCCGTCAACAGCACGAAACCGGCCCGTTCCCGAATGCCGTATTCGAGATAGCTGAGCGCTTTGCGATGGGTCCGGCTGAGATAGAAAAAAGCCGGATTGGGCACCAGTTCGAAGGGCTTGCACTGCAGGTGAAAAAACTGCTCATACATCATTTCTCTCCACGGGCCGGGGTGCGGGTTCCGAACGTCAGGCTGCCTTCCAGGTAAACCAGGTTTTCACGGTAACTGTTGGTTGAAATTGACGACGTGTTCTCCGTGTAGGTATAGCCGACTGCGATGCGATAGATTTTCCCCGAAAAGGCAAGTTCCCCGCCGCCGCCATAGCGATGACCGCGTTCATTTTCGGGCAGATATTTCTGGTACCGGTAATGTCCCCTGAGACTGCCTTCCAGGGCTCGGCTGAAATGGTAACCGACCTGCATCCGGCCGCCGTAATAGCGGTCTTCCCGGTCGACCGCCTGGAAATTGTCGAGCAGCTGGTAAAAAACCAGCTCGCCGCTCAGCCGGGCCTCCCGCACCAGCCTCAGTTCAGCGTTGCGTCTTCTTTTCAGGCCGTCATCGGCAGTCTGCAGATAGTCCTGGCTGCCGAGCAGGACCAGTTGCCATGGTTTCGACTCGCCAAAGGTCAACTCCAGCGTTCCCAGACCGTAGACGGCGGCGTCACGATGGTCATAATCGAGCTGAATGGCGCCCCCGCGGGCGGTCAGCCCCCAAACCGGGTTGGGACTCCAGCGACAGCCGAGCGTCAGGTCAAGGCGTTTGTAATCCTCGGTCAGGTCGGCCTTCTGCCGGCTCCAGGCCCCTTTCAGATCACTGTTCAGCCTCGGGCTCAGGCTCTTCTCGATCAGCAACTCGACACCATATCCCTGCGTATCGTCCCCGACGGACGATTCATACCTGGTCTTGTCGAAAGGGAAGGCCAGCTCCCCCGTCAGGGTCGGCGTGAAGTTGCGCCGATACTGGGGCCGAAGCCTGACCAGGGAACGGTTGGTCTTGTTCACCAGGCTGGTGCGGTCGGAGATTTCACGACGGTCGTCGATCACAACCCGGTCAATGATGCCATGGGCGAGGATGGAAAAATCTCCCGTCGGCAACAGTGTCAGGTCCATCTGGCCGCGCTGAATATCCTTCAGGTCGGTCTCGTCCAGGCCGTCGTGATCAAGATATTTCCGGAATTCGAGGCCATAGGTCAGCTCCCCGGTCACCAACCGATTGTCCAGCCCCAGGATCAAAGACGGGGCAAGGGTGCTGATCAGATCATCCTGCTCACGAAAGGGGTCGAGAAAAACATTGTCGGTGTATTCCTCGCGCAGGGTGATGCTGGAGGCCACCGACATGCGGGCCTCGGCCGCGCTGCCCGGCAACAGGCCGATGACAGCCGTGACCAGGCAGCCCAGAAACAGGTCCCATCGACAACCGGATGGTTTCATTTCAATAGCCATAGCTTCCATACCCAGGACGTTTCAGGCTTGCGGCGCAGTTGTAGACCGTTCCCAGGACATAACTCCCCCGCAGCTGCTCCAGTCCCTCCCGAACCTCGACAATATTGGCCACTTTCTCCCGCACCACGTAGAGAACGCCGTCCACCAGCGGTCCGAGAATCGTCGCGTCGGCGAAGGGAAGCACCGGCGGGCTGTCGAACACCACGTAACGGTCCCGGTAGCGCTGTTTGACATCTTCGACGAATGCTCTCATCTGGTGGGAGGAAATAAGTTCCTGGGGATTGGTGGAGGAGGTACCGGCCGGCAGAATGGCCAGTTTGCCGAGCCCGGTGTGGACCATAGCCTCGGCAAGATCGGCCTCCCCGGCGAGACATTCCACCAGTCCCGGGCTCTGCCCGATAGCGAAGACTTCATGCAGGTGAGGCCGCCGCAGGTCGGCATCAATCAGCAGCACGCTGTGATCGAGTTGCCGCGCCAGGGAAAGCGCCAGGTTGGCCGCGGTCAGGGATTTCCCTTCGCCGGTCACGGAACTGGTGATCAGCAGGCTGTTCCGGCACGCTCCCTCGCTCATCGTCTGCAGGATCTGGGTCATCAACTTCTTGTATTCTTCGGCAACGACCCCGTTCGGCTGATGCAGCGCGACCAGCCACTCGGATTCAACCTGAATCGGAGCAACCGCCGGATAGCAGCCCGCCCGATCCGCGGTCCGTTCCGCAGCGACCCTGCTGCCGGCGGACTCGGGAACCCTGCGTGCCTGGATGTCGGCGGCAATCTCGATGGCCCTGTCGATTCGACTCATACATCTGTGCCTTTCTTCAACCCCGGGGAAGAAACATTTCACAGGCCAGGACGGTCGCGATTCCGGCAGAATAAAGAACGACCACCATGCCCAGCATCCTGTTGCCGCGGACCAGGGCCGCCTGCGACTCACTGTCGACAATGACCGGGATCACGCCGATGATCGACAGCCCGGCGAGGGTCAGTTCATCGGCGGAGCGAACCGCTCCTTTCAGGCTCTCAAGCAGAATCACCAGCCCGGCACCGACGCCGATTGCGGCGCATACCGCCAGAAAGATCATCTTGATCCGATTGGGGAAAATCGGTCGGGTCGGCAGATAGGCCGGATCGACAATCCTGAACGTGGTGGCCTTGTCACCGATTTCCATCTGCTTCGAAACCTCGGCCTGGCCGAGCCGCAGCAGCAGCTCCTGGTAGATTTTCCGGTAGGAATCCCGTTCCTGGGTCAAGACCGCCAGTTTTTTCCTGCTCACCGGGACATTCTGCAGGGCGGCCTTGCGGTCGGCGATAATCTTCCGCAGGCTTTTTCGATGGCTGGTCAAGGCGCCGATTTCAGCCTCAATGGCCAGCATTTTCTGCTGAACATCCTGGTAGACCGGGTTGCTGACCATCATTTCCGACTTGACCGGTTTGCTGGCGACCCCGTTCGCGTTCCGGGCTTTCAGATCTTCCATCTCCGCCTTCAAGCGCACGACATCCGGGTAATTTTCGGTATAGGTCAACAACAGCTGCTGCAGCCGTGCCTCCAGAAAACTGATCCGGTCATCCCGCTGTTTTTCGCTGAAGACCGCGATGGTCGGCTCCAGGCTCCGCATCTGTCCCCCCAGTTTGGTTTTCCTGGCCTTGAGAGTATTGAGCTGAATGCCGATCTGCTCGATCTGTTTCTGATAATCCTTGAGATCGGCAAGGCTGCCGGCTTCATCCTGGGAGAGAAAGATCCCCTGTTTTTTCCGGAAGGCGATAATCGCGTCCTCCGCGGTATCCAGTTTTTTCTTGAAATGGGTCAGCTGATCCTGCAGAAAACGGTTGGCGCCGTAGGTTTCCTCTCGTTTTCCCGAGAGGTTCTCCTCGACATAGGCGCTGACAAGACGATTGACATACTGCTGGGCGAATTTCGGGTTCCGGTCGACCAGTGACACGGTAAACAGGTCTTTTCCCTTCACCTCGATCTTGGTCCGCCCCTGCAGATTTGAAACCAGTTCCTGAAAATCCTCGACATCCGGATGGAGCGTGTCCATATCCAGGTCTTTCAGGACCCGGGTGATCAGACCGCGACTCAGCAGCGCGTATTTGAGGACCCGGATCCGGTCATCCATATCCGGCGTGATCGCCAATCCCTTAACCAGGTTGTTGATCACACTTTTCTCGATAAAAACAGTGCTGTCTGCCTCGTACTTACGGGGCAGAAGATAACTGCCGCAGATGAAAACAACGGTGGCGAGGATCGTCGTCAGGACAAACAGCGTCCGGCGTTCATAAATCATTTCAAGATAGCGAAAAAGTTCTTTCATAGCTCAGAACATGCTTTCCTTGACCGTGACATAGTCACCCGGTTTAAGGGCCAGGTTCAGATCGAAACGACGGTTGTCGATAAGATCTTTGATATTGACCTCGATGGCATTGGCCTTGTCTCCCAGTCGGGCCGAATTGCTGCGCAGCACATCCACCCTGCTGCGGTCGGCATAGTCCGAAAATCCACCTGCCTCAAGGATGGCGTCGAGCACTTTGAGTCCGGGCCGGTAAATGATGAACTTCGGCTCCTTGACCGCGCCGACGACATAAACCTTGTTCCGCTCGTTGGGAGGGATAAACAGGATATCTTCGGGCTGCAGGACCAGATCCTGGGACAGATCCCCGTCGACAAACAGAGCGTCCATCGCCACCGGCACCCGTTTTCCGTCACGCATCAGCCAGGCACGTTTCAGATCCGCGCCGGTCAGATCGCCGAAACGACAGAGAAACTTGAAGAGCGAGGTCCGTCCCGGAAGCTGGACCACCTCGGCCGGCACCCCTCCTCCGGAAACATAGATCCGGTTGTTGGTCACCTTGTTGACGGTCACCGTCACCAGCGGCTTCTTCACCAGTGCCGAAAGCTTCTTTTCCAGTTTTTCTCCCAGTTCGCGGGGAGAGAGCCCTGTCGCTTCGACATCACCCGCGGCCGGAATCGATATTTTCCCGTCCGGACGCACCACCACGTCACTGCTGAGGTTTTCAACTCCCCAGACCGAGATGGACAGCACATCCCCGTCGCCGATGAGGTAGTCTCCCGCAAAGGCCGGCGCGGCGACGACGAGGAACGTCAGCAAGATGCGGGATATGAATGTGAATCGTTTCATGATTATCGGCTCCCACGGGCGAAAAGGACCACCTTGACCGTCTCCAGAACGATGACGATGTCAAGAAACGGCGAATAATTCTTGATGTAATAAAGATCGTAGCGAAGCTTTTCCAGGGCGTCTTCGACCGATGCCCCGTAGGGATACCTGACCTGGGCCCAGCCGGTCAGGCCCGGTTTGACGGCATGCCGGCTGCCATAGTAGGGAATCTTGCGGGTGAGCATGGCGACGAACTCGGGCCGCTCCGGACGGGGCCCGACAAAGCTCATGTCCCCCTTGAAGACATTGAACAACTGGGGAATTTCATCGATACGGGATTTCCGCAGGAAGCGGCCGACGCGGGTAATTCTCGGGTCATTGCTCTGCGCCCAGACCGCTCCGGTCTCCTGTTCGGCATCCTGGCGCATGGTGCGGAACTTGTAGGTTCGGAAAACCCTGCCGCCGAATCCGACCCGCTCCTGGCAGAAGAAGACCGGCCCCGGGGATTCGAGCTTGATCAGGAGCGCCACCAGGGGGAAGATCGGCAGTGCCAGCAGGATCCCGACCCCTGAAAGCAGGATCGAAAACACGCGTTTCTGCCACAACACGTAGCGGGTGACGCAAAACCCGTCGGAGAAGATGAACCAGCTCGGGGTGATATCCTCAAGTTTCAACTTACCGGTCACCTTCTCATAGAAGGTGACCGAGTCGATAACCTCGACGCCGTGCAATTTACACCAGAGAATATCGCCGACCGGCAGCACGCCCCGTCTTTCGGTCAGGGCAAGAACCAGCTTTTTCACCTGGTTGCGGCGAATCAGCTCCTTCAGCTTCTCCATCTTGCAGCAGACACTTTCTTCAGTGCTCTCATCAACAACATTTTCCGGGTGAATATAGCCCTTGAAAACAAACGGGTTCTGCTCACTGTCGATCAGGCCGGCCACTTCACGGGCGCGGGCCCCGGTTCCGAGAACCATCACGTTCTGGGATATCCAGGGGAAACGCAGAAGAATCGGGTACCGGTAGTGCCACAGAAGCTGGGCCAGGCCGACACCGGCCAGCACCAGGACCAGTTGCCCCGGCAGCCACTGCGACTGGGGAGTCACGGCATAGAAGAGCAGCAGGATCAGAAACGCCATCAGACCGGCGATCAGAATCCGGACACAGGTCTCTTTCCACCTGAACCGACGGTCCCCCCGGTAGAGTTCGGCAAAGTAGGTGGAAAAAACGACCGTCAGCCCGAAAACCAGGCTCTGTCCCAGGCCGTGCGAAAAGGAAGTCGGCATGCTTCTTCCGGACAGCATGGCGAGAAACATCCCCACCAATGCCGGGATAAGTGCCGCCAGAAGAAAATCTCCACCTGCCAGAATAAGATTCGGCTTTTTCATAGTGCCCCCGTACCTTCCGCCGCGGAATATCACCGCCAACCGCGGGAATCCGCGCTGATAACCCTCATTGAATTATTGAGCCTTCTCAAGCTGCGCCAGCATTTTCCTCACCTCGCCGACCTCGGCGAATTTTTCATCCGCGGCCAGCGGCCGCAGAATATTTCGTGCCTGACCGTAATTCCCGGCAGTACGGTAGGCGTCCGCCAGATGCAGACCGATGGTTTTGTTCTCCGCATCGATGCGATACGCTTTCTCAAGAACGGCAATCGACTCTTTCACCTGCCCCTTTTTCAGCAGAACGTAACCAAGCGTGTCCAGCACCGCCGGGTTCTGCGGCTCATTCCGATAAGCACGCAGCACCAGGTCGAACGCCTCGCGATCATTGTCATAATTGTTGACCAGCAGGTAGGCGAGGTTATTGAGCACAGGGGTATAGTTCGGAGACCGTTCCAGAATTTTACGATAGAGTTCCAGGGCGCTTTTCTTGCGGCCGTGCTGATCGTTGTAGGAGGCGACGGCAAATCCGGCCGGGATGAAATCGGGCTGCTGTTTCCAGAGGGCCTCATATTCGCGAAATGCCGCGGGCTCATCCCCGTCCCGTCCAAGCATCTCCGCCGCCTTCATCCGCAAGACCAGGTTGCCGGGAACAGCCTCCAGCCCGGCGGCAATATCCCGCCCGGCAGCCTTCGCGTCACCAAGGAACAGATGGATGCGACTTTTCAGAACATAGCCGTAGGGGCTGTCAGGATTGTCGCGAACAACCCGATCAGCGAGGTCAAACGCCCGCCCCTTCTGACCATCCGCCAGCCACAACCTGACAATCTGCGGATAACCGCTTCCGGGAACCAGGGCCTCCATCGCGTGAAACACCTGAATCGCGGAATCGGGTTGGCCGATCTCCAGGTAGAGCCGCGCGAGCATCGCCTGCCCGGGAAGATCGGCACGCCCCCGCAGGGGGGCCTTGGCAAGAATCCGGATCGCGCCGGCCCGGCCCCGGTGACCGACACGGAGTTGCGCCAGGGCGACAAATCCTTCCGGCCAACCGTCATCGGCAACCGTCTGATAAAGATCCCGTGCCGCCTCTTCATCACCGCGCATCTCCAGCAGCAGGCCGAGCTGCATGGTCCCCTGGCGCTGCCGGGGAACTTTTTCGAGCAGCCGACGAAGAACCTGTTCGGCTTTTCCGTTCAGGCGGGAGGAAAAATAGTAGCGGGCCAGATTGAGATAGGGGGTGGTGAAGTCAGGGTTGGAGGCGATCGCCTTCCGCAGCAGGTCTACGCCCTGCCCACTGTCCCCGCGCGCGAAAGCCACAGCGGAAAGCGCGTTGTAAATCAGCGCGTCCCGGGGATTCTGCCGCAGGCCGGCAGCGAGAACCTTTTCCGCCTCGGAAAAATTCTCCTGGCGCAGATAATACTGTCCCAGCAGCAGACGACTGTCGAGGGTATCGGGCGACACCGCAACCGCCCTGACAAGCTCTGCCCCACCCTCGTCTTCCTGACCTCGGGCCACCATGAACAGACCTTTTTTCAAATGAGCCTCGGCCAATTCCGGATCGATCCTCAGGGCAGCATCCAATGCCTCCAGCCCGGCCTGAAATTCTCCCCTGGCGATCAGCGCGCTGCCGAGGATATTGTAGGCCCAGGCGTTGTCCGGAGATTTCTTAAGGGTGGCACGCAGTTGATCGATCGCATCGTCAACCCGCTTCTGGCGCAGAAACGTCATGGCCAGAAGAATGCGGGCCTGCTGCGATTCCGGTGTCAGGTTCAGAACCTGCTGAAAGCTGCTGACGGCCTGCTCAAGCTTGCCCTGCTGCAACTGGCTGAGTCCGAGAAAACAGGTGGCCAACGGGGTTTTTCGTTGTTGTAGTGAACGGGAAAAATCGAGAGCGGCATCACCGTACCTCTCCTGCCGGTAGAGCAACAACCCGTTCAGCAGCGGGGCACGATAATCCCGGGAAAACCGTTTTGACAATTCGCCGATCACTTTTTTTGCCGCCCCCCGTTCACCCGCCTGCAGTTCCAGGATGCCGAGCATGAAAAGGCTGCCGGCATCCGCTTTCAGGGTGGTTGCGTACTGGCGATAAACCTCGAGGGCCCGGGCGGGATGGCCGGTCCGGATTTCAAGGTCGCCGAGCATCTGCCAGGCAGGTTCGAAGTCCGGAGAACGGGCGGAAAGATCCTGCAACAGCTGCCGGGCACGTTCCGGCTGCCGCATTTTCCATAAACTTCCGGCGAGGTGAAGAGCGGCTGAATTGTTGTTCGGATCAAGGGTCAGAGCCTGGCGGAAATAGTTTTCCGCGCGCGTATAATCTCCCGCCACCGCGTGAGCGCGGCCGAGCAGGTCGAGACTTTCCGACGTCTGCGGATGGTCGGCGTGAAAATCCTTCAATGCCTTGATGGCAAGTTTCGGCCGACGGGTCTGGTTGTAGAGACTGGCGAACTTGAGGGGCAGGTCGGGAAAATTCGGATTTTGCCGGTCAACCTTGCCGAGTTCCTTCTCGGCCTTATCGAATTTCCCGATTTTCAGGTAGGCGGAAGCCAACTGGTAGCGGGCGGCACAAAAGTTGGCGTCTTTTTCAAGAGCATTTCTGAACAGAACAATGGCACCACGCACATTGCCCTGCGCCATCTGCGCAACGCCGGTCTGCAGCAACTGTTCCTTGCTCTGCTGCCCGCAGGCAAGCAGCAGAAAGACCACCAGCGTCAAAATGAAAGGTTTCCGAAAGGCCATGCTCCCCCCTTTGGACCTGTAGGAACAACCGATCAGTCAACGTGCTCCGGGATCGGCAATTCACCTGGCCTGAACTTCTTTACAACCCGACACAACAACCGAAAATACAGACAAACCATCATTGAAAACGGAGTCTGTCTGACCCCGACGGCAAATGCCGCCACAACCGAACTGAATATTCCAGAAACTCAAGTTGAACTCTGATCCCGGAAACCTTTTTCGCAAAACCTTTTAATGTCAAATGGAATTGAATTATAACGACTAATATCGATTATGCAACCTCAACATTGAGTATTTTATAGACCACAATAAATACTTGACGCAAAGACCCATAATACTTGTCATTTTTACAAACACAACAAGATCATTATGGGTCTTTTTTTACAATAAATTATGTTACGCATAATCAACCAATATCAGAATAGACATTAATAATTATGCGTATTTACTACACTGTTGAGCAACTAAAACACTTTAAAAACGGCAAGACGCAAATAGAGCTACATCCTATTGTCAACAATAAAAAGCAAGTGTCATACCAGGACACAACTAGCTGTTTTCAGGTTATTTTTTTAAAACCAGGGCAGAAGGACGGCAGGCTTGTAAAATTTTTCGACGTTGAAACGGGGGGATTTTCCGGGAAAAACAGGATCAGCCGTAAAGTGTCAATTTTTCCGACAGCCGGCGAGAAAGGGCAAGGACAGGCGACGGAGCAGACGGCCGACGCAATGGACCCGAAGCTTCAGAATTGTTCGCGGCGGGCACCGTGCAACAGCACCCGGAAAGGAGAATCAACCGGTTTCAGCATCGGTGAGTTTCCCCGCGTGGCGGGAGATGCGGCCGGGACTGAGTCCACTGATTTTCCCGGATCTGCGTCTGGCGGGGACTGTGTTCCTCGACAAATTGACGAATCAGACTCCGGGCGTGGGGGCTGGGATCGATGAATTCAACCCCGAATCCGGTCGGAAAACTGATCCGGGCCGGTTTTTCCGAGCGGTTGAGCCAGACCACGCGGGCTTCAAAATCCACTGTCATATCGGCAACGCCGGGAATATTGAAGGAGAGTCGAAGCCGCTCATCGACAGCCGGCAGGACAGGACTCTCGATAAACATGCCGCCGGTACTGATGTCGACCGTGTGGCCGTAATGTTGATGACTGAGGGTCCGATAAAAGACCGTGGTGTGGCACAGAACCCGCTCCTGGCGGCGCTCGATCCCCGGCAGAAAGCGTCGGCCCATGGCCAGAAAAGCCTTGCGGTCGATGGGCTTGGTCAACAAGCCGTCGCAGCCGGCCTTGAGACAGAGATCCCGTTCTCGCGCGTTCCCGTTTTCAGCGAGCATGACCAGCGGAATCTCTGCCAGTCCACGCTTCGACTTCATCCGCGCACAGAGTTGAATGCCTTCCAGTCCGGGCGCTCCCCGGTCCAGATAGATCAGGTCCGGACGCTTCTCGCCGACCACCTCGGGAAACATCTGCGGATCCGCGAGGGGAAGAACCTTGACGTGTGAATAACGCAGAAATTGTCGCATGACGTCGATAAAAAATCGGCTTTCATCGACCAGCATGACCAGCTGGCGCTGCTTCACGGTCTGTCCCCGGGATAAATTCTGGAAACCATCAGTCCGCCCCGCATCAGAACTCAGCCGAAGCCCTTGTCCCGAAAAAAGGTTCCGTACTTCTTGTCAACTTCAAGGATGTGCGTCACAAGCCACTCACGCAACATCTGCAGCAGGGGAAGCCCCATCCCGGTCACCCCCTGCTCGACCATGGCGTTGATATCATTGATGGTGCTGCGGAAGGAATCGTGCTGACGTTTCTGTTCTGTATAGCCGGGATAGAGAAAACGCCTCATCAGCCGCTCTTCATGATCAAAGTGAAAATGCGTGTATTCGACCAGTTCCCGCAGAGCATCCTTCACAACCTCCTCTGCCTGTTCCTGTTTGAGGCCGTTGTAAAGCTCGTTAATCAAGCGCACGATCTGCTTGTGCTCTTCATCAAACTCCGCCACCAGGGTCGCGTACTCAGCGCGCCACTTGACAATCTCCATAATGCCCCCTGACAGGTCTGCATAGCCTGAATCAGTGAGTTTTTGTTGGATACAGAGTGCAAATACTTGATCTGAACGAAATTCCAGAAATCTGAAGCACACCCACAGGTTCACTGGTGATTTCGGGAGAACTCGGACAGAACAATAACATGTGCCATCCACTGACAAAGTACTCACAGATTCAGGTATAGACCTTATCGGCGGCCGACTGAGAAAGCTTTATCGGGATGACGGTATCAACCCGGATTCTGAAAACAGGAAGGGCGTTTCGGGGTGACGTCGGCGAACAGCTTGCGGATAGCGGGAAGGTCGGCATCGTAGTCCCCGCTGAGCGGATGGGGCGGCAGAATACCGATGACCTTGCGGCGATAATCGATGAAAACCGGCACCAGGGGCACCCGGGCCTGCCAGGCAATGCGGTAGAAACCACTCTTCCAGTGCTGAACCTTGCGACGTGTTCCTTCGGGAGTGATGGCCAGCATCAGGGCGGGGCGGGCGTTGAACCGCTCAACGATCTGCTCAACCGCCCCCCGGGGAGCCTGCCGATTGACGGGGATACCGCCGAGCCGGCGCAGCACCGGGCCGAGACAGGATTCGAACAGGGTGTGCTTGGCCAGCCAGTGGGCATCAATGCCGAGCGCGATAACCGCCTGGATGCCGATAACGAAATCCCAGTTGGAGGTATGCGGCACGACGATAATCTGCATTTTCGGTGCGTCGGGAAAACGGCCCTCGATGCGCCAGCCGCCGAGACGCAGCAGCAGTCGTCCGAGCCAGCGCGAAAAACGGTTGCCGCGAACAGGCACTCCAGGAGGCACCACGGCGGGGTCAAAAAGAGGCAACGACATGATCTCAGGACGATTGAGGAGGCGTGACCGGGGGGCCCGCACCGGGAGCGGGCGGATTGCTGTCACCGCCCCGGAACAGGCTGGCCAGCCGGGATAAAACCATCCGGATGCCGAGCCAGAGTTTCGGCAGCAGCCAGATCAGCAGCAGAATAAAAACGATCAGCAGACCGATAAAGAGCCACGGATAATGCAGCGCCGTCCACAGACCGGTCACCACGACGACATCTTCACCGATTGAAGCCGCCCAGTTGGAAAAAGGCTCGGGCGAAGTATTGATCAGCACTCTGGTTCCGGCCTTGGCCGCATGGGTTCCCGCGGCCAGTCCACCTCCGACGATAGCGGCGGCCAGACCGACCGCCGGATCGAGATTGCCGACCGCGCCGGCCGCCAGGGCGGCCCCGGCGGGGATGCGGATAAAGGTATGCAGGGCATCCCAGGTGTTGTCGACTCCGGGCACCTTGTCCGCGAAAAACTCGACCAGGTACATGGCGCCGGCGGCAAAAATCACCAGCGGGTTGGTCAGAATTTCAAGATTGGGCGGCAGGGCCAGGTTGCCGGATGAACCGAGAAGGCCGAGCATCAGGATGGCGGCATACAGGTTGATGCCGCTGGCCCAGGCGGCGCCCATGGTCAGGGCGATCAGGGCGGCGATCTGGTCAAGCTGATCCATGTTCTCTCCATCTGCGACCATATTCTGAAGCAGTGATGAACTCACCGCTTCAGAATATTACCCGATCAGCGCCCCTTTCGTGAAGCGGAGATTTTCCAGGTCGGAAAATTCCGGTTCATCACCACAACCCTTTCACCGGAATCAGGTTTCAGTCAAGACGGTCTCCCTGGATGCCGATTTTGATGGTCTCGAACGGTACCTCGACACCACTCGCGGCAATCGCCTGGCGGGCCAGGGCAACCAGGCCCCCGCAACAGGGAACCTCCATGTGAATAACCGTCAGGCGGCGGAGATGGCTCTGCTGCAGCATGGTGGTCAGCTTGTCGAGGTAGGGACCGGTGTCATCCAGCTTCGGGCAGGCCACCAGCAGAGCTTTACCGGCGAGAAAATCCTTGTGAAAGTCGGCGTAGGCAAAAGGGACGCAATCGGCGACCAGCAGAACATCCGCCCCCTGCAGGAAGGGCGCGGTCGGCGGAACCAGCTGCAGTTCGACCGGCCATTGGCGCAACTGTGACGGACGGCTCGGAGCCTCAGCGGTCACCTGCCCCGCGGACGACGCAAAACTTTTCACCGCCGCCGACGAGCAACCGCCGGTCGGAGCGTGGGCCTCGGGAGCGGTCTTGCCAAGGTGGGCCTCAACGGCTTCCTCATCAAACTCGTCGGCTTCGCGCTGCTCGATGCTGATAGCGTCCATCGGGCACTCTCCGAGGCAGGCGCCGAGGCCGTCACAGAGATTGTCGGCCAGCAGCTTCGCCTTGCCGTCGATGATCTGGATGGCCCCCTCGGCGCAGGCGGGCACGCATTCACCACAGCCGTTGCATTTTTCTTCATCAATTTTCACAACTTCTCGAATCATCGTAGAAACTCCTTGAACTGGGTTAAACTGAAACTGTGGGTTCAGAAAAAATAATGCCAGAGCAGATCCAGCCGCCCGCGCTTGATCAGGGCGGGACCGGAAAACCGCATCACCTCGCGAACCTTCTCGCGCATCTCCGCCCTGTAACAGTGAACCTGGCAATGCTTGCAGGCCGGTTTCGGATCAAGCGGACAACGCAGCCGGCGTTCAATGGCGTACTGAAGAAAATCGCCGCAGTCGGCACAAAACCGGTAACGCTGCAGGTCGGCGATGCCGGGCAGTTCGAGATCGGCCGGCAACGGCTGCCGCTGTTCAGCATGTTTGGCGGCGCAATAGACTTCGGTGAAACGGACCAGGACCAGCAGATCGTTGATTTCCCGGCGGCTCAATGATGTCGTTTGACCGGCAGCAGCATTCATAGTGGCACTATACAACCCCGCAACCCGGCATGACTTTGACCCATATCAAATCCCAGACCCCGGAGACGGCACACATTCACGGATTCCTGCTCCAGGTGTCAAGCAGGCGTTGTTTCTCGGCCCGATACGCCTCTGCACTCATACCACCGCGATCAAAACGTTTCCTGAGCCGTTCCAGTTCTTTCGTCGGGTCACCCGGAACCGGCCCGACAGCCGATTCAGCCGAATCCCTTTTCGTCACCGCGAAATTCAACAGGCGGTCCGCCTCACTGCGGATATCGACCAGGTCCATTTTCAGTTCGGCGTTGCCGTACCAGTGGGTGTAGTCGGGGTTCTGATGATATGCCCCTTTCCAGGTCCGGGCAAAATCATATTTCTGCATCTTGAAGAACAATCGTTCAATGTGGGAGATGTTCTCGTAGAGCATCTGCCCATCCAGAACCAGCGTCCTGCCGCGCAGGGGATGGGCCGGACGATCTTCCGGTCCCGGCCGCAGCAGGCCGCGATCGTTGAGATCCTCGATGATGGACCGGGCCTGGTCAACGAGAGCCCGCGCCTGTTCCCGAATGCGGTCACCGCGCTGCAGCTCCCGCATGGCAAAACCGCGCGCGTGACAGCTGACGCAGACGGCGAGCATCGCCTTGCGCTCAGCCTTGACCGCTTGCGCGGAATACGGCTTCCCGCCCGGTGAGACGGTAATCCCCCGCGACACATCGTGTCCCCCGGCGGCCAGGTGACAGCTCTGACAATCGGGTCCGTCGACGCGGCCGCGAACTTTATTGATCTGACCATGCTGGCTGGTGGTCCACATCTCCCACTGCGGATGATCGGGACCCATGTGACACTTGGCGCAGACCTGCGGATCACGCACCAGGGCAAGATCGGTCAGGTGATTGCCATGGCAGCTGCCGCAGCTGTTTTCGACGCTGTGACAGCGGTTGCAACCGTTCTGCCGCATCTCCCCGCTCTGTTCAAGAAATCGGGCGCAGTGAACGGTGCTGACCGGCAGACTGCTCCCCTCCTGGTGGCAGAAACCGCACTCGGTCCTGTTGCGGTCGGGCATGTTGCGGGTGCAGCCCCACCCGGAATGGAGTCCCTTGCCATGCCGACTGCGCCGATGCTCCGCCAGCGCCTGCCGGTGGCAGGTACCACAGACCTCGGCGCCGACAACGGCCTTGCCCCGCAGAATCAGGTCATGGTCCTTTCCATGGCAATCGGCGCAACCGACTCCGGACGATGCGTGGGCGCTCTGCTGCCATTGGCGCACGGCCGCGGGGGTTTCCTTGCGATGACAGTCGAGGCAGTCCCGGTCGGCGGCAAAAATCGGCACCGCCGACAACAGCAGCGCCAGGGTCAGCAGTATTCTCATTGATTCATCATCCTCCGGCGCTGGGTACGGTAGTCATCGGCATCGATCAGGCCGCGGGCGCGCCAGTCATGGAGGGACTCAAGGCGTTCGGTCGGCAACCCGAACCCGCTCCGCGACTCCTTTCCCGCCGCGACGGCAAGGACTTCCAGTTGCGAAGACCGCAGCCAGGCAAGCTGTCGCCCGGCGGGATCAAACGCGGCCACCTCGACCTTGGCCGCCACCCCGGTGGCGTTCCCGGCCACCGACAGGCGGCCGGCCAGCAACGACGCATTGCCGGTACGGGCGATGGCAACCGCCCTGCCCGGTCCGTTCGGAACAGGCTCGGCCTGCCCGTCCCAGATATCCAGCGAAAGCAGACGTCCTTTGCCATCAACCACCAGGAGGCGTTCTCCATCAGGCGTAAACACCGGCCTGCCGGTCGGTGGAGACAGCGCCGCCACGCTCCATTGCCGCCGGCTCGGCAGATGACGAACCATCAGTTGCTGGGCGGGAGGAAAAGCCGGCGGGTCACGAAACTGCAGATAGGCCATCATATCGCCGGTCGGATTGAGAACCGCTCCGCTCAACGCCCGGGGATGTTGCGCAAGCCAGGTTGCCGTATCGGGAGGCAGGGTGTTTTCGTAGAGAACCCGGGCCGGTCCTTCCCCCCGGGCGGAAATCTCCATCAACACGACCCGAAGATTGCTGCCGAAGCGATAGTTTTTCAACCGTCCCTCGATCAGCAGCAGACCATTCTTCGTCCGCAACAGGTCGGCCGCGTATCCTTCCAGGTCGCGGTCGGACAGTTTGCGGCCGTCACGGCTCCAGGTTTCCAGACGGCTGTTCATCGCCGTCCCGACCGCGACCAGCAATGTTCTGCTGTCGGACGTCCAGACGATGGCGGAAACCTGCTCGTCCAGCAGGTGCCGACGAATGGACCCGGCGGGTTCATAGATATCGAGTCCATTTCCAGCGACAGCCAGCAGGCGACCATCCGGAGACCAGCGGAGCAGCATCGCCCCCGGCGACCGGCCGAGGAGCCGCAGGTCAACGCCGGCCGGAAGTTCCGGAGGCGGCAGTGGTGTAGTGCAGGCGGCACTCAGCAGCAGAACGACGGCGACAGACAACAGGCTTCGACAATTTCGAATCATCCGGATCCCATAAAATCAGTTCAGTGATGAACTCAAATGAAGAGTCATCGGCACCATGCAGCATAACCGGCTCGCGACCGATACTCCTTGATGAAAGTCAATTCCCTGAATCAGTGAGTACCTGTTGGATGGAGAGTGCAAGTGCTTGATCTGAACGAGATTTCCAAAAATCTGAAGCGCACCCATAGGTTCACTGGTGATTTTTGGGAAACTCAGGCAGATCAATGACTTGTGCTATCCGCCGACAAGGTGCTCACTGATTCAGGAATTCCCTTTCGCGGGTTGACCCGCTTCGGGGGAGAAGAGACAGGCAATTTCCCTGACAGTACCCGAGCCATCCTCGAGAACCGTCCAGCTCAGCCTGACGCGCACCCGACCTTCAGGGGTCAGCAGAACTTTTTCACTCTCCCTGACACCGGGGTTCGACAGCAGGGTCTGCAGCCAGTCGGTCCGGTCGGCCCCCGGTTCGGCGATCAGCTGTTCCAAAGGCACGCCGAGCAGGTCATCCTCCTCCTTCCCGAACAGGCGGCAGGCCGCGCGGTTGACATTGCGAACCTTGCCGTCGAGGCCAACCAGCAGAAGTCCCTGCTGCATATGTCCGACAATACGATCGAAATACTGTCGCGACACGGTCGAATTGCGCAACTCCCGCACCATGCGGTTGAAGGCCTTGACCAGGGCGCTGATTTCCCCTTCTCCGCCATCTTTGAGCCGGGCGGAAAAATCCCCCTGGGAAATACGCAGGGCCGCCGCGGTCAGATCAAGAATCGGACGGGTCAACCGGTTGGCGAGCAGGATAGCGACCAGCACCCCGAGCAGGGAGATGCCGAGCAGGATCAGAAAAATGGTATTCCGAACCTCAACCGGTCCGGCAATAAACTCACCGTAGGGCAGAACCACCATCAGGCTGGCGTCAAGCTGACGCAGGGGAGCATAGGCCACCAGACCGTGGACGCCGAGAACCGTCCCTTCCCGGCCGCCGACATCCCCGTTCAGGGCCGACCGAACCGCTTTTTCCTTCAACGCCGTCTTGGGAAGCTGCTGCATAATACGTTGCGGATCGGGGTAGGCAAGGATTCGGCCGCTGTTCTCGATCAGCACCAGGTAACCACTCTTGCCGACTTCAATGTCATCCAGGATGCGGGTAAGCTCACTCAACGGCATGCGGGCCAACAGGGCACCGACGAATTCATCGCCGAAATAGCGCTGAATCCCGTAAATCAGGGTCAACATCGGCTGCCCGTTTTCAGGAGACGGTGCCAACGGTCCGAGCAAGGCCCGGTTGGGGTGTTTTCTGGCCAGCTTGAAAAGCGGGTTGGACGACTGATCCTCAAGATAGGGGAGACGTTTTCCCTCAACAACCTTGACCTCTTCCCAACCATTTTCGTCGAGGTAGGCGATCATCGGAAAACGCTGCCGGAAGCGGCTGAAATATTCTCCGGCCGCGGCCAGGCGGGCCGTTTCCGGGAACTCTCTGACCACCCTCCCCTCGGCAATCTGCCGGAGACGCTGGCCGCTGTCGAGCAGTCGCTGGTCCAGCATCCCGGCCACGTGCCTGGCGATAAACTGCAGGTCGGCGCTGCGCTGCTGCTGCAGGTAGTATTTCATCAACACATAACTGGAGGGTCCGAGGATCAGCATCGCCAGCAGCATCATCCCGAAATGGGAGGCGATCATCCGGGATCGGATCGAGACCAGCATGGTCACGGCCTCCCCGGCACCAGCCCGAAAGCCTTGATCCGGCTGCGTGCCGCGGGGGAGAACAGGAAATCGACAAAACGACGCGCCGGACCTTTCAACTCTCCCTTCCAGGTCACTGCCAGCGGCAGCCAGAGAGGGTAGCTGCCATCCCGCAGGCTCTCGTCGGTGGGCTTCACGCCATTCAATGACAGGCTGCGGATGGATGTGCCGTGCGTGGCTGAGAGGGGCAGGTAACCAAGCGTCTGTCGATGACGGATGAGAACACGAATCATTTCCGAAGTCGAATAGAGAATCTTACCGACGGGAGGACGTCCAAAGTTGAAGACCGGAGAAAATTCCGCCAGCACCAGGCGGGAGGAGTCGCCGGCTTCCCTTTCTGCAAGGTAGATCTTGCCCGCAGCCCCTCCCAGTTCGCTCCAGTCTCTGATCGCACCGGAAAAAACCGCTTCCACCTGGGCGGTGGTCAGGTTACTGACACCCTTCTGATCAACATGGGTGGCAAAGACCACCGGTGAAAAAGCGAACTGTTTCCAGCGCAGACCGGCGGCCCGTTCAGTATCGGTCAGACGGCGGGCCACCCGCGCCAGAACCGCCTTGCCGCGCAGCACCTGCCTGATCCCTCCGCTGCTGCCGATGCTTTCCGGGATAATAACCAGGTCGGAATGTTGCGCGCCGTAGAGCTCCCCGAGATCACGCAGCAGTTTCTGACAGTCCCCGGTGCCGGGGATGAAAATGATTTCGCCTGCGGCGGTGCCGGCATGCCCCGCGACAGCGCAGCCGACAAACAATAACAGCATGAAACGAAACGCCTGAACCAAGGGTGCCCCTCCGCTGCGGTTGTTCGGGAACCTGCTCTGATCATTTTCGATGATCTGTCGTCAAAGTCAACCGGCAGATCCCGGTCCCCGCGTCTCAACGGCACACTCGCGCAGAATTTCCTCGATTTCATCCTCGTTCAACTCCGGCACCCGGTAACTGCCGTCCCGGCCCCGTTCGACCTGGACGGCACCGGGATGCCGCTCCTCCAGGTCAACCAGCTGTCGGCCCTGAGTGCGGACAATCGCCAGCAATCGCCTGTTTTCCATCTCAAGATCAAATTTTTCGATCCCACTGCGTACCGCCAGCCGCAGAGTGAGATCATCCCAGGGCTTGACCAGGAAACGGTAGATCTGACCATCGTTGACAGCGGTCATCGCCGCCTCGATGCTGGCATGCCCGGTCAGCAGGATACGCACCGTCTGCGGCGCCCGCAGGCTGAGCAGGGTGAGAAATTCGGAACCGCACATGCCCGGCATCCGTTCGTCGGAGATGACGACCTTGAAGGTCCGGCGGGCGGCCAGCTCAAGGGCGGCATCACCGCTCTGCGCCGTTTCGATCCGGTAACCGTCATCCAGCAGACAGCGCGTCAGGGCCTTGAGAACATGGGGCTCGTCATCGACCAGCAGGATCCTGTCTTCGTTCATGACTTTTCCTTTCGCTGTGACTTCACCGGCAGGGGTGACAGTGTCCGTTCCGCTCCACAGGAGACGCAGATCTTCCAATCGTCTTCAAGAGGCATTCTGCACTGCATACAAACGTTGTGCTTGAAATTACCGCAATAGGGACAATAGAGATATTTGACATCGATCACCCGCCGACAGTTTTCACAGGTTCGTTCATGGCGCACCTGCGGACCGACGACCCGCAGCAGTTCCTCCAGCGTGGTTACCCCCCGCCGAACCTTTTCCAATCCGTCTTCGAGCAGGGTTTTGAAACCGTTGGTTCGCGCCATTTCGAGCAACTGGGATTCACGGCAGCCTTCACTGACCAGGTGACGGTAATCATCATTCATCATGAAGATTTCATAGATCCCGGTCCGCCCGAGATAACCGGTGTCATTGCAACGCCGGCATCCTTCCGCCGTCCAGATGCCGTTTGGAAACAGTTGCGCCGAAATCCTCAGCATCTCACTGACCTCCGGATCGGGGACACCGGGGCGCCGGCAGTGGGGGCAGAGGGTTCTGACCAACCGCTGAGCGATGACGCCTTCGAGGGCGGAACCGATCAGGTAGGGTTTGATGCCGATATCGATCAACCGGGTGATGGAGGCGATGGAGCTGTTGGTGTGCAGCGTGGTGAGAACCATGTGCCCGGTCAGGGCCGCCTTGAAGGCGACATCAGCGGTTTCCAGGTCACGAACCTCGCCGACCAGGATGACATCGGGGTCCTGGCGCAGGGTGGCGCGCAGCACCGAAGCGAAGTTGAGACCGGTTTTTTCCCTGACATAGACCTGGTTGGCCTCTTCGAGAAAATATTCGACAGGATCCTCGATGGTTTCAAAATTCCGCGTGCGGTCCAGCATCTCGCCGAGCAGCGAGTAGAGCAGCGTGGTCTTGCCGCTGCCGGTCGGGCCGGTGGCAATGATGATGCCCTGCGGCTTGCGGGTCAGCCCGCGGATATCTTTCAGATCGCTGTCGAGCAGCCCCAGCTCATCGAGAGATTTCACCGACGAGCTTTTGTCGAGGATGCGCATGACCACTTTTTCGCCGTTGATCGACGGCATGGTCGAGACCCGCAGATCGACCATCCGCGTCCCCGACTTGACGGTAATCCTGCCGTCCTGCGGGACGCGGCGCTCTGAAATATCGAGTCTGGCGAGGATCTTGACCCGGGAAACCGTCGCCGGATGCAGGTCGGCTGGAATTCTGATCTTGTCATGCAGCATGCCGTCAATGCGCATCCGCACCACCGTGTACTTGGTTTTCGGCTCGATATGAATGTCGCTGGCCCGGTAACGGATCGCCTCGGAGATGATGGCGTTGACAATACGAATGATCGGCGGAACCTCGGAGGAGTTGAGCAGCTCCTGGACATTCTCGTCGAAGTCCTCCTCTTCGATGACGATATCGACCTCGTCGATCGGTTCCAGATCGGGAATGCCGTCAAAATCAACACCACGCTCGTCAGCACTGCCATAGACCGCCAGCAGCTGCTGACGTACTTCACTGGCCCGCGCCACGATCGGTCTGATTTTAAATCCGGTCATCCGCGAGAGGTCGTCAAGCTTGTAGATATCGCTCGGATCGGCCAGCGCCAGCGCCATCTCCCGACCTTCAAGCTGAATCGGCAGCATGCAGTGTTTTTCACACAGCTCCCGCGGCAGCAGGCAGACCACTTCGCGACTGAGACTGACCTCCCGCAGGTCGAGACCTTCCAGGTGAAGCCGTTCCTGCAGTGTTCTGAAAATGCGGTTCTCGCTCGCCAGGCCGAGACGCGCCAGGGTCTCGGTGATAAATTCATCCGGTCTGCGATCATGCAGCGCCCGCTGGAAATCGGCCTCCTCGATCAGGCCGGAGCGAACCAGCAGGTTGCCGAGGAAAGCATGATTTTCTCCCAGCAGCTGAGTGACCTTTTTCAGCTTCTCTTTTTGTTCGCGGGTGACATGCCGCAGGTTGCGATTTTCCTGGATCAGCAGGTACTGCTGCAGGGCCAGGCTGACAGTCAACCGCAGATCCTCGTCATTCCAGGGCTTGGTGATGAACTTGTAGACCGCCCCCTCGTTGACGGCTCCCATGATGGACTGCACATCGGCGTGTCCGGTCAGCATGATGCGGATGATCTCGGGCCACTGCCGCTTGACCTCCTTGAGCAGGTCGGCGCCGTTCATTCCCGGCATGCGGTGGTCGGAAATGATCAGCTGAAAAGACTGGGAAGCGAGCAGTTCGAGAGCCTGCCCGGCACTGGCCGCGGTGACAATCTGATAGTTTTCATCAAGAAAGATACGCTGCAGGGACTTGAGAACCGGCTCTTCGTCATCGACAAACAGCAGCCTGAAGACCTTCTCGTCCCGGTTTGTGGGGGCGGAGTCGGTTTCCTGCGGAGAACGACGTCCCTGATCTTCAACAGGAAGGGTGGTCGACAACGGAGTACCGTTGAACAGTCCGGCATACCTAGCCATCATCAGCTCCCCGCGGCCAGCGAACCTCGACCCGGGTTCCACCTTCGGGGCGGCCGACAATATCGACCCGGCCCCCCCACTGTTCAAGAATATTGTGGACCACCGTCAAACCCAGCCCGATGCCGCCGCCGACCTCGCGGGTGGTGAAAAAAGGCTCGAACACCCGGCTCCGAAGCTCCTCCGGAATACCGCTGCCGTTATCGGCGATCGACAACCAGACCTGATCGCCGGAAAAACCGGTGGCGACTTCCAGCAGAAGGCCTTCACTGCGACTCTGCAGCGCGTTGCGCAACAGGTTGAGCAGAACCTGGCTCAACTGCCCACCGACACAGGTGACCGGGGTAATAGTCCTATAGTCGCGGACAATCCTGGTTCCAGGCGGGGTTTCGTGAGCCAGCAGACCAAGGGCCCGGTCGACTTCGACATCCAGTTCGATCTTTTCCGTCCCGAGGGCGTCGATATGCGAAAAACTCTTCAGATCGGAGACAATCGATTTGACGCGTTCGGCGCCGTCGATGCTCTCCCGGAAAAGATCATCCAGATCCTCCAGGATGAAATCCAGCTTGAGTTTCCGCCACAGCGCATCGCCCTCGGCAGCCGCTTCACCATCAGCGGAGTGCCGAGCACGGTAGAACTGCAGCATCTCGACCAGGCGCTGCAGGTAGGTCTGCAACGAGTGCAGGTTGCTGTGAACAAAACCGAGCGGGTTGTTGATTTCATGGGCCACGCCGGCGGCAAGCCGACCTACCGAGGCCATCTGCTGCTGAGCAACCAGACCGGCATAGGCCTGCTTCAGTTCAGCGGTCCGCTGCTGCACCCTGGTTTCAAGGTTTTCCGCCAGCTCACGATAGTTTCGTTCCGATTCAGTCAGCCGGGCGTTGATGGCCAGCAGTTCATCGTAACTCTGGTTGATGACCCGGGTATGAATTTCCGTTGTCAGCATCCGCTTAAGGTTGCTGGTGATCACCGTATTCAGCGCGCCGCCGACCAATGCCAAAATAGTTTTGAGAACCCCGGCGCAACTCTCGGGTGCCAGCAGACGGATGTCTCCAACCGGCTCACCTTCGACCATCAGTTCCTCAGCGGCACTGACAAACCCGGGTAGCGTACCGCTGCCGACAGAACCTGTCGAAAGACCATGATCCCACAAGATACCCTGAGCCTCATCCCGGACTTCAACCCGGCTGGCTCCGGCCCGACATGCGGCCTGCAGCAGCGGCATGACATCGTCACCGGTCAACAGGTCGATCAGCCGCTTCTCTTCGCCGACGACATAGTCGATATTTTCCCGTTCACTCATTCACACCTCCCCTCCCCGTTCGCCGACACCGGTCGCAGCCCGTGGCCTGACCAGCCCGGCGACAAAAGCGTCCCGATCGAGACCATGTCTCTCCTCCAGGAGAAAACGGCTGTCCAACCGCGCGTAGGTCAGGGCCACCAGCCGGCGGAAAGTCTCCACCACTCCCCAGCCCTTGAGGGCCGAAGCACAGAAGACCGGGATGCCGGTCGACTGCCAGCTGTTGTGAATCTCCTCTTCACTGACGATATCGGGAAGGTCGCGTTTGTTATACTGCACCACCAGCGGCAGGGTGTCGATATCGAGACCGACCAGCGCCAGATTGTCCTCCAGGTTACTGAAACTGTTGACGTTGCTGGCCCGTTCACGATGCTGTGAATCGGCGATGAAAGCGACCCCGTCGGCTCGCTGCAGCACCGCCTTGCGGGTGGCGTCATGCTTGACCTGGCCGGGCACGGTATAGACCTTGACCTTGATCTTCAGACCGCTGGGCGCAACCAGGAAGAAGGGCAGCAGGTCAAAGAAGATGGTGCGGTCATCCCGGGTGTCGAGCACCATCAGATCCCCACGGCCATTCCGCTGCAACTGCTCGTGAAGCTGCAGCAGATTGGTTGTCTTTCCTGACATGGCCGGCCCGTAATAGACCAGCTTGAGAACCATCTTTCGCTCTATGTCATCGTACTCGATCACGCATCCTCGGCTTTCTGTTCCTCTGCCACCAGCACCGTCACCCCTCCGGGGAAAGGGTCGAGCAGGTGGTAACGATGAATCGATTCGATCTGCGGCTCCTGCAGGTTGGTGCCTTTTTTCAGCAGCATCAGACCGGTTCCGCTGTAGAGATCCTCGGCCAGCAGCATCCCTGGACGCAGCTCATTGGGATCGAGAATCATGCCGATCTTGCCGTCGGCATAGACGACCTGACCGTAAAGTTCCAGCAGCGGTTTTTCCAGATATGGCAGCAATCCGGGATCGAAACGGCTGCGGCACAACTCCCGGACCGAACCGATGGCCTTCTTCACCGCCGCCTGGCTCGGGTTCGGGCCGAGCAGGCGGTCGGCATAATCCGCCATGGCGATGATGCGCGCCCCGAGCGGGATATCATCCCCCTTGCGGCCCTCGGGATAACCGCTGCCGTCATACCATTCATGGTGATGCCGGATCAGCACCCCGGCAGGACGCAGATCGATGATGCCGTCGATCGCCGTCTGCCCGAGGATGGCGTGCTGCATGTAACGTTCGACATCAGGAGCCGACATATCTTCTATCCTGCCGTGCAGCAATTCGTCGGGAATGCCGATCTTGCCGATATCATGCAGCAGCGCGGCTTCATAGATGCAGTCTCTTTCCGCCTCGGGAAGGTTCATGCCGGTCGCCATCTCCCGGGCCAGAGCCGCGACATTTTCGGCATGGCTGTTGAGCGACTTGTCGCGCAGTTCAATCAGGTTTGACAGCGCCTCGATAATGCCGCGCAGGGTCTTTTTGAGTCTCGTGTTATGGGCATAGAGTTTTTCGTTTTTCTTGCGGATCTCGCCGGTCTGTTCCAGCACCCGGCCCTTGAGTCGCCGGTTCCAGTCTTCCAGTTCCTCGTTCTTGGCCCGGATAATCGCCTGCAGACGTTTATTCTCCTGCTGCAGGCGAAAACGGTCGACTTCACTGCGGATAATCTGCAGCAGTTCCTGATCCTCCCAGGGCTTCTTGATGTAACGACAGGCCCCGCCCTTGTTGATGGCGTCTATGGCGGCACTGACATCAGCGTAGCCGGTCAGCACGATCCGGGGGATATCGGGATGCAGCTCCCGCGCTCGGGCGAGGAACTCGGCACCGGTCATTTCCGGCATGCGCTGGTCGGAAACCACCAGCCCGATATTCTCTTCCCGCGCCAGGATCTCCAGCCCTTCGGCGCCCGAACCGGCGACCAGGGTTTCGAAATCCTCATCCATGGTCAGCCGGCGCAACGAAGAGAGGATATTCTTCTCGTCATCGACGAACAGGACCTTGATCTCTACGGGGGTATTCGCATCACTCATGGTTTTCACTCCGCGTCAACTGCCGCAATCCCCGTTCGCCAGGGTCAGTATGATCCCCTCCTGATCTCCCGAAGCCATACGGGAAACCCAGGCCAGAAGTTTCCGGCCGCTGATCTCGATCCTTCGGCAGCCTGCCCCCTCATCACCGGATTCATCGACGAACCGGTTGAGACAATCCGGCAGAAAATCTTCCCGCGGCAATCCCACCAGGTGCTGGTCGGGCATGTCGAGAATTTCACTTAACGCCTGGTTGGTCTTGACGATGGTGCCATCGACATCGAAACCGATCACCGCGACCGGCAGAGCGTCGAGAATATTCTGGGAAATGCCGAGGGCCTGGTTCTTGAATTCGAGACTCTGGGTTCGCTCAGCCACCAGTTCTTCAAGGTTTTCATTCATCTCCTGCAATTTATCGTTGCTCTCCTGCAGTTCGGTCATCAACTGCCGGTTCCGCTGCTGCAGAAAATAGAGCTGCAGGGCGGCGTCGAGAGTATTTTTCAGTTCGTCGTCGTTCCATGGCTTGGGAATGAACTTGTAGATCTGACCCTCGTTGATGGCCGAAACGATCGCCCCGGCATCGGCGTAACCGGAGAGGACGATACGAACCGTTTCCGGACGCCGGCGACAAACCTCGCGCAGAAAATCGACTCCGTTCTGTCCCGGCATCCGGTAATCGGAGATGACCAGCTGAAAGTCCTCTTCCTCCTCCAGAATTGTCAATCCCTCTTCGGCCGACTCGGCCGTGAAGATCTCATAGTCATCATCGAGAAATATCCGCTGCAGAGCCCGCAGGACATTGCGTTCATCGTCAACGCAAAGGATACGAACCTGTTGTTCCTGCAAATTGATCTGCTGTTCCATGGTCTGATCCTCTCTGCGAGTCAGTTGCTGACCTGATCGTCATCTGTGTCCGGCGCCGGAGCACCCTCAAGCGGCAGGCTGATACGGAAGGTCGTCCCCTCGCCGACCCGACTGTCCACCTCGATATCACCACCATGTTTCTTGATGATTTCATACGAGATGCTCATCCCCAGCCCGGTGCCCTTGCCGACCTCCTTGGTGGTAAAGAAAGGTTCGAAAATCCGCGTCAGGTTTTCTTCCGGGATACCGCAGCCGTCGTCGCTGATACGGACCACGACAGAGGCGTCCTCGACAGCCGTCTGAACGACAATTTCCCCTTTGGTTTCAATCGCCTGGGCAGCATTGACGAGAATATTCATGAACACCTGGTTGAGCTGCTGCGGGTAGCATTTGACGCGCGGCAGTTCGGCCAGGTCCCGCTCCAGCGTGACCTTGTACTTCAGCTCGTTCCAGACAATATTGATCGTACTTTCCAGGCATTCGTTGATATCGGCCTCACTGTATTCACTCTGGTCGACGCGGGAGAAGCTCTTCAGGTTCTGGACAATGGTCTTGACCCGTTCGGCACCGTCGAGGGATTCGGCGATCAGGTCGGGAATGTCGTCGAGCAGGTAGCGGATCTTGAGTTTCTTCTCCTCGGCCTTCAGCGCCTCGCGCTTCTCCGCGGGAACCTGCTCCGCCAGGATCTCAGCCTGCAACTCGATGAACTGGCGCAGCTTGTCGACGTACTTGCCGAGGGTCGCCAGGTTGCTCTTGATGAATCCGACCGGGTTATTGATTTCATGCGCCACTCCGGCCGCCAGCTGGCCGATGGAGGCCATCTTCTCCTGCTGCAGCATCTGCGACTGGGTCGCCTTCAGCTCGTTGTAGGCCCGCTGCAGTTCCCGCTGGGCTTCCTGCAGCTCATCCCGCTCGTGCAGAACGGCCTGTTCAAGTTCTTTGCGTTCGGTGATGTCCTCCTTCACCGCCAGGTAATGGCGGATATTGCCATCACTGTCGGCGATCGGCGAGATACTGGCCATCTCCCAGAAAAACTCACCGTTCTTGCGCTGATTGTGAAATTCGCCGCGCCATTCCTCTCCGGCGGTCAGGGTCTTCCAAAGTAGACTGTCGTCAGAACAGCCGTCCTCCCCCTTGAGGACCCGCAGATTCTTCTCCCGAGCCTCCTTCTCAGTGTACCCGGTCACTTCACTGAACTTGGGATTGACATATTCGATACAGCCGTCAAGGTCAGTAATGATAATCGAACAGGGAGACTGCTCCACCGCCAGCGACAGGGTGCGCATTTCATTGTTGAGTTTCTGCAGCGCGGCGGTCCGTTCTTCAACCCGCTGTTCCAGCGAATCGTTCAGGGCCAGCAACTGTTCCTCGACCATCTTGTGGTCGGTGATATCGAAGGCGGAACCGATCATGCCGCAGATCCGGTCGCCGGCCGTTATCGGCGCGCCATTGATCTCCATCCAGCGGTATTCACCGTCGGCTCGTCTCAGTCGCAACTCCTGACTGAAAAGACGCCCTTTCTGCAGACAGGCATCGGTCTTGATCACCATTTTTGCCAGGTCATCGACATGGACGAACGCATCCCAGCCCTGGTCTCTCCGCTCAGCCGTCCAGCCGGTGAACTGCTGCCAGTGCCGGTTGCCGTAACAGAGCCGTCCATCCACTCCGGTTTCCCAGATCAACGCCGGCACCGCGTCGGCCAGGGTGGCAAAACGACGGGAACTGTTCTCCAGTGCCTCGATACCCTGTTTCCTGGAAACCAGGCCACGCACCAGGTCGCCGACCAGCGACAGCAGTTCATGATCCGATTTCTGCCATCTTCGACACTGCGCGACCGCATCGACACCGAGAAAACCGCAGATCTGACCATTGTCAACCAGCGGCACCACCAGCAGGGCCCCGATTTGTTTCTCCTGCCAGTACTGCTGTTCAGCACCCGCTTCCGGCGGAAGGTCGGCGGTATCATTCACCACCAGCGGCTGATGGGAGGCCATGGCCTCCCAGAACCAGGGCAGTTCGGCCACCGGAATATCCTGCAGGTTCTCCAAATCAGGTCGGCAGCGATTCGACACCCATTCGTGACAATTGCTGATGGTCTGCCGTTCGCTGTTGAAACGAAACAGGTAACAACGGTCCGCCTGGAGGAACCGGCCGAGTTCTTCCAGGGCGAAGTTGATCCCATCGTCGGCCCGATCCGCCGGCAGGGTGATCATGCGGTTGGAGACGCGGGACAGGAATTCGCTCTGCTGCTCATGGTGCTGCAGCTGACGCCGGACCTGTAGCTGCGCGGTCATATCCTGCAGGATCAGAAACGCGCCTTCGGCATGGGGCAGAGCCTGACCGAACAGCAGGCTGGAATGACCGTCGCGATTACGAATAACAAATCGCCTGCTCGGCAATTCCCCCTCCGCGGACAGCGGCTGCAGACAGAAACAGTCGTCACCGACATCGGCCCCATGACAAAAGTACCGGTTGCAGGGCTGCCCGATCAGCTCGTCCGGTGTCTTCCCGAGCATCTCAGCCATGTGCGCCGTGCAACGGGCGATACGGTGATCCCCGGTCACCTCGACCAGAGGCACATTCAGCCGCGCCAGGGTTTTCCAGTCGAGGGTCATCCGGTCTCCTGAGTCCGTGATTCTTCCAACAACTTCTCCCATGTCCTGACCTCTCCCTGTCCATGATCAGCAGGCTGATCATCCGCTGCAGCATCATCGACCGCCGTTTCATCAAGGGGAAGAATGATGGTGAAGGTTGTTCCCTCACCGACCCGGCTGTCGATCTCTATCCGCCCGCCGTGCTTCTGGATAATTTCGTAGGCAATACTCATTCCGAGACCGGTCCCTTTGCCGACCTCCTTGGTGGTGAAGAAGGGTTCAAAGATCCGTTCCCGCACCTCGTCGGGAATACCGCAGCCATTGTCGGTAATGGCAACCTTGACCTGCCGCTGCTCACACCAGGTGCGGATGCGGATTTCGCCGCGTTCTTCGATGGCGTTGGCGGCATTGACGAGGATATTCATGAACACCTGATTGAGCTGCTGCGGATGACATTTGAGCGGCGGCAGTTCACCGAAATCTTTTTTCACCTCGGCCTTGTACTTGAGTTCGTTCCAGACGATCTTCAGGGTGCTGTCGAGACAATCGTTGATGTTGACCTCAGTCTCTTCAGCCTGGTCAACGCGCGAAAAGGTCTTCAGGTTCTGGACGATATCGCGCACCCGCTTCGCTCCGTCGAGGGATTCATCGAGCAGTTCGGGAATATCCTCGAAAACAATATCGACCTTGGACTTGCGGCGCAGTCGCCGGTAGGCTTCGGCCTGTTCTTCGTCCATCAGCTCAGTCAGCAGGGTGGTCTGTTCCTTGTCGGCGGCACGCAGCTTGGCGAGATACTTGCCCAGGGTGTTGAGGTTGCTGGTGATGAACCCCATCGGGTTGTTGATCTCATGGGCCACCCCGGCCGCCAGCTGACCGATGGAGGCCATCTTTTCCTGCTGCAGCATCTGTGACTGGGTGTTCTTGAGTTGACGATTGGCTTCTTCGAGAGCAGCCGCCTGTTCGGACAGGATGCGGTGATTCGATTCCAGCTGTTCGGTCAGCTGCCAGGAAGCATCCAGCGCTTGGGTCAGGTCATCCTGGGCCGACTGCAGTTCCGCATTACCCTTCCGGGAATCAGCCAGCGCCTCAGACAGCTTGTCATAGAGAGCGTAGACAACCCGCGCCAGCCCTCCGACCTCAGGGTTTTTCTGCAGCGGCAGCAGCCGCTCCAGGATTTTCCCCTTGCCTGGCCGGCTGGCTACATCTGCGTCGGGCAACGGCAGTTGCTCGACAATATCCTCCAGTTCATGCAGCGGCCGCATCAGCCGACCGACGGCGATCCAGCCGATAACTGCCGCCAGCAGGGCGCAGGCGAGGCTGGCCAGAGCGATCTGCAATTCGGCAAGATGGATATACCCCAGGGCCTCGATTCGCGGTTCCTGGGCGCCCACGATCCAGGTCGAACCAGCCACCTTGCGCAGTGCCAGCAGCATCGAAATACCACGGGAGTTGACGGTTTCTCCGACTCCGTCAACTCCCTCGATGGCCCGATCGAACATCGGGTTGGCGCCGAGGGGCACATCGCTGACCAGAATCCTTTTCTCATCCGGGTGCAGGATGATTTTTCGCGAGACATCGAACACGTAGATATATCCGGACTGTCCGAGTCTTTTCTGCCGCAGTGCGCCGAGTCCGGCGGGGTCGAGCAGTTGCGCCGAGCAGCCCAGGACCCCGAGAAAATTGCCCTGACGATCCTGAAGGTAGGCGGTGAAGGTCAGCACCGGCTGCCCGGTACGGGCGGAGCGATAGGGATCACCGATGATTCCGTGGCGGGCTTCGCGGGTGCGTTGGAAATAGGGACGAAAAGAGAAATTACGGCCGCGCTTTTTCGGATGAGGCGGCCAGTCGACCAGCAGATCGCCTTCAGCATTCAGAATAAACAGACCGTTGCGGAAATTCGGAAAAGAGTCGGCCATCACCCGGAGCTGCTTTTCCAGTACTGCGATATGGTTGTTTTTCAGGGCGTCAAGCGGCAGCGTCAAGGCGATCGCCCGGGCCTCGCGGAAACCGCTGGCGAGATAATTGGCGATGGTGGCGGCGGTGCTCTGGGCTACCATGTCAACACTGCTGTAGACCGACGCGCGCAGGGCCTTTTCATACAGGAAGTGCATGCAGAAGCCGCTGACTGTCAAAGCCAGGGAGACAACAACCCCCAACAACAACGATGTCTTATGCCGCAGATTCATATTTCCTCTCCCCGGCCCGCAACGACAGCCTGACGGTGAAGGGTCGGAAAATCATCTTCACCGGACTTTGATGCTTTCGCAGATACTCTTTTGATGGCTGAACAAAAATTTCGCCCCCCCAGGCTTCGTGGTATCAGCATGCGAGCACCTCCTTGCTCTGCAGAGGCAGGAAGATCGTGAAGGTCGTTCCTTCCCCGAGTCGGCTTTCAACACTGATTTCGCCATGGTGTTTCTTGATGATGTCATAACTGATCGACAACCCGAGTCCGGTTCCCTTGCCGACCTCCTTGGTGGTGAAGAAAGGCTCGAAAATCCGCTCGCGGGCCTGCTCTGAAATACCGCGGCCGGTGTCGGAAATCGCCACCCGGATCCCCTCTCCATCCCGCCAGGTCCGAACCGTTATTTCTCCCTGGTCCTCAATCGCGTGAGCGGCGTTGACCAGCAGGTTCATGAACACCTGGTTGAGCTGCTGCGGGTAGCAGCGCAGCAGTGGGATATCACCGAATTCCTTTTTCAGCGTCGCCTTGTACTTAATCTCGTTCCAGGCGATATTGATGGTACTTTCGAGACATTCATGCAGATCGACTTCCTTGCAGTCGGCATCATCGACCCGCGAGAACCCCTTGAGGTCGAGGACAATCTTCTTGACCCGGTCGGCCCCCTCCAGGGATTCGTCGATCAGGTCTTTCAGATCATGGACGATATAGTCGATTTTCAGCTTTTTCCGCAGCGCCGCCAGCTCATCACCGATTTCATTCCTGCTCTTTTCACGCCACAATCGCTCCTGCTCATCGAGGTAGCCAATGATGCGGCCGGCATACTTGCCGAGGGTGGTCAGGTTGCTGCTGATGAAACCGATCGGGTTGTTGATCTCGTGGGCAACCCCGGCACTGAGCTGGCCGATGGAGGCCATCTTCTCCTGCTGCAGGATACGCGACTGGCTGGCTTTCAACTCGGAATGGGCCTCTTCCAGCGCGGCCGTCTTCTCGGCCAGAGCCAGGTTGTTGTTCTCCAGTTCGGCAGCGAAATGCTGCAGCTCCATTTCGGCTCTCTTGCGCTGGGTGATATCCCGGGCCATGTGAATCAGGTAGCGGGGTTCACCCGCTTCATCCATCACCGGGGTCAGCTGAATTTCGACATACTGGATATTTCCATCCGGGGTGCGATGCAGATGTTCACAGATTTCGACCTTGCCGAATTCAAACACCTCCATGACCGGACAGAGATGATCGATACCGTCACAGGGCTGATCCAGACCATGGGTGAGCTTGTAGCAGGGTTGTCCGACAACCGACTCGTAGTTTTCCCCACAGGACTCCACAAAGGCCTTATTGGCCTTGAGAATGGTCAGGCTGTTCGCGTCAAGGATCATCATCTCTTCCTGAAGACTGTCGAGTACCGTTTCCAGGAAACGCTTGCCGCTGCGGATTTTCTCCTCGGCGATCTTGCGCTCGGTGATATCCTGGGCGAGGCAGATCAGGGCATCGCCCTCTCCGTCCTCTCCGGTCAAAGGGGCGCTGGAAAAGAGGACCGGAACCAGGTTGCCGGAACGGGTCCGGTATTCGAGTTCGACCTGTTCGCCGTCGCGGCTGTCGATGAAATGATCGAACCAGGAATCCGCCGTATCGCTGCGCTCGGCGAAAATCTTTTCAATGCTCATGCCGAGCAGTTCCTCCGGTTGATACTCGAGCATCCTGCAGCTGGCGCGATTCGCCTTGCGGATGGTGCCGTCGGCAACCACCACCATCAGCGAATCGTTCATTGAATCGAGGATGCGGTCGAGGTAGTCGCGACTGACGGTAACCGCGTCAAGGGAGTCGAGCATATGGTTGAAAGCGGCCGTCAGGGTGCCGATTTCATCCGGAGCCGTGATTTTCAATCGCCCGAAGTTGCCATCACGAGAAAAGGCCTCGATTTGCCGGGTCAGGCGATCAAGCCGCTTTGTCCCACCCTTGACCGTCCACCAGATGGTCAGGGCGGCGACAATGGAAAGGATACAAAAGGAACCGACCACGAACCGGACCAGGGCCGCCACCTGCGCCTCAACATTCTGCATCGACAGGCCGATGCGGAACCCGCCCCAGTGTTCGCCGAAGACGAAAACCGGGGCACTGACATCCCACATGGTGACGCCGGTATCACGATGGTAGACCTGACGAAGCACGACATCACCATTCTCTCCGGTGAAGCGTGCCGCCCGCAGGCCGACCGGGTCGTTGAAAAGCCGCTTGGTGCGATTGCCGGTGATGTCAATCGCGTCATCTCCGGTCAGAGGTCTGGAATAAGTGCTGTTGTGGGTCGGCAGGTAACCGTTGCGATCAACCAGTACGGCAAAAACGACACTGGCATCGTTGAGAAAGGAATCTTCAAGGGCGCGGAGGCGTAAATCAAGCAGGGTATCGTAGCGGGTGTGGTATTTGGGGATCGCGCTGCCGGCCAACGGTCCCGATTCAATGTGCCGGTAGTCGGTATCGAAAAGATCATCGATCGACAGCTGACCGTCGGTCACCAGCCCTTCAAGGATGTCCTGAGCCGCGCGGGCGCCGACCAGGGCGTCGGTGCGGACCTTGTCGAACATCAGTTTTTCGAGCGCCCGTGACCGTTCGCTGACGATGACCACGGCGAACAGCCCCATCAGCAGACAGACGGCGCCGGTGACAGAAAAGATGATTTTGCGCGGCAGACGCGCCCTGATCCAGTTTCGCACCCCGACCTCCAGCCAGTTTTCCCGGTTGCCCTGGTGACGCAGGGATACGGCATACGAACAAAAACGTCACAGAGCTTTCACCTGAATCAGTGGGTTCCTGTTGGATGGAGAGTGCAAGTGCCTGGTCTGAATGAGGTTTCCAAAAATCTGAAGCGCACCCATAGGTTCGCTGGTGATTTTTGGGAAGCTCAGGCAGATCAATGACGTGTGCTGTCCGCCGACAAGGGACTCACGGATTCAGGTTTCAGTCTCTCTTCGGCGGAATGCGGATGAAACTTAAATGTGGATGGATCAGGAGGGACTATTCTTTGTAACTCTCCGCCAGGTCTTCGAGCCGGTCGGCGTCGAGAATGGTGATTTTTTTGCCTTCGACCTTGATACAGCCTTCATCGGAGCACTTGCGCAGGGTGCGCGAAAGGGTTTCGCTGACGGTGCCGAGGTTGGAGGCGAGCTGGGTCTTGGAAATCGGCAGATCGAAGGATGACTGATCCCCGGCCAGATCGAGCAGGTAGCGCGCCAGGCGGGCCGGCACATCCTTGAAGGTCAACTCCTCGATCTGTGAGGCGAACTGGCGCAGAAAGCGGGAGAGACCGCCGATCATGTTGATGGCAAGCTGGCTGCGACGATGCAGTAGACCGAGAAACTCGTCGCGGGGAAAGAAGAGGAGGAGGGATTTTTCCAGCGGTTCGGCATAGGCGGGATAGAGACCGTTGCCGAAAATGGCCGCCTCGGCGAAACTGGAACCGGGATGGACAATGTGCAGGATGCGCTCCTTGCCCTCCGGCGAGAGCTTGAAGACCTTGACCTTGCCGCTGCCGACGATGAAGAATCCTTCGGCTTCATCACCATCGGAAAACAGCAGGTCGCCGCGGGTGTGTTTTTTTTGCCGGCAGATCGCCAGCAATTCGTCCAGGTCCTCTTCGCTGACACCGGCAAAGAGGAAATTCTGCTTCAGCAACTGTCTGGTATCCATAATCAATTTCCGAGAGATGGGAGAGGGGGATAAAAAACAGCCAACCCTGAATCCGTGGGTTTGTTCCGAATGAAGAGTGTAAGTGCTTGGCCTGAATGTGGTTTCCAAAAATCTGAGGCGCACCCATAGGTTCGCCGGTGATTTTTGGGAAGCGCAGGCAGGTCAATGACTTGCGCTATTCGCCGGTGACAAGCTCACTGATTCAGGTTACTGATAGCTCTTGTCGGCGCCCTCTCCTGACTTGGTCAGGGCCACCGCCAGGATGGCGAAGGGACCGAGCAGCAGGCCGAGCACGACCCAGAGGGGAACACTTTTGCCCTTGCTTTTGGCCAGCGAGGCCGCGGCGGCGGGAAAGACAAGCCAGAAAATAAATAATTGCATGAAACCTCCGGAAGAACGGGGATGGCGCTACCCTGAATCCGTGGGTTTGGGCCGGATGAAGAGTGTAAGTGCTTGGCCTGAATGCGGTTTCCAAAAATCGTAAGGCGCACCCACAGGTTCGCCGGTGATTTTTGGGAAGCGCAGGCGGGTCAATGACTCGCGCTATTCGCCGGTGACAAACTCACTGATTCAGGGCCACTATAGCACAGGGATATTTTTTCCGGTTATCGATTTTGAGAACCGGGTCGGACAGGTTTACGGGTGTTTTCATCCGACTGCCACACCCGTTGCGTCAACACATCCAAGCAGGTCAGAGGACCGCTCCAGAACTCAATATCATCCATCGACATTGATCCACTGACAAGGCCCCCCCTGAAATAATTCAAGAACCCGTGACTGAGTTTAAAAACTCGATCACAGGGTTCCAAAATCTTCCTTCAATCGTCCAACTTGGTGCATGCGCTCACGAAGGATCGTAACGATACCAATATCACCGCTACTAAGATATCGCCAATAAATAAAGTGTTTTTCATATCGGCAGAAAAAACCATCCACTCCAAAGTCGGCAGGGATCGAACGGGAAAGAACCTCATGTGTCTCTATCTTTGAAAATGTATCAAACATGCCGATAATGTAGTTGTCGGCCTGCGCTACTCCCCATTGGCTCAAAGTATATTGATAAATTTCATCAATCCGGTGTGACGCGGCGGACTGGATTAAATAACGCGCCATCAGTCCTGTCCGGCCCTGTTGCGATCGATCACTTCCTGGGCAGTTAACGGGGCATAAGAACTCTCCGGAGCAGCAAAAGCAAGAGAGAGTTCTCCCTTAAGACGCTCAAAGGCCTGTTGTTCCATACGCTCCTTATCGCGGCGAATGAGATCGCGAATATACTCACTCACGTTCTCATAAGAGCCTTTTTCCCCCACGTTTGCCGCAACAAAATCACTTAACTCGCCGCTGATCCGAACTGTCATTGTTGTCTGAGCCATATTGGACCTCCTGAATTCGTATTCATCATAACCAATATTCTATACATGGTCAATGATCGGCTAATCCCAAGTGAGGTCCAAAATGAAGAACGTGACCTGAAGCTTGATCACTGTCGAGAGGTCTTTACGGGCGAGGTGCGCCATGCCCGGCGTCCCCAGCCCAATGAATCAGACCGTATAGGTGCCTGACGCTTCACGAGATAGGGTTCTGCGCAAAGCACTTGCTTTTTGCTTACATGTGATTCACAATGTTAATCACAATATGAAGTTTGGAGGTTGTACCATGGCTACCAATGCATTAGTAACTGCCCGCATTGACAAGAAAGTCAAGTCTGACTCTGCCGCCGTTCTTGCGGCAATGGGACTGACTCCGTCTGACGCAATCCGCATGCTCCTTACCAGGGTTGCGCGTGAGGGTGCGCTTCCGTTTGAGCCTTTAGTGCCCAATGCCGAAACTGTTGCGGCAATGAGGGAAGCTCGCAACGGAAAACTCGAGTCCTTTAACTCTGTCGAAGACCTGATGGCGGATTTAGATGCGGACGATTGAACGCACCGGTGCCTTCAAAAAGGACTACAAGCACGTCAAGGCCACACCCAAGCATCACGATATCGCTGATAAGCTAGGTGTGGTCTTGCAATATCTCGTGGCCGACAGACCTTTGCCGCAGAAATACTGCGACCATCCATTGTCGGGTGAGTGGTGGACCATAGGGATTGTCACGTCAAGCCGGATCTTGTCCTGATCTATCGAAAGCCCGACAAACAAACTCTTCAGCTCGTCCGCCTGGGGAGTCATAGCCAACTGAGCTTATAGTACCTGTTTGGCTGAGGCTTCCTGAAAAAGGCATCAAGCCACCAACACCCAGAACCCACCCAGGAAAATCAGCCCCATTGCCAGACCCCAGCCAATTTTTTCAACACCCGTTACGACGACCTTGGCCGAGAAAGAGCTAAACTCTTCTTTCCCGTAGGGGGAACGGTTCCGCCCCTTACCCGAGCCCGATACTAACTGCCACACATCCCCTTCCTCTCTTATCCCGCCTGTCTTGAATGGGCCGGCACAAGGGTACGCGCGTGATTCCAGGCGGCAGGGTGACCCAGGTCGCAAAGACCGGCCCCTGCATTTCAGAGCCTCGATAGGTGTTTGGAGCGAAACTGAGTCCGCAACCCGAGAGAATCCCAAGCCGGAAACCGGCGGTTCTCGAAGATCAGTCGCTTGTCAAAGAATGGGAAGAGCTATTTTTCTACGTTAACGGACTTTTTTACTCTTGACGGCCGGGGGCCTGATAAGGGTTAAACGGTGTTGCCGATAACTCTCGGTAACTCTTCAGAATAGTATTCTTTAACCAACAAGTCTCTATCTGTTACAAAACCTGCATATCCAGCTTCACTTGCATCGCCGGGTGGACGGAACAAAATCATTGGCTCAACACCTTGCTTTTCAAAAAGCTCCAATAAAATTAAAAAAGAGCGAAAGGCAAACCTTGATAACCCACGGACACACCATCTTTTTTCGCCTCCTCCGCAGAATCTGTGGGTAGGCGGATGTAAAAATTAGAGCATTGCCCTTTCCGGGCGGGTAGGATGGTTTTTGCCGAAACTATCTAACCCAAAACCGCAAAAGGCAATGCTGATAAAGACTCTACTGAACAAGGTCGAACGATTCAAGTCGTTCGTTTACGGTTCCATTGCCGTCAGGATCATTGACGGTGTGGAAGCCCTGGTCATTGACATCGAACCACGGCGCAACAGTCGGCCGATTTGCCCGGAATGCGGCAAGAAACGCAGTACGTATGATCGGCAGCCTCAGCGATTATTCGAGTACCTGCCGGTCTGGTCGTTCAAGGCCTACTTTCGTTACGCTCCTCGCCGGGTCAATTGCCCAGAGCACGGCGTCAAGGTCGAGGCTCTGCCGTGGGGCTTTGGCAAGGAGCGGATGACTTTCTCGTATCAGGTCTACCTGGCCCGCTGGGCGAAACGGTTGTCCTGGAAGGAAACGGCTGCCATCTTCGAGACCAGTTGGGATACGGTGTTCCGGGCTGTCCAGTTTGTCGTCGACTACGGCCTCACCCATCGGAGCCTTGAGGGCGTCACCGAGATCGGCGTTGATGAGATTTCCGTCTTCAAGGGCCACAAGTATCTGACCCTGGTCTATCAGCTCAATGCTG
>NZ_PPFX01000001.1 GCF_002898515.1 Geothermobacter hydrogeniphilus | reverse complement strand
CAGCCTTACTGGTAAAGTCTTGAACGCTTCAAGCTAAGACTTTTGCAAAAGGATGAACCTTAATAACAAACAGAGCGGATAGATACCAACCTTTTTTACTGACACCGGACCAGCGTCGATTGATTTATTACCATGGAATCCAGCGTCCCGACCTCTGCCCTTATTATCTTCCGGCGATCAATGATCCCTTCCCCGCACCGGCATCAGCACCTCGCCGTTTCCCTTCCGGCCCTTGGCGTCGGTTGCCTTCCAGCTGATCCTGACCGGTTGACCAATGGTCAGCAGTTCGGGATTTTTCGGATGGATCACCACTGCCATGCCGAAAACCGACTGAAAGTAGTCTCCCGCCACTTCGCGACCATCTTCGGTTGCCAGGCGAAAACTCTCAAGCTTCATCGGCCGATCGAAGTTGACCAGCAGCTCCGCGGGATGATCGCCCCCGCGGGAAAAATCGGCCAGCACCACCAGCGGACGAGGAGGCCCGGGCACGATGGCGCGCCCGGTCGGAACGTCAAAACCACCGGCCGGCATCCCCGGCCAGGGAGTACCGTTCAACGTCAGCACGACCTGTTTGACCCCGGGGAAACGCCCGGCGGTCTCGACCAGGACCGCGGCCATGATCTCCGGGTCGGCATCCGCGCCAGCCGGCAACGTCAGGTTGATTTCCCGCTTGCCGGCCACCCGGTTGGCCGTGACCGCGCGGCTGCCCGAAGGAAACGGGTTGAAGAGCCCGCTCTGCTTCGGCAGCCGCAGGTTCTCACCGGTCAGCTGGTCGAGCAGCAGCTGCAGTTGACCATCCTCGCGATAAAAGAACAGGGGGAACGGTGCCAGGCTGCCGGAACCGTCGTTACGGGGCAGAAACCCGACCCGCACCCAGGCGGTCCCGGCCCTCGGGGTCGGCGGGGAACCAAAATACTGCCGGTAGGCATCATCGGCGATCACTTTCCCGGGGGGATGTTGATCAGCGGTTTTTTCCTCTTTCCGGTCGCAGCCGGCGATCAGGGGGAGAAGCAGCAACAGCAGGATCAGAGATCTCATCGGGTATCCTTTCGAGTTTCTGTTTATCCTGAATCCGTGAGTCCCTTGTCGGCGGACAGCACAAGTCATTGATCTGCCTGAGCTTCCCAAAAATCACCAACGAACCTATGGGTGCGCTTCAGATTTTTGAAAATCTCATCCAGACCAAGCACTTGCACTCTCCATCCAACAGGAATTCACGAATTCAGGTTTATTTTATCACGCGACAAAGCAATCACCGCGCCGGGATATCGAATCTTTGTTCGCACTCCTCTTCCCGGCACAATGTCCGTTGCCCTCCGGAAAGCCCTGAACAAGGCTCCGCTTCACGTCAATTATCCTATCATTTCTTAGGGTGTTTCAAATTGTCTGTGAAAACGGTTATTTATAATTTTACACTTGTTTTTTTGGACAGTTACCGGCATTTTGAAAGAGTAGTATCGTTTTTGTTTCGATCATGGGGGGAATATGGAACCACTACGCGTCTTTATCATAGAACCCGCCGATAGTATGCGAGAATCCCTCGCCCTGTTCGTACGCAATCTCGGCTACGAGGCCATTGCCTGCTCCTCTCCGGCAGTCTTCCCGTGCATTGACAGCAGTCATTGCGAAACAGGCCGGCAGGTCTGCGGCGACGCGTTGATCGTCGGCCAGCATCTGCCCCAGCAGGCCGGCCTCGACTTCATTGCCCAACGCCTCGCCGGCCCCTGCCGCGGACTGGTAAAAAACATAACCCTCATCTGCCTCCCCTGGTCGATCGGCGATCAGCAACGGGCCGAAAAACTCGGCTGCCGCTGGCTCGAAACCCCGCTCGACCTCGGAGAATTGCGCTCCTGGCTGGCCACGATCGCCGAAAACCTCCCGGCCGACCGAAAACTGGTACCGCTTACGGAACTGCTCGTTGACCGGGAAGCCCGCCTGCCGGCTTAAGATATCTTCCGCGGTGCCCACTGTCGTGGTAAAATTCGTCATCGATTCCATCCCCAGGAGGCTGTCGGACTATACAGGCTGAAGCGAAAATTCGAGCGTTTGGGGCCAGATTTCTGCTCGATTGCAGCCTCATAGCAGTGGCTATGGGGCAAAATGGAGCTGGGATATGGGCCGAACGCGCGGATTTGCAGCCAGTTCATGGATAGTCCGACAGCCTCCTAGACAACCGGAGCCATTCATGAGCACTCCCGACGCCAATGAACTGCTGCCGCGGCTGCTGGCGAGCAATGCCCTGCGCGCCAATCTCAGCAAGCACATGACCCTGAACAAAATGGCTGATTCAAAGGCGGCGATGATCCTCACCGCGGCCTCCCTGGTCACCACCATCGCCCTGACCCGGATGCAGGATCTGCCACTGACGACAGTACTGATCCTGGCAGTGGCCGGCATCCTGGCGGTGATCTTTTCGATTCTCGCCATCATCCCCCCACTGCATGCCACCGGACAAACCAATTTCTTCTATTTCCGATCCTTCGTCGAACTCGAGGAAGAAGAGTTCATTGCCGGCTTCAAGCAACTGCTGACCGACAAGGAAAAACTCTACGACGCCTACCTGCATGAACTCTACTATCTCGGCAAACACCGCCTGACCCGCAAGTACCTGCTGGTACGCAACGGTCTCTGCAGCCTGCTCGCCGGCCTGGTGCTGGCGGTGATCTCGGTTTTCCTTCCTCTCGGCGGAGGCGGATGAACACCCAGAGCCATGCCATTCTCACCTGCGCCCTGCTGCGATTCTTCGGCGGCGAGCGCGTCGCCCGGCTGCCGCGCGTCAACCTGGTACTCTGCTGCGGCGCCCTGACACCCGACATCCCCATCTATATCTTCCTCGCCTGGGGAAGCCTGATCGCCGGAATCCCCCAGCAGCAGCTCTGGAACGAAGTCTACTTTCAGCCCGGCTGGAGCGCCCTGGTCGGAGCCTTTCATTCCTTTCCGCTATGGGGCGCCGCCCTGGCCCTTTTCTGGTGGCGGAAACGCCCGCGTGCCGCCCTTTTCTTCCTGGCGGGCCTGCTGGGCGCGGCCGAGGATTTCTTCCTTCACCACAATGACGCCCACATGCACTTCTGGCCCTTCAGCCACTGGCGTTTCATCTCCCCGGTCTCCTACTGGAACCCGGCCTACCACGGCATCCCCGCCGCCCTGGCCGAAATCATCGTCGTCACCATCGCCGGCTTCTGGCTTCGACCACGGCTGGCGAGCCGTTGGGGCAAGGGACTGCTGCTGATCGCGCTGCTGTCACTGATCGCCAATCACGGCCTCTGGGTGATGATTTTCCGCTTTTTCTGACAGCAGACAAGGTTGCGGTTATGCTTTAATATAAAACTCTCAACGCAGAGACGGAGAGAATGGACAAAAGTCTTTTCTGATCTGATATTGATCCAGGCCTCTTGCAGATTTTCTCAGCATCTCTCCTTCTCCGCGCCTCAGCGTTAAAAAAAACGGGGTCTCCATGAAAACACTCAAAAACAAAACCCTCTTCATCACCGGCGCCAGCCGCGGTATCGGGCTGGCGATTGCCAGGCGGGCCGCGGCCGACGGCGCGAATATCGTCATCGCCGCCAAGTCGAACGTTCCCAACCCGAAGCTGCCCGGCACCATTCACAGTGCCGCCGCCGAAATCGAGGCGGCCGGCGGACAGGCGCTGGCGGTCAAATGCGACATCCGCCAACCTGAGGATATCGCCGCAGCGGTCAGCGCCGCCGTCGAGCGTTTCGCCGGTATCGATATCCTGATCAACAACGCCAGCGCCATCTACCTCGCCGGCACGCTTGATACACCGGCCAAACGCTACGACCTGATGCACCAGGTCAACACCCGCGGCACCTTCCTCTGCTCGCAGGCCTGCCTGCCATATCTGCAGCGGGCCGACAACCCGCACATTCTCAACCTCTCCCCGCCGCTGAACATGAACCCGCGCTGGTTCGGTCCGCATGTCGCCTACACCATGGCCAAGTACGGCATGAGCATGTGCGTCCTGGGGATGGCGGAAGAATTCCGCGAAGCCGGCGTTGCCGTCAACGCCCTCTGGCCGCGCACGGTGATCGCCACCGCCGCCCTGGCCATGCTCGGCGGCGTGGTCAAGCCTGAGCAGTGCCGCACCCCGGAGATCCTCGCCGACGCCGCCCACGCCATCCTCTGCCGCGACAGCCGCGACTGCAGCGGCAACTTCTTCATCGACGAGCAGGTGCTGGCCGAAGAGGGGATCGACAACCTGGAACGTTACGCGGTCCAACCGGGGGCAGAGCTGATGACCGACCTGTTTCTGGAATGACATTCGTTGCCGCCGTCAAGAAATTCAAAAACCCGACTTAACGCAGAGGCGGGGAGCAGCAGAGGCGGAGAGAAATCCTTTGTCTGATCTTGTTTCCCTGCGTCTCCGCCTCTCTGCGTCTCTCCGTTAATAATCGGTTTTCCTGGAGCCTTTGGCGCGCTGGCGCCCCATCCGTCCTACTTATTCTTCCCAAAAACCACGATTAAGAGTAATATTCGTCCCCATGTGCGCCCTGCCACAACGTCGACAGACCTGGCACCTCTCTCCCGGGCAGGTGCTGCTGCTCTATTACGGCCTCGCCATCCTGCTCGGCGGGGCGCTGCTGCAGCTGCCGCTGGCCAGCAACGGCCAACCGCTCTCCTTCCTCGATGCCGTCTTCACCGCCACCAGCGCCCAGTGCGTCACCGGGCTGGTGGTGGTCGATACCGGCAGTCACCTGAGCTGGTTCGGACAGTGCGTCGTGCTGCTGCTGATCCAGACCGGCGGTCTCGGCATCACCACCTTCTCGGTCTACCTGCTCTCCTATCTCGGCGGCGGGATGAGCCTTCGCGGCCGGCAACAGATCGAACAGACCCTGCTGCCGCAGCCCTATGCCTCGGTGCAGGAGCTGATCAGCAAAATTTTCCTGCTGACGATTGCCATCGAAGGTATCGGCGCGGCCCTGCTGGCGATCCGCCTGGTGCCTCAACTCGGACTGGCACAGGGGCTCTGGAGCGCTCTGTTTCACTCGATTTCGGCCTTCTGCAATGCCGGGTTCAGCCTCTTTTCCGACAGCATGATCGGCTTTCAGTCCGACCCGCTGGTCAACCTCACCATCATGGGGCTGATCACCAGCGGCGGTCTCGGCTTCCTGGTGCTGCAGGAACTGCTGGGGATGACCCGGAAACGGGAGCATGTTCGCCGCCGACTGTCCCTCCACAGCCGCCTGGTGCTGGTGACCAGCCTGGTACTGACCCTTGGCGGCGCCCTGCTGCTGGCGCTGCTGGAATTCCCCGGGGAACTGCATAAGATGAGCGTCGGCAACGGTTTCTGGATGGTCCTGTTCCAGTCGGTGACCGCCCGCACCGCCGGCTTCAACAGTATCGATCTGAACCTGCTCGAAGTTCCGAGCCTGGTACTGATCATGTTCCTGATGTTCATCGGCGCCTCGCCCGGCTCCTGCGGCGGCGGCATCAAAACCACCAGTTTCGCCCTGCTGTTCGCCATCATCCACAGCCGCCTGAAAGGCGACAGGCACACCAATATCTTCCGTCGCACGGTGCCGGAAGAGCTGACCACCCGCGCCATGACCCTGGTGCTGCTTTCGGTGGTCGCCTGCGGGGCGGCCATCTTCCTGCTGCTGGCCGTCCAGGTCCATGGACTGCCGGCGGCCGAAAGCCGCAACGCGCTGCTCGACTACACTTTCGAGGCGGTTTCGGCCTTCGCCACCGTCGGCCTCTCGCTCGGCGTGACCGCGAAACTGGTGCCGCTGGGCAAACTGATCGTGATTGTCATGATGTTCATCGGCCGGGTCGGCATCCTCACCCTCGCCTTCGCCATCATCCGCCGCTCGGGCGGGCGGGAGATTCGCTATGCCGAAGAGCAGGTGATGATCGGCTAGTAGAAAAATCATAGGGCCGCCCGCTCGCATGGCTCGCTCAAGACGCCAAGGGCGCCAAGAAAACCTTTTTTAACGGAGAGCCGCAGAGAAAACCAAAAGCAGTTTTTGGTTTTAAACCCATAAGACTCTCTCTCCGGCTCTGCTCCTCCCCGCCTCTCCGTTGAAAGAGTTTTGTCCTTCTTAGCGGCCAATAACAGATTTTATCCGATTGCGTCCGCTCCATCCGCGGTCTAATAAATTTCAAGGAGTTGGATAATGAAAAAATTCTGCGTTATCGGCGCCGGCAACTTCGGCTTTAACATCGCCCGCACCCTCTATGAAGACGGCCACGAGGTGCTGGTGATCGACAACAACCGCAGCCACATCCAGCAGGTCAGCGACCATTGTTCGGTGGCGATGGTCGCCGATGCCGCCGACAAGGAGTTTCTCGCCGCCCAGGGGGTAGCGGAGATGGACGCAGTGGTGGTTGCCATCGGCGAACGTTCCCACGCGGCGACCCTGGCGACGCTGTTTCTCAAGGAACTGGGGGTAAAACGGCTGGTGGTCAAGTCGGTCAACGAGGATCACGGCCGCATCCTGCGCAAGGTCGGCGCCGACGAGGTTGTCTACCCGGAAAAGGACATGGCGATCAAGACCGCCCGCAACCTCGCCAGTCCCAACATCCTTGACATGCTGACCATGGCCGAGGGTTACAGCCTCAACGAGATCGCCCCGCCGGCCGGGTTCATCGGCAAGACCCTGATCGAACTCGACCTGCGGCGCAAATTCGGTGTCTACGTGCTCGGCATCAAGGATGTGCTGACCGACGAATTCCTGCTCATGCCGCCGCCGGACCGCCAGATCCGCGACAGCGACATGCTGCTGATCTTCGGCAAGGCGACGGATGTGGACAAGGCGTCGCGCTGCTGAACCGGCTTACCGGGTGCGTCGATAGCGGTGATGTCCCGCTCGTCCTCCAACTGGCCAGGGGGCTCTGTTCTGGTATAGTTCGGGGGATAGTTAACGTGGGAACGCATTCACAAGTCTGCCCCGGAGAAGAACTGATGGTACCTTGTTCGATCAGCAACAAGCGACGATGGCTGATGCCCCTTGTGGTTGCCTGCCTGATGGGAACGACGTCCGGCTGTTCATCCAGGCCCGCCGCAGCCGGCGGAAACAGCGCATCCCCGGCCGCCATAACAGCTGACGAAACCTGCCCGGTATGCGGCATGGCCCCGGCAAACTATCCCGCATGGCAGAGCCTGGTCCTGTTTGTCGATGGCGAACACCGCAGCTTCGAGTGCCCCCGCGACATGCTGCTGTTCATCAACAACATGTCCGAATACGATCCCGGACACGATCGCAAGGACATCCGTTCCATTTTTGTCAAGGACTTTGCCACAGGCGCCTGGATCGATGCCCGCAAAGCCCATTTCGTCGCCGGGAGTGTCGAAAAAGGACCGATGGGCGAAGACTTCATCCCCTTTGCCCTGCTGGAAACCAGCCGCCAGTTCATCCGGAGTAAAAGCGGCCAGGTCCTGGTGTTGCGCCAGATCAACAACGACGTGCTGGATACCTTTATCCCGGCCGGCCAACGCTGACAGCCTGAAACCGGGGAAGGGATATCACGGGTAGACCCGCGGCAGCACCTCAACCAGTTCCAGTTCGAAAACAGTGGTCTGCCCGGCCATGGGACCGGAATCCCGGAAACCGAGACGGCTCGGGACAAACAGCTTCCAGCGGGCCCCTTCCCTCATCAGCTTCAGCGCCTCCTGCCATCCCGGGATCATCTTGTCAACACGGACCTCAACCGGCTCATCGACACCCTCCTTGATACTGCTGCCGAATTGCCGGCCTTCGATATCATGAGAAATATACTTCACCAGCAACGTGTCGCCACCGGTCGGCGTTTTCCCCTCCGGCCGCCCCTGCTGCAGCACCTGGTACTGCAGACCGCTCGGCAGAACGATAACACCCGGTTTTTTCCCATTTTCCGCCAGGTATTCCTGACCGCGCAGCCGGTATCCCTTTTTCTGTTCCTCGTGTTTCCTGACAATATCGGCCCGAAAGGCGATCAGGATGTCGAGCATATCCTCCATGCTCATCAGTGCCTCGTCACCGGTGGCGCCATCGACGATTCCCTGCCAGAGAACCTCCGGTCGAACCTCGACATGCTGGCGTTTCAGGTCGCGCCCGACCTGGTGTCCCACGGCATAGTTGATCTCATCCATCTTGTCATTGATGACCGGCTTGTCGTCCGACAGCAGATCGGCCCGGTTCCCGGCCAAGGCCGGCAGGACCGACAACATCATCACCAGGCAGAACAGCAGCGTGCGTTTCATGGGAATCCCCCTTCCCTTAGAACCGGTGGTTTCAGCAGAGTGTCAAATCAGAAAGCCGATGATATCCACATCGGCCGCGACAAAAGGAAGCCGCCCCCGGGTCAGGGGCGGCTCACCGCGGTTGCGGGCAAAACCCGCTAAAGGGTTAAGGGACCGGGAACCCGACCGGTTTGGCACCGACGTAATAGGGCCGCATCATCTCGTTGTCCTCATGTTCGACGATATGGCAGTGCCAGACGTAGAGACCGGGAAGGTCGAAGGTCGCCTTGACCTGGGTGATCTCGCCGGGATAGGCCAGCACGGTATCCTTGTAGCCCCTCTCGGTCGGCAGCGGCTTCATCTTCCGGCCGATTTTACGGAACCGGGGATGGGCCTGGTTGAACAACTGGCGCCCCTTGACCTGGAACCGGACCAGGTGCATATGGATCGGATGCCCGTCGACGGTCAGGTTGTAGAAATCCCAGAGTTCGGTATCACCGACCTGCGGGTTCTCGGTAATCGGATCGGACCAGAGCATCGGGATACCGACATAAGGCTTTCCGGGCAGCAGCCGGTTCTTGCCGATACCACCGAGCAGGGCCGCCTTGGGGGCCTGCGGAACCGCATTGATCGCGGCGCAGTCAGCGGCGATATTCGGATTCGGGGTCGGGAAGGTTTGCACGGTGACCGGGGTGCCGTCGGGCAGAATCCGCACGCAGACCTGGGCCGATTCCTCTTCGTTGAGGGTCAGGCGACGTTTGCGCACCACCTTGGCCCGGTTCTTGGGTTCGGCCTTGAGCCGCAGAGCCAACGGTGAGGTGGTGAGGGCATCGGCCGCCACCAGGTTGGCGCTGTTGACGCGGAACTGCATCACCTGGCCGGTGGTGCCGGGATCGGCCGGGATATCCGGGAAGCCGCCGAAGGGGGCATCCGGAGCGGTGTTGATCATCCGAACCACGGTGCCGTCTGGCAGACCGCTGAAATCGACGATGACGTCGGCACGCTCGGCGGGAGCCATCAGCAGAGCCTGAGACGGGTCAGGCAACGGGGTCAGACGCCCGGGAAGCTTCCCCTTGCCCTTCAGTGCCGTGGCGAAACCGGTCTTCACCTGGACCACGCGCGGCAGGAAGCCCTGGTCGCCGCCGATCTGGTAGAAGGGAATTTCGGCGCCGAGGGTGCCGTCGGGGTTGGCCACAAACATCGCCAGATTGATGAAACGGGAATTGCAGCCGTTCAACAGGCGGAAACGGTACTTGGCCGGGGCGGTTGACATCTCCGGCCAGGTGGTGCCGTTAACCACCATGGTGTTGAAGAAGGCTTCCGGATTCCAGATCGGGGCGATGTCGCTGCCCTGTCCCTGGGGATCGCCGACGTAAGGACCGGCAAACCCGTCGAAAAACTGGCGGGATTCAGGATAAAAGAGTGATCCGTCGGCGTTGAAGGAGCGGTCCTGGATAACGATCGGGATCTCACGGATGGTTTTTCGATAGGCGGGATCGAAGTTCGGGTCGCCGGCACCGAGCACCGGGGCGGGACCGGGCAGGACCGCCGGGCCGCGCCGGGCCTTGGCGCTGTCATAGGCGCCGCCACGGATCAGCCAGAACCCGGCCGGCCCGGCATAGACGTTGAGTCGGGTCATGCCGAGGCTGTGGTCATGGTACCAGAGGGTGGTCGCCGGCTGGGTGTTCTCGTAACTGTAGAAGGCCGAACCGGGAATCGGGTTGAATTCGTTGGGCGTCATCACCGTACTGATATTGCCGGCAGTGGTGATGTCATTCTGGGTGTAGATGGTTCCGCGCGAGGCATAACCGACGGGAATGTTGTTGGCGGCCGGCAGCCACCAGGCCTCGGGATAGCCGTCCGACTCGGCATTGACATGGGCACCATGCACGTGAGTGACGATCGGCACCGGACCGGTGTAGGGAGCCGGATTGCTGGTACGACAGTCGGTCTGCGGGATCTTGGCGGCATTGGCGCAACCGGCGTTGGTCGGATTGGCCCAGTGCAGGGTCTGGTCAACTTTGAACAGGTGCGGCAGGTAATTGCCCTGCTCATCGACCAGGCCGTTGATCCAGCGCACGGTCGTCGGTGCGTTGGAATTGTTCTCAACGGTGAACGCCGGATAGTTGAAGGTGGCACCGGGGGTTCCAAGGGGAGCGGGGGCAACATAGCCCGGGGCCGGCTTGTCCTCATCCGGCCCGTAACTCCAGAGCGTGGTGGCTCCAAATTGATCGTTGCGGTCGTTGACCGTGTTCCAGATCCCGCCGGGCAGGATCTGCTGCCTGAACTGGCGCACGGAAATATTGTACCGGGCATTGACACTGGTCGGCTGTCCGGTCGTCGGATCGGTCGGCTGCACCGAAGAGGGCGGCATCACCGGTGGAATAACCAGCGGCTGAACATACTTGGGAATCGTGGTCGGGTCGAGAGTGCCGCCCGGAACCGGCGCGGTATGCCCGGTGGTGGCACCAAAAATCAGCAGACTCATGGTCATCATCGCCACCTGCCACCAACTGACACTACAGGTTTTTTCTTTCATGAGTATCCCCCTTCCGGGAATTGCGGTTGATCCAGCTCGTTTCGTCTTTTCTTCCGGCCTCTTCAATCGTGGGCATTCATAAGGGCACCTCCTCCATGCTGCTGCCGGGGAGAGGAACCGGTCGTTTTCTGGAGGTGTTGACGCAAGAGGCATGACCGGTCCTCTGGTAATCCCTGGCGGCCCGGCCATCTTCTCGGGGAAGATCCGTGACTTTCCGTCCCCCCCTCGCGGAAGGTTTGGCTTTGTCAGTGACGCATTGGCTTGGAAAAAATCATCAACCGGCGCCTGTGTTGAGTCTGCTGCGGCATCTGTGCAGTTCACCGGTTGAATTGTGACTTGAACAGTAATCTATCACTGTTCAAGTCACAATGAGCCGATTGCGCAAAGACGGGGAGCAATTTGCGTATTTTGTTCAAAAGGGGCAAAAGGGATTGTTCAGGCAGGTTATCCAGTTTTGTTAACTGGCGCAACCCGATGGAAAAACAGAGCTTTTCCTGCAACAACGGATCACGTGGATATCCGTCTCATCCGCGATTACAAATCACTTGTCATAATAGTCGGGCGCCAGGATTCCGGTCCGCAGGGCGAACTGGACCATCTTCACCGGGTTGTCGGCGCCGGTCTTGCGGGCGATGCTGGCGCGGTGCTTGTCGACCGTCTTGGAACTGATGCACAGAACCTCGCCGATCTCGACGCTGCTGTTGCCCTCGACGAGAAGCTTCAACACGTCGAGTTCCCGCTCGGAAAGCCGGGTGGTCTCGGGATGGGGCTGGTGGTCCGGGCGGTGGATGACATAACCTTCGACCACCGCCGCCTGCACAGCCGCGCTGAAATAATAGCGCCCCCTGGCGACGGCGCGGATCGCCTCCAGCAGTTCTTCACTCGGCGCCCCCTTGACCAGGTAGCCGTGCGCGCCATTCTTCAGCGCCTGGCAGGCATAGGCTTCCTTCTCATAGCGGGAAAGGACAATGACGCGCGCCTGCGGGCAGGCATTGGCCAGCAAGCCGACCGCCTGCAGGCCATCCATCTTCGGCATCGAAATGTCGAGCAGAATGATATCGGGGCCGTATTTCCGCGCCATGGCGATCGTTTCGACCCCGTTGCCGGCCTCCCCGACCACCTGGAAATCGGCCTGGGTTTCCAGCAGCAGGCGGATGCCCTCGCGCAGAATGACGTGATCATCGACGATCAGGATGCGGACGTCCGACATAGCCCCTCCTCGACAAAACGGGCCGGGACCTGGCAGACCACGCTGGTTCCCCCTCCCGGAGTTGAACAAATGTCGCAACTGCCGGCAACGGCATGTGCCCGTTCGCGCATCCCGAGCAGGCCCATGCCCCAATGGCTGTCCCGTTCAGGCTGTTGTCGCACCTCGAACCCCCGGCCGTTGTCCCGGACAATCATTTCGACCCATTCGACGCCACTTCTCAGGGTGATACGGACCCGGGAGGCGGCGGAATGCTTGAGGCAATTATGCAGCGCCTCCTGACAAATACGGTAACAGACCATCTCAAGATCCGTTTCGAGCCTGCCCGATATCTCCTCGATGGAAAATTCTACCGTCAACCCGGGAACCTGGCTCTCCAGTTCGGCGGCCAGTGACCGCAAGGTCGGTACCAGGCCCAGGTCATCAAGCATAACCGGACGCAGATGCCTGGAAATATGACGGATATCCCTTTCCAAGCGACTGACCAGCCCGAGCAGACGATTGCATTGTTCCTGATAACCCTTCCCTCCCGGAGAACGATGTTTTTGCAGAACCTCGACCCCGAGCTGAAAGGCGCTCAGCACCTGGCCGAATTCATCATGAAGATCCTGCGCCAGGTGACGTTTCTCTTCTTCACTGCGCAACATCAACTGTCGGGAGAGCTGGCCGACTTCCTGCTTGCGGGCCAGCAGAGCCTGTTCAGCCCGCTTGCGATCACTGATATCGGTCAGGGTTCCAACCATGCGCAGCGCCCCGCCCGCTTCATCCCGACTCACCACCCGGCCGCGGGCCAGAACCCAGAGCCACTCTCCGCCGGCTGTTTTCACCCTGTACTCCGCGCGGTAGTGTTCATTTTTCCCGGCCAGATGCTCATCGAGGGTCTCCAGAACCTGCGTCTTCTCCTCGGGATGCAGAAGTTTTCGCCAGGTTTGCAAAAACGGCTTGAGATCATCGCGCCGGTAACCGAGCATCGCCGCGAACCGGGGATTGTAATAAACCGATTCGGTCGCGATATCCCAGTCCCAGAGACCATCGTTGGTGGCTCCCTGCACCAGACGCAGACGTTCTTCACTCCGCAGCAACCTGTTCGTCGTCTGCAGGCCGGCACGGTAATGGAGCTGCAGGGGGCAATAGTGAAAATAATAAAGAATCGGGGAAAGAACCAGCAGCAACAGGCACGAATCCACCACGGCTTCGGTCACGACAGGCAAACCCGGGATCAGGTGCAGGGTGAACATGACCAGGGTTTCAACGGCGAAAACCGCCAGCACCATCATCAGCAGCAGGCGCTTCGGCTCAAGCCAGGGGAGAGGTCCGGCAAACAGATCGCGGCCTTGAAATGGCTCCCCGTCAAACAAAGAACGGAGTTTCGTCATGATGGACCCTTCGACAAGAAAACAGAACCGGACCGGCAATGGAAGCAGTGGCAGTTCTGGTTATTATATCGACACTTAGACGAAACTCTAGCCCTCATTGCTTTTTCTTGAGGAGGGGAGTGAGGTTCCTGAACGCGACCCGCTTTCGACGTCTCAACAGAACCGGAATTCGCAACACCGGCAGGTTTCCGACCGGGATCAACGTCACCCCCGTCAACGATGTCGGACTCCACGGATGATCCTCCCACGGGGTCGGCAGCAACGGAGCCGCCAAGGAAAAAGGCGAGCCGAAAGACTCGCCTTTTCTCTCATCTGAATCAGAGGGGCAATGGCTTGTTCTCTACGCCGGCAATGAGGACATGGATCCAGGTCTCATTGCCGGAGGTTCCAGTTCAGGAAGGTTCGCAGTTCGAACCTTCCCAGTGCTGATACTTATCACCGGTTTTCACTTCGAAGCCGGTGCCGTCACAGTCGATCACCTCACCTTGCTGGTGGGTCACCATGTGTTCGACTTTGCGAACCTTGCCTTCGTGGACAGCCTGACAGAGTCGGCGCGTTTCCTTGTTTTTCATTCTCCACTCCTTTCACCAGGTAACCTGCTGTTGACCTTTTTATTATACCTGAATCAGTGAGTTTCTGTTGGATGAAGAGTGCAGGTGCTTGGTCTGAATGGGATTTCCAAAAATCTGAAGCGCACCCATTAGGTTCGCTGGTGATTTTTGGGAAGCTCAGGCAGATCAATGACTTGTGCTATCCGCCGACAAGGGGCTCACTGATTCAGGTATACCTGAAAACAGGAAACCCGGTCTCGGGCGCGTCTTCACATCAGCGGCCAGCGATCACGCAGCAGACCGAAGGCGATGCGCCACATCACCACGCAGACACCGGCATCGAGCAAACGCCAGGAAATCGGCCGACGAAACAGCGGCGCGAGCAACGGTCCTCCCAGGGCCAGCAACAGGAACCAGGCCAGTGATGCCGCGACTGCACCGCTACCGAAAATCCATCGTTGTTCGAGAGGATATTGACCGCCGATGCTGCCAATCAGGACCAGGGTATCGAGATAAGCATGGGGATTGAGGAAGGTCACCGCCAGCGTTCCCAGAAGCAATTCGCGCAATCCCGGCAGGGCGTCATGGTCAGGCTCCAGGGCGGCGCCCCGCAAGGCCGAGCGCAGGGCCGCGGCACCATAAACAATCAGAAACAACGCCCCGCCCCAGGCGGCCCAAGCGGCCAGTCGCGGGCTGGAAGCCACGACGCTGCCGACCCCGGTCAGGCCGAGAGCAATCAGCAGAACATCGGCCGAAGCGCAGATCAGGGCGATCAGCAACGGACGATTGCGCCGCACGCTTTGCGACAGCACAAAGGCATTCTGCGCCCCGATCGCAATGATCAACCCGGCACTGAGACCGAACCCCTGAAAAAACAGACTCTGCATGTGGACCTCCCGCTCAATTCGAGAGGGAGCATAACGAAGGGCAATCATCATGTAAAATTAATTGCCCTAAAACAATATAAGCAGTGCTAATATCCAACCATGCTTGATTATCGTCTTCTGGCGGCGCTTGCCGCGGTCGTTGAAACCGGCCGCTTTGACCTCGCCGCCCGGCAATTGCTGATCACCCAGTCGGCCGTCTCGCAACGCATCAAACAGCTTGAGGAGCGCCTCGGACAGGTGCTGTTGATTCGCGACAATCCCCCTCGTCCAACCCATGCCGGACGCCGGCTGCTGACGCATTTTCGCCAGGTGCGCCTGCTTGAAAACGAGCTGCCCGCCTCCCTGCTCGCAGAGGACACCGAGGTAACGACCAGCCTGCCGATCGGCATCAACGCCGATTCTCTGGCAACCTGGTTCTGGAAGGCAGTACTGCCTCTGCTGGACGAGCATGAACTGTTGTTCGATCTGCGTGTCGCGGACCAGGACGTAACCGAGCGGTTACTGCGCCAGGGAGAAGTGGTCGGCTGCATCAGCGCCACCTCCAAACCACCACAAGGCTGCCGGGCCGGTTATCTCGGCACCATGGTCTACCGGCTCTGTGCCGCGCCTTCCTTTCAGCAACACTGGTTTCCGACAGGTTTGACCCTGTCAGCAGCGGCACGCGCTCCCGTTGCCATCTACAACCGACAGGACGCACTACACCGTCGGCTGCTGGAACGCAGCTGCGGCCGCGCCCCGCGCCGCTGGCAGGCCCATTACATCCCCTCGCAGGAAGCTTATAACACCTTGATTCTGGCTGGATACGCCTACGGTTGCATCCCCGAACAACAGTGTCGCCCGTTGCTCGACAACGGTACACTGGTCGATCTGGCACCCCACGACCCCGAACCGGTGCGGCTCTACTGGCATAGCTGGAATCTCAGATCCTCGCTGCTGCGGGAACTCGAACAGACCTTGCAACGCGGAGCCAAAAAACTGTTGTTGCAGGAAGAACATCCTGAGGGTTGAAAGACCTTCCCGGCGGATCGGTTTTCCTGGGGGATAACCGCCAACCTCGAATCACTCAGCCCCGCAGCAGGCGGATCACTGCTTCGGCCGTCGCCGCACTGGACGCCGGATTCTGTCCGGTCACCAGGTTGTCGTCGACCTCGACATGACGCGCCCAGAGCTCACCCGCGACAAAATCAGCGCCTTTGGCGCGCAATTCGGATTCCAGCAGGAAGGGTACCGCGTCCTCGAGTCCGACCGCCCGCTCTTCGGCATCGGTAAAGGCGGTCAGGGTCCGTCCGGCGGCCAGTGGCCTGCCGTCGCTGAGACTGACATCGACCAGCGCGGCCGGCCCGTGACAGACGGCGGCAACAATGCGCCCGGCCTCGATCTGACTGTGCAGCAGGGCCTTGAGCACCGGATTCTCCGGCAGGTCGAACATGGCACCATGCCCCCCGGGCAGGAAGATGGCATCAAACTTGTGCAGTTGCAGTTCATCTAGGGAAGCGGTCTGCAGCAGAGCGCTCTCAGCCTCCCGCCAGGCGACGATCTTGTCCTCGTCCTCGATGCTGCGGGGATCAATCGGCACGCTGCCGCCTAACGGACTGGCAATGGACACCTTCAAGCCCGCCTCGCTAAAAAGCTGCCAGGGGAGAGCGAATTCCTCCAGCCAGAGCCCGGTCGGTTTGCCGGGGGCGAGTTCATCGTGACTGGTGACAACCATCAGAACGGTTTTGTTCAGAGCTGGCATAATCTGACTCCTTTCCTCATACCCCTGGGGTCTCTGTAAAGCATATCGCTTCCTCGCCGGGATACCAGTTTTCTCCTGCCGATTCAGGCTGTGCATTCCTGACTTAAATTGATATGGTTAGGGCTATGAGTACCCTGATCAAACCCGACCTGCAGCACCCCCTGACCGACCCCGGCCTGCTGACCGACTTCCTGCGCCGCGGGGCCCGCCCCCCCGAGGAATGGGGGGTCGGCGCCGAAACGGAGAAACTGGTTATCGAAACGACGACCGGTGAAGCCGCTTCCTGGTCCAGGGTTGGGAAGCTGCTGGAAGTCCTCGCTGCGGAGGGTGACTGGCACCGGGTCCATGACAACGGCCACCTGATCGCGCTGCTGGGGGAATATTCCTCCGTCACCCTGGAACCGGGCGGACAGATTGAACTTTCGGGTCGTTTCTGTCCCGACATCCACTGCTGTGAAGGCGATTTCATCGCCCACATCAACAACATCGTCCGTGTCGCCGCACCGCTCGGCCTGACCTTTCTCGGTCTCGGCGTCCAGCCCTTCACGCCGCTGGAAAAGATCGACTGGCTGCCCAAGGCCCGCTACGGCATCATGGGGCCCTACATGGCAAAAACCGGGGACATGGGACAGCGGATGATGAAGCAGAGCGCCGGGCTGCAGGTCAACCTCGACTTCAAGGACGAGGAGGACGCGCTCTTCAAGCTGCGGCTCGGCCAGGCCCTCGCGCCGCTGCTCTACGCCCTGTTCGCCAACTCGCCGCTGCTTGACGGCAGGCCGAGCGGTTTTCTCTCCACCCGCGGTGAGATCTGGCGGCGCACCGACCCGGACCGCTGCGGCCTGATTCCGAGCCTGTTTGAACCGGGTGCCGACCTGCAGACCTACACCGAATACGCCCTCGACGTGCCGATGTACTTCATCGTCCGCGACGGCAGCTACATCGACCTGACCGGCGAACGTTTCAGCTTCCGCCGTTTTCTGGCCGAGGGCTTCAGTGGCGAGACAGCGACCCTCGGCGACTGGGACCTGCACCTCTCGACCCTCTTCCCCGAAGCGCGACTGAGACCGCAGGTCGAGGTCCGCAGCGCCGACAGCCTGCCGCAGCACCTGACGCTCAGCGTCACCGCCCTGCTCAAGGGGTTGTTCTACCACCGCGACGCCGGCGAGGCCGTGCTGAACCTGATGTGGGGGGGCGACCTGGAACGCCTGCAGCAGAGTTATCGTGATTCCTGGCGCCTGGGGTTGAAAACCCGCCACGGCCGCCGCAGCCTGCATGACATCGCCCGGGAGGCGCTTGCCGCGGCACGCGAGGGACTGCGACAGCAGCAGTGCCTCAACCATCGCGGCTGCGACGAAACCTGCTACCTCGACGACCTCGAGCCGCTGGTTGCGAGCGGTGAAACCCTGGCCGACCAGCTGCTGGCCCGCTGGAGCGGTGACCGGACCAGGGATCTGGCGCTGCTCAAGGAACACTGCGCCTTCCATCTCTGATGGCGTCGCAAAAACTCACCAGCAGCAGCGTTGCTGCGCTTGCCTCGCTGCTTCGACGTACGTAAGTACGCCTCATTGCTCGACAAACGGGCGCCTTGCTGCTGGCGCTCTTTGCTTAGCCAACACGCGTGATGCTTTTTTGCAAAAACATCATCTCTGACCGATACATGATTCCGGACACTTGCATAAGCTCACCTGTTGATCCCCCGAAAACCCGCGAAAAACTGCGCTTTGAGCCTTGAAATATTTTTCCGTTCCTGTTTGAATGGCGCCAATTCCCAGCCTGGAGGAGATAATGACGTCACCCCCCCTGAACCTTGACCTGGCCCGCCCGGCCGTCGATACCATCCGCCTGCTCGCCGCCGACATGGTCGAGAAGGCCAATTCCGGACATCCCGGAACGCCGATGGAAGCTGCTCCCATCGCTTACCTGCTGTTCGCCCGGCACATGCGCTACAACCCGAAAAATCCCGATTGGGCCGGCCGCGACCGCTTCATCCTTTCCTGCGGTCACGCCTCGGCCCTGCTCTATTCGATGCTCCATCTGACCGGCTACGAGCTGAGCCTGGAGGATCTGAAAAACTTCCGCCAGCTCGGCAGCCCGACCGCCGGGCATCCCGAATTCGGCCACGCGCCCGGCATCGAAACCACCACCGGGCCGCTGGGCCAGGGGATTTCGGTCGGCGTCGGCATGGCCATGGGCCAGCGATTCCTGGCGAAAAAGGTCAGCTCCGAGCTGTTCGATTCCACCATCTACGGGCTCTGCTCCGACGGCGACCTGATGGAAGGGGTCGCCTCCGAGGCCGCCTCCCTGGCCGGCACCCTCAGGCTCGGAAACCTGGTCTATCTCTACCTCGACAACAAGATCACCATCGAGGGAGACACCCAGCTCGCCTTCACCGAGGAGGTCGCCACCCGCTACCTCAGCTACGGCTGGCAGGTGCAGCATGTCGAGGGAGAAAACCTCAAGGACCTTGACCAGGCGATCGCCCGGGCGAAGCACTCGCCGCGGCCGTCGCTGATCATCGCCCGCAGCCACATCGGCTTCGGCGCGCCGACCAAGCAGGACACCGCCGGCGCCCATGGCGCCCCGCTGGGCAGCGAGGAACTGGCCGGCGCCAAGACCTTCTTCGGCCGCAAACCTGAGGAGAGCTTCGTCATCCCGTCCGAGGTCAAGAAACACATGGAGGAGGCCGTCGCCCGCGGCGCCGAACAGGAAGCCGCCTGGCAGACCTCCTTCGAGACCGAGTTGAAGAACAACGAGGCCCTGCAGGTCTGGCAGCGGGCCGCCGCCGGGGAACTGCCCGAAGGCTGGGACGAGCTGCCGGTCTTCGCCGCCGGGGAGAAACTCGCCACCCGCCAGGCGAGCGGCAAGGCCCTCAACGCCCTGGCGCAGAAACTCCCCTTCCTGCTCGGCGGTTCGGCCGACCTCGGTCCCTCGAACAACACCACCCTGCAGGGCGAGGACTCCTTCACCGCCTGCACCGTCGGCCGCAACATCCACTTCGGAGTCCGCGAGCACGCCATGGGTTCGATCCTCAACGGCCTGGCCCACACCCCCGGGCTGATCCCCTTCGGCGGCACCTTCGCCATCTTCGCCGACTACATGCGCCCGCCGATGCGTCTGGCGGCGATGATGGGCCTGCGGACCATCTACGTGCTGACCCACGATTCCATCGGTCTCGGCGAAGACGGCCCGACCCATCAACCGATCGAGCAGCTCGCCAACCTGCGCGCGGTGCCCAACCTGACGGTGATCCGCCCTGGCGACGCCAACGAAACCGTCGAAGCCTGGAAGGCGGCCATCGCCAATACCAAGGGCCCGACGGCGCTGATCCTCTCCCGCCAGGGATGGGAGACCTTCGACCGCGACAAGCTCGCCCCGGCAGCCGAACTGCACCGGGGAGGTTATGTCCTCTCCGCCGAACAGGGTGAACTGAAGGCCATCATTATCGCCACCGGGTCCGAGCTGCCCCTCGCCATGCAGGCCCAGGCCGAACTGCAGGCCGAAGGGATCGGCGTGCGGGTGGTCTCGCTGCCGAGCTGGGAGCTGTTCGAACAGCATGGACAGGACTACATCGACCAGGTGCTGCCGCCCGCATGCGCCTGCCGGGTGGCGGTCGAAGCCGGCTCCACCTTCGGCTGGGAGCGTTACGTCGGTCGCGACGGCAAGGTCGTCGGCATGACCGGCTTCGGCGCCAGCGGCCCGGCCGGCGAGTTGTTCAAGCATTTCGACATCACCGCCGAAAAGGTCGCCGAAGCGGTCAGGGAACAGCTCTGACCGTCAGCCAAATTCGCCACCTGGCCTCAAACCTGAATTAGTGAGCTTGTGCCGGATGAAGAGTGCAATTGCTTGGCCTGAATGCGCTTTTCAAAAATCTGAGGCGCACCCATAGGTTCGCCGGTGATTTTTGGGAAGCGCAGGCAGGTCAATAAGTTACGCTATTCGCCGGTGACAAGCTCACTGATTCAGGTCAAATACAAACGGGCAGCCATGATCGGCTGCCCGTTCTGTTTTGCCGAGGTGTTCATCATGGCTGCGGGATGACTTGTCCAGACACCGTCAACCGCAACCGTGACGCGGCAGCCAGACCAGAAACCAGAATAATTCTTTGCTAATTATTCCCGCAACTGGCAATATTTATTTCCAGCTGTGGTGTTGGTCGGAAAAACTGACGTGGTGCCCGCCTGGTTGCTGTTTGCCGTCATAAAAAAGGGCGATATAGAATCGCCCGCTGGCACCATCCTGCAAACCCCTCCCTTGATGTGGTGTCCAGATGCGAATTAACAGAAAACTCTGGAGCCTGCTCCCCCTGGAGCAGATTGACCCGGGAGCCCGACAGCAGATTTTTGACTGTCTCAGGGATGACCGCGTTCTGCACATGGCCGTGATGCCGGATGTCCATACCGGCTATGGTCTGCCGATAGGCGGTGTTGTCCTGGTACAGGAGCATGTTTCACCCGGCTATGTCGGCTACGATATCGGCTGCGGCATGTGTGCGGTCAACACCGGCGTACCGGCAACGAACCTGCTGCCGGATCGTGTTGCCCGACAAGAACTTTTCGCCCGGATCATGAAACAGATCCCGACGGGACTGGGTGGCCATCACCGGTCTGATCCATACCCGACGTTTGTTTCAGCCAGCGAAGACAAAGCCCTGACCACTAAAGTGAACCGCAGCGTCAAGGGTCAGTTGGGGAGCCTCGGCAGCGGCAATCATTTTATCGAAATCTCCGCGGACCGGCAGGGGCTGTGCTGGATCACGGTCCATTCCGGATCGCGCAATGCAGGGCATTCGGTTGCAAGCTACTACATGGCTCAGGCCAAGCGTCTGGGGGATCGCTTTCTTTCGCTCCATTCGGAGATTGGACAAGCCTACTTGCAAGACATGATTTATTGCCAGAACTTCGCCCTGGCCAACCGGTTGAAGATTGTCGAAGGCGTGTTGCGGATCCTGGGATTTTCCGGTGCCGACATCGACCGCCTGACAACCGAAAACCTGATCAATGAAAATCACAACCATGCTGAATTGCAGGACGGCAATCTGGTTCTGCATCGCAAGGGGGCTACCCCGGCAACTGACGGACAGAAAGGCATCATACCCGCCAATATGCGTGACGGCATCTATGTCACGGTAGGGCTTGGCAACCGGGACTATCTCCAGTCGGCCTCGCACGGTGCCGGTCGGGTCATGAGCCGTTCGGAAGGCAAACGTCGGGTCAAACTGGATAACTTTCGTGAGACAATGAAGGGGATCATCGCCAAGGTGGACAAGGCGACTCTGGACGAATCGCCATTTGTCTACAAGGAGATCAGCTCTGTCCTGGCGGCCCAGGAGGGCATTGTGATTGAGGTGATCAACCACCTGCGACCACTGGTGAACATCAAGGGGGCATAGAAAAAGACGGGGCGACCCTATTGACTTTCCTTCTCATAAATACCCCCTTCAAACAAACCGGATCCACCTGACCACATCGAGAAAAAACTCCCGCGACCAGACGGTCATGAATCCGGGGACATAATGCCTATTTTCCCTTTTTCCTGCGCGGTCTTCCCGGCTTTTGCGGCAGCAGCTTCCTCTTCACCTGCTTTTCCAGGGTGGCAATGAACTCTTTGCTGCCGGCCGGGCGCCCGGTACGGGTCTTCTGCAACAGGTCGGCCTCAAGACGGGAATCTTCATCTTGCAGGAAAAGCGACCAGTCGCCGACCATCTGCGCCAGGGTCCGTTTCCGCAGCAGAGGATCGGTCTCGGTCAATCCGCATTGATAACGCGCGCTTGACCAGGGGTAATCGGTTGCCCGGGCCGTGATTCCGGCTTTGACCGGATTGTTTTCGATGTAGCGACCGGCGGCAAGCAGATGCTGCTGGTCAAGGACACAGGAGCCGAAACGCCCCTGAAAAAGATAGCCGCGCACCCCGGCCGCGAAGTTCTTCATCCGGGTGTAGCGACGATGGGCTTCACCAATGGCTCGGGCCAGGGAATCGGCACGGGAGGGCACGGCGATCAGGTGGACATGGTTGCTCATCAGGCACCAGGCCAGAAAAGTGACGCCGAACCGTTGCGCCTCTTCACGCATGAAATCGAGATAGGCCAGGCGGTCGTCGTCATGATCGAAGATATCGATCGAGCGCACTCCGCGCTGGGTGATGTGATGAGGATATTCGGGAACGACGAGTCGGGCAAAACGGGCCATGTCGGCAAATTAGATGGATTGGTGGGTGGTTGTCAATTAAATGGTATTATGTCCCCGGAATTGGCTAATTAAATGGTATTATGTCCCCGGAATTGGCTAATTAAATGGTATTATGTCCCCGGAATTGGCTAATTAAATGGTATTATGTCCCCGGAATTGGCTGCGTGGAGAATCCCAAGCCAGAAGCCGACGGTTCTCGAAGATCAGTCGCTTGTCAAAGACTACTTAATAGTGGCAAAGCCTTGTTGTACACTCCCCCGAACAGGGCGGGAGAAAAACGTTTTCTTTAGTAAACTAAGTGAGAATTGCTCACTGCGATTCCATGGTAGTAAAGAAACACAGCGCGCCATAGTGCAGTAACCAAAAATTATCTGTGCCCACGTTCCAATGGTGGGTACCCAATATATCAATTGAAGCGGTTCTGGTAATGCGATAATAAGCAGAATTAGATAACAAAACCGGACTTGTATTGGAAATGCCTTGATGCTACGTTCACGAATCACAAAGTGAATTAACTGAAATACAGTAAGACCGATAGCAAGCATAAAGCCGATTGGCTCTCCGGATACACCAAATGTAAGTAGACTTGCCGTTACCAGCCAGTACCACCAGCCGATATCTTTAAACTCAATCATAAACATATTTGTAACCTCTGTTTTGTTTTACACATAACGAGTCTGTAGAAAAACCCTCTCCGAGAACGTCGGGCCCTCGGCACTGAAGATTTTTCAGGTGACATTTGTATTCGGCCTGGCCCCCTTGGCCTTTGGCCCTCGATCATGACCTTCCCTGGATGTTCTTTTGGCCCTGATCGTATTCTTTGAAGCGTGGCATTGCTCCCCTCCTGGAAATTTTCACTAAAATCGCCACCAATATAGCATGTTTTAGGGTTTTTCTACAGCCTCAACGGTTCGCGATAACCGGCGCCGATGTGCCGGAACAATTCAGTAGAGACCTATCCGGGAAGCACACCTGTATTTTTTGTCCGGTTGACATTAGCTGGTTATACCCCGCTTGCCTGTGAAGCCAATTTAGCATTTCGGTTGTCAATTAAATGGTATTATGTCCCCGAAATTTTAAGACATTGCGCTCTGGCAAATCCCAAATACACGACACATAAATCCTAATCACACGAACATGTACTCCCGAATGCCGGTTGACATAATCCCAATCGCACGCTAAAATTCCGGCTATGATTCAAACAAAGTCTCTCTACCCTCGCCTTCTTGAAAAACAAATTGACGACGCATTGGCAGATACCCCGGTGGTTCTGGTAGCCGGACCGCGTCAGGCGGGAAAAACGACACTGGTGCGGCAACTGGCTTCAAGGGAGATGCGCTACCTGACGCTGGATGACCAGCTGACCTTGCTGGCCGCACAGGAAGATCCAACAGGTCTTGTCAGAAACTTGGACCGCGCGATCATCGATGAAATCCAACGCGCCCCGCAATTGCTGCTCGCCATAAAAAAAGCGGTTGACGAAGACCGACGCCCCGGTCGCTTTCTGCTGACGGGTTCGACCAATCTGATGACCTTGCCGACCGTTGCCGATTCGCTTGCTGGCCGCATGGAGACCCTGACCCTGTTGCCATTGTCGCAAAATGAAATTCACGGCGGCAGCACAAACTGGATCGAGCGTGCCTATGAGGGACGGATTCCAGACGTAAAACAGGTTTTTCTGGGCGAGAAGCTGGATCAAATTGTCCTTCAGGGAGGCTATCCGGAAGCGATTTCCCGCGCCACACCGCGCCGCCGAGTGGCATGGCACCGCCAATATATCGATGCCATTATCCAGCGCGACGTGCGGGAGGTGGCGGATATCGACAAGCTGGACCTGCTTCCCAAGTTTGTGCAGGCATTGGCCCAGGTTTCCGGACAACTATGCAATTATTCCCAGGTGGCCGGACAGGTGGGACTGGATCACAAGACGGCCGCCCGCTATCTTGGGACCCTGGAACAACTGTTCCTGCTTCGCCGGATCGAACCCTGGGCACATAACCGTCTGAAACGCATGGTCAAAACGCCCAAAGTGCAGTTCCTCGATTCCGGCCTGCTGGCTGCACTGGCGGACATAACTCCCGGACGAATCCACCAGGACCGTGCTTGTTTCGGCACCGTTCTGGAAACTTTTGTTTTCAGCGAACTGCTGAAACACTCCATGACCGCGAACAGCACATATCGCCTGCTGTATTACCGGGACCACGATCAATACGAGGTGGATTTCGTTATCGAGAATGCCATGGGAGAACTGATCGGAGTAGAAGTGAAAGCCGCCGCTACCGTCCAGGGTCGGGATCTGCGTGGACTGAAACGTCTGGCCAATGTTGCCGGAAAACAGTTTCGCCTGGGGGTCATCCTGTATGATGGCACCGAAACCCTGCCCCTTGGTGACCGTCTCTGGGCGGCCCCGCTGTCATCGTTATGGGGCGGATAGGATTATAAGGGCAAGCCATGGTGGATTACAGGCGCTTATGGCAAACTTGCCATCTTGCAATCCCGACACCATAGGTTTTCATTTTCGCTCCGCATCATTTTCTCGTTGTGTGGCTTATTTCATAGGTATAGTTTCGCGGCGAGTTTTTCCAGATTCATCTGGGAATTTTTTGAACAACGCTTCAAGCATATATGGCATGACCGCGGCAATCTGTGATGAGGAGCCAGAACTTACAACATCTGCTTGATATACGACCGATGGTTCATCTGGTTTTGAATTTTGTATATCAATAATGCTCAGTTCTAGCTTTCTGGTATATACGGTACTTGAAACTGGTGCGGAACCGACAACTCCGTAGGTTGGCTGATAAGTGGTTGTCCCAGAATATGAACCATAGCTACCATATGTATTTATGCTGCCGTAGGTCGTTGAAGACGAAACTCCTGTTTGGCCAAAAATTGGAACAGAACTAATTTCTTCTTTTCCGTTATCGATTCCGTATGCAAAGGCAATAAAGTATTCGGGGTTTTCTTGGTCTTCTACAAAACCATATGCAGCTAATTTATCAGCTACGATCTTTTTATAAGATTTATATTCAAGATTTCCCTTTTGTCCAGCCAGAGGAAGGAAGCTGTATTTCATTTGTTGTTTGTCAAGGTGAAGGTCGTGAAAAACTACAATATTTGATTGAACGTATTTGCAGCCAGAAAGGCTTAAAACCAAACAAACCGCCACGAAGATATTGTTAACTTTCATTTTCCCTCCATTTTATTTCTGTCAAACAACGAGTCTGTAGAAAAACCCTCCCACAAGAGCAATCCCCGAGCCTGGTTGAATTTTTTCCCGTGAACCGCCTGTCAGGTGTGACCTGTCCAAGCACACATGTATTTTCCATCCGCTTGATTTAGTTATAAGCCGTTTGCATAGTTAACAAAAAACATAATTGTTAAAAACAAGCCAATGCCAAACAACAAAACACAGGACCAAAAGCTGATTTCCATTAGTCTTTCGACTGTTGATTCACTGGTGTTTTTTGACCAAAAAATACCAGCTTCCTTACCCCAAGCAATTCTTATCCATTTTGCAGACAAATATAAGAAGAAAATACTTGCCAAAATAGATAAAGCCAATAATCCCCAAGCCCAGTAGACAGAACAACCAAGAACATCAACTAGTGGTTTTTTTGTTTCTATACCGAGAAACTCTCTTGCCATGAAAACAGGCAACAATAACGAGGCAGTAGAAAGCCCCATAATAGTTTTCACTACTTCTGAGTATTTATTATTTGTGTCATGTTTCCACGGTTCTTTAATTTCTTCAGTCATATCTATTTAGGCTTATAACGAGCCCGTAGAAAAACCCTCCCACAAGAGCAATCCCCGAGCCTTGTTGATATTTTTCTTTCCATAACCCGCCTGTCAGGTATGGCATGTCCAGGCGATAGTCGTCTCCTCAGCGCGATTTGTTGGGAGTTCTAGTAGTTCGTTCTGTAAATAACGTATAATTTTGACAGATTCATGTTATCCTTCCCGTAATAGTGTCCATTACGAGGGAGGTAGTTATGGCCAAACGAGCTGCGCTGAGTCTTTCATCCGAAGATCGAGAAGAGCTTTCACGCATTAGCAATAGTCGGACTGAAGCAGCGGCAGCTGTCCGGCGCGCCAAAATTCTTCTACACTACAGCGGCGGCATGAGGATTGCCGACATTGTCCGCGAAATGGGTGCGACCCGCCCTTTAATCGAACGCTGTATTGATAAGGCATTGAGCTTCGGTCCTTTGCCAGCACTTAAAGATTTGCCGCGTCCAGGTCATCCTACTCTTATTACTGATGACGCTAAGGCCTGGGTTCTATCGGTTGCCTGCCAGAAACCAACCGATTTGGATTATGCTCACGAAACGTGGACTTATAGTCTACTAATCAAGCACCTTCGGAAACATTGCCAAGAGCAGGGCTATCCCTGTCTGGCCAAAATTGGCAAGGGCCGGTTGCATGACATTTTGTCCAAGAGCAACATTAAGCCCCACAAAATCAGCTACTATCTGGAACGCAAGGATCCAGATTTCGATGCTAAAATGGCCAATGTGCTGTGTGTCTATAAGGAAGTCGAAATACTCAATGCCTCTAAAGATGAACGCACCAGCGTCACAGTCTCCTATGATGAAAAACCCGGCATTCAGGCCATTAAGAATATCGCTGCCGAACTCATGCCGGTTCCGGAGAGGTACGCTACGAGGGCCAGAGATTATGAATACAAACGTTTGGGAACCGTATCTCTTCTTGCCGGCATAGACCTGCATAACGGACAGGTTATCCCCTTGGTCAGAGATCGGCACCGCAGTAGGGAGTTCATCGAATTTCTTGATCTTTTGGATGGAAGCTATCCGAAGAACTGGAAGATTCGGCTGGTACTGGACAATCACTCTTCCCATCTTTCCAAGGAGACTCAAGCCCATCTGCGGTCAAAGCCGGAACGTTTTGAATTTGTCTTCACCCCTAAGCACGGGTCATGGCTCAACCTGATCGAGGTCTTTTTCAGCAAGATAGCTCGCTCGCTATTACGGCATATTCGCGTTCAATCCAAGGAAGAGCTAGTCGAGCGCATTTATCGTGGAATCGAAGAGTTCAATCAGGAGCCCGTTATTTTTCGATGGAAATACAAAATGGACGAAATGGTTGTAGTTGACGCATGATTGAACGTTATTTTCAGAACGAGCTACTAGTTTATTGGCTGATTTGACTTCATCTCCCCCTTTTATGGTCTCAATCATCCCGAATCGATCTTGGGAATGTCCTACAAATAAACCTACAACAACAGGTGTAACTATCGGAAAACAAAGGAAAGGAGACGCCGGTTGGCGGATCGGTCCGGATGGTGCGTGGATATCCCCCTCCCTGGATACCTCGGTTAGCGTAGAAAGCTGTTTGTCAGAGTAGAAAAAATCTCAGAGACTGTCAATCTTCCATTTGTCCGGAATCATGGTGTTTTTACAATGCAATGTGACATGAAAAGGCCTCCAGGTGACCAACCCGTCACCACAGCCCCCCCCCTCACGCCCCGCACTCGCGGCGGATGAACTCACGCAGCTGATTCTGGTCCCCGCTGCTCAGGTCTGAAAACTGCACCCCCAGACCGGCGGGCAGGTTTCTCTTGATGCGACTGCCGGCGGCGTTGACCCAGGCCACCTGTCCCTGGCAGACCACCGGTTCGGCGGCGCCCGGCACCAGGAACTCCAGGCTGAGCGGTGATGCGACCGGCAGCACCTGTTCCGTCTCCAGGAACAGCCCGCCGACACTCAGGTTGAGGGTGTAGTCATGCAGCCGGCGGGTCTTGCCCGGTCCATAGCGCACCAGCATCCGGGTTTCGACCCGCGGCGTGACGCGGTCGGTGATGGCCAGAAAGCGGCGCGCCACCGCCAGCAGATCATTCCGCCGAAACGGCTTGTGCAGCAGGGCGTCGCAACCGGCCGCCCGGCAGCGCTGTTCCTCGTCGGCCCGGCCCCGTCCGGCCAGCAGGACCACCGGCACATTGCCGAGCAGCGGGTCGGTCTTGATCTCCCGGCAGGCGGCGGCACCATCCATCTCCGGCATGTGCAGGTCCATGATCACCAGGTCCGGGCGCACCGCGCGCATCACCTTGAGGGCCTCACAACCGTTGGCGGAGACCGTCAGTTGCAGGTTTTCCCGGCTGAGAAAGCTCTTCGCCATCTCCAGGAACAGCCTGACATCATCGACCAGCAGAACTTTTTTTCGTTTCACGTTACGCCTCCGGGGTCATCGGGACGAGAAAGGGAGCAAATTCCACGCCAGACGACAACTGGATGCAGAATCAACCACTTTGCCGCCACCGGCGCTCGCCGACGGAAACGGGCTGTCAATCAGCTGACAAGAAAGCGCCGCGACACGGGGGATTTAACCGCCCCTGACCGGCCGGCGCAACGCAAGGGGATAATTTTCTTGGTTTCCGCCCGGCAGCGGCGATAAAATGGCGTATTGATGAATTTCGCCTCAAGGAGCAAGACCATGGATCAGGACCTGAAAGAACAACTGCAGCGCGTCCTCAGCGCCGTCGAACAAATTCTGCCGAAACCGGTGCCGCCGATCGACTGGCAGAGAACCTACGCCGCCAACTGGCGCCGTCATTCCCTGGCCGGCTACCTTGAAGCGCGTGACGACCTCGATCCGATCCAGCTCGACCATCTGCTCGGCATCGAAACGGAAAAACGTATCGTCGAGGAGAACACCCAGCAGTTTCTCGCCGGCATGCCGGCCAACAACATCCTGCTCTGGGGCACCCGCGGCACCGGCAAGTCATCGCTGATCCGCGCCATCCTCAACGCCTACGCCGACCAGGGGCTGCGCATCATCCAGATCGACAAGGACGACCTGCTGAGCCTGCCGGACATCTTCCAGCAGATTCGCGACCTCCCCTACCGGTTCATCATCTTCTGCGACGACCTCTCCTTCGAACCGGGTGAGAAGACCTACAAGATGCTCAAGAGCGCCCTTGACGGTTCCGTCTATGCGGCCCCGGACAACGTGCTGATCTATGTCACCTCCAACCGCCGGCACCTGTTGCCGGAATATGAAACCGACAACCTCGGCGCCAAGATGGTCAACAACGAGATTCACCACGGCGAAGGCGTCGAGGAGAAGATCTCCCTCTCCGACCGCTTCGGCCTCTGGGTCGCCTTCCACGCCTTCTCCCAGGATCACTACCTGACCGTGGTGCGCCAGTGCATCGCCCTGCAGGCCGCCCGCCACCAGGTCGACATCGCCTGGACCGCCGAAACCGAAAACGCCGCCATCGCCTGGTCGCACGAAAAGAGCAAGCGCTGCGGCCGCACCGCCTACCAGTTCTCCAAGTACTGGGTCGGCCGGCAGATGCTGGCCCGGCAGCGCACCCGCCCGGCGGCGAACGCCGATTGATCGAAACCGACAACGCGGAAAAAACAATAGTCAAAAAGAATGAAACCACCCCGAACCAACAGGAAAGGTCCGAGGCGATCGAGACGTGTGTAGATGCAAGGCGTCTCACGCGCCGAGGAATGAGGCGTAGCGGCAGCTACGTCGCAGCGACCGAGGATGGGAGCAACGCAGCAGATGCGCGCGTATCGGCCGCCCTCGCACTAAAGGCGGGAGCGCCCGCCAGCGCCTTCCTTTTCTTGCTCGCCCAAGAAAAGGAAGCAAAAGAAGGGCACCCGAATGTCTTGCCCGCTGGCGCGGGTGCCCTCCGTTCGGCAGACGTTTCGGGGCCGGGACGAAAACTCGGCTGCGCCTCAGACATTCGTCCGGCTTTTTCCCGAAACGTCCACCTCTCTCCGGCTGCGACAACACGGGAGGGGGCACCAAAACCAGTCAAAACACCCCCAACACTAACGTCACAAGGCGGCGGAGACGTGCGTAGATGCAAGGCGCCTCACGCGCCGAGGAATGAGGCGTAGCGGTAGCTACGTCGGAATGACGAGGCACGTGAGCAACGCAGCAGATGCGTGCGTATCGGCCGCCCTCGCAACCTTTTAAAGTGTTTTCAGATACAGCAGCAGTGCGCTGCGTGCGGATTCCCTGATGTGGGCATAGGGAGGCATGTTTTCACCACCATTCTCGATCCGGCGCCGAATGTTGCCCTCGGTGACCGGAATCTTTTCGACCGGCGTCAGCTCCCGCCTGAACAATCCCTTCAATCCCGGCCCAACCTTGGTTGCGGTCTTGTCCGGATAATGGCAGACGGCACAGTTATCGGCAAAAACCCGACGACCGAACGCCACTGTCGGCTTGCGCTCCTGCGCCAATTGCGGAACCGCTTCGGGCCGCGCCGCGCCCTCGACCTGTGCGGGAACCACCCCCTCTTCCAGGTTGAACGGAGACCGCAGCACCGCCGAGCTGTAGCAGCGGTTGTCGGCGGCCACGAACAGCCATTCCGCGGGCTTAAACGGGCGACCGCCGGTGTCGTAGGAGAGGGTATAAGTTCCGTTGGGATAGTTCCTGGCCCAGGGGAAGACAAACCCGGAAGGTTCGAAGATGAAGGCCTCCTCGGTGGCCGTGTTGATCCCCAGCACCTGGTGGGAGAGGTTGCCGTTGGGATCATTGACCTCCAGACGGATCCGTCGCTGCCCCGGATCGCCATCCCGGGTCTCGAAGAGCACCCTGGAGATGACCGGGGCTTCCGCGATCGCCGGATTGGGCGGCACGGTGAAAGAGAACCGGTTGGTCCGGCCATCCTCGATTTTCAAGCCGATGGGATGATAAACATAGCCGGTCGCATAGATATGCACGGCATAATCGCCCCCCCGGGGGACCCGCACCGAAAAACGCCCCTGTTCATCAATCCTGCCCCCGTAGCGATAGCTTTTGCTGTAGAGGCGGCCGGTTTCAATTGCCACCACCCCCTGCAGCGGCCCCCCGGTTCCAGAACTGACGCGACCATTGATGCGCGTCTCGGCCGCCGTGGCCCTCCCGGCCGGACAGACCTGCAGCAACAGGATCATGACCGGCAGCATGGCGCGGAAAAAAAACTCACTCATCCGCCTGCTCCAGGGATCGGTCCCCGGGATGACCGGGAAGATAGGTCGTAGCCTCGGCGAGACTGGCCAGGTAAGCCGACAGCGAAATCACCGTCTCGCACTCGGGCGACCACTCTTCATTGCCCGAGTGCCGTAGATGCCCGGCCAGGAAGGTCTCAAGCGAGACGACCCCTCCGGCAGCCGGGACAAACCGGGGAAACCGGCTGGCAGCCCGATCGAGCGGGGCGCGGGTCGGGTCCCGCCCGTCCCCCAGCCGGTGACAGGCCCCGCAACCGTCAATCCAGTGTTCCCGGACGAAGTCTTCCCCCCGCCGCACGGCCACCCGCAACAGGGCGAGATCCGCGGCCGGCGGCGGTAACAGACGGGAGCGACCCGGCTGCATGACCCGTCCTTCGCCCCACCAGGACAGGAACGCCACCAGGTCCTCCACCAGCCCGATCCGCCTCGCCCGGGGCAGATCGGTGTGGCGCTCCAGCGCTTCCAGCACCACCTGTCGCAGACTCTTGACCCGGTAGGAACTGCCGTCAAAGACCTCAACCTTGGGATAGGCGGCAGCCCACCGTCCCAGGGACTCAAGACGCAGGTGACAATCGACACAGGCGACCCCGTCCACGGCAAAGCTGGTCTGGAAAGATTGCCAGCCGCGCAAAACACTCGCCCGGTAGTGCGGCTCCAGTTTGGTCAGTGGCGTGGGTTCGCCGGTGACGGAGGAGACGGCCCCGGCGGGAAGCCGGGCCGGCCACCCCATGACCAGCAGCATGACGAGGGTGCAGAATAGTAGCCTCATTCTTTCCCATCCCGGGAAACCACCATCGCCCTGCCCGGGCGACAGGTGTTGGCCCTTCCCGACAATAAAAAGCTAACCCTGTCTGGGGATTAGTCAAGCATGAGGCTTCCCACGATCGAGGGAGAGAGGTGTAGCGGCAGCTACGTCGAGGATTGAAGACTGAGTGTAACGCAGCAGATGACGGCATTTCAGCCGCCCTCGTACCAGTGAGGTGTAGCGGCAGCTACTCCGCAGCGACTGAAGGCGTGAGCAACGTAGCAGATACGCGCGTATCGCCGCCCTCGCACTAAAGGCGTGAGCGCCCGCCAGCGCCTTCCTTTTCTTGCTTGCCCAAGAAAAGGAAGCAAAAGAAGGGCACCCGAATGTCTTGCCCGCTGGCGCGGGTCCCCTCCGTTCGGCAGACGTTTCGGGGCCGGGACGAAAACTCGGCTGCGCCTCAGACATTCGTCCGGCTTTTTCCCGAAACATCCACCTCTCTCCGGCGGCGACAACACGGGAAGGGACACCAAAACCAGTCAAAACACCCCAACACGAACGTCACAAGGCGGTCGAGACGTGTGCAGATGCAAGGCGTCTCGCAACTGAAGGAGTGAGGTGTAGCGGCAGCTACTCCGCAGCGACTGAAGGTGCGAGCAACGCAGCAGATGCGTGCGTATCGGCCGCCCTCGCAGCTACTCAGGGCCGAGGAGTACGGCCATCCACCGCGTCTGCTCCCCGCTTTCAAGGGCTATTTTCAGCGTCATGGTCAATGGCACCGAGAGCAGCATGCCGATCGGACCGAAGACCCAGCCCCAGAAAACCAGGGAGAGAAAGACGACCAGGGTCGACAACCCGACCCCGCGACCCATCAGTTTCGGCTCCAGGATGCTGCCGATGGAGGCATTGAAAAACAGGTAGCCGATCGCCACTACCAGCGCCTTGCTGCCGCCGAACTGCACCAGCGCCAGCAGCACCGCCGGCACCGCGGCAATGATCGAACCGATGGTCGGAATGTAGTTGAGCATGAAGGCCAGCAGCCCCCAGAGAAGCGGGAAATCGACGCCGACGACCGACAGGAGGATCCAGACCGCGATGCCGGTCAGCAGGCTGAGCAGCGACTTGATCGCCATGTACTTGTTCAGGCCGACGGCGAACTTGGAAAAGGCGTCCAGGGTCTTGTCGGCATTTCCAAAAGCCCGCCGGACCTTGCCGGTAAAACTCGCCGCTTCAAGCAGGATAAAAATAACCGTCACCATGATCAGGAAGGTGTTGGTCAGGATACCGCCGAAACTGGTCAGCATCCGACTGGCCAGGCGCATCGCCGCGCCGGGGTCGATCTGTTCACGCAGGGAGGCTGTCGGGGTCCGGATGCCATGTCCCTCCAGCCAGGTGAGCAGGTTGGCGAATTCCCCTTGCAGACTCTGCTGGTAGACGGGAAGTTCATTGGTGAAGCTGTTCAGTGAAGAACCGAACAGGGCCGCCAGACTGCCGCCGACCAGCCAGATCAGCAGCACCACCAGCAGCACCGCCAGCGGCGTCGGGATCTTGTGCCGCTGCAGCCAGAAAACCGGCGGCGCGCAGACAACGGCGACGAAGATCGCCAGCAGAAAGGGGATCACCAGCGCGCTTGCCTCCCGCATCCCGGCAATGACGACGATAAAAGCGGCCAGCCCGACCAGCACCAGAACCGGGCGGCCATCCTGTTTTGTATCCGGCATCACAAATCCCTCCGACTGAAACTGAAACTCAAAAGTATTCCGCCAAGAAACTCAAAGGCCTTTTAACGCAGAGGTGAAGAGGAGCAGAGATGGAGAGCAATTTTGTCTGACTGATTCTGGTTTCTCTGCGTCTCCGCCTCTCTGCGCCTCTCCGTTAAAGGTTTTTCTGGAACCCTTGGCGGCCCCCATTCCTATTTGTCCTTTTTTATCGGAGTTGCAACAGCAGCAGGTTGGCCAGCCCGATCAGGAACCCGAGCAGCCCGCCGAACAGGTTGATGTACTTGAACTGCTCCTGCATGATCGACAGCAGCAGACCCTCGACCTGCAGGATATCGAGCCGGTTGACCTTCTCCTCGACCATGCGGGAGATATTGAGCGTCTCGACCAGCGGCGGCACCTCGCGCTGCAGCAGTTCACCGAGCTGCCGGCAGAGTCCGTCGATCAACTCTTCCCGCACGTCCCCCGGCACCCGGGCCGAGAGTCTGCCCAGCGGTCGCTGCAGCAGCAGCTCTTCACTCTGCCGACGAAGGATTTCATCCATGGCCCGATGCACCGCCGGAGACCTGAGCCACTTCAGCAGCCGCTGCGGCAGATCACGCCGCCAGTCATCGAGCAGACCCGCGGGCAGGTTCTGCTCCAGCAGCTCGCCGAAGGGGCGATCCTTGATCCGGTCGAGACCGTTCTCGGCCAGGCGCCCGAGCGCGGCCGCGGTCTTCGGACTGTGCAGCATCCCGATCGCCTGTTCACGAGCGAAGCGCCGCACCCCGGCGACCTTCTCGTAGGGCAGGTTTTCCAGATAGCTCGCCACCGGCCGCTGCAGCATCGCCGCGACCCGCTCACGCAGCATTTGCGCCACCTGTTGCTGGGTCTTCTCCTCCTTCAGCCAGCGGGCGATTTCATCCCCGGTCCGATCGAGAAATTCGGGCAGCCTGTCGTAAATCTTATCGAGGTTGATGAAGCCGGAGAGCAGCCCGGCCAGACCCTGCAGCGAGTCGAGAAAGGTATCGATCCCTTCACAGGCCTTCTTCACCAGCCGTTGCCGGAAGTCGGGATCGTAGAGCAGACCGCCGAATTTTTCCAGCAGTCCCGGCACTTCCTTTTCCAGCTGCTGCAGCAGCAGCTCGACCAGGTCCTCCGGCAGCAGTTCCGCCAGGCTCTGCTCGCTGCTGAAGAGCCGGTCAAGGCGTTCTTCAACAAAACGTCCCAGGGCCTGTTCAATCCCCGGATCGCGCAGCAGCTGGTCGATCCGCTGCCGCAGCTGTTCACAGAGCGTCCGGTAACCATCTTCGGAGAGACAGCTCTGCAGATCGCGGGCGAGCAGTTCCTCCCCCCTGTCCCGCAGATAGACTTCCAGCCGCCGGCGGCAGTCTTCCGACTTCAGGTAGGCGAAAATCAGGTTGAGCAGTTTCCAGCGCAGCAGATCGATCAGTTCGCGGAAGCGGCCGCGAAATTCCTCCGGCACCAGGCTCTCCAACGGACCGAGTTCACGATCGAGAAAGGAACCGAGCTTCTCCGCCACCGCGCCGCGCAGTTCACGGCGGAAGGAATCGCGCCCGAGGACCGCGCCGACATCATCGGCGGTCAACAGGTGACTGCCGACCGTTTCGCCCATACGGACCGCCAGTTCCGCCCGCTTGGCGGGGATAATCCCCGGCGTCAGCGGCACCCGCAGACCGAACACCCGCCAGGGACGCAGGGGGCGGAAGAGCATGCGGATGGCGACATAGTTGGTGACGTAGCCGATCAGCGCCCCGAGCAGCGGCGGCGCCAGCCAGGGAAGGAATTGAGTCCAGTCGTTCACAGTTGCAAACCACTCCGATCCATTTTCATCCTCGCGAATTTATGCTTTAATCGGGGTCCAATTCACCAAAGGACCTTCGACCATGCCCGAAAAAAACCAGCTGATACGAATTCTCAGTGATGACGGCACCCTGCGCGGCATGGCCGCTGAAACCACCGGCATCATCGAGGAGATCCGCGTCCTGCAGCAGACCGACCCGGTCGCCACCATCGCCCTCGGCCGCCTGGCCACCGGCACCGCCCTGATGGGCGCCCTGCTCAAGAACCGGGAACGACTGGCGCTGATGATGGAGGGAAACGGTCCGCTGCGCAAACTGCACGCCGAGACCGATGCCGACGGCAGCCTGCGCGCCTCGATCGCCAATCCGCTTTCCGGCCCTCCCCCGGAGGATGGCAGTTCAGCCGTGGCCCGGGCCATCGGCAAGGCCGGATTCCTGCACGTGATCAAGGATCTCGGCCTCAAGGAACCCTATCGCAGCATGGTGCAGTTGCAGACCAGCGAGGTCGGTGAGGATATCGCCTTCTACCTGACCAGCTCCGAGCAGGTTCCCTCGGCAGTCGCGGTCGGCGTGCTGCTTGATGCCGAAGGCCGGGTCGAGGCCGCCGGCGGCTTTCTCATCCAGGCCCTGCCCGGCTGTCCGGACGCGACCCTGGAAAAACTGGAACAAACCCTGAACGCCCTGCCGCCGATCACCGCGCTGCTGCAGTCCGGCCGAACCCCGGAACAGGTTCTCGACCAGGCGCTGCGGGATATCCCCTATCACACCCTCGGCCGCTGCGAACTGCGTTTCCGCTGCAACTGCAGCCTGCCGCGGGTGACCACCATGCTGCGGGGGCTGCCGGAAGAGGACCGGCGGGAACTGGCCGCCCGGGACGAGCCGACCACCATCACCTGCGAATATTGCCGGAAAACCTACTCCTTCTCGCCGGAAGAGCTGGCCGGACTCGGCGACTGAACCGGCAGCAGGCGCAGTTCAAAGGGAGTTCCCGCCTCGCCGACAGCGGTGAAAGTCACCTGTCCCGGCGCCAGTCCGCGGGCGATGAAATAACGCTCCAGCAACCGCGCCCGGCCTGCGGCCAGGCGCTGGTCATACTCCCCCCCGTAGGCGCTGACCGCCCTCACCGTCGCCTGCCAATGCCGGTCATTGCGGCTGCGCAGCATCTCGACCAGCGGATCGAGCAGCGCCTCGCTGCCGACCTGCGGCATCACCGCCGCCGGTGCGAACAGGCTCTGCTCCGGATAACTGATGGTCGGCAACGATCCGTCACTGACTATCGCCCCGGGCAGGGTCCGCAACTGTTGAGTCAGTTCGGGCGGCGGCAACGACGTACCGGTGCGCTCCGGCGCCGGCCCGGAGGGCGCGCAGGCACTCAGCAGCAGCAACAGCAAAGAGGCAAGACGTTTCATCAGCAAAATCCCAACGGACGGTTCGGGTTGATCAGACGGTCTTCAGCATCATAGCAGATCATTCCCCGGACGGCGAGACGTCCCCGCCGACCTGATCCGTCGTTCCGCGCGCAAACGCCGGGTGACGCCGCAGCGTGCCGAGCAGCACATCGGCGACAATGCCGTTCAGCAAACCCGCGCCGAGAGCAAACAGCAGCAGCGGCGGGTAGAGCGTCCAGAGCCCGGCATGACGCACCAGCAGCAGCCAGGCGACCAGCAGCTGACCGGTCGCGTGCCCGGCGGCGCCGAGCAGGGAGGCGCCGATCGGCCCGAGCCGTTCTCCGGCCAGGCGACGCGCCCCGGTCATCATCGCCGTCGCCAGGATCCCGCCACCGAAAGAGAGAAAGAATCCCGGCGAGAACAACCGGCCGAGCAGCAGCGCTCCCACCAGGATCCGGGCCAGGGCAACCGTCCAGGCGGCACGGCCGCCGAACAGGTAGAGCGCGACCAGGGTGAGGATATTGGCGAAACCGAGCCGGAACCAGGGGGCCGGCGACGGCAGCATGAACTCCAGGGTGTTGAGCGCGACCGCCAGGGCGATGAAGAGAGAAAGGAAAATCTGCCGCCGGCAACGGGCCAGTTCCCGCGGATCAACGACTGATGAGGTCATAGCCATCCTCCGCCGACGACCTGCCGCCCTCGATGCGCAGCAGCAGATGGTTGGGCACGCAGGCCAGCCACTCGCCGCTGCGGCTGATCCTTCCCATACCGATACAGACCTTGTGGCGACAGGGGGATGCAAGCACCCGCACGGTCCCGTTTTCGATCACCGCCAGGGTCTCTCCCAGCGGCCCGGCGAGCCGCATCCGCCGGTCCCGGTCCAGGGGCGCGCGGTAGATGATGCGGTCGTCCCGCTCCACCACCAGCCGGCTGCCGCCCGGCAGCCGGAAAACCAGCACGCAGAGCAGCAGCGCAAACCCGAGCAGACCGCACAACAGCATCCGGTCAAGCGGTGTCATCCGCCGCCAGAGCGCCTTCAGCGCCATGTCACCCGGTCCTTCAGCCCCGGCGTCACCAGCGGGGTGCCGTCCGCGCCAATGAGGATGCCCTCGACACCCTGTTGCCGCAACAGGCGACTGCCGGCCTCGGGACCAAGAATAAAGGCGGCCGTGGCCAGGGCGTCGGCGGTGGCGGCATCGGACGCCACCACCGTCACGCTGCGGCTGCGCCGTGACGGTCGCCCGGTCGCCGGATCAAACAGGTGATGGTAGCGCACCCCGTCAACCTCGAAGAATCGCTCATAGTCCCCCGAGGTGACCACCGCTTCGTCGGCCGCGGCAATCACCGCCAGCACCGCACCCGGTTTCCGCGGGTCCTGGACGCCGATCCGCCAGGGTCGCCCCCGGCGATCACCGATCAGCAGCAGGTCGCCACCGGCATTGATCGAGGCATGGCGGATACCGGCCCGGCGCAGCACCGCCCCGGCCCGATCGACCGCGTAACCCTTGGCGATACCGCCGAAATCGATCTCCAGCTTCGGCGCCAGCTTGATCACCCGGTTCCCCTCGATCCGCAGCTTGTCGACACCGCACTGCCGCAGGGCCTTGCGCAGCTCGGCAGCCGTGGCAACGTGCGGCTTGTCCCCCTCGATGTCCCAGAGCCGCTTGACGCGCCCCAGGGTGGGATCAAAGGCACCGCCGCTGAGATGGTTCAGTTCGATGGAACGACGCAGCAACGCCAGAGTCTCGGCGCTGACTTCGGCCCCCCGCGGAACGGCGGCGAGGCGTGCCAGATCGCTGGTCGGCAGCTGCGGCGACATCAGCTGTTCGATGCGGCGCATTTCGGCAAAAGCATCGCGCAGCGCCGCCTCGGCCTTCGGACCCGACTGCAGCAGGGTGATTTCCACCACCGTGCCCATCAGCAGTTCGGTCCGCTGCAGGGGCGGCGGGTCGCTTTGCCGGCAGGCCGCCGGCAGCAGGAACAGCAGGAGGCAAAGAAGAACGCAGCCCGACCTCAACAAGGTCGGAACACGCAACAGGATGCTGTCACTCAGCGTCGACGATTTCACCGATCAGATCGTATTCGGAGGAGTCGGTTATGCGCAACGGGACGATATCGCCGACATTGGCCTGGCCGTCGGTGATATAGACCATGCCGTCGACATCGGGGGCCTGGCGCACACTGCGCCCCTGCAGCAGCAGGTCGGTTTCCTCGCTGTAGCCCTCGATCAGCACCGGCTCAATCCGGCCGACCAGCTCCCGGTTGCGACGGAAGGAGACCCGCGCCTGGGCCTTCATCAGCTTGCTGTAGCGCGATTTCTTGGTCCGCTCGGGAACCTGATCCGGCAATGCCGCCGCCGGCGTCCCCTCTTCACGTGAATAGCGGAACACCCCGACCCGCTCGAAATGCCCCTCCCGCACGTAGGCCAGCAGCTTGTCGAACTGCTCCTGGGTTTCCCCGGGGAAACCGACGATGAACGATGTGCGCAGCGTCACCCCGGGAACCCGCTGCCGGATACGCTCGATCAGGGCCCGGGTTCCCTGCTCGTCTATGCGGCGGTTCATGTGAGCGAGAATGGCGTCATCGATGTGCTGCAGGGGGATATCGATGTACTTGCAGATTTTCTCTTCGCCGGCGATCAGATCGAGCAGTTCGTCATCGATGCCGTCGGGATAGGCGTAGAGCAGCCGCAGCCATTGCAGATCCTCGATGGCGACCAGTTCCCGCAGCAGGTCGACCAACCGGACGCCATCCTCGCGCTCGGCGCCGAAGGCGGTCACATCCTGGGCGATCAGGTTGATCTCCTTGACCCCCTGGGAAACCAGGCGCCGGACCTCCTCGACCACCGAAGGGACGGCCCGTGAACGCAGGGTGCCGCGCAGGCGGGGGATCACGCAATAGGAGCAGTGGTTGGCGCAACCCTCGGCGATCTTGACGTAAGCTGAATAGTGCGGGGATGACTTGACCCGCGGGGTGGCATGGTCATAGAGAAAGTCCGGCAGGCCGACAGCCTCGACCCGCTCCCCGTCACCAAGGGCCCTGTCGAGCAGCTCGACAATCCGCGGCGCGTCACCGGTGCCCATGAACAGATCGACCTCAGGCAGCTCCGCGGCCAGCTCGTCGCGGTAACGCTGCGGCAGACAACCGGTCACCGCCAGCAGCCTGCAGTTGCCGGTCTGCTTGTAATCGGCCACCTCGAGAATGGTCTGGATCGACTCTTCCTTGGCATCCTGGATGAACGAGCAGGTATTGACGATGATGATGTCGGCCTTGGCCTCATCGGTCACGATCTGGAAACGCTCGGCGGGCAGATGGCCGAGCATCACTTCGGCATCGACCAGGTTTTTCGGGCAGCCAAGGCTGACCAGGGAAACTTTATATGTCATGTGCACCTTAGGTGAACAGGCACGAGGCGCGAAGCACGAGGCACGAGGAAAATCCTCTTGCCACCAGCCGCAGCCTCCTGACCCGTTCGGTTACGAACGCATGTTGACAAACTGCAGGTCGAGACCGAAATCCTGCGACTTCAGAGCCTGGATGACGTCCTGCAGGTCGTCGATCTTCTTGCCGCTCACCCGCACCTGGTCCTCCATGATCTGCGCCTGGACCTTGAGCTTGGTGGCCTTGATCGCCTTGACCAGTTCCTTGCCCTTCTCCTTGGAAACCCCCTGGATGATGCTGACATGCTGGCGCACCGCACCGCCCGAGGCCGGCTCCTTTTTGCCGAAGTCGAGGCTCTTGGCCGAAACCTGGCGGCGAGCCAGTTTGCCCTTGAGGATGTCGCTGACCGCCTGCAACTTGTAATCGTCGGCGGCAAGGATGGTGATCTGACCCTCGTTCAGGTCGATTTCGTTGACCGTCCCCTTGAAATCGTAGCGCTGAGCGATTTCTTTACGGGTCTGGTTGACGGCGTTGTCGACCTCCTGCAGGTCGACCTTGGAAACAATATCGAAACTCGGCACGTTCATCCCTCCGGTTACGGAAGCAAAAAGCTCCCTGAATCGGTGCCTTATAACACAAAAACGCCCCGGATGAAAGCTCCGGGACGCGGATTGAGTTATCGGGCTGTTTTGAAACGACCTTCAGCCCCTCCGGCACCATTGAAGGCGGGAAGACACCCGCCCCCAACACCACCGCTTCGAGGCGGCCGAGATTCGTACAGATGCAAGGCACCCGAGGGCTGAAACCACAGGCGTAGCGGCAGCTACGTCGAGGATTGAAGACCGAGGATAACGCAGCAGATGTGCGGATATCGGCCGCCCTCGCAGTAAAAACCGCGGGGTCGCGGCCCCGCTCTCCGCCTTACTCTTGCCTGCTCGCAAGAGTAAGCAGAAAGAGCTTTCGCCTGCGGCGGGCATGGACACTACCCTTTGCCAGCTTTGCAGTTTGCGAAACCCGCGGCGCTCCCGTAGCCACGCCCGGCAGTGATGGTACGTGAACCTAGCTACGCAGGGGGCAAACAAACGGGGTACACAGGGGAGCCTGAAAAAACCCCGTCAAGGATAGATAGGACCTTAAAGACGCCTCCCCAGCACTACCGTCACAAGGCGGCCGAGACGTGCCTGGATGCAAGGCGCGCGAAGACTGAAACCACAGGCGTAGCGGCAGCTACGTCGAGGATTGAAGGCTGAGTGCAACGCAGCAGGCGGGTGCGTATCGGCCGCCCCCAGCACTACCGTTGAAGGCGGTCGAGACGTGCCCGCATGCAAGGCGCGCGAAGACTGAAACCGCAGGTGTAGCGGCAGCTACATCGAGGATTGAAGGCTGAGCGCAACGCCGCAGACGGGTGCGTATCGGCCGCCCTCGTACTTAAAAGCCCATTTCTTTGCCTGTCGGCCTCACCACCTCCACCCCCGCCGGGAGAATGAAATGGAAACGGGCCGCGGAGATGCCGCGGTTGACCTGCAGCTGACGAAATTCAATGGTGGTGGTATTGTCGTTGGGATCGGTCACGGTCGAAGACAAAATCGGGAAACGACGTCCGGTCCTGCCCTCCTGGACAAACTCGGTGACCGCCCGCCGGTCGACCACCAGCAGCATCTCGCGGATCAGCGACGAGACCCGCCGCGGCCGCAGCTTGAGGATGTAATTGCCGTCGATATCACGGTTGGGCGTCCCCCAACTGATCCGAAAATCACGGGACAGGTTGCCGAGACCGGTCAGAAAGGTCATCGGGTCATCGACTCCGGCCTGGCTCGAGAACTCGATATTCGACTGGATCACCTGGCGATTCTCCGGCAGATAGACGTACATGGTCTTGCCGTCGGAGACAATCTCCTGGGTGGTCGGCTGACGGTATTCCCAACGGAACATGGTCAGCGGCACCCTGCGGGTCCGGCTGCGGTCAAAACGCACCGCGACATCCCCCCGGCCGCGCTGCATCTGTTCCAGTGAGGCGATACGCGATTCCTGGAAAAATTCACCCTGAAAATCCTGGATTCTCTCCGCCGCGGGGGTGGTGTCCTGGAAGGGGCGCTCCAGAGTCTGGATGACGTCACGCAGACCGATACTCGCGGCGTCGGCAGTGCCGGCGAGGGGCAGCAGCAACAACGAAACCAGCAACAGGATCGAAGCTTTCATCAATCTTCTCCTTTACCGTGGTCCAGCCGACAACGGGCGAAATCAAAGTTCCCTGAGTTTATCACGGCCGCGGGCGAGGCGCACCAAAACTTTGCCGTCCTCCAGGCGGAACTCGCAGGTCCGCCCCTGGCAGCCGCCGACATCCTCGGCCAGCAGCGGAATCCGCAATTCCTCCAGCAGCATCCTGGCGACTCGGATATTTCGTTCTCCGATGGTCATGCGACCGTTCAGATTCTGAAACATATGGGCACCACCGCAGAGCTTCGCCACCAGCTGCCGACGCTCTGCGCCGAACTGCTCCAGCCCCGCGATCAACGCCGGAATCGCGGTCCTGACGAACTTGCCCGGCCTGTTGCCCGCCCCCTTCTGCCCCGGCTCCGGCAGCAGGGTGTGAGCCAGTCCGCCGCAACACAACTCGGGAGCATACAGCATCACTCCCAGGCAGGAACCGAGACCGTAGCTGACAAGCCGTTCCGGCGCGCCGGCAATGCGGATCTCGGCGATCCCGACCCGCAGTTTCGGATTCACGCCGCGCCCCCGGCAGCCGCAAGAATAATTTCGAGAGTTTCAGCATCCGGAAGGAGAAAAAAATGCCCCCGAATCGGCTCACCCGGACCATCGTTGCCGGCAAATTCCGTTTCCAGCACCAGGGCCAGATCGCTCGAAGCGCCGATTTCTCCCAGCACCTGGTCGACCACGGCACCAGCCATATCATAGGCCAGCTGCGGTATCGACGGGTAGAGGGGCATGCCGAGCATGTTTCCCAGCGCATTGAGATAGGATGAGGCCAGGATATTGCCGATTTCCTGCAGGGTTGAAACGCCCAGCTCGCTCTCCAGACTGCCGTCCGGGCCCAGCAAAACCTGCAGCAACTGTTCGGCACTGGCCTCGGGCAGGACCAGCAGCATGTTGCCGCAGGCGGTGCCTTCAAGTCGCAGGATGACCCCGGCGACCAGCCGTTCGGGGCCGCCGAGCAGATCGGGGACCTCGGCAATATCGGCGGTCGTGACACTGGGGACATGCACCATAATCGTCCGTCCGACCATCTGGGAAAGCGCCGTAGCAGCTTGCCCCATACCGATATTACTCAGCTCGCACAGGGTATCCTGCTGCAGATGGTCGAGTTGACTGAAATTCATCGCATCCTCACCTGGAGCTGTCAGGCGGCTCGGCCGGCCACCGGATTGACGGCATCCAGCAGGCCCTGGGGGTCAATAAGAAAAACCACCTGACCGTCACCGAGCACTGAAGCCCCGGTCACCCCGGGAAGGTGATCGAGCGGAAAGCTGAGACTCTTGACAAAGACCTGACTCTGGCCGACCAGGCGGTCGACTACCAGGCCGACACGGCGACCGCGGAGTTCGGTGATCACCAGTGGCACGCTGCCGGCAAAGGGCCGGTTCGGCAGCTTCAGAAGCTTGCGCAGCGACAACAGGGGAATGATCTCATCATCAAGCGGCAACACCAGCTGCCTGCCGGAGGACTGCAACTGCTCGCGGGACACTTCGAGGGTTCGATGAACACGGGTGATCGGCAGGGCGACGGTCTGTCCGGCGCACGCGACCAGCAGAATCTGGATAATGGCCACCGACACCGGCAGTTTGAGCAGCATACGGGTTCCTTCACCGGGAGCAGAGAGGATATCCAGCACGCCGCCGAGATTCTCAACCGCGGCCTTGACCACATCCATCCCGACCCCGCGTCCGGAGGTTTCGGTGACCTGATCGGCCGTGGAAAACCCCGGCAGACAGATCAGCCCGAGCAGGTCGCGATCCCCCATGGCGCGGGCCTGGGCGGCATTGATCAAGCCCTTCGCCAGGGCCTTGTCGCGAATCTGCCGCGGGTCAATGCCGCGACCGTTGTCGGCCACCTCGACCAGAACCAGGTCGCGCTCGCGCCAGGCCCTTACCGCGATCACGCCCTCCCCTTCGATACCGTGGTCAACGGCGTTGCGCAGCAGGTGAACCAGGGGATCGGCCAGTTCTTCGAGAATCGCGCGATCGAGTTCAACCTCATCGCCGTGGATCTGCAGATCAACCTGTTTGCCGGTCTTGCGGGCCAGGTCGCGCACCAGCCGCGGCAGGCGGCCGGTGATGCTGGAAACCGGCATCATGCGGACCTCAAGAACCTTGTGATGCAGGTTGTTGACCAGCAGCGAAAGCTGGTCAAGTCCCTCACCCAGATCCTGCCAGGACCGCCTCGTCTGCGCCGACTGCAGCATCGAGCGGGTGGTCATCAATTCTCCGGTGAGGTTGATAAAACGATCCAGCAGCTCGGTACGGATACGCACCGTCCGCTCACTGTCTTCACGACGGCGGCGGGGGAGACCGTCATCCTCACTGTCCTCTCCCCAACGCACCCCGGCCAGGTCACTCATGGCCAGCAGTGCCGCTTCGATTTCGGATCTTTCGCAGGAGGATTCGAGCCGCACCCGCAGGTGACGGACCACGCCGCCCTTGAACAGCTCCTCCTGGCTCGGCCATTGTTCCAGCAACTCCCCGAACCGCTCCAGCTCACGCAGCACCAGCAGCGCCCTGGCGGCGGGCGCCGGGGCGTGGTCGGCGATCTCGACCGTCAGCTCCAGCGGGATCGTCTCGGCAACCGGTTCCAGTTCAAGAACCTCGATCTCCTCTCCGGCCGGAATCGCCTCGGCCAGCGGGATCTCCTCCTCTCCAGCCGTGTTCTGCAAAAAAGCGTCGATGGAACGTTCCGGACGTTCGGCAGCGATATCCTCCAGCAGTCCTTCGAGCAGGTCGCAACCGGCCAACAGCCGATCGATGGCCGTCGCAGGGACTTCGCCATCACCGCGAAAGCCGTCGAGCAGATCTTCCAGCGCGTGGGCCAGGCCGGCCATCCGCTGATAACCCATTGACGCCGCCATCCCCTTGACCGAGTGGGCTTCGCGAAACAGGGTGTCAATCACCTCGCGGTCATCCGGTGCCTTCTCCAGGTCAACCAGCCGACGCGCCATGACGGCAAGATGCTCGCGGGTTTCGCTGAGAAACATCTCGCGATATTTGGACATATCCATAGACGTTGCAACCTATCCCGATCGAACCGCGCAGGTCCGTCCGGATCAGCGGACGGTCACCCGGCGGGCGACTTCGAGAACCTTCGCTTCCTGGAAGGGTTTGACGATAAATTCCCTGGCACCGGCGCCGACCGCCTCGACGATCAAGCTCTCCTGCCCCAGGGCGCTGCACATCACCACCCGGGCCGAAGCGTCCTCGGCGATGATTTCAACAAGCGCCTCGATACCGCTTTTCAGCGGCATGACAATGTCCATGGTCACCAGATCGGGGCGCAGTTCCCGGTAGCGTTCCACCGCCTCATCCCCGTTCTGCGCCTCGCCCACCACCTCGAAATCGTCGGCGCGGGTAAAAATATCCTTCAGCATATTGCGCATGAACAGGGCATCATCAACAATCAGTACCCGACAACTCATAAAATCTTCTCCTGCCCCCTCACAGCATTTCAAGACGACTTAAAAAGGCCGGCATGTCGAACAGATTGATCATCCGCCCGGCCAGGGCGACAACCTCGCCGATGCAGTTGGCACGACGTTGATCGGCATCTCCGGGCAGAGTTTCGGCTTCATCCAGAACCACGATTTCACCGAGCCGACCGACCGCCAGACCAAGCACGGCAATCTCACTGCAGGTGACGATGATTCTGGGCTCAGGTTCGGTTTCGGAAAATCCGAGCAGTCGGGCGAGATTCAGAACCGGAACGATGCTGCCGTGAAAATTGATCGCGCCCAGGTAGCGGTCATCGGCACCGGGAATGTAGAACAGCGCCGGCGCCTCGACGATCTCCTGAATGGCACTGATCTCCAGTCCATACAGTTCCTCTCCGAGCGTGAATGTCAGTACCTGCCGCACGACGGCTCAGCCCCGGTCGGCGCCAAGATGAAAACGGCTGACCATGGCCAGCAGTTCCTCGGCCAGATTCGAAAGCTCCTGCGCCTGGTGAGCCATCTCCTCCATCGAAGCCGACTGTTCTTCACTGGCCGCCGAAACCTCCTGCACCGCCGCGGCGTTGTCGGTGATGACGTTGGCAATCTCATCGATGGCGGAGACCACCTTGCGCGCCCCTTCGGTCTGCTGGGTGGCGAGATCGGCAATGGCATCGGCCTTGGTCTGGGTCACGGCGGCGGTTTCGATGATCGCCTCGAAGCTGCTGCCGGTCTGATCAACGGCCCGGTGCCCTTCCTCGACCTGGGTCATGCTGCGCTGAATCGCATCGAGGACCTTCTGGCTCTCTTCGCGGATCACCTCGATCAGGGCGGTGATTTCGCCCGCCGACTGGCTGGTCGAGTCGGCCAGCTTGCGAATTTCATCGGCCACCACGGCAAAGCCGCGCCCGTACTCGCCGGCCCGGGCCGCCTCGATGGTGGCGTTGAGGGCCAGCAGGTTGGTCTTCTGCGCGATGCCGGTGATGACCTCGACAATCTGGCCGACCTGCTGCACCTGGCCGCTGAAGGAAACCATCTGCTGGCCGCTCTGCTCGACGGTCTGAAAAACCTGGCGCATCTTGCCCAGGGTTTCACGTGCCACCCCGCCGCCCTGCTCGGCGGTGCGGGCGGTTTCAGCGGCGGCGGTTTTGACCTTTTTCGCCGAGGCGGCGACCAGGTCGATGGACATCGCCATCTCCTTGATCAGGGTCGAGGAGCGGTCAACCATTTCGGACTGGGTCTCGGCTCCCTTGCTGATCTGCTCAACAGTGTTGGCCACCTCGTGAGCCGAGGCGGTCATCTCCTGCGAGGTCGCCGACAGGGACTGGGCCGATTCGGCGGTCTTCACCGAGGTACTGCGGATATAACCGACCAGCTCCCGCAGACTGTCGACGACGGTATTGAGCGAGTTGGCGAGATCGGCCGTTTCATCCTCGAACAGGCTCTGGCGCAGGCGCACGTAGCGCGACAGATCACCGTTGCGCAACCGTTCGGCGCCTTCGCGCAAACTGCGGATATTGGCGGTAAAGACCTTGGAAAAGAGCCAGCCGAGCAACAGCCCGACCAGCAGAGCGACGCCCACGCTCACCAGCTGCTGCCATTGCTCAGGGATTCCGACCTTCGGCACCAGCAGGTTGAGCACCACAATCGAGGCCACCACGATGATGAACCCCATGATGAACTTGTAACTGATTTCGACACGCATTGGTCCACTCCTTGAAAAAAACCGCGGTCACTAAAACGGAATCTACGGCCACAGATTCAGCGGCGCCGATATATTCGCTCGGCGGCAAACAGCGGTGAAAACGCCTCCCGCGCCTTTCCAATCAGACTTTCGGCATTGCCGAGCACCAGCACACCCTGTGGCGTGAGGGTGGCAGCGAAACGCTCCAGTATCCGGTCCTGGTCGGCGCGGGAAAAATAGATCATGACATTGCGGCAGAGAATCAGGTCCGCGGATAGCTGTGACTCATCGCTGAGAATATTGTGCTCGGCAAAACGGACCTGGCGCCGAATCCGTTCGCAGACCCTGAAACCGCGGCCCTCGGACGCGAAGTAGCGCTGCAGAACATCCTCCGGCACCTCGCTGACCCGCAACGCGTCAAAGTAACCGCCGGCGGCCTGTCGCAGGACCGGGGCACTGATATCGGTGCCGAGAATATCGACCCTGAGTCCGGCCGGTGCCAGCTCATCGAGCAGCAGCGCCAGCGAATAGGGCTCCTCACCACCGGCGCAACCGACACTCCACACTTTCAGGGTCCTGTCCGGCCGCGTTTCGGCCCGGCGGATCAATCCCGGCAGCACCTCGGCTTCAAGCAGGGCAAAGATCCGGGGATTGCGGAAAAATTGCGACACGTGGATCGAAACGGCGGCCAGCAGGGCATCGATCTCATCCTCGCGCTGCTGAAGCAGCTGCAGGTAATCCGCGGCGCTCAGCATGCCGCTGGCCCGCACCCGGCTGGCAATCCGCCGCCGGATACACTGGTCCTTGTACATACCGAGATCGAAACCGCGCCGTTCCAGCAACAGCAGCCGGATCTGTTCGAACTCGCCATCATCGAAATCGCTGCCAACGAAGGGCGCGGCGGATTTATAGGTCGATTGCCGGGTCATCAGAACGCAACTCCGCCTGTCAGACAAGCAAACATCGATCCAAGTTCCGAAATATCCCGCAAGATGATCCGCTCGGCCGCGCTCTTCAACCCGCGAGGCGACCTCCGCTCCGATCGATAAACGGAATCAGGCGCGAAAATGATCGAACCCCCGCTGTTTCGGAAGTGACCGGGTACCGTCGGCGGCAACCAGCCGGAAGGCTTCCCGGTCGGGCAGGATCCGACCGATTTCGCGGATCGGCACGCCACAGTCAGCGGCCGCCCGCCTGGCCGCGGTTTGCTGTTCAGGCGGCAGGGTGAAAAGCAGTTCGTAGTCTTCACCGCCGGTCAGGGCCAGTTGCAGCAGGTCCGGATTTCCCGCCAAATCCCGCCTGAACGGGGCGGAAAGCGGCAACGCCCCGGTGATGATCTCAGCGCCAACGGCGGAGGCCTCAAGAATATGCCCGAGATCGGCCAGCAGCCCGTCAGAGATGTCGATCATGGCGCTCACCCCGGCCGCGGCCAACCGTCGACCGAGGGTCACCCGCGCCGTCGGTCGATGATGTCGCTGCGCCAGAGGCCCCTCCGGACACACACCTTCCCGCAGGTATTTCAGCGCCAGGGCGCTGTCACCCAGGGTGCCGGAAACAAAGATCCTGTCACCGGGACGGGCCCCGCCGCGACGGACGACCTGCCGGGGGGCGGCAGTGCCGAAGGCAGTCACCGAAAGGGTCAAAAATTGTTGTGCCCGACAGGTATCGCCGCCGACCAGAGCCGTTTCAAAGGCCTCCGCTTCAGCGATGAAGCCCGCGACCAGCTCCCGCCGATCAGTATCATCCAACCGATCAGGCAGACCGAGGCCGAGCACCAGCCCGACCGGCCGGGCGCCCATCGCCGCCAGGTCGGAAAGATTAACGGCCGCCGCCTTGGCGCCGAGGTCGAAATAACCGGTCCAGTCACAACGGAAATGCACCCCTTCAAGCAACAGGTCGCTGGTCACCAGCAGTTGTTCCCCGGGCGGCAGGTCGAGAGCGGCACAGTCATCCCCGATGCCGATGGCCACCTCCGGCGTGACCGCCGCTGTCCGGCGGATCTGCGCGATGAAGGAAAACTCGTCAAGCGTCATCGGCGGCCGGCTCCGCGAGGGCCGCGTCGAGCACCTCGGCAACACTGCGGACCTTGATGAACCGCAGCTTCTTACGCAACGGAGCGGGGATATCAACCAGGTCCTTATCATTGCGATAGGGAATGATCAGGGTATCGATGTGGGCCCGCACCGCCGCCAGCGCCTTGTCCTTGAGGCCACCGATCGGCAGCACCTTGCCGCGCAGGGTCAATTCGCCGGTCATGGCGACATCCTTGCTCACCGGCCGCCCGGTGAGGGCCGAAATCAGGGCGGTGGCCATGGTGATCCCGGCACTCGGACCATCCTTGGGAATCGCTCCGGCCGGTACGTGAATATGAATGTCGCTCTCTTCGAAGCGCAGCGGGTCGATGCCGAGCTGTTCGGCATTGGCCCGGGCGTAACTCAGCGCGGCGTGGGCCGACTCCTTCATCACCTCGCCGAGATGCCCGGTCAGGGCCAGGTCCCCCTTCCCCTTCATCACCGAGACCTCGACGTAGAGTACCTCGCCGCCGGCCTCGGTCCAGGCCAGGCCGGTCGCCACCCCGACTTCATGCTCCCGACGCTCCTCCTCGGCGAGAAACAGGGGCGGGCCGAGCAGCCTGGCAACTGAGGCTTCATTGACCAGCACCGGCTTGCGCTTCCCCTCGGCAAAGCGCCGCGCGACCTTGCGGCAGATACTGCCGATCTGCCGCTCCAGGTTGCGCAGCCCGGCTTCGGCAGTGTACTCGGAAATCAGCTTCAGCAGCGCCTTGTCAGAAATCCGCAGATCCTTCTCCTTGAGGCCGTTGGCCTCCCGCTGCCGCGGCACCAGGTAACGCCGGGCGATGGCCAGCTTGTCCTCGCTGGTGTAACCGGACAGCTCGATCACTTCCAGCCGGTCCTGCAGGGCCCGGGGAATCGGATCGAGAATATTGGCGGTGGCGATGAACAGCACCTTCGACAGATCGAAGGGAAGGTTGATGTAATGATCGGAGAAGGCGTGATTCTGTTCGGGGTCAAGCAGTTCAAGCAACGCCGCCGACGGATCACCGCGAAAATCGACACCGCCGACCTTGTCCAACTCATCGAGCATGAACACCGGATTGCAGCTGCCGGCCTGCTTCATACTCTGCATCACCCGGCCCGGCAGGGCACCGACATAGGTGCGCCGGTGACCGCGGATCTCCGCCTCGTCGCGCACCCCGCCGAGGGAGATGCGCACGAACTTGCGCCCCAGCGCCCGGGCGATCGATTTTCCGAGGCTGGTCTTGCCGACCCCGGGGGGGCCGACGAAACAGAGGACCGGCCCCTTCATGTCCTTTTTCAGTTTGCGCACCGCCAGGTATTCGAGGATCCGCTCCTTGATCTTCTCCAGGTCGAAGTGATCTTCATCGAGTACCTGGCGGGCCTTTTTCAGATTGAGATTGTCGCGCGTCGTGACGCTCCAGGGCAGCTCGACCAGCCAGTCCAGATAGGTGCGCAGCATCGAATATTCAGCCGCTTCGGGATGCATCGCCTCCAGCCGCCTAAGCTGTTTCTCCGCCTCCTTGCTTGCCTCTTCGGGCAGTTTCGCCTCCAGCAGCTGTTCACGCAGCTCGGCCATCTCCTCGGCGCGCGCGTCCCCCTCTCCCAATTCGGCCTGAATCGCCCGCAACTGTTCACGCAGGAAATATTCCCGCTGCGACCGGGTCATCTCCTCCTTGGCCTGGCTCTGGATGCGATTCTGCACCGCCGCCACTTCGAGTTCCTTGGCCAGAGTATCTTTGACCAGGCCGAGGCGTTCAAAAGGATCAATCGCCTCGAACAGAACCTGGGCCTCGGGCACTCTCAGCCCGATATTGCTCGCCACCAGGTCGGCCAGGCTGCCCGGATCCTCGACGTTCTCCAACGCCACCATCACCTCCGGCTGAAGCGCTTTGCCGAGGTTGACCAGCTGTGCCAGCTGGTCACGAACGGTGCGCATCAACGCCTCGACTTCAAGGGCTCCGACCGTCAGCGGCGGATCGTCAAGCAGTTCGATCCGAACCTCGTAACAGGGCATGTCGGCCAGCACGGCCTCGATGCGGGCGCGCGCCAATCCCTGGACCAGGATCTTGATCCGTCCGTCCGGCAGCTTGAGCATGCGCATGATCATCGCCGCGGTCCCGAAAGAGTAGATATTCTCCGGCGCGGGGTCTTCATCCACCAGGTCCTTCTGGCTGGCCAGGAAGATGATCCGGTCCTGACTCAGGGCCTGTTCGACGGCGGCAATCGATTTTTCACGGCCGACGAACAACGGAATGATCATGTAGGGGAAGATCACCACGTCACGCACCGGCAGCAACGGAAGTTGCTGCGGAATATGCATGTCACTCGGATGAGCGGGATTTGCCACCTTGTTGCTCCCTTCCGGAGATACCAGAGTCCATGGCTTTGCCGGCAACCGGCCGATGGTACCGAGTTATTCTATTCTGCACCACGATGCTGTCAAGAACCGTCAACAGCGAAGATCTTAAGGACGAACGGGTCAGACCGATACCTACAGTCTTGCATGAAAAATCATTCCAGGCAAAAAAGAACGGCCCGGTGCAATGCCCCGGGCCGCCGAAAGGAAGGAATGCGGTCTCATCCGGGACCGCCCCTGTTCAAAATCTGTTCACCTCAGTCGAGCTTCGGACCGTACTGGGTAAAATCGATATCACCCTCGATCAGGTATTTTTTGAAGTTGTCGATGAACATCCCGGCCAGCTTGTTTGCCGTGGCGTCGAAAGCCTCCTTGTCGGCCCAGGCGTTGCGCGGATTGAGCAGCCTGGTATCGACTCCCGGCAGAGCCTTGGGAATATTCAGCTTGAAGAACCGGGTCTGCTCAAACTCGGCATCATTGATCGAACCGTCAAGAATGGCGTTGATGCAGGCACGGGTGGCCTTGATGCTCATCCGCTCGCCAACCCCGTAGCCGCCGCCGGCCCAGCCGGTGTTGACCAGGTAGGCATTGACGCCGTGCTCTTCCATCTTCTTGCCGAGCAGTTTGCCGTAAACGGTCGGATGCAGCGGCAGGAAAGCCTCGCCGAAGCAGGCGGAGAAGGTCGCCTGGGGCTCGGTGACGCCGCGCTCGGTGCCCGCCACCTTGGCGGTGTAGCCGGAGAGGAAGTAATACATCGCCTGCTCTTTGGTCAGCTTGGAGACCGGGGGCAGCACCCCGAAAGCATCACAGGTGAGGAAGATGATGTTCTGCGGATGGCCGGCCTTGAGGCTCGGCTCATGATTGTCGATATGGTCGATCGGATAGGAGACGCGGGTGTTCTCGGTCTTCGAACCGTCGGCGTAATCGACCACCCCGTTGGCATTGGCAACGACATTCTCGAGCAGAGCGTTGCGCTTGATGGCACCATAGATCTCCGGCTCGTTCTCGGCCGAGAGGTTGATGCACTTGGCGTAGCAGCCGCCTTCGAAGTTGAAGACGCCATCGTTGTCCCAACCGTGTTCATCATCGCCGATCAGCTTGCGCTCCGGATCGGTCGAGAGGGTAGTCTTGCCGGTCCCGGAGAGACCGAAGAAGAGGGCGACGTCGCCTTTTTTGCCGACGTTGGCGCTGCAGTGCATGGAAAGGATCCCCTGCAACGGCAGCCAGTAGTTCATCATCGTGAACATGCCCTTCTTCATCTCCCCGCCGTACCAGGTGCCGCCGATGATGGCGATGTTCTTCTCGATGTTGAAGACGATGAAGACCTCGGAATTCAGGCCATGCTTCCGCCATTTCTCGTTGAGGTAGTTGCTGGCGTTGAAGATGGTGAAGTCGGGGGAGAATCCGGTCAGTTCGTCGGCACCGGGGCGGATGAACATGTTCTTGACGAAATGCGACTGCCAGGCGAACTCGGTAATGAAGCGGACATTCTTGCGGGTCGCCGGGTTCGAACCGCAGAAACCGTCGGTGACGTAGAGGTCCTTGCCGGCCAGGTAGTCGATCGTGTCTTCGTAGAGTTCATCGAAGATCTCGGCGGCGATCGGCTGGTTGATACTGCCCCAGGCGATATTGTCCGCGGAGGGGTCCTGCTGGACGAAATATTTATCCTTCGGCGAGCGACCGGTGAACTTGCCGGTGTCGACCATCATGGTGCCGTTGTCGGAAACAGCACCTTCCCTGTTGGCCTGCTCATGCTCGAAGAGTTCTTCGTAAGAGAGATTGTGGTAGAGCTTGCCGACGCTCTTGAGTCCAAGCTGCGCGGCGTCAAGTTCGCTTGCTGTCTGCATTGCTGCCCCCTATAGAGTTTGGTGTTGCGGCCGCCGTCGACCGCAGACTACGGTTGAAAAACTTGAAAAAGGAAAAGGCCCGACTCCGGTCAGGGCCGGATTTCGGGCTGCTGCTCGAAATCCTCTGGGAGATCAGGCCGGTCGCTGTCGCTGCGACTGGTTGCGGAAGGCGCTCTCAGCCAGCAAGGTTTAGAAGGATAATGGCAGTCACCTCGCCGGTCAACACCCAATATCCTCGAATATATGATTTACGGCACCGCACCTTAGCAAATTCAGCCAAAATAAAAAAGCAAAAGTTTCAGTAAAACCTGAATCCGTTTGCGGACGACGGACGACTGCGGGAAAGGAGATAAACCACCAGGTTCCAGATCTCGGTTTCGGAAAGATGCGGACCCCAGGTCGGCATCACCGACCCGCGGGAACGAAAAGGCTCGATTGTCTTGCCGTGTTCAATGCGCCAGTAGAGGTAGGCCGGGTCGACCGCCAGATAACGGGGCTCGGAAAAATCTGGCGCCGGCGGATCGAAGAAATCAGCCCGCTCCGAACGCCCCTCCGAGGGATGCCCATGGCAGGAAGCGCATTTGCGTCGAAACATCCGGGCGCCCGCATTGAGCGCCGCGTGAGAATCGAGCAGGCCGGCAGGCACGGCGCGCGGCGGGTAGTCCGGCGGAACCTCGCGGCAGGCGACCGGAAGTGTCAACAAGACAATATACAGCAGGCCTTTGATCATCCTCTCCCCCGACCGGGCAGGCGCCGGAACGAAGCGAGGGCTGCCTTCGGGGCAGCCCTCGTGATTGAATCCAGCAAACTTTTTCCTTCTCAAGCCGCTTCTGGTGCAGCTCCCCAGGCGGTCAGTTCATCGACCACCCCTTGCACCACCTTCTCCAGGGCCGGTTTGACGGGTTCGGTGAGACCGATGCGCATCTCAATCGATTCGGGCTGCACCCCCCAGACCACCAGTTCCGGCGGACAGTAACCCTGTAGTTCGGCCACCGCCAGCAGATCCTGTACGCCCATCTGGTGTACCGAGAGCTTGTTGGCAAAAGCGCGCGGCACCTCCTCCCCTTCGAGACGGAAGATCTCGCCGGGGGCAGCGTCCATATTGATGGCGTCGAGAATCAACAGTTTCTCCACCCCTTCGAGACGGGGAAGCAGATCGAGTCCCAAGGTGCCACCATCAAGCAGCGCAACCTGTTCAGGAAAACGAAAATCCTGCTGCAGCTTCCGAACCGCGAATACCCCGAAGCCGTCATCACTCATCAGGCTGTTGCCGAGCCCGAGAACCAGTATTTTCATCAAAGATCCTCGGGTTCAACAAACTTGTAGCCACCGAAAATCGAGCTGAGCGTCCCGTTCTTCTCCTTCACATCCATCAGCCAGGCGCTGTAGACGTGATGGATGGCAAAGCCGATCAGCAGCCACATCACCAGGTGGTGGGTCAGGCGCAGTCCCTGGTTGCCGAAGGCAGTCAGCACCGGGGCAAAAAAGCTGTACCAGCCGACCCCCGGGCTGAACTGGCCGTAGAGGGCGAAGCCGCTGACGATCTGCACCAGGTAGAGAATGAAGACCGCCGAGTAGGCCATCGCCGCCAGGGCGTTGTGACCGACCTCGTAGGGAGGCTTTTTTGCCATGAAAGCATAATACTTGAAGGTCCCGATGATCCGTTTCCAGCCGCTCGGCGTCAGCCAGGGGAAGAATTCCCGCCAGGACGCGTGGTGGTTGCCCACCAGGCTCCAGACCACCCGGGCCAGCACCGACAGCGCGAAAGCATAGGCGAAACCGTAATGGACAACCCGCATGGTCCCCATGACAAACTGGTTGGTGCTGTGAACGGTCACAAACGGGTTGCCGATATAGAACCCGGTCACCGAAAGGACCACGATACTGAGCGCATTGACCCAGTGGGTGATGCGAACCGGCCACTCCCAGACGTATCTTATCTGCAGCATGGCGTATCTCCTTACTTACAGTGCCTTGACCTTGATCAGCTCATTGCCCTTGCCATCCATGACATGCACCGCGCAGGCGAGACAGGGGTCGAAGGAATGGATGGTGCGCAGGATCTCCAGCGGCTTGTTCTCGTCCGCGATCGGCGTCCCCACCAGAGCGGACTCATAGGGGCCCATCTGCCCGGCGGCATCACGCGGACCGGCGTTCCAGGTCGAGGGCACGACCGCTTGAAAATTGGCGATCTGGCCGTTTTCGATGCGTATCCAGTGGCCGAGGGCGCCGCGCGGCGCCTCGTGGTAACCGAAGCCCTGCGCTTCCTTCGGCCAGGTCGACGGATCCCACTTTTCGGCATTGTGGGTCTCATAGATGCCGCGACCCATGTTGTTGACAAGGTCAGCGACCCACTTCTCGTTCATGCGCGCCATCATCAGACAGTCGACGCCGCGCGCCGCGGTCCGGCCGAGGGTCGAGAACAGCGCCTCGGGTCCGACCCCGAGCTGACCGAGAACATAATTGACGATCGTCTGCGCGTCCTTGTTGCCGGAGGCGTAGGCGACCAGCACCCGCGCCAGCGGACCGACCTCCATCGGCTGATCGTTGTAGCGCGGTGACTTGACCCAGGAATACTTGCCGTCGGTGTCAAGAAAATCATAGGGCGGCTTCGGCCCGGTGTAGTTGTGGCTGGTTTCCCCCTGGTAGGGATGCAGTCCCTTGTCATTGCCGCCGCTGTAGTCGTACCAGCTGTGGGTGACATACTCGGTGATCTTCTTTTCATCCATCGGCAGCACGTTGGCCAGGTCCCTGCCCATGATGACGCCGCGCGGGAAATAGAGGTTGTCGGTACCGCCGGCATTATCCATATGGAAATCGCCGTAGGCCAGGTAGTTGCCGACCCCGCCGCCGATGGCCGCCCAGTCCTTGTAGAAGGATGCCACCGCCAGCAGGTCGGGAATGTAGACCTGCTCGACGAACAGCCGGGCCTTCTTCAGCAGCTTCTGCATGTAGGCGATCTTGTCCGCATTGATGGCGTTCTGGCTGTCCGGGTCAACCGGAATCGCCATGCCGCCGACGAGGAAGGTCTGCGGATGCGGGTTCTTCGAACCGAGAATGGCGTGAACCTTGATCACTTCCTTCTGCCATTCGAGGGCTTCCAGGTAGTGAGCCACGGCCATCAGGTTGGCCTCGGGCGGCAGCCGGTAGGCGCTGTGTCCCCAGTAGGCGTTCTGAAAGGGGCCGAGGCGGCCGGTGCTGACAAAGGCGGCGATCCGCTCCTTGACGGCCTTGAAGTGTTTGACGCTGGAGTTCGGCCAGTCCGAAATCGACTGCGCCAGCTGGGCGGTCTTCTTTGGATCGGCCTTAAGGGCGCTGGTGATGTCGACCCAGTCGAGGGCGTGCAGGTGATAGAAATGGATGACGTGATCCTGCACGTTCTGGATGCCCATGATGATGTTGCGGATCAACCGGGCATTGTCGGGAATCTGGATCTTCAGCGCGTCCTCGACGGCGCGGATGCTGGCCATCGAATGAACGGTGGTGCAGACCCCGCAGAAACGTTGGGTGAAATGATGGGCGTCGCGCGGGTCGCGTCCTTTAAGAATGGTTTCAATCCCGCGGAAGGCGGTCGAAGAACTCCAGGCATTGGCGATCTTGCCGCCCTCCAGCTGCGCTTCAATGCGCAGGTGTCCCTCGATGCGGGTAATCGGATCAACTGCTATCTTCTTGGCCATCGTCTTATTCCTCCTCGATCACCTTATCTTGTTCCATATTGTCGCCACGCCGGAAACAGCTCGCCACGCCATGGGCGCCGAAGGCCACCGCGGTGGCCGCCGCCAGGCCGATGCCGATCTTGTCGGCGGTCATCTCGACATCGAAACCGGGAACGTTCGGCAGCCGCCGATAGAAGGGGCTCATGGTGTCCCAGAACTGCGGCTCGGAGCAACCGACGCAACCATGACCGGCCATGACCGGCCAACTGGTCCCTTCGTTGTAGCGGATGGTCGGGCAGTTATGGAAGGTCTCCGGTCCCTTGCAGCCGAGCTTGTAGAGGCAGTGCCCCTGACGGTGACCGGCGTCACCAAAGACCTCGGCGTACTGACCGGCGTCGAAATGGGCGCGGCGCTCGCAGTTGTCATGAATCCGCTTGCCGTAGGCGAACTTCGGCCGGCCGAGCCGATCGGTGGCCGGCAGTTTGCCGAAGGTGAGGAAATGAACGATGGTCGCGGTCAGGTTCTCGGCATTGACCGGACAACCGGGCAGGTTGATCACCGGCGCGCCGGGCACCAGGTCCATCACCGACACCGCGCCGGTCGGATTGGGCGCGGCCGCCGGGATGCCGCCGAAACTGGCGCAGGACCCGACACAAATGGTGGCCGCGGCGTTTCTGACCAGCTCGGTACAGCTGTCGACCGCGCTCCGGCCGCCGACGGTGCAGTAGACGCCGCCGTCCCCTTTGGGAATCGCGCCCTCGACGATCAGCACATACTTGCCCTTGTATTTCTCCATCGCCTGCTGTTTGGCCTCTTCGGCGAGATGACCGGCGGCGGCCATGATCACTTCGGAGTATTCCAGGGAAATCACGTCGAGGATGATATCCCCGGCGGCGGGCTGGTTGGCGCGCAGAAACGCCTCCGAGTCTCCCGAGCAACTCTGGTATTCAACCCAGATCACCGGCAGCCGATTATCCTCCATGGCCTGTGCGACCCTGGGCACAAAGGTCATCGGCAGGGCCATGGCTGCCGTGGTCGCCGTACAGAACTTGATGAAGTCACGCCGGCTGACCCCTCGCGCTTCCCACTTCCGCAGGGTTGCCTCCGGAATGGAAACCTCATTCGGAGTATGTTCGGTTTTCATGGCAACGTCCTCCTTTCGCTGTGAAAACAAAATCCGTCAGAACATTATTATATTCTTATTTTTCTCTAATGTCTGTGAAGTTGGCTGATATTATTTTTAATGAAAAGCGGTCGACAGGACGCACGACAGCCTGAATATAACAGTGTTAATATCGCCCGCTGACAAACCCTGTCAAGGAGTTTCTACCACGATCGTGTATACGTTATACTAAATATCGAAATCCGCTACCGTATACATTAGCGAGCAGCACACCGAGACCCTGCAGCTGGTAGAATGGAGAACATGATTGTAAGCTGTCCGCGACCAGAGTTCCTGGCCGCACGAAAGGAGAGGTGAGGATGAACGTTTTTGTAACCGGCGGCACCGGGTTTGTCGGACGCGAAGTTGTCGGGCAACTGCTGGCGGCTGGACACCGGGTGACCTGCCTGGCACGCAGCGGTTCGGACCGCAAGCTTGATCGGCACGAAAACCTGCGCTTTCACCTGGGTGATATCACCGACCCCGACAGCCTCGGCAACGGTCTGAACGGCTGTGAGGCGGTCATCCACCTGGTCGGCATCATCCGGGAGTTCCCCCGACGCGGGATCACTTTCACCCGCCTGCACACCGAGGCGACGGACAATATCATTGCCGCGACCCGGAAAGCGGGCATCCGGCGCTTCATTCACATGAGTGCCAACGGCGCCCGTGAGCAGGCCGAAACCGCCTACCATCGCACCAAATGGGCCGCCGAGCAGGCGCTGCGCGGCTCTGACCTCGACTGGACCATTTTCCGGCCCTCGCTGATTTACGGACCGGGAGACCAGTTCGTCAACATGCTGGCCGGGCTGATCCGCAAACTGCCGCTGGTGCCGGTGATCGGCAACGGCCGTTATCGCATGAGCCCGGTGGCGGTCGAAGATGTCGCCGCCGGCTTCGTGCGCGCCCTGCAGCAACCACAGAGCATCGGCCAGGTCTACCATTGCGGCGGGCCACAGATCCTGAGCTACGACGAAATCCTCGACCTGGTGGGCCGCGCCCTCGGCAGGGGGCGGGTGGTCAAGCTGCACCAGCCGCTGTCGCTGATGAAACCGGTGGTGGCGATGATGGACCGGGTCCCCGCCTTCCCTATCACCCGCGGCCAGCTGGCGATGCTGGTCGAAGGCAATGAAGTCGATCCGAGCGAATGGGCCAAGGCTTTTGAGATTGAGCCGAAAAATTTCTTTGCCACCATCAGCAGCTACCTGAAGGACTGATCCGGTAACCCGCCCGCGGCGCTGGACAATCCCGGCGCCGCCACGCATAATGACCTCCGGCCGATCCCGGCCGCGAGGATTCCGCCATGCGCCTGACCCTTAAAATAGCCGTCGCCCTGCTGCTGACCGTCGCCCTGTTGTTCGCCATCTACAGCTGGCAGACGGTCAAGCGGGAGCGGGTTCAAATCAAGGCCAACCTGAGCCGTGAAGCGCGCCAGGTCGGCATCGTTCTGCGCCAGATGACGGCGGAAATCTGGCAGACCCGGGGCGAACGGGGGGCCATGATCTTTCTCAAGCGCAACCGCCGGCTTGAAGGCGGTCAGCGAGTCCGCTGGGTCTGGCTGGAAGGGGAGACCAGCGATCGCTTCACCCCGCTCAAGGACCCCAAGCTGGAAGCGACCCGGCAGGGCGAAATCGTCACCCTGCTGGCCGAAACCGACGAAGGCAAGGACTACCTCTTCACCTACCTGCCGCTGATCACCCCCGGCGGTCGTCTCGGCGCCGTTGAAGTCAGCGAATCACTGGCCGAAATGCACGGCTACGTGCGCGAAAGCATGCGCCGATCGGCCTTTATGCTGGCCACGGCGGTGGCCTGCAGTCTGCTGCTGATCACCGTCATCGGCAGCATCTGGGTCGATCGACCGGTCAAGAAACTGGCCGCCCACGCCGAACGCATCGCCGACGGCGATTTTTCCGGGCCGGTGGAAAGCGACAGCAGGGATGAGTTCGGCCTGCTGGCCGGAGCCCTGGAGAAAATGCGCGGCCAGCTGGCCAGCGCCCGCACCGCCGACCAGGCCCGTCTCGACGCCCTGGAGAAACTGCGTCATACCGAACGACTGGCGACCCTCGGTCGACTCTCGGCCGGCATGGCACACGAACTCGGAACCCCGCTCAACGTCATCGCCGGGCGCGCCAAGCTGTTGAGCCGCGACGGTCTGACAGCCGAGGAGGTCCAGCGCAACGCCCGGATCATCGGCGACCAGACACAGCGCATGACCCTGATCATGCGTCAGCTGCTCGATTTTGCCCGCCGCAGCGAATTGCGCAAGCACCCACTGGAGTTGTCCGGGCTGGCGACCACGGTCATCAACCTGGTTCATCCGGCGGCGGAAAAACAGGGCGTCGAACTGCAGCTCGACATACGGCAGCCCGATATCCGGGCCGCGGCCGATGCCGGCCAACTGCAGCAGGTGCTGATCAACCTGAGCATGAACGGCATCCAGGCGATGCCGGAAGGCGGCGTTCTGGTGCTGCGCGTCGACCGCCCGCGGGAGGTTTCCCTCCCGGCGGAAGTCGACCACCCCGGTCCCTGGGTCAGTCTTGCGGTCAGGGACCAGGGGACCGGTATTGACGAGAAAAACCTGCAGCAGCTTTTCGATCCTTTCTTTACGACCAAGGAAATCGGCCAGGGAACCGGCCTCGGGCTCTCTATCGCCTGGGGAATCGCCCGTGACCACGGCGGCTGGATCGGTGTCGAAAGCACGCTCGGAAAGGGCAGCTGCTTCACTCTTTACCTTCCGGAATACCAGGAGCAAGCGGCATGAAGGACGAAGTGACCGGCACCCTGCTGATCATCGATGATGACCGTTCCATGCGGGAACTGCTGGAGGAGGACCTCGGCGCCCGCGGCCACCGGGTGATTCCGGCCGAAAACGCTGCCGCCGGTCGCCGGGCGCTGCAGGACACCGAGATTGACCTGGTCTTGACCGATCTCAACCTGCCCGGCATCGACGGCATCAGTTTCTGTCGCGAACTGCACGCCGCCCGTCCCGACCTGCCGGTGCTGATCATCACTGCCTTCGGTTCCCTGGAAACCGCTATCGAGGCGTTGCGCGCCGGGGCCTACGACTTCGTCACCAAGCCGGTCGACCTCGACCTGCTCGCCCACGCCCTGCGCCGGGCGCTCGAAAACCGCCGGCTGCAGCAACAGATCCGCCTGCTTGACGCCGAGGTGGCACGCAGCCGACCGAGCGGGGAACTGAGCGGGGAAAGCCGGCCGATGCGCACGGTCCGGGAACTCATCACCCGGGTCGCGGGAATTGACAGCTCGGTCCTGCTGACCGGGGAAAGCGGAACCGGCAAGGAACTGGCTGCCCGCGCCCTGCATCGGCTCAGTGGACGCGGCAGCGGCCCCTTTGTTGCCGTCAACTGCGCCGCCCTGCCGGAACAGCTGCTCGAAAGCGAGCTCTTCGGTCACCTGCAGGGTGCCTTTACCGACGCCCGCAACGACCGCCGCGGCCTCTTTCTCGAAGCCCACGGCGGCACCCTGCTGCTGGATGAAATCGGCGAGATGCCGCTGACCCTGCAACCGAAACTGCTGCGCGCTCTCGAAGAACGCCGGATCCGCCCGCTGGGCGGCAGCCGGGAGATCCCCATCGACGTCCGGCTGGTCACCGCCACCCACCAGGATCTCGAACGGGCGGTCAGGGAGGGACGTTTCCGCGAGGATCTCTTCTACCGACTGAATGTCATCAGTATCGAGATGCCGCCGCTGCGCAACCGCGGCAACGACATCCTGCTGCTGGCGGAAAGCTTTCTGCACGAATTTGCCGCCCGGCTGAACAAACCGGTTCAGGGACTCAGCGCTCCGGTCGCCGCTCAACTGCTCGGTTACGCCTGGCCCGGCAATGTCCGGGAACTGCGCAACGTCATGGAACGGGCGGTGGCCCTGACCCGCCACGACCACCTGACCCTGGAGGACCTCCCTCCCCAGATCACCCGGGCCGGGAAATCCGCCCAGGTCCCCGAACTCGACAGCGATGCCCCGCTGCTGACCCTGGCGGAAGTCGAGCGCCGTTACATTGAACGGGTGCTGGGAGAAGTTGCCGGCAATCGATCGGTGGCGGCCCGGATTCTCGGCATCGATCGCAAAACCCTCTACCGCAAGCTCCAGAACGACTGACCCCCGCCGAACCGGGGCATTTTGCCCCAAGGGGACATTCTGCCCCACACCATACGGCGCCAACCTCCTGTAATAACTGGCATCATCTTGGCACGAACTATGCTCACCCAGAGAGGCATGGATCAACCAAGGAGCCTCACAATGTCCCGCGATGACCGCCGCAACGCACCGCATGTCCTGCTCGCCGAAGATGATGCGGCGATGCGTGAACTGCTTTCCTTCTGCCTCTACCAGGCCGGCTACCGGGTCACCAGCTGCGCCGACGGCCTGAGCCTGCTGGAGTGCCTGGAGGGGAATCAGGGGACGACGAACAGCATCGACCTGCTGGTCACTGACATCCGCATGCCGGCACTGACCGGGCTGGAAGCCCTGGAAGCAAACGGCGACTCCCCCCGCAAACTGCCGACCATCTGCATGACCGCCTTCGGCGACAGCCGGACACACGCCGCGGCACGGCAGCTGGGAGCGGTTGAAGTTCTGGATAAACCTTTTGATATTGATCAGTTTCTCGATCGGGTAAGGAATCTCTGCCCGCTGTCGGGGAACGCCTGAACCACTGGGAGACGATCCTCATGCAACCACTCGCACGCACCTTACGCTCTTTTCTGTTCACCGGACTGGTTCTGTTGGCCCTGGTTCTCATCCTGCCGCCGGGCGGCGGCAACGCCCTGGCACAGCAGCAGGGGATTGAAAGCCTGAGGCAGACCGGCCGCGCCTTCCGCAATGTCGCCAAGAAGGTTTCTCCGGCCGTGGTCTTCATCAAAGTGGAAAAAGAAGCCGAGGTTTCCGCCCAGGAGCTGCCCTTCGGCGACGAATTCTTCCGTCGTTTTTTCGGTGCGCCCCCCAACATGCCGCACCAGAGACGTCAGGCGCCCCGCAAACACCGCGCGGTGGGCCAGGGGTCCGGTTTCATCATTTCGCCCGACGGGCTGATCATGACCAACAATCATGTTGTCGGAGATGCCGATGAAGTGGTCGTCCGCCTGCTTGACGGACGTGAATTCAAGGCTGAAACCATCGGCACCGACCCCGCCACAGATGTCGCCATCATCAAGATTGATGCCAGCGACCTGCCCTTCCTGCGCCTCGGCGATTCAGACAAACTGGAAGTCGGAGACTGGGTGCTGGCCGTCGGCAATCCCTTCGGTCTCTCCCACACCCTGACCGCCGGCATCGTCAGCGCCAAAGGACGCAGCGGCATGGGCCTCAATGACTACGAAAACTTCATCCAGACTGATGCCGCCATCAATCCCGGCAACAGCGGCGGTCCGCTGGTCGACCTCGACGGCCGGGTGGTCGGCATGAACACCGCCATCTTCAGCCGCAGCGGCGGTTACATGGGCATCGGCTTCGCCATTCCGATCAATATGGCCAAGCAGATCCGCGACCAGCTGGTCAAACACGGCAAGGTCACCCGTGGCCGCCTCGGTGTTTATATCCAGGACCTGACCCGGGAACTGGCTGACTCCTTCGGCCTCGACAAGAACAAGGGGATCCTGGTCGCCCAGGTGATCAAGGATTCCCCGGCCGAGAAAGCCGGTCTCAAGCGCGGCGACGTGATCACCGAGTTTGAAGGTCATCCGGTCGGCAAGGTGGCCGAATTCCGCAACAAGATCGCCCTCACCACCCCCGGGACCAGTCTCACCCTGACCATTGTGCGGGGCGGTGATGAGCAGAAGATCAAGGTCGTTATCGGCGAACTGGAAACCGACGCCAAAGGACGTCCGACGCCGGCCAGCACCATCAAGCGCTACGGCCTGCAACTGCAGCAGCTGACCGAACCGCTGGCCGAACAATTGGGCTACCAGGGCGAGCAGGGTGTGCTGGTAGCCGGAGTCGAAGACGGCTCGGCGGCTGAAGAGGCCGGCATCCAGAAAGGCGACCTGATCCAGGAAGTCAACCGCATTCCGGTCAATTCTCCGGCCGAAGTCAAAGCGGCCCTGAAGAAAACCCGCAAGGGCGGCGCGGCGCTGCTGCTGGTCCGACACGGCGAAGCCACCCGCTACCTGGCCCTGAAAGGGAAAGAATAAAAGTTACAGTCAGCGAGACGCCTCCTGAACCTCTCGTTGCTCATCGGGCGCCCCCAAAGGGCGCCCTTTTTTTATCAGGGGCGGTCTTTTTGCTCCAGCTCGGCGTTGCATCGCTCATCGCTTGTGCGACGTAGCTGCCGCTACGTCTCCGCGCTCTTCACGATGCGCCTTGATCTGAACCAAAAATCCTCGCCCTGCAACGGTGGAGAATCACGGCACGACCAAGCTTCGTTGCAAGTGGGGCGGTCTTTTTGCTCCAGCTCGGCGTTGCATCGCTCATCGCTTGTGCGACGTAGCTGCCGCTACGTCTCCGCGCTCTTCACGATGCGCCTTGATCTGAACCAAAAATCCTCGCCCTGCAACGGTGGAGAATCACGGCACGACCAAGCTTCGTTGCAAGTGGGGCGGTCTTTTGCTCCAGCTCGGCGTTGCATCGCTCATCGCTTGTGCGACGTAGCTGCCGCTACGTCTCCGCGCTCTTCACGATGCGCCTTGATCTGAACCAAAAATCCTCGCCCTGCAACATTCGCGACAAAACCTGACAACCCTTCCATCGGCAAAACGACGGTCTTTTTGCTCCAGCTCGGCGTTGCGGTTGACCCGGACTTTCAGACGTGGATATTTTGGCGCGACATCGACTATAATCGGGTCATCCTTCTCACCTTCCGGAGTTCCCTTTGTCCTCAGCCTATTCCGACCTGGTCCGTCAGCAGCTGCGTACCGCCATCAGCGAAGCCGACGGCAACGAAGTCTTCTTTCTCGGACACACCGATGAGCACGGCGAGCTGATTTCGGTCGAGGTGCTGGCACGGGGCAACCGGGAAGCCGTCCCGGCCATCCTGCAGACCTGCCGCCCGGGCGATCTGGTGCTGCACAACCATCCTTCCGGTCATCTGCAGCCCTCAGACGCCGACCTGGAGATCGCTTCGCGGCTCGGCGAGATGGGTGTCGGTTTTCAGATCATCGACAACCGTGCCGAACATTGCTACGTGGTGGTCGAGTCCTTCGCCCCCCGAAAGACGACACTGCTTGATGCCGCCGAAATCGGTCGGATGCTCGGCCCCGAAGGAGTCATCGCCCGCAACCTGCCCGGCTACGAAAACCGTCCGGAGCAGCTGCGCATGGCCTTTGCCGTCGCCGAGGCCCTCAACCGCGACCAACTGGCGGTGATCGAAGCCGGCACCGGCACCGGCAAGAGTCTTGCCTACCTGCTGCCCGTTCTGCTCTGGTCCCTGCGCAACGAGGAGCGGGTGGTGATCTCGACCAACACCATCAACCTGCAGGAGCAGCTAATCCGCAAGGATCTCCCCTTCCTGGCCCGCGCCGGTGGACTGCAGTTCCATGCGGTGCTGGTCAAGGGCCGCGCCAACTACCTCTGCCGCCGCAGACTGGAAGCGGCCCGCCGTGACCCCGGACTGTTCGACCAGGAACAGGCGGAGGAGCTGAACACCTTGGTCGAGTGGGCCGAGAACAGCTCGGAGGGATCAAAGGATGAGCTGCCGGTACCACCCCGTGACCAGCTCTGGGAAGAGGTCTGCTGTGAACCTGACCAGTGCGGACGGGCCCGCTGTCGGCATTTTCAACACTGTTTCCTGCACCGCGCCCGCCGCCAGGCGGCCCGGGCGGACCTGCTGGTGGTCAACCACGCCCTGCTCCTGTCCGACCTGGCGGTTCGGCAACAGACCGACAACTATTCCAGCGCCGCGGTGCTGCCCCCCTTTGCCCGGGTGGTCATCGACGAAGCTCACCATCTCGAAGATGTGGCGACCCGCTACTTCGCCACCAATGTCACGCGTTTTTCCTACGCCAGAGCCCTGAATCGTCTGCGCCATCCGCGCAAATTTGAAAAGGGACTGCTGCCGCGGCTGCAATCCCAGCTCGCCCGCAGTCTCCCTGACAGCGCCGATCAACTCTACCGCGGTCTGGCGGACTGCATCGAGGACCTGCTGGAGAACCGCCGGCAGCTCCTCGACCGGGCCATCGCCGACCTCGAACAGATCGGAATGCGACTGCAGCAGGGGCAAGAGAAGGGGACCGGGGCACTGGAGGTGAAACTGCGGATTGCCGCCGCCGCACGACAGGGCCCCTTCTGGAGCGAAACTGAACGGCAGGTGAGATCTCTGGCGGAAGCAACGGCGCGACTGGCCGGCGACCTGCGGCGCCTGCTCGAAAACTGCGACGAACTGCCGCCCCGGGCGATCAAGGAAACCGCCTCGACGCTGACCGACCTGGCCGGCATGGTCGGGCGGCTGGAAAAACTCGCCGCCGACCTGATTGCGTTCGCCGCAGCCGCTGACGACAACTGCACCTGGCTGGAGACGCGTCGGGGACGCATCGGCCGCGGCGAAGGACTGATCACCCGCCTGCAGACCGCACCGGTTGAAATCGCCCGGAGCCTGCAGAAGGCACTCTACGATCCCTTCAAGACGGTCATCATGACCAGCGCGACCCTGGCCGTCGGCGACAGTTTCGGCTACCTGCACCAGCGCATCGGCCTCAGCCTGGCCGAACCGGGGCGATTGCGTGATCTGCAACTGGCTTCGCCCTTCGACTACCCGCGGCAGGCACGGCTGCTGGTGCCGACCGACCTGCCGGATCCGAACGCGCGGGATTTCGCCGACCGTATCATGCCGCTCATCGAACAGGCGATACTGGCCGCCGACGGTCGGACCTTCGTCCTCTTTACCGCCTACAGCCTGCTGCGGCGGGTTCACGCCGAACTGGCCCCGGGGCTTGAAGCCCGCGGCTACCGCTGCCTGCGTCAGGGCGAGATCAACCGTCACCTGCTGCTCAAACAGTTTCGCGAAGACGCTGCCAGCGTCTTGTTCGCCACCGACTCCTTCTGGGAAGGGGTCGATGTCCCCGGTCGCGCCCTGGAACAGGTCATTATCGTTCGGCTGCCGTTCAAGGTGCCGACCGAACCGGTTCTCGAAGCCCGCGCCGAGGCGATCAGCCGCGCCGGAGGCGATCCCTTCATGGACTACACCGTGCCGCAGGCGGTCCTGAAGTTCAAGCAGGGCTTCGGTCGCCTGATTCGCCATCGCGAAGACCGTGGCGTGGTACTGATTCTCGATACCCGGGTGCGACGCCGCGGCTACGGACGCATCTTCCTGCGCTCGCTCCCCGAGGTTCCGGTGGTCTCACTGCCGTGCGACAAGATTCCACATCAGATCGGCCTTTTCCTGCGCTCGGGAGACTGATTTCCACGCCCGGGTGCCGGTTTCCCGAGCCATGACCAGCCGACTGCCATCCGGTTGAACCTTTGTGGCGAATTCATGCCCCGCAACGGACAAAACCGAAACGGATGCTATACTTCCCTGCAAGAGGAAAGGGTCCAGATCATGTTCCGACTTCACCCCCTGCTGTTTGCCCTGTTGCTGTTGCTCGTCACCGCCTGCACCCCCTCCGCCACACACAACAAAACCGGACATTCCCGGCCGCAGTATCCGTTGCCGGCCGGTATTTTGAACAGCGATCAGCTGCGGGAACTCTTTTCCAACCGTACGGTCGATTCCATCACCATCGCCCGCAGCCGGTCCACCGTCAGCTACTACAACCCCAACGGTGAACTGCGCCAGCGCCGCAACGGGAAGTTGCGGGTCGGCCACTGGCGCATCACCAAAAAAGGGCGCATCTGTCTGCAGATCAAGGGCAAAAAGGAAAAATGCCGGGCGGTCGCCAAGCAGAACGGTCATTACGTGAAGTTCATCATCAAGCAAAATGGCCGACACCAGCCGGTGGTCCGCTACATCGCCTTCCGCGACGGCAACCTGCTCGGCCTCTAACAAGCTGATAAAAAACATCCATCTGCTGCGTTGTCCTTTCCCCCGCGTCAACGACGTACCTTCCGGTACGCCTTATTCCGCCAGGCTGCGGACGCCTTGCATCCGGATATTTTTGATCAGCCTCGAAAAGGTGGCTGACACTCTGAGGAGATACCCCATGCGCCGAACAATCCTCACTCTGCTGTTGCTGTCGATCCTGCTGGTCGCTCCCGCTTTCGGCAAGCACAAAAACCGTCCGCATCTGCCGGTCGGGACCCTCAACGGTGAGCAGATCCGACTCCTGTTCGCCGACAAAACCGTCGAATCCATAACCGCCGTCAAACACCGCGTCAGCCTCACCTATTACGCCCCCAACGGCGATGTCCGCCAGCTGCGCAAGGGCATCAAAAGGTTCGGACACTGGCGGGTCACCAAGAATGGCCGGATGTGTCTGCAGATGGAAGGGCTGCGGGAGAAGTGCCGTATCATCGTCAAAGAAAACGGCACCTACAAAAAATACATCGTCAAAAAGAACGGTCGGCACCAGCATACGGTGACCTACCGCTCCTTCAAACCGGGAAATCCACTCGGACTGTAACCCGATTCAGACAACGCCGAAAAGGTGCGTAAAGACCCGTTCGGTGAAGGCCGGATGGGCATGGTAGCTCTCGTAAGCGTGGCTGGCATTGGGAATGATCTCGCAGCGAAACTGTGCCGGAACCTGGTAGGCGCGGGCCAGGGCATTCATCGCATGAACCCAGCGACGGCCCCGCTCCACCCGGTTGAGACCCTGCACGGCGTCGATACGCCGGGACTTGTTGAGATCCTCATCACGAATATCATCCTCCTCCCCGACCAGAACCACGGTCGGAATACTGAGAAAGCGGACCGGGTTGAACCGCAGGCGGGGCCACTCCTTCGAGGAGCGCAGGCCAAGGGGATAGCGTTGGCTGGGATCAGGGAACGTGTACCAGCCCGGAGCGCCGACCACCATTCGCTCAACCCGGCGAGGATAGAACAGGGCGTAACGATGCAGAAACTGACCGCCGCCGGAAAACCCGAAGCCACGAAGCGGAAGGGGATCACAGCCGATCAGTTCAGCGGCATCATGCATGATGCGATCGAAGGCGGAATCCGCCCGCCCCTCGTGGACTGAATTGCCGAGTCGCTGGTAACGAGGGAAATCATCCTCGGGAAAAAGGGGAGCAACGATTGCCGCGCCATAGCGTTCCGCCTGGACGGCAAACCCCTCGGCATGTTCCCTGGCATTGCGGGATATGCCATGGATGGTCACGAAAACCCGTTGTTCTTTGATCCCGGATTCTGGCAGATAGAGATAATAATCGAGCGGCAGGGTGGCAGCCACCGTGCGCCGCATAACCTTCCCGGTTTCCAATCCCTTTGACATCTTCAAGTCCCTCTGTCCTGCGAACGCGAACGCCCCGATTGTCCCTTCGAATGGCCTCACTGGTTCTGGTTCAGACTGATCAGCGAACTACTGCTGCCGCGGTCCTGTTTTTCAACCCGCACCAGGCGCCCCTGCTGCAGATACCAGCGCTGATCGGCGCGGGCCAGGCGGGCCGGGTTGCGGGTCACCATCATGACCGTCCCGGCGAAATCCTCCAGCACCCGGTCCAGCACCGCAGCGGCGTCCGGATCAAGGCTGGCGTCAATTTCGTCGACGATCAGAATCCCCGGCCGACCGAGCAGGGCCCGGGCAATGGCAAGTCGATGGCGTTGACCGAGAGAAAGGTTGTGGCCGCCTTCCTGCACCCGGTAATTCCCCCCCCCCGGCAACGACTGCAGCAGTTCATCCAGTCCGCACAACTTTGAAACCCGCGCGACCTCCTCGGCAGGAGCATCCGGGCAGCGATAACGAAGATTGTAACGAACCGAACCGCGCATCAGCGGCAGGTCGGGACTGATCAGGCCGAAGACCTGTCGTACCGAAGAAAGCAGGCAGTTGGCGATATCCTGACCGTCAATCAACACCGTACCGCTGTCCGGGTCGATCAGCCGCGCGACGACATGCAGCAGCGTCGACTTGCCGGCGCCATTGTCGCCGACCAGCGCCACCCGCGAACCACCCTCAGCGACCGCGCTGATGCCGCGCAGCTGGTCACCGAGGACCAGGTCGCGCAGCTCGATGCGCCCGGCCTCAAGACGCAGCGGCGGCAACCGCGAGGAGCGCCCCCTCAGGGTACGGGTCCGCATGAAACTGAGAATCTTCTCCGTCGACACCCGGGCGCTCTGATGATACTCGTTGACCCGCCCCAGATCGCGGAAGGCCGAAGAGAGAAAACCGACCACCGTCATCGCCGCAACGACATTGCCCGACGTGGTCATGCCGCGAAAAACCTGATAGGCGCCGAGGGAAAGGACCAGCCCCATGCAGGCCGCGGTCGCACCTTCGGTCACCACCCGCATCCGTCCCGACGCCCGTGCCCGGTCAATCATCGCCTCACGGAGCCGCAGGCTGTGGCGACCGAATCGCCGTCGTTCCCGCGCCCCCTGATCGAACGCCTGAATAACGGCAAATGAGCGGATCTTCTCGTTGATATTGCCCGCCAGTCGCCCCCGCCGTCGGCGCGCTTCGGAGATAACTCCGTGCAGACGTGGGCCGAGACGGATGTTCCAGAGCAGCCCCAGGGCCAGCAGCAGCAATGAAACCCCCGCCAGAGACGGATCAAGCCAGGAGAGGAAACCGAGGGCGATAACAGTGACCACCGCAGAGACGACGATGCGCGCCAGCCCGAGGCTGACCCAGCGGCGCAGGGAATTGAGGTCGCCGACGAAACGCAGCATCGCGGCACCGGTGGTGCGGCGGCTCATGGCCCGGGGGGCGAAACGACGCATGCGGTCAAAAAGCAGCAGCCGTACCCGATGAACATAATCCTGCCCCAGCTTTTCGGCATCGACTCTTTCCAGCCAGCGCAGCCAGGCCGCGAACCCGGTGCAGACCAGCAACCCCACGGCCAGCCAGACGATCTGCCAGACATCGGTCAATTCGTAAAGATTAACCTCGGGATCATCATAAGCCGGATTGAGCAGCACGTTGAAGGCATGCCGAACCAGCAGCATGGAACCGATAATCGCCAGTGCCTGCAGAATGCCGTTGATCACCAGGCGGATAAAGAGCAGCCGCCGGTGACGGGCGAAAATCGGTGGCAGTTCGGGGGCATTCACGAACCACCCGCTGCCGCCTGCTGAGCAGCCGCGGCGGGGTCCTGAGCCAGAATCCGCCGCCGACTGCGCAGGCAATTGTAAATCAACGCCGCAACATTGGAATGCTGCAGCGCGCTGGTGTGAAACACCGGCAGACCGGTTGCCGCCTCGGCTTCACGGGTCGCCAGTGGTGAAGACGTCAGCACCCCGGTCACCCCGATGACCGGCAGTTGACGGGCCGCCAGCCAGGCGACCCCGGCCTGGGCGCCGAGAGCGTCGTTGGCGGCGAACATCACCCCGTCAAGACGACCGGCGAACTCCGCCATACCGAACACCTGTGCTGTCTCCTGCTGCAGAATACCGTCGGCGATTTCAAGAACGATGACCTCGGGCCGCGTCGCCGTCAACCGACCACAAAGGGTCAGCACGACATCACAAAGCGCGTCCCGACTGATCCGGTAGGTCGAGACATAGCCGGCATCAACGAAATCGTAAACCGGATCCGCTCCGGCATCGACCAGCAGTCGATAGTCGGCGCCCGCCCCGGTGCCGGTCAGTTTGGCGGCGGCCACTTTCAGTCTGCGCCGCACCAACCCCTTGACCAGATTGGCACAGGCGGTGGTCTTGCCGGCGTTCATCGAAGTTCCGGCCACCGCCAGCATCAACGGTTCAGAATCGATGGCAACCGTCTGCGGCAAACGATAGGAACGTAAGTTGAGTCGGTTCCCCTCAGCATCGGCCAGCAGGCCCAGTGTGGTAATCCGGGTCGCCTGCTTCATCCGGTCATGACTGTTGAGCAACCGCGCTGCGACACCACCGGCAGCTACCAGCCGACAGGGCCCGAGATGCTCGGGGACCACACCCTCGAACTGATCGGGAGCATACCGATTGCCGAACGCAACGACAATATGGTCACCTTCAAAAAGATCGGCCCGACGACTGGTCGTCAGTTCCAGGCGGCGATGCTGGCCGATTTCATCAACCCGCGCCAGGGTCAGATCTCCAGCGGCCGGGTGCACATCACCAGACAACAACAACCCGACGTGACTGCGATCGACATTGCGGGTCGTGTAGGCCCATTTGAGTCGGAACAGGTTGTCCCGGTTGATTTTCTGCATCTGCATGACATTATCCTTCATCGAGCAAAAACCTTCTCCAGGCATCTGCAACCACCGACCGCAGGCAAACAGGACGGCTTGGGAGAATACAGATTTCAGGATCTTACGACTCTATCCGACCGACAGCGGGATGCAACCCCCGGCCGGCGATTTGTGCGATCAAACCATGCCGGACTGAAGTAGACAACAACAATGACCTTCGACTATGCTACGGGTTGACCTGAATCAACAAGGAGTTCTCCCCATGCTCAAGCACCTGGTTTTTTTCAAATTCAAGGAAACCACCGGCCCGGCCGACATCGAACGCCTGACCGAAGGCCTCGGCAAGCTGCCGGCCAGGATCGAATTGATCCGCGAGTTTGTCTTCGGCCGTGACATCATCCACTCCGACCGTTCCTACGATTTCGCCCTGGTTTCGATGTTCGACGATCTGGAAGCGATGCAGGCCTACCAGGTGCACCCCGACCACCAGCGGGTGGTGGCGCACGTCAAGGAAATCTGCTCCTCGGTGATCGCCGTCGATTTCGAATGCTGAAGCAGCCCGGGCTCTTCGATCCCCCGGAACCCTCCCTGCTCGACCAGCCTCTGGCACTGCTTGATCTGGAAACAACCGGCACCGGACCGACCCGCGACCGAATCATCGAAATCGGCCTGGTTCTCTGCAACCGGGGACGGCAGGAGCAACAGTGGTCGTCCCTGGTCAATCCGCAAACCCCGGTCTCGGACTTTATCGCCGACTATACCGGCATCAGCAACGCCATGCTGGAAACGGCGCCACTCTTCGCGGACATCGCGCCGGAACTTGCCCGGCTGCTCGAAGGCCGGCTGCTGGTGGCGCACAACGCCCGTTTCGATTACGGCTTCCTGCAGCAGGAGTTCGATCGCTGCGGACAGCGTTTCCAGGCGCCGGTCCTCTGCACCGTGCGTCTTTCCCGCAAGCTTTTCCCCAAAGAAAGGCGCCACAGCCTCGATGCGGTCATAGCCCGTCACGACCTGAACTGCTCGGCGCGTCACAGGGCTCTCGGCGACGCCCTGGTTCTTGCTGAATTCCTGACCCATCTGCGGCGGATCGTCAACACCGTCGACCTCAACCGCGCCATCGAGACCCAGCCCGGTGCGGACTCTTCATCTTCCGCCCACTGAAAGAAAGGCATCCGTACAGTTTTCTTTTCAGCCGAAGGACGAAAAATCTTAAAGACCACGCCACCGGCAACCGAAGAGTATCTTACAGCCGTATCGTCTCCCTGAGGACCCGTCCGATATGCAGCTTGCTTCCGCCACAAACGCCTACACAGTCACCATTTCAAACCGGTCGCCGCAAGGTGTCGGGACTCCCGAGAAGACTCTTGTCCAACCTTCCTCCATCGATAGAAAAAACTCCGGACCGGACCGGGTTTCCATCAGCCGGGAAGCCAGGGAACTGGCCGCTCGACAATCGCCGGGAAAACCGATGCCGGAAGCCGAAATGAGCGCATCCGCGCATCAACCATCCCTTTCCCCGCCACCGACCGCTCATACCGCCATCACATCTCCTGCCCCCATGCCGAAAGCAACCGGACCGCAGCTCAGCAACAACCGGAAACCCGTCGAAACCGATCAAAAACCGCGGCCCCGGCTCAATATCCGGATCTGACCGGAGCGGCCCCTGCCTTACGGACATCCGGGCAATCTATGTTAACCTGAATCAGAGAGTCCCTTGTCGGCGGACAGCACAAAGTCATTGACCTGCCTGAACTTCCCAAAAATCACCAGCGAACCTATGGGTACGCTTCAGATTTTTGGAAATCCCGTTCAGGCCAAGCACTTGCACTCTCCATCCAACAGGAACCTACTGTTCAGGTGTTAAGATAAACTTACTGTTACCTATGATTTGATAGCTGTCCGAGGAGGAGCAGGCATGGTCCGCCCCCCCATCATCGCTCTGCTGCTGGTTATCGGTCTGTCACAACCGTTGCACGCGGCGAGAGAACTCGAACCGAACAACAGTCCCGAGCAGGCGACCCTGGTTGATCCCGCACAGCCGATCACCGGAACCGTCGAAGATCAGATCGATTACTACAAGATTGTCCTGACCGCGACCGGCACTGTCCTGGTGCGGCTTGACAACTACCCACGCGGTGCCGACATCACCCTCGGCATCAACGGTTTCCAGGAGAACGACAGCACTCCGCTGATCAAGAAACGGGGTGGCGGCGGTTCACGCCTGCAACTGCGCTTCAACGCCCGCGAACGGGTCGGTCTGATCTGGGTGAGATTCACGTTCGCCGACAGCGTCTGCCGGGAACAATGGTGTGCCGCCAGGCTGGCGGACAACGGTCCCTGGTACACGACCAGACCTTCCCCCCTGGCACCGGCCGAATGGCAGGGAGCACCGGTTCACGACGCGGCCACCTACCGGTTGCGAATCTTTCCGCCGGGACCATTTAAAAACGAAGACGCCGCGGCCCGCAAAACAACCGATATTCCCGGTTATCGTCATTTCTACGATGCCGCCGGCGGCCTCACTTTCGAGTACCCGCCCGACTGGCGTGTCTCGTCCGAACCGCGGCGCCGCCACTGGAGCCTGAGCGCCGTCGACCCGTCAACCGGGGGAATGCGCATTGATCTCGAACTGCGGCGCCGCAGCGACTTCCCGGGCAGTTCCGCCGAGCGTCAACGCAACCTGGCGGAACGAGATCTGACCGCCCGCGGCGCCGAGATACGCAAACGGGGGACCGTCTCTGCCGCCGGGCATCCGGCACCCTACCTGGTTGCCGTACTCCGACCCTCCGATAACTCCGGCGGGGAAACGGCACATATGCAGGTCATTGTTCCCTTCGCCGATGATTATTGCTGGGTCAGCTATTCCGGCCCTGCCGCCGCCTATGGTGAGCAGATCGGGGTCTTTGAAAACCTGCTGAAAACCCTGCGCCTGCAATCACCGCAAAGAGAGGTCAACGAACCGCCAAAGAAATAATGTCGACCTTTTTCGTACCCCTGTTTGCCGGGGAAGGGCTCACTGTGGTAATTTGTATCGAGAAAAATTTCAGCCCGCGGTTCCGCACAACCCTTTCCCACCGGATGATACCCCGGCGGACCGGCCCCGGGAATCACCGTCTCAACCCTTGAACGACCACCTGCCGGATGGTCAGAAACTGGAAACACTTCGCCATGTACCTGTTACGTCGTTCCCTGCTCTTCTACCTGTTGCTGCTGTTGCTCAATCCGCTGACTGCAAGCCTCGCCCACGCCCGTCCGGCCACGGATGATGCCGACATCGCCAACCGTGCAAAATTGCTCAGCTACGTGCTGCGTCAGCAGTTGACCCAGCACCACTTCAGCCATAAGGCTATCGACAACACGTTCTCGGAAGCAACCTTCGATCTTTACCTGAAACAGCTCGACTTTCAAAAACGATTTCTGCTCGCCAGCGACGTTGCTCAGCTGCGCGCCTATGCCGATCGCATCGATGATGAATTCAGGCTCGGCCAGATTGAACTGCCGGCCATCGCCGGGCAGCTGCTCGATAAGCGCATCCGCCAGGTCAGAAAAATCGTTGCCGAACTGCTGACCCGAAAATTCGACTTCCGTCGTGAGGAAGAACTTGAATCCGACCCGGAAAAACTGGCATGGGTTGCCGACAGCGCAGCCCTGAAAGAGCGCTGGCGCAAGATCCTCAAATACCAGGTGATGGTGAGGATGCTGACCCTGGAAGAAAACCCCGAGGGCGACAAGAAGGGGGCCGGGAAAGGCAAAAAGGATCCTTCCGCCAAACCGGAAACCCAGGCCGAAGCGAGGAAAAAGATTGCCAAACGCTTCGACCACTTTTTCGACCGTCTGCTCAAGGACACCCTCCGGGACCATTACGATCGTTTTTTCAACGCCGCCACCCGCGCCTTCGACCCCCATACCTCCTATTTCGCTCCCAAGCAGAAGGAGGATTTCGAAATCGGCATGCGCGGTTCGCTGGAGGGTATCGGCGCCACTCTGCGCGAGGAGGACGGTTTTATCAAGGTCGTCCGCGTCATCCCCGGAAGTGCCGCCGCACGCCAGGGCGAACTGGCGGCCGAAGACACCATCCTGGCCGTCGCCCAGGGTGACGAAGAGCCGGTCGATGTCACCGACACGCGGTTGCGAGACGCCGTGGAACTGATCCGCGGACCGAAGGGAACCGAGGTCCGCCTGACGGTCAAGAAGGCCGACGGCAAAACCCGTGTCATCCCCATCGTCCGGGATGTGGTGGAAATTGAAGAAACGTTCGTCAAATGGACCACTATCCCCGATCCGAAAACCGGAAAACTCTTCGGCTATATCCGCATCCCCAGCTTTTACCGCGACTTCAAGGGCCCTTTCCAGGGAGGCACCGGGCGCAACGTGACCGATGACGTCGAAAAAGCGTTGCTGGATCTGAAAAAAAATAATATTGACGGCCTGCTGATCGACCTGCGCAACAACGGCGGTGGTGCCCTGACCGACGCCGTCAAGATTTCCGGGCTGTTCATCAAATCGGGCCCGGTGGTTCAGGTCAAAAGCAGCAATGGTCAGGTTCGGGTCCTTGATGACCGCGACCCCGACGTCGCCTACGACGGCCCGATGCTGGTTCTGGTCAACCGCTTCAGCGCCTCGGCTTCGGAAATTTTCGCTGCCGCGCTCCAGGACTATCACCGCGCCCTGATCGTCGGCAGCGAACACACTTACGGCAAAGGGACGGTGCAGACCATTCTCGATCTCGATCGGGCCATTCCCTTTCGCAACATGGAAAAATACAAACCACTCGGGGCCCTGAAAATCACCACCCAGAAGTTCTATCGTGTCAGCGGCGGCTCAACCCAGGACAAGGGAGTCGAAGCGGACCTGATCCTGCCGGATCGTATGCAGTATGTCAAAAGCGGCGAAAAATACATGGATTACGCCCTTCCCTGGGACACCGTGCCGGCGGCCCGTTACACCCCCTGGCCCCGACCGAAACAATCTCTCAAGATGCTGATTGAAAACAGCAAAAAGCGGCTGGAAAATAATAAGGAGTTCCAGGAAATCGTCAGCGACGCCGAAAAAGTCAAGGAACGCCGCAACAAAACTCGGCTCACCCTCAACATCGCCAAGGCGCGAAAGGAACGTGCCGAGATGGATGACAGCAACGATGACCCGAGTGCCTTTCATGACGGTTTCGGGGTGGAAAACGATACCGACAAGCCCCTTGATGAAGCCGCCAAGCACAAGCGATGGGAAGAGCAGGTTCGTAAAGATCCCTATACCCGGGAAGGGGTCGCGATCCTTGATGACCTGCTGGCAGGCACCCTCTCCGTGGGAAAAACCGGTGCTGAAACCACGACGGCCAATACCGACTGACAACCTGCTCGCAAGAATCCGGCCGCCGGTCAACGGGCGGCCAGCAAACAACCTCTCACCCCTGACTGGGCACAGTGTGACGACGCGGCTGTCGATTGTTACTTGATTCTGGTGCAAAGACGGGATATTCTTGGGTTTTTTGAAGCCGTTGATTATTCCTGAATCAGTGAGTTCATACCGGTTCCGTGACATTGGAATCCGGTTCGGAGGCCGTCATGCGTCACCCCATGCTCAGCTTGCTGTTGATCCTCGGACTGACCCTTCCCGCGATGTCCGCCGTTGCCGCGACCGGCTATGTGACCGATCAGCTGGTTCTGACCCTGCGTTCCACAGCCGGCAACCAGTACCAGACACTCGGCCATCTCAAGACCGCCAGCAAGGTTGAGATTCTCGGAGAGGAAGGAAAATTTCTTCATGTCCGTTCAGCCGACGGTACAGAAGGGTATGTCCTCAAGCAGTACATCACTGCGGACCTTCCCAAGCAACTGATCATCGACCGTCAGAACAAGGAATTGCGGCAGTTACGCCAAAAACTGCAGCAACTCACCACCGGCAGCAGTCAACAGCAGCAGACCCTGGCCGACCTGCAGAAGCAGCGCGACAAACTGACCAGGGACCTGCAGCAGACCCGCCGACAGCTGCAACAACTGACTGAAGCACACCAGCAGCTGCTTGATGCCTCGGGCAACCTGCTGCAGATCACCCGGGAAAAAGATCAGCTCAAGGAAGAAAACGACCGCCTGGCCGTAGAAGCCGCACGGCTGGAAAAAGAAAACGCCACCCTGCTCACCACCGGCAGTATCAAGTGGTTCCTGGCGGGTGCCGGGGTTCTCTTTTTCGGCTGGATCCTTGGCAAAATCTCACGCAAGAAACGTCGGGCCTTCTGAGCGAACCTTCCGGTCCGGCAACCGTCAGCACAACCCGTCAACTTCTCGTGCCCAGTGTCAGGGCAACGATCCGGCTCACCTCGGCCGCACTCTTCAGCAGCACCCTCTCCAGCACCGGGCCGAAATCGAACCGGTCGGAATAGAGATATTTCGACCGATCGTCATCATCCCGGTAAATCACCTCCCGGACAACAATCTCCAGGGTTTGTCGATGGATCTCCCGGCCTTCAACGCGAATTCGCAACTCGCCGATCAGAGTCGCTCCGCGGTGAACTTCCAGGGGTAAATCGATTCCGCCGTCGCCCCCGCCATCCATTTCCGCCCGTTGCAGGAAAAAGGCTTTTTCTTCGAAAACCATGACAGTCCTCGAAACCGGAAAATTCAGCAGGCCATATTGATCAAAACGTGGAATCAATGCCAGCAACCGAAATGCAACGACCGCCTGTAAAGAGCCGGCAGCCCCCTGCTGTCGGTCCAGGGTCTCGGTCAGCAGCCTCTTCAACGCGCCATTCACGGGATAGCGATTGTAGGTTTCCATCGGCCCAGCAAACAGATAGAAGGGATCGGGCAGAGCGGAACTGAAATCCAGTTCAAGACGATAGGGGACCGAAGCCGCAGGCTCCCGCGTTCGCCTCACCAGCGGCGGTTCAGTACAACTCGACAGCAGCAGAACGATCAACAGGGGTAGAAACGTGAAACGGATCATGGCAGGCTCCCTTGCCATCATTCTATCACCCCTGCCCTTCATCCGACCGACAGGACGCGTAAATACCCCCCGAAACCGGGAGAACCTGTTGACTTTGCCGTCGCCGATATGCTAGAGAAGTTGACCATTGGAAAAGACCATGGACATGCATCGTTTTTCTGCAGATTTTCCGGCTGCCGCGGCAGCACGAGCTATTTTCGCCGCGGCCGCAGGGACCGACGGCTTCGGAAATGTCCATGGCGGAGAATGCTGACGCATTCAACTTGATAACGACGGGCCATGGCATCTGCCATGGCCTTTTTTATTGGATCAGCTGATTCGCACCTGAATCAGAGTCAACGCCCGACCATGACGGGCCAGGGGAGCTGGAAATGCGCAAGAATATCGTCCACATCGGCGCAGGGGAATGGGTTTACGAAATTCGCGCGATCGTTGAGATCGCCGAAAAACTGCAACAGCTCGGCATCAAGACCAACATGGAAAACATCGGTGATCCGATCGCCAAGGGTGAGAAAATTCCGGTCTGGATGAAAAAAATCGTCGCCGATCTGGCTATGCAGGACTGCAGCTACAGCTACTGCGCGACCAAGGGTGTGCTGGAAACCCGCCAGTTCATTGCCGAACAGACCAACGCCCGCGGCGGGGCGCAGATCACGGCTGAAGATGTCATCTTTTTCAATGGCCTCGGCGACGCCATTCAGAAAGTCTACGGTCTGCTGCGCCGCGAAGCGCGGGTCATCGGCCCCTCGCCGACCTACTCGACCCACTCCTCGGCGGAAGGCGCCCACTCCGGACAGGCCCCGGTCACCTACCGGCTTGACCCTCACAATCACTGGTATCCAGACCTCGACGACCTGCGGCTGTCGATCAAGTACAATCCCTCCATCGCCGGTCTGCTGATCATCAATCCCGACAACCCGACCGGCGCCGTCTACCCGGAACGCATCCTGCGCGAAATGATTGCCGTTGCCGGGGAATATGACCTGTTCGTGATCATCGACGAAGTCTACCAGAACATTGTCTACAATGGCCAGATGACCCGGCCGCTCTCCGACCTGATCGGCGACGTGCCGGGCATCTCGATGAAGGGCATCAGCAAGGAAGCACCCTGGCCGGGCGCCCGCTGCGGCTGGATCGAGGTCTACAATGCCGACAAAGATCCGGTGTTCGCCCGCTATATCCAGAGCATCCTTGATTCGAAAATGGTCGAGGTCTGTTCCACCACCCTGCCGCAGAAAGCGATCCCGAAGATTCTCAGCCATCCCGAATATCCCGGTTGGCTCAAGGAGCGCACGGCCCGTTACGAAAAGTATTCCAACATCGCCTACGAGCTGCTCAAGGACGTTCCCGGGCTGGAAGTCAACCGCACCAATGGCGCCTTCTACATGAGCGTGGTCTTCGAACGGGGAAGCCTCAACGACCGCCAGAGTCTGCCGATCGAAACTCCGGAAGTCAAAGAACTGGTCGAACAGCTGGTCACCGAACCGGACATCGCCCTCGACAAGCGCTTCGTCTACTACCTGCTCGCCTCCACCGGCATCTGCGTGGTTCCGCTCTCCTCCTTCTCGACCCCCGAACGCGGTTTCCGTATCACCCTGCTGGAACGCAACGAGGACGAGTTCCGCAAAATCTTCCGCACCCTTGCCGAAGTCGTACCTCAGTACCTCGGGCTCTGATTCAACCGAATAAAAAGGGCCCTGCCCGGAATCTCTCCGGACAGGGCCCCTGAATTCGTCGGTTCCCGACAACCGGCACCTCACCTCAACTCCAACGCTCCAGCAGCGCCTCCACCTTCGGACGATCAGCCGATCGCCAGGGCCCGACGACCGCCAGGGCCAATCTCCCGGGAACCAGCAACTCACGGGCCACCCGCTGCAGGGTCTCTCCGGTCAGGGCCTCGGCATCGGCCAGGTCCCGCTCGAAACTGCGCCGGTAACCGACCAGGGTGCCCCAACCATAACGTACCGCCAATTCTTCAGGCAGGTCGCGGCTGTAATCGAGATCATAGCGAAAGTTGCGCAGGGTGCGTTGCAGTTCCTCCTCGGCAACAGGACGGGTCCCCATCTCCAGCAGCAGCGACAGGACCTCCTCCACCGCCTGCAGCAATCGCTCCGGAGGGACGGCCAGATCCACGGTCAGGCAGCCGGTATCGCTCAACATGTTCAGTCCGGCCTCGACATGGTAGGTCAGACCGAGTTCCTCGCGCAGTCGAAGCATCAGGCGTGAGGTCCCGCCCCAGGAAAGAATACGCCGCCAGATACGCAGCGCAAAGGAATCGGGATGAGACCTGCCCCAGGGGATCTGCAGGGCAAACTGCAGATTCAACTGGGAGCTGGAGTCATGCACCCAACAACTTTGCGGACGGCCCTGTTCCGGCAGGGACGAAGCCGGCAACGGAGCAGCGACCTCCGCCCCTCTCCAGGAGGTGAAGGCTTCGCGGAGCGCCTCGTGCGACCGCGGCCCCGGCAGTTTACCCGCCACGGCTACCAGGACATTCCGCGGGCTGTAATAACTGCGATGGTACTGCTGCAGCTGCGGCAGAGCGATCTTCCGCAGGGTCGATTCGCTGCCGATCAGCGGTCGGCCGAGGGGATGGTCGGGCCACAGCAGGGCATTGGTCAGGGTATCGCTATTGATAATCTCCCCCGCCTCGTTCAAATCTTCCCGGGCTTCCTCCAGGATGATCCGCCGCTCGGTCTCAATCGCGTTCCACTGTGGCTTGCAAAGCAAACGGGCAAACAGGTCAGCACCCTCGGCAAGACGTTCGGGATGGAGACGGCTGAAAAAACAGGTGGTATCGGCATCGGTGGTGGCATTGACGCCCCCCCCCAGCGCCTCGAATGCCCGCTCCAGGGAAATACTGTCGTCATAGCCTTCACAACCGCGAAACAGCATGTGCTCGACAAAATGGGAAATCCCGGAAAGTTCGACCGTCTCGTTGCGGCCTCCGGCTCCGACATAGCAGACCATTTCCAGGCTGTGCAGGTACGGCATGTCAGCCAGCACCAGGCGCAGACCATTGGGCAGAACTTCTTCGTGAATAGGCATGGATGTGATCGTCTCGACTGGTTATTTGGTATGCAGCAGGTCCCGCCCGCCGCTCGGTTTGCGTCCGAGGCGACTGAGCAACCACAGGTAGGCGAAAAAGAGTCCCATCAGACCGAAGGTGAAACTACCGGGCAGCATGCCGATGGCCCCCTGGCGGACAAAACCGGACCAGGAGGTGGCAACCACCGGATGAATCCAGATCTTCACCAGCCAGGCCAGCACCAGCAGCGTGAAAAGATAAATGTAATTGGACCGCAACCGCCTGGCCAGGGCCGCCCGCAGGCTCATCTTGTACTGCGGATAACGCAGATCCGAGGCGAGCTCGGCGCGCCAGTAGCTTTCATCGGCGGCATCGAAATCGGTCGGCAGGGTGCCGTGTGCCAAGATATCGTAAATGAAGTGCTGATTCAACAGCCGGACACGATATTCGTAGGCATCGTAAAAACGAAAGCGCCGCGCTTCGATAAACAGCAGGATATGCAGAATGGCGAAACCGAAGATAAAAATCGAATGATGGATCTCCGGGTGGGCAAAACCGAAGCCAAGAAAAGCGGTCGAGGTCACTCCGGCCCAGTTGGTGGTCCGGTCGAGACGCTCACGCCAGGCGAGGCTACGCTGCACCTCGGCCCGATAATAGTGTGAAATGGCCGTAATCTGTTCGGAACGGCTCAACGGCTGTGGTGAAGGGATCTCGGTCATGGGGACTCCTGCCCTTCATTATACCCGGCTCCGCAGGTTTCTGCCGGATGAAAAGGGCGGACGCTCGAACCTGAATCAGTCCAGACGAAGCGGGGGCATCCACAGTGGATGCCCCCGCTTATTTCACCCGACGAGGCCGTGAAGCCTCAGGCCCCCAGCAGCTTCGCCGCCTGCTTGGCATGGTAGGTGATGATCAGGTCGGCCCCGGCCCGTTTCATGCCGACCAGGGTTTCCATCACCACCCGCTCCTCATCGATCCAGCCCTTCTCGGCCGCCGCCTTGATCATCGAGTACTCACCGGAGACATTGTAGCAGACCAGCGGCAGGTCAAAACGTTCCTTGATATCGCGAATAATGTCGAGATAGGCCAGGGCCGGCTTGACCATCAGGAAATCGGCACACTCCTGAACATCGAGTGCCGCCTCACGGAAGGCCTCGATACGGTTTGCCGGGTCCATCTGGTAGGAACGCCGGTCGCCGAACTGCGGCGTCGAATCGGCCGCGTCCCGAAACGGTCCGTAATAGGCACTGGCGTACTTGACCGCGTAGCTCATCACCGGGATGTCGGTGAAACCATTGGCATCGAGAATTTCGCGGATCGCCGCCACCCGGCCGTCCATCATATCCGAGGGAGCGACGATATCGGCCCCGGCCCGGGCATGGGAAAGGGCCTCGGCTGCCAGCAGATTGAGGGTCTCGTCGTTGTCGACATCCCCCTCCCGGATCACCCCGCAATGACCGTGATCAGTGTATTCACACATGCAGACATCGGTGATCACCGTCAGCTCCGGCACCGCCTCCTTGATGGCGCGTACCGTGCGTTGAATGATGCCCTCGTCATCATAGGCGTCCTGACCGAGAGGATCCTTGCATTCCGGAATGCCGAACAGGATCACCGCCGGGATGCCGAGAGCATGCACCTCCTGCGCTTCAGCAACGATGTTGTCGATCGACTGCTGGTAGATACCGGGCATCGACGGGATTTCCTTTTTGATCCGCTCTCCGAAGGCGGAAAACATCGGGTAGATCAGGTCATCGACACGCAGGTGGGTTTCACGCACCATGCGGCGCAGATTGTGATTGCGGCGAAGACGCCGGCCGCGGTATTCGGGGAAAAACATGGGGGCACTCCTCAGGGTCGGCTAAGGGCCCAGGGCTAAAGGCTGACGGCAACAATCAGGGAAGAGGGTCTTCCCCTTGGCCTTTTGCCCTTAGCCTTTGGCCGGTTTTCGATAATATTCGATCAGGCTGGCGACCAGCCCCTCAAGGGTCGAAAAAGAAGCCTCTGCGGCGACCGGCAATCCATGTCGCCGCAAGGTTTTACTGGTTTCGGGGCCGATGGAGAAGAGCGGCAGACGACTCAGTTGAGCGCGCTGCTCCTCATCGGCCAGAGCAAACAGGTTGGTCACGGTCGATGACGACGTAAATGTCACGGCATCCAGTCCGCCGAGCAGGGCCTGCTGCAGACGGCCGGCACCCTCGCCGGCCGGCAGGGTGCGGTAGAGCACCGGCGCCTCGACCTCGGCCCCGGCGGCGGTCAGCTGCTCGGGAATCACCGGACGGGCAAGCGCCGCCCGTGGGTAGAGAATCCGCTGGTTTCTGACGCCTTCGGCCAGCAGCAGTTCGGCAACCACCCCCTCGGCACGGCTGTCTACCGGAACCAGGTCGGGATTGATGCCCTGCGCGGCAATGCAACGTGCCGTCTTCGGCCCCACCGCCACCACCCGCAAACCGGCCAGCGCACGCAAATCAAGCCCCTTGCCGCGAAGGCGGGCGAAAAAACGCTCCACGGCATTGGCTGAGGTCAGAATCAGGCTGTCAAAATCGGCCAGATGCTCAATCTGGGCATCGAGTGGAGCAAAATCCTCCGGGTCGACCAGTTCGATGACCGGGCAGGGAAGCGCCTCGGCCCCCTGCTGTTCAAGCTGGCGGACAAAGTCCCCGGCCTGACCGGCGGCCCGGGTCACCAGCACCCGCTTTCCGAGCAGCGGACGATCTTCGAACCAGCGCAACTGCCGGCGCAGGCTGACCACCTCGCCGACCACGATCACCGCCGGCGGCTTGAGGCCGGCGGCCGCGACCCGGTCAACGATATCGGCCAGAGTCCCTTCCACCACCTGCTGGCGCGGCGTGGTCGCCCAGCGGATCACCGCCACCGGCGTTTCAGGGGACCGCCCGTGGCGGACCAGTTGCTCGCTGATCACCGCCAGGTTGGCCATCCCCATGTAGAACACCTGGGTCCCGACTCCGGTTGCCAGCTTGCTCCATTCGAGGCTGGAAAGTTTCTTCTCCGGCTTCTCATGACCGGTAAAGAGCGCCAGGCTGGTGGTGAAATCCCGATGAGTAAGAGGAATGCCCGCATAGGCGGCGGCGGCGAACCCGGCCGTGACCCCGGGGACCACTTCAAAGGGAATGCCGGCCTCATGCAGCGCCAGGGCCTCTTCACCACCGCGACCGAAAATAAAGGGATCGCCCCCTTTCAGTCGGACCACCTGTTTGCCGGTACGCGCCTTGTCGATCAGCAGTTGGTTGATGTCCGCCTGGGAAGTATGGTGGCACCCGCGGGTCTTGCCGACATAGATTTTCTCCGCCGCCGGAGCCTCGTCGAGAAACACCGGGTTGGCCAGGTAGTCGTAGATCACCACCTCGGCACGCCGCAGGCAGGCCAGGCCCCGGGTCGTCATCAACCCGGGATCACCGGGCCCGGCGCCGACCAGGTAAACCATACCGGAAAATAAAAGCTGCTCTGCCATCGGCTGCGGGTTAAACGTCTTCCTTGTTCGGATGGAAGGTTTCGATGCCGTAAACCTCGTTGAGAATCCGACCGGCCCCACGAATCAGCAGATCATCAGCCAGCGAGACGCCAAGCTGTCCGGCCTCGGCGGCGGGCCCTTCGACCTGTCCCTGGATGATCTCCTTGCCGTCGACGCTGGCCACCAGGCCGCTGAGGGTCAACCGTTCTTCCTCAACCGTACCATAGGCGGCAATCGGCACCTGGCAGCCACCTTCGAGCCGGGCCAGCAGAGCCCGCTCCGCGGTGACCGCGGCGGCGGTCTCGGGTTCATTGAAGAAATCAATCAGCTCGTTGGTCTCGGCGTCATCGATACGGCTTTCCAGGCCGAGCGCGCCCTGACCGATAGCCGGCAGGGAGACATCGACCGGCAGATATTCAGAGATCTGGTTGCCGAAACCGAGCCGCTTCATGCCGGCGGCGGCCAGCACCACGGCATCGAGGTCCTCTTCGGTCAGCTTGCGGATGCGGGTTTCAACATTGCCGCGGATATCGACCATCTGAAAATCGGGACGCACCTGCAGCAGACAGGCCTTGCGGCGCAGAGACGAGGTGCCGATGCGCGCCCCCTGCGGCAGATCCCGAAAACTCTTGAACCCGGGCTTGAGGATGCAGATATCGCGGACATCCTCACGGGCGGTGATGCAGCGCAGGGCAAGACCGGCAGGAAAGATGGTCGGCACATCCTTCATCGAATGCACGGCGATATCGACCTCGCCGCGCAGCATCGCCTCTTCGATTTCCTTGACGAACAAGCCCTTGCCGCCGACCATCGCCAGCGGCACATCGAGAATCTTGTCACCCTGGGTCTTGATTTTGGTCAGAGTGACGTCGAGATCCGGGTAACGTTTTTCCAGTTCGGACTTGACCCAGTTGGCCTGCCAGAGGGCCAGTTGACTGGCACGGGTGCCGATGCGCAGGGTTTTCTTCGCCATGATAATTATTTCGCTCCTTGACTCTGATCGGGTGTCGGTTGATCTGTTTCGAGGCCTTCGTCATCCACCGCCAACGGCTTGAATTGCGTTTCTCCCGCGGTCCCTTCGAGGGCAAACAGGGTTCGTACGGCATCGACGAAGTTGTCCCCCTCGCCATTCTGCTTCTCTTTCAGGGCGCTGATCGCCGGATGCAGGATCTTGTTGATGATCGCGGAGGTCAAGGCTTCGATGGCCTTCTCCTGCTTCTGGTCGACATGCTTGAGGTTACGCAGGGTCTTTTCCACCTCGCCGCGGCGGATCTCCTCGAACTTGCGCCGCAGGGAGACAATGGTCGGCTTGACCTGGAGCGTCGCCATCCAGGCATGGAACTGGCCGATTTCCAGATCGATGATCTCTTCGGCCTTCTTCGCCTCTTTATGCCGTTCCTTGAGATTGGCCTGAACCACCCCCTGCAGATCGTCGACGTCGTAGAGATAGACGTTGGGCACTCCGTTGACCTGCGGTTCGATATCCCGCGGGACGGCGATATCGATAAAGAACATCGGTTTGTTCTTGCGGATCTTGAGTACCTTCTCAACCCGGGGACGATCGAGGATACAGGTCGGCGCGCCGGTCGAAGTGAGGACGATGTCGGCGAGGTGCAAATGCTCAGGGAACTCCTCGAAGGGAATCGCCCGCCCGGCGAACTCGGCGGCGAGCCTCTCCGCCCGGGAGAACGTCCGGTTGGTGACCAGCACCCGGCCGACACCGTTGTTGATAAAATGCTTGGCCGCCAGTTCGCACATCTCCCCGGCACCGATCAGCAGCACCGTCTTGTTGTCGAGCGAACCGAAAATTTTGCGCGCCAGTTCCACCGCGGCAAAGGACACCGAGACCGCGTTGCCGGCGATATTGGTTTCTGTCCGCACCCGCTTGGCGACCGAGAAGGCCTTGTGCAGAAAACGGTTGAGGATCAGGCCGACGGTCTTGAATTCGGCAGCGTAGCCATAGGCGGTCTTGATCTGACCGAGGATCTGCGGTTCACCGATCACCATCGAATCGAGGCTGGCCGAAACCCGGAAGACATGACGGATCGCCTCCTCGCCCTGGTAATCGTAGAGATGCGGCTGCAGATCATCCTGGGGAAGCTGGTGAAAATCCGCCATAAAACGGCGCAAACCGGCGATGCCGGCGTCGGGGTTGCGACTTGTGGCATAGATCTCCACCCGGTTGCAGGTGGAAACGATCATCGCCTCACCGATATCCGGCAGATCGAGCACCTGCCGCAACGGACGCTTCATGTCATTCGGCGAGAAGGCGACTTTCTCCCGAATTTCCACCGGCGCGGAATGGTGGCTGAGACCAACAACAATAATATTCATACAGCGCGTAACTCCCCTAGCGTCCTTCCAGGGCGTTGAAACTGTGCAGATCCGAAAGCATCATGTTCACCCCGAAGAAGGTAAACATCAGGCAGAGAAATCCGATGATGGCGAAGATGGCCGCCCGTCGTCCGCGCCAGCCGATGGTCAGGCGACCGTGCAGCAGGGCCGCGTAGAGGAACCAGGTGATCAGCGCCCAGGTCTCCTTGGGATCCCAGCGCCAGTAGCCGCCCCAGGCCGAGTTGGCCCACACGGCCCCGGAAATAATCCCCATGGTCATCAGCGGAAAGCCGATGGTCAGACACCGGTAGTTGATATTGTCAAGGATCTCCAGAGACGGAAGGCGGTAATAGAGCCCTGAGAAACTCTTACTTTTGAGCATCCTCTCCTGCAGCAGGTACATGACCGCGGCGACAAAGGAGAGGGCAAAGACGGCATAACCGAGAAACGCCAGGGCGACATGGACCGGGAACCACCAGCTGTCAAGGGCCGGGTTGACGGTCGGCGTCGGTGCGGTGGTCGCCGCGCCGAGGATCATCAGTGCCAGGGCCAGCGGACAACTGAAGGCGCCGAGAATATCAAGTCGGTATTTGAAATCAAACAGGAAGAAGATGCCGATCACCGCCCAGGCAAAAAAGGAGAGCGATTCATGCAGATTGACTACCGGGACATGGCCGGTGGCAAAGTAGCGAGCCCCCAGGGTGATGCAGTGCAGAAGGAATCCTCCCCCCAGGATCCAGCGGGCGATTGTACCCAGTTTGACACGACGGGTGATCACATCGACCAGGAACAGTATGGTCGCCGCGAGATAAACCAGCAGGGTGATTTTGTAGAGGAGAATATTGATGCTCATGGGTTCCCGTCCGGTCGTTCCAGCCCCAATGCCGCCAGGCTGCAATTGCCACCGCAGACCGTTTGCAACAACTGGTCCACATCGTTCCAACGCCCCCGGGCAACCAGCTCGGCCAACCCGCCGTCAAGCAAAAGGCGCAAAAAAGATTGATTATATTCCTGCCCCGAAGCGGCTGTCAACGCGGAGCGCCGCAGCGCCGCGGCCAGTTCAGCCACAAACTCCCATTCGGAACCGAAGCGCTGCAGCGCCAGATCGGCAACCAGCCCGGCCAAAGCCGGACTGCCCCCCTCGGTACCGACCGCCAGGGTCAGCCGCCCCCGGCGCCGCACCGCCGGAAACTGCAGGTCGCCACGAGCGCCGACCGCGGCGGCATTGACCAGGATATTCATCCGCCTCGCCGTCTCGGCAATCTCCCTGTTGACCCGCGGGTTGTCGGTCGCCACGACCACCAGCAGAATATCCGGACTCAGGTCCTCCGGCCGCCAGCAGCGGCGCAACCATTCAAACTCTCCCCGCGCGGGCGGCCGCCGGCAGTCGGGGGCCACCAGGCGAACCCGGGCTCCGGCCGCCAGCAGCGACTGCAGCTTGCGGCAGGCAACCGTACCGCCACCGAACACCAGGCAGAGCCGGTCCTGCAGGTCGAGCATTGCCGGGAAGAGGGACATGAGATCAGATTCCAAACAGTTCGTGTTCAACCAGTTCGCACAACAGTCGGCCAAAAAGCAGAGCGGTTTCTGCCAGTTCACCGGTATTGTCGGCTTCCAGTTCAAGCTTGAAATCAATCGCGGGGCCGTTCCAGCCGGGCCGGGCCGGACAGAGAACGGCGATCGCGCACTCCTTGTCACGCGCCACCTGAATCGCGGCATCGATGGCCGCGTCGTGCTGACCGTCGGCAAGGATCAACAGCAAATCACCGGAAGCGGCCAGCATCTGCAGCTGGCGGGCATAATACTGGTCATCCAGGTTGTGACGGGCCAGGGACGCCGCCAGGGTCAGGTCATGGCAGAGGGAAACAGCCGGCAACTGCGGCCGTTCAAAATGGAGCCGATGAAGAAACTGGTTGGCAATCAGGTTGGCCACGTCACCAAGCGCGCCCGAAGCGGCCAGCAACAGCTTCTGTTCATGGTAGAAGCCGTTGACAACCTGCTCGACCAGTCCGGCCAACTCCTCGGACTGCAGCTCAAAGCTTTTTGTCACTCGTTCGACATGCTGCGCAACCGCAGTCATGATCCTGGATTGGGACATGACCCACCTCCGTTCAAGGCTTTCTCTCAAGTGGCAGACCGGGTCAGGGCAGACCAAGTCAGGGCAGAGCATAGGAACCCGGGGGGAAACTGTCAAGCGCAGCCGGCCTCTCCCGCGAACATGCCCTTGATTTTTCTGAAGCGTTGATTATCATTGTACGACGTGATTTCTTCCCATTGAAGCATCCCTGAATTCGCGACCCCCGGCAGGCGCGTCGGCCCTGTTCGACTCCGGTTACCGATTGACCGTTTTCAGGATTTCATTCCAAAGGAGATACAGACGATGGCAAGCGATAAAGTTGTAGAGTTGACCGACGACAGTTTCGACAGTGATGTTCTGCAATCCTCCACTCCGGTTCTGGTGGATTTCTGGGCATCCTGGTGCGCCCCCTGCAAAGCGATTGCCCCGGTGGTCGACAGCCTGGCGGACGAATTTGACGGCCAGGTCAAGATCGGCAAGCTCAATGTTGATGACAACCCGGCCACTCCGGGCCAGTACGGTGTTCGCGGCATCCCGACCCTGATCCTGTTCAAGGACGGCAAGGTCGTTGACCAGGTAGTCGGGGCGGTACCGAAAAACCAGCTTGAAGGCCTGATCAAGAAAGCTCTCTGAGTTTTCCTCTGCATTAACCCTGAATCAGGTTGGCAAAAAAACCCGACCATCTGGTCGGGTTTTTTCTCGTTTCAATCGGGGATCACGGCCAGCAGTTCGGCCAGTTCCTGCCGCAGGATAAGACGGTTCGAACGCTGCACCTCGGCCAGCAGCAGCACCTTTTTCTCTTTGACCAGTTCCAGCCGCTGGCGTACCACGCGCCGGTCACGGCTGCGGCGGGTGCGGGACATCTCACCAACAATCCGACGATAATCAGCCAGCAGGGTTTCAGCGCGATGTTGCCATATCCGTGTCCGGGCCCGTTCCAACTGGCCGGTACGAGACGGAGCCGTCATGGCACCACGGGCGGCGGGACTGTCGCCCGAATGGGGAGAGGTCACGACACTGAAACTCCCCTTGCCCGAAGGTGCCCCGAGCAGGGCACATCCTGCCGGCAGGTGACCCGGGTCGTCGGTCACGAACAGGCGCCCCTCCTGATCTCGACAGGGATAAAGCTCCACGGCAAAAACCGGGGCGGCAACCGTCAGGCTCACGACAAGTACGATTATCAGGCGCAGCATTTACTATCCTCCCTGTTTCAGCTTAACATCCCCCACCCCGGATTCAATCACGACAGAGTTCTCCCTCAAGGTCACGCAACAGCCGAAAGACCTTCCGCGCCGCACCACGGTCACCATTGCCGGCAACCCGGGAAAGCCGTCTTAGCTCCTTGATTTCTGGCCCGGGCAGACAACCGGACAACTCCTGGATCACAGTATCGACCGTCTGCGGATCGCAGAGGCGGTCACGCAGTTCTTCCAGCCGGTGAAAACGGGCCTGCTGCCGCCAGTGGGCTTCACTCACACCTGCCAGATGGTCTTCGATCCGACCGATCAGCTCCTCGTCACGACGCAGCATCCCGGCCAGGTGCTTAACCGCCCGGCGCCGCGAAGAATGTCCACGGGTGCTGCGCACCTGCTCCAGCTCCTTTGCCAGCTCAACCGGCAAAGGCAAATCCGGCAGCTGCTTCTCCGGCAGGTCAACCAGTCGCTGCGCCAGCTTTTCCACCTGCTGCGCGGCTCGTTTCCTGGCGCTGCGGCCACGCCCTTCCTGAACATCTCCGTCCATCAGAACTCCCTGTTGCTGTCGAGCAGCATGGTCACCGGCCCGTCGTTGGCCAGCTCGACTTTCATATCGGCCTGGAAAACACCTGTGGCGACCGGCAGCCCCCGCTGCCGCAACCGGTCGACGAACAGCTGGTAAAGACGTTTCGCCTCGTCAGGAGGAGCCGCCGCCGCAAATCCCGGCCGCCGTCCCTTGCGGCAGTCCCCGAACAGGGTGAATTGCGAAACCGCCAGCACGGCACCACCGATATCACTGACCGAAAGGTTCATCTTGCCCCCGTCGTCTTCAAAAATACGCAGACCGGCCGTCTTTTCCGCCAGATAAACGACATCCCGCTCATCATCACCCCGACCGACTCCGAGCAGCACCAGCAGCCCCGGCCCGATCTCCCCGACGATTTCGTTGTCCACCCTGACGCGAGCTTCACTGACCCGCTGCAACACTGCACGCATAATCCAAACCTCTGTTCGTAACGTCACCGAGATCGTTCTCCATCCCCCTTTTCCAAAAGGGGGCGAGGGGACGTGTTTGCAGACCTCAGCCCTCTCCCGCGAGTCGTCGCAACAGCTCCAGGTTGCGCAGGTCGTCAACATGGTCCTCCCCCGGCGGTGTTTCCAGGATCTTGGGCACATCTGTAAAGCGCGCATCCCGCATCAGGCAGGCGAAGCCGGTCTCACCGATACAGCCTCGCCCGACATGCTGATGACGATCGACCCGCGAACCACAGTCCTTTTTGCTGTCATTGATGTGGAACAGGCGGATGCACCCGCAACCGACAAGACGGTCGAACTCGGCCATGACCGCCTCGTAACCGGCTTCACGGGAGATATCGTAGCCGGCGGCAAAGACATGACAGGTATCGAAGCAGATGCCGAAGTCATGTTCGGGGACCCGTTCGATAATACGCGCCAGCTGTTCGAAGCGCCAGCCGAGATGACTGCCCATGCCGGCAGTGGTCTCAAGCAGCACCTGCGGCGCATCCGGCACGGCGGTAAAAATCTCGTGGAAGGCGACGGCGACACGTTGCAGCCCGACCTCTTCTCCACACTCAAGATGGGCGCCGGGATGCATCACCAGCCCGTCGAGTCCGAGCTGCCGGCAACGCCGCAGTTCATCGATGAAGGCGGCTTTCGATTTTTCCCACTTCCCGTCGTCGGGTGCGGCAAGATTGATCAGGTAACTGTCATGGGCGAACACCTTGCCGATGGGACTGTTCAACCGGGCAGCATGAAACGCCTCGACACCGGTCGGCGAAAGGGGTTTCACGACCCAACGGCTGGCGTTGCCGGTGAAAATCTGCAGCGCGGTACAACCGATCCGCTCGCCACGCAGGATCGCTTTTTCGATACCGCCGGCGATCGAGGCATGAACACCGAGGGGATGCCGGGTCACGATTGCCCACCTTCCCCGTCAGCAGGAGGAAGAAATCAGGGTGCCGACCGCTTCAGCGGCACCCCGGGCATCGGCGACATGATGATCGACATGGCCTGCGGCCGGTCCGCGCCCGACCAGCACGGTGGTCATGCCAAGTTGCTTGGCGGTCTGCAGGTTGTCAAGAGAATCCTCGATCATCACACAGCGACCGGCATCCGTTCCCAGTCGTTGCAGCACACCCCGGTAGGGATCAGGGTTCGGCTTCGGTTGGTAGTTGGCGATGCGGATATCGAAGATGCCGGCAAAAACCCCCTGCAGGCCAAGAACATCGACCACCCGTTCGGCATGGCCGCAGGAACCGTTGGTAAAAACATAGCAGTCCATCGGCAGCTGTTCGATGGCATAACGCAGCTCGGGGTCGGGCGAAAGCCGACCGGCGACATCGACGTCATGCACATAATCGAGATAATCCTCCGGATCGACCTGCCAATGACGCACCAGCCCCTGCAGGGTGGCGCCGTAGTCCTGCCAATAGCGCCGCCGCAGGCCGTCGACCTCGCCCGGGGCAATACAGACCACCTCTTCCATGTAACGGTTGATGCGCACGTCAATCAGGGAAAAAAGGTCACGATCCGGTGAATAGAGGGTATTGTCGAGGTCGAACAGAATGGCATCCACTTATCAGATCTCCAACGCTTCGCGGATCTGCCTGATCCGCTCGCGGCAGGCCTCCGCTGCAAGCGGTTGCTCGTCATGGGGTTCGCTCCAGATCGGACGCGGCCAGAGCGGGTCATCGACAAAGCGCGGCACCAGGTGCCAGTGCATGTGCGGTACCATATTGCCGAGCAGTTCGTAGTTCATCTTGGCCGGGTTGAAGATTCGGGCCAAGGCCTCTGCCACGCGATTGACCTCCTCCAGCACCGCCCCCCGGGCCGCGGCATCGAGATGAAACAGCTCCGTGACATGATCTTTGCTGAACACCAGGGTGTAGCCCCGGAAAAACTGGTCACGATTGAGGGTCACATAGCAATACTCGAATTCGGCGATACGCAGGTCAGGCTCCTGCCGCCAGCGCCGACACATCGGACAGTCGTTCATCCCCGCCACTCCCCGCTGAAGACCTCGGTCGCCGGTCCGGTCATGTAGACATCGCCGTCCGCGGCCCATTCCAGCCGCAGCTCACCACCGGGCAGATGGACCAGCAGCGAACGGTCGCCGCGACCGGTCAGCACCCCGGCCACGCAGACCGCCGAGGCCCCGGTCCCGCAGGCAAGGGTCTCCCCGGCACCCCGCTCCCAGGTCCGCTGCCGGACTTCGGTGGCGGAAAGCACCTGCACGAAATGAACATTGATCCGCTCGGGAAACCAGGGATGATGCTCGATCAACGGACCGACGTCCGCCACCGGAAAGCGCTCGACATCATCAACATAGATGACACAGTGAGGGTTGCCCATCGACACGCAGGTCGCCCGAAAAACCTCACCATTCACCGCCAGTTCCACGTCCACCGCCCGGCGGTCGGCCGCTCCGGTCATCGGCAGTTCAGCCCGGGTCAGGCGCGGTGACCCCATATTGACCCGCACCCGCTCGATTCTCTCATCGGCACCGGGAAAGAGCTGCAGGGTCAAAATGCCGGCTCCGGTCTCCACGGTCAGCTCCCGACGACGGACCAGGCCATGGTCCCAGGCGTACTTGGCCACGCAACGGACACCGTTACCGCACATCTGCGCTTCACTGCCGTCGGCATTGAAAATCCGCATCCGCAGATCGGCCCGTTCCGACGGCAGAATCAGGATCAGACCGTCGGAACCGATGCCGAAGTGACGGTCACTGACCCGCCGCGCCAGCCCTTCCGGGTCCGCCAACTGTTCCTCGAAACCGTTGACGTAGACATAATCGTTGCCGGCTCCATGCATCTTGGTAAACTTCATCCAACCTCCCGTCGCCGCTTCACCTTCGCAGACAGAGAGCATTATAGCCGTAAAGCCGATGGCTTCACAACCAGCGTCCCAGATCCACCGGCAATTTCGGGATTCGGCTGTCGTTACGGATGAATCTACTTCGTTGCCTTTACCGATTCGGTGCTCAACGTAGCTCGACTACGTTTCCGCCCGAATCGGCACGGCGCCTCGCATCTCCACCCATCCCGCCACCCTCGGTCCGCAAAACAGCCGGTGGATCTGGGACCGTCGGAAGCGATTGCGTCCCGACGACATCTGCGGCTATGATTAAACGGGTGCGCACATCAGCCCTTAATCCACGAAACCAGGAGAATCACGTTCTATGGCTTACGGACTTAAAACCAAAATCTGGCAGACCGGCCAGCTCGAATGGTATGGCATGATCGACAATGAAGACGTCTACCTCGGCAGCCGCGAATTCCCGCAACCACCGGCCGAGGGAGATGAATGGACCGTTAAGGCAACCGGCCTGCAGTTCAAAATCACCGGGGGGGAGATCCGTAAAATCGGCCGGACCGAGCCGGAAACCCCGGACTGGCTCTGATCATGATGAACTTTGAAATCCTGCAGCTGCCGGTCGGCCGGTCGGATAATTTCACCTACCTCGTCTGGTGTCCGGAAACCCGTGAGGCTATGGTTGTCGACCCCGGTTTCGCACCGGAACTGCTGCTCGAAGCCGCTGCCGAACGCGGACTGGACATCCGCATCCTGGCCAACACGCATGGCCATCGCGATCATATCGCCGGCAACAACGCCATCCATTCCGCCACCGGCGCGGTTCTCACCGCCCATCCCAGCGACATCCCCCACGCCCAGCAGCCGCTCGGCAACGGCAGCCTGATCATCCTCGGCAACGGCCGGATTGAATCCCTGCACACCCCGGGTCACACCCCCGGCTCGGTCATTTTCAGAGTCGGCGACGCGATCATCACCGGCGATACCCTGTTCGTCAGCCGTTGCGGTCGTGCCGACCTGCCGGGCGGTGATGTGAAACGTCTCTATCACAGTCTGCAGAGGATAAAACAGCTGCCTCCCGAAACCCTGGTTTACCCCGGACACGACTACGGACCGACCCCGACCTCGACCCTTGCCTGGGAACTGGAAAACAATGCCTTTCTCAACTGCCCCGACCTGTACAGTTTCATCGAGTTGCGGATGGGCTGAAATCTGACTCAGTGCGTTCAGGTGAGCCCCGGCCCCCTCATCTCCCGGTGATAAGCCGGTAATTATAGGTGTGAAAGAACCGGACATTCGCTTCCGGCAGAGTGCCGACCGGCTTGCACCCCGCCTGTGGGGCGATAAACTGCTGACTGGAACAGGGATTGCTGGACAAAACCTTCGCCAGACCTGATTCAGACAACGGATTCTGACCGTCACCAAGGAGAGGGCCGATGAGCAGAGAACGATTCAACGTCCTGGTCAAGCGAGGGAAACAGGCGATCGCAGAAGACGACACCCTGCTGGCTCTGGTCCTGTTCGAGGATGCCGCCAGGCTGTCCGCCACCCCGCTGGTCAAATCGCATCTGGCCTATTGCCTGGCACGGGAAAAAAAGCAGTTTCAGAAGGCCATCGCCATGTGCCTCGCGGCTCAGCAGAGCGACCCCGGGAAAAGCCTGCATTATCTCAACCTGGGAAAAGTCTACCTCGAAGCCGGCCAGAAGGGGCGCGCCATCCGCGCCTTTCGGCAGGGGCTGAAGATGGAGCGCAACCAGGAAATCATCGACCAGTTGAAGCGACTCGGACAGCGCAAGCCACCGCCGGTCGCCAGTCTGCCGCGGGAACATTTTCTCAACCGCAAGCTCGGCGTGTTGCTGAGCAGGGTCGGCATGCGCTGACCGGCTGAGCAAAAACGCCCATCTGCGGCGTTGTCCTTCCCCCTGCGTCAACGACGTACCTTCCGGTACGCCTTATTCCGCAGGGTTACGGACGCCTTGCATCTGAGCATTTTTGCTCAGCCTGGGGCAAACGATAAACTACACAAAGGCCACACCCGATACAAAATTGGGTTGTGGCTTTTGTCTTACCCCCAGCACTACCGCCACAAGGCGGTTGAAATCACAGCACCACTGCTTCAAGGCGGTCGAGACGTGCGTAGATGCAAGGCGTCTCACGGCTGAGGGAGTGAGGTGTAGCGGCAGCTACTCCGTAGCGACTGAAGACGCGAGCAACGCAGCAGATGCGTGCGTATCGGCCGCCTCGCTAATAAGGACGGCGGCTTTTGCCGGGCTTGTACGTCCCCGTAAACGGCGTCAGCACCAGCGTCACATCCTCGACAAAGGACCCTTTTTTCACCGCCAGCGGTCGCGGCTGATCACCCCCGAGTTTGCCGTAAAGTTCGCCGGGATGCGGCATGTCCCAGGCATGCACCCGCGCCGCCAGGTAGTAGATCCCGCCCTTGGGCAGGTAGATGGTGAACCGCCCCTGGCTGTCGGAGAGGGTCGACGCATAGTCCGGCAGGCGCTTCAGATTGTCGTCGACATAGGCGATGGCGAAACTGCCGGGTACCGGTTTGCCGGAGGCATCGACCAGGCGACCGCGAATCCCGGTGTCGGTCCGGCGATCGGCCAGGTTTTTCTTGAAGAACATCGGCGCCTTCATCGGTACCACTTCCAGATCGACTCGCGCCAGGCGGCCCGACTTGACCTCGGCCCTGATGCGCCGGTGCTCGGAATAGTAGTCACCCGGTGCCAGCGGTCCGCTCGGTTCTCCCGTGGTCCGTTTGCGCGCCACGATGTAGTAGGTCCCGGCCGGAACATCAATCCGGTAATATCCGTCCTCATCGGTCGGGCTGGAAATGAACTGCGATGGACCGAGCAGGTTGGAGGTGGCGTCGGGGTAGATATTGACATAGGCACCGGCCAGCGGCTGACCGCCATCCTTGAGAAACACCCGACCGACCAGACCGGTTCGACCATCCTGCTGCTCATAGCCTGAGACACCATCGACCGCCTGTTCCTCCTGCGCTGCAACGGTTGTTTTATCGACACTCGCGGCGGGCCGGGATGACGCGCAACCCGCCAGGAAAAACACCGCCGCCACCGGCAACAACCACCATCCTCTTTTGCTCATCGTTCCCTCCCCGCTGGAAAAACCTGCAGTTATTGTCTATCCTAGGAGACTGTCGGACTATACAGGCTGAAGCGAAAATTCGAGCGTTTGAGCACAGATTTCGGCTCAATTGCAGCCTCATAGCAGTGGCTATGGGGCAAAATGGAGCTGGGATATGGGCCGAACGCGCGGATTTGCAGCCAGTTTATGGATAGTCCGACAGCCTCCTAGCATTCTAGCGGGCCGGAGCCGAAAGTCAAAACACCCGGTCCCTGCGAAATTCCTGAATCGAGTTGTTCCTGAAAGAAACGAGGAGTCCTCATGAAACTGCAGGTCAAAAAAGCCGCCCCCCTGAAACAGAAAACCCCCTGCCTGATCCTGGGGGTCCAGGAGGGCAGGATGACCACCCCCCTCCTGAAAGAACTCGACAGCGCCCTTGACGGAATCCTGCAGCGCGCCCGCCGCGACGGCGAGTTCAGAGGGCGTTGCGGCGAAACCATGCTGCTGCACAGCGGCGCGATGATCAGACCGACCAGAGTCCTGTTGATCGGCCTCGGCAAAACGGCCGAGATCAGCTGCGAGACCCTGCGGCAGGGCGCCGGCCGGGCCGTAAGGCAACTGCGCGAACGCCGACTCGGCCAGTTCTGCCTGGATCTGGCAAGCTTCTCCACCGCCCGGACGGCGGACCTGGCGGTGCAGGCAACCGCCGAGGGGCTGCTGCTGGCCGGCTACAGCTTTGATCGCTACCTGAGCGACGATGAACGAAAAGCGGCCCCTGTCGACAAAGGGCTGTTGCTGGTCGACACGCGGGCCCAACGCGATCTGGCCGCAGCCGTGGTGGAGGACGCCGCTGCGATCTGCGCCGGTGCCTGCTTTGCCCGCACCTTGGTCAACCAGCCCGGCAACGTCAAATCACCCGCCTTCCTGGCTGAACAGGCGCAGGCAATGGCCGAAGAAGCGGGGCTGAAATGCACCGTACTGGAACGCCGACAGCTTGAAAAAGAAGGGTTTGGAGCTCTATTGGGCGTCGCCCAGGGCAGCACCCGTGACCCGCGCCTGATTCTTCTTGAATACAACGGCGGCGACCCGGCCCAGCAACCGATCACCCTGATCGGCAAAGGGGTGGTTTTCGATGCCGGCGGCATTTCCCTGAAACCGGCCGATAAAATGGATGAAATGAAGATGGACATGGCCGGTGGCGCGGCGGTACTCGGCACGATCAAGGCCGCCGCCGCCCTGCGGTTGCCGGTCAACCTGGTCGGCATTGTTCCGGCGGTGGAAAACCTCCCCTCCGGCACGGCTTATCGCCCCGGCGATATCCTCACCTCGCTCAGCGGCAAGACCATTGAAGTCCTCAACACCGATGCTGAAGGGCGGCTGATCCTGGCCGACGCCCTCAGTTACGCCGCCCGTTTCAAACCGCGGGTAGTCATCGACCTGGCGACCCTGACCGGCGCCTGCATCATCGCTCTCGGCCACCATGCCAGTGCCGTGCTCGGTAACCATGACGGCCTGATTAAACAGCTGCTGGCCGCCGGCCGGCACAGCGGCGAACGCCTCTGGCAACTGCCGCTGTGGGATGACTACGACCGCCAGATCAAGAGCGAAGTGGCAGACGTCAAGAATGTCGGTGGTCGACCGGCCGGAACCATCACCGCCGCGGCCTTTCTGCAGACCTTCGCCCGCGACTATACCTGGGCTCACCTCGATATTGCCGGTACGGCCTGGCAGGAGAAGGAACGTGACTACCTCAGTCCCGGCGGAACCGGGGTCGGGGTTCGCCTGCTGATCGAATACCTGCGCCGACAGGCTTCCGGAGAAAAGAAATAATCTCTGCACGGGCCATTGACACTACAAGATCTTGTGGTATCAGATAATGCAAACCACAAGGGAGAGCGTCATGCTCAAGTATTGTGCCTGGTGCGGAAACTACCAGGGCGCCATCGAGGCCGAAGGGTACCAGATCCGCCGCAACGTCTGTGAAATCGACACGTCAACCATCTGCGAACCCTGCCACGACAAGATGCTCCGTCAGTTGCGCAGAAAATTGAAACTGCACTGACAGGACACAAATATCTTCGACAATATCCAATGCGGGGAAGGCCGCCGACAGGCGGCTTTCCCCTTTTTTGCCTCCCGGACCCGGGACGAATATGGGGTATTTGTAAAATTTAACGAACTCCACTTGATTTTTCTCGGCGAAGCGCTAAAGTTAAAATCCTGAATCAGAGGGTCCATTACCTGCGAAGAGCGCAAGCCATTGCCCTGCCTGCCATTCCCAACAATCACCGGCGAACCTGCGGGTGCGCCTAAGATTTTTGAAAACGGCAATCAGGCCAAGCGCTTACCCTCTTCATCAAGCACGAACTCACTGACCCGGGATCATTGTTTTGCGCCAACAGGAGGGCGCCTTTTCGAGAACGGCCTGCCAGTCCTCTCGGCTGCGGCCAGTTGCACAGGAGATGCGGTATGACGATGCAAGGTACGGTCAAATGGTTCAACAACACCAAGGGATTCGGTTTCATTGAACAGGAGGGAGGCCCGGACATTTTCGTCCATTTCTCCGCTATCCAGATGGATGGATACCGAACGCTCAGCGAAGGAGATATCGTCTCCTTTGAAATGATCGATGGACCCAAGGGCCTGCAGGCTCAGAATGTCACCATCAGCTGACCGCCCCTTTCCAGCCTGTCTTTCAGCCCGGCACCGATGCCGGGCTTTTTTATGCAACCCCCCGTCCAGTCTGGCTTTTTTACCTTGACATCGCAGGGTTCGGTTGCTAATTTGTTGTGTTGGTTCGCAGCGTCGAAAAAACGGCACGGAAGCACCAACCCGACCCAATGAAAGTCCTTATTTCAGACACATTCTCCCAGGAGGGGCTGCAGGTCTTCGAATCCGCCGAAGGCATCACCCTCGATTATCAACCAGGCATCTCCAGCGACGACCTGCAGGTCGCGATCCGTGACGCCGAAGCACTGGTGGTGCGTGGCGGCACAAGGGTCAGCGCCGAACTGCTGGAGAGCGCCGCGTGCCTGAAGGTCATCGGCCGGGCCGGCATCGGGATCGAAAACATGGATCTCGCGGCCGCCAACCGCAAGGGGGTGGTGGTCATGAACACCCCGTTCGGCAGCACCACAACCACCGCCGAGCACACCCTGGCGATGCTCTTCTCCCTCGCCCGAAACATCCCCCGGGCGCATATCTCCACCAGCGCCGGCAACTGGGACAAGGAACAGTTTCTCGGCATTGAACTGGCGGGAAAAACTCTCGGCGTGATTGGGGCCGGAAAGATCGGCCGACTGGTGGTTGAACGTGCCCGCGCCCTGAAGATGAACGTGGTGGTCCACGACCCCTATCTGCCGCAGGAGATGGTCCGGCAGCTCGGCGCCAGCCAGCTCGACCTGGACCGGCTGCTGGCGGAGGCCGACTTCATAACCCTGCACGTCCCCCTCAACCAGGAGACCGAGAACCTGTTGGGAGAAAAACAGCTGCAGCGCTGCAAACCGGGCTGCCGCATCATCAACTGTGCCACCGGCGGACTGATCGACGAGCAGGCCCTGGCGAAAGCCATTGCCGCCGGACAGATCGGCGGCGCCGCGCTGGATGTTTTCAGCCAGGAACCCCCGGCCGCGGACAATCCCCTGCTGCGGCTGCCGGAAGTGATCTGCACTCCGCATCTCCGGGCCGCCACGGTCGACGCCCAGATCAACGTCACCGTCCAGGTGGCCCGGCAGATCGTCGCCTTCCTGCAACGCGGCGAAGTGATCAATGCCCTCAACGTCCCCTCGGTCAGCGCCGAACTGCTCGCCGAGATCCGCCCCTACGTGCAGCTCGGGGAAAAGCTCGGTGCCCTGCTGACCCAGCTCAGCAACGGCGCGGTACGCAAACTCAACATCGAGTATGCCGGTGACATCACCGCCCACCCGATGGCGCCGCTGACCATGGCGGTCCTCAACGGGCTGCTGCAGCCGGTGGTCGGCTCGATGGTCAACTATGTCAACGCGCCCTTCATCGCCAAAGAGCGGGGGATCGACATCGTCGAGGCGAAAAGCTCGCAAAGTGAAGGCTACGCGACCCTGATGCGGGTCACCATCGAGGACGAGAGCGGCAGCCGCAGTGTCTGCGGCGGGCTGTTCGGCGACCGCGCGCGAATCGTCAAGATCGATCATTACGACCTGGAAACCTCGCCGGAAGGTCCGATCCTGATCCTCTACAACCATGATCAGCCGGGCGTGGTCGGCTACATCGGCCAGCTGCTCGGAGAAGCAGAGATCAACATCGCCCGGATGAATCTGGCCCGGGGCAGCGGCGAAGCCCTCACGGTCCTCAATATCGACACCCCGATCCCGGATGACGTCCTGGAACGGATCAGGTCCCATCAGGCCATCCGTTCAGCCATCCAGGTTATTCTCTAACAGCCTTCATGCCCACGGAAAACGATGACGACTGACGCAACCACCCCCGAAGCCCTGCTTCCCAAGGGGGTCAAAGACTTTCTGCCGAACAGGGCGGCCAAGGTTGAATTCCTGCAGAAGACCCTGCTGGAACTTTTCCATCGCTGGGGATTCCGCCCGGTGCTGCCCCCGTCGCTGGAGAACCTTGACGTCCTGGAACAGGGACTGGGCGGCGGTCTGCGTGAAAAGACCTTCCGTTTCGACGACCGCCAGAGCGGACGACTGGTCGCCTTCCCGCCGGACATCACCCCGCAGGTGGCACGCATCGTCGCCACCCGCATGCAGAACCTGCCGCTGCCGCTGCGGCTCTGCTACAGCGGCCGGGTGCTGCGTCACACCGAGCAGCAGGCCGGCAAAGATCGGGAGATCTTCCAGGCCGGCGTCGAATTGATCGGCCTGCCGAACGCCGAGGCGGATGCCGAAATGATTGCCATGGCGGTCGAAGCGCTGCAGGATCTGGGGACGCCGGAATTCACCATCGACATCGGCCAGGTCGAATTCTTTCGCGGCATCATGAACGACCTCGACCTCGACCAGGCGACACTGGCCGCGCTGCGTGACGCCATCGGCCGCAAGGACACTTCCGGCCTCAGACAACTGCTCGAACCGCTGGCCGTCAGCGACCGGCAGAAAGAGGAACTGCTCGCCCTGCCGCGGCTGTTCGGCGGACGTGAAGTCCTCGAACGGGCCGACCGGGTCGTCCACACCCCCTCCGCCCGCCGGGCCCTGAGCAACCTCGCCGACGTGCTGCAGGTCCTCGAGACCTATCAGGTCGATCCCTATGTCACCTTCGACCTTGGAGAAATCCGCGGCCTCGACTACCATACCGGAATCACTTTCCAGGGATTTCTGCCCGGCCTCGGCCGCGCCGTCTGCAGCGGCGGCCGCTACGACAACCTGACCGCCCGCTACGGCCGGCCACTGGCGGCCACCGGGTTCACTTTCAATCTGCTCAACCTGCTGTTCGCCCTTGACAAAGAACTGCAGCTGCCGGCGGCCCGCACCACCGACGTGCTGCTCTTCCAGCAGGGAGACAACAAGCGCCGGGCCCAGCAACTGGCCCGCGCCCTGCGCCGACAAGGCTATTCCGCCGCCCGCGACAACTACCCGCGCGGGCTTGAAGAAACCCTGGCCTATGCCGGGAAAATGGACTTTCACTACGTGATGATCATCGGGAGCGAGCAGGATTCCGTCAAGCTGGTCAGGGTCGCCGACGGCCACGAAAGGCAGATTTCCATTGACGAGATCGAAGCCGGCAACCTGCAACTCGATCCCCACAGGAGCTGAAAAGAATGCCGAACGTTGTAATCGTAGGCGCCCAATGGGGCGACGAAGGCAAAGGCAAGGTCGTCGACATCTACACCGAGTACGCCGACGACGTGATCCGCTTTCAGGGCGGCAACAATGCCGGACACACGCTGGTGGTCGGTGACCAGAAAACCATCCTCCACCTGATTCCCTCGGGAATTCTGCACCCCGGCAAACGCTGCATCATCGGCAACGGCGTCGTCCTTGACCCGCGCGTCTTCATCAAGGAGATCGAAGGGCTCAAGGCCAGGGGCTACATGCAGGATGACGGCCAGCTGGTGATCGACGGCAACGTTCACATCATCATGCCCTGGCACACCGCCATCGACATTGCCCGCGAGGAAGCCAAGGGGGACAGGAAAATCGGGACCACCGGCCGCGGCATCGGCCCGGCCTACGAAGACAAGATCGGCCGCCGCGGTATTCGTCTCAACGACCTGGTGCGACCCGATGTCTTCGCCCGCAAGGTCGATGAATACCTGCCGGAGAAGAATTTCCTGCTGGAAAAGTTCCTCGGCAAGTCCCCCCTCGACCGTGACGCCATCATCGACGAGTACAGCACCTATGCCGAGATCCTGAAAAAATATCTCGGTTGTTCCTCAACTCTGCTCGGGCAGAGCGTGAAAGAAGGCCGCAACCTGCTCTTCGAGGGCGCCCAGGGCGCCCTGCTCGACATCGATCACGGGACCTATCCCTTTGTCACCTCATCCTCAACGGTGGCCGGCGGCGCCTGCACCGGCAGCGGCATCGGGCCCCGCCACCTCGACCAGGTGATCGGTATTTCCAAGGCCTATGTCACCCGGGTCGGCAGCGGTCCCTTTCCGACCGAACTGCACGACGAAATGGGCGACGCGCTGCGCAAGGCTGGCCAGGAATTCGGTTCAACCACCGGTCGCCCCCGTCGCTGCGGCTGGTTCGACGCCGTGGCCCTGCGCGAAGCGGTACGCACCAGCGGCCTGACCGGCCTGGCCATCACCAAGCTCGATGTCCTCAACGACCTGGAAACCATCAAGGTCTGTACCGGCTACTCCTACCGGGGAGAAATGCTTGAACACTTTCCCCGCGATTTCGAGGTGCTGCGCGAATGCAAGCCGATCTACGAAGAGCTGGAAGGCTGGCAGTCGGACATCTCCGAAGCCAAGAGCCTGGACGCGCTGCCGGCCGCGGCCCGCGCCTATCTCGATAAACTGGCGGAGGTCACCGGCTGTCCGCCGGTGCTGATTTCGGTCGGTCCGCGCCGTGACCAGACCATCCAGCTGAGCAATCCGTTCGCTTGACCAAAGCCACGAACAGGAGCATTTTTTCTCCCGTTTGACGGGGCGAAAAAAAATTCGAGAAAAGGGTTGACTATAACCACGGCTTCCAGTATAAATTCATTCCCGTTGCGGGCCGGTAGCTCAGTTGGTAGAGCATCTGACTTTTAATCAGATGGTCGTGGGTTCGATCCCCCCCCGGCTCACCATTTTCAAGCAGTAACCGCAGGGACATTTCCTGCAGGGTACTTGAAGTTTTAAGTCCCTATCGTCTAGCCTGGCCCAGGACACCGCCCTTTCACGGCGGCGACGGGGGTTCGAATCCCCCTGGGGACGCCAAAAAGCAAAACGCCCTTCTACGCAAGTGGAAGGGCGTTTTGCTTTTTTCGCCAGGGGGATTCGAAGCGTAGCGAGCGCGTCCAGTGGACGATGAGCGGCCAGGGATGGCCGCGGCAGCGAGCGAAGGGGAGTCCACGCAGGAAGGCGCAGGACGCGCCTGACGTAGTGGACGAATCCCCAAGCCCTTCTACGCAAGTGGAAGGGCGTTTTGCTTTTTTCGCCAGGGGGATTCGAAGCGCAGCGAGCGCAGAATGTTAATCAAGTTGTCCGGTCTTCCCCGGGGCCATGGACAGCGGCCGCCGGCTGCGGCGACCCGAAAATTCCCACAACAATCCTCCCAGCAGCACCAGGGACACCCCCTGCACACTCCAGAAGGCCGCCAGCTTCAGCCAGGCGAATTCCGCGGCCAGGTACCTGACCAGCCATCCGGACGCCATATCCGTCAACAGGGCACCGGCCAGTCCCCAGGTCAGCCGGCATTTGAACGGTGCCCGGAACCCCGTGAACAGAAGCAGATGCGAGAACACCACGAAGAACAACCCCATGGCGAACAGGTGAAAGTGACTCACCTCCAGCAGTCCACTGAAGCTGCGCGGGTTCATGAAACGTTCCGGATCCCCAAGGTAGTAACGGACAACACTGTCGTAAGTGAAGCCGAGCCTGGTGAAGAACATGAAAAATCCGGTCAGCCAATGCAGCAGAAAGTAAAAATAGAAAAACCCCATGATGGTTCCGGCAGGCCGCTCCGCCTGCGGTCCGGTCAGCAACATCCGCATCATTCTGTCCTCGCCAGGTAGGTATGGAGTATGGCCGCGGTTTTCCGCACCTGGCGGGTGACCGACTGAGCGGACAGGGTTGCCCCGGTCATCCCGTGAATATCGCCGCCGATCCTGAGCCTGCCGGAGAAACTCCGATCGCGGAACTGCTTCAGCCAGCGCCTGGACGGCAGGTAATCTTCCGGCTCGAAAAATGCCAGGATTTCAACGAAACGCACCCTGCCGTCCGGGTAGAGCGCCACCAGCACCGTCTCCGGATGGGTGCGGACAGTCGCCGCCTCGATGGCGGCATAGCCGATGACCCGGTTGCCGTCCTTGCCGACATAGAACGTGTAGAGTGCCGAATCGGGGTGGATTCCGGATTCTCCGGTGACCTCCGCCAGTTCGGCTTCGGTCATGAACAACTGGACAGTCCCGATCTCGGCCCCTTCCCCGAAGGCAAGGGCCAGGGCTTCGCTCCTGGTCATGTAGGTTCCGGCATGAGCCACCGCCGCCGCACAGAACAGAGCCAAGGCCAGGTAGATAACTGTTTTCAGACGCATAATGTCAAACTGGTGCGCCGACGGCGAAAGGACGCCGCCGACGCACTGCCTCTCCGTTTCTGAATGGATTCCGAATCAGAAGATAAAGCCGATGCCCAGGTTGACCTCGTCGGCCGTATCTGCCCTGTTCTTGTTGTTGACATTGCGATAATCGGCCTTGACCACGACATTCGGAGTCGGCTTGTAGCTGATACCGGCGACCAGCAGGTCGACATCCTCGTCGGTGCCCCGGTAATCGATCTGCTCATAGCGCACAAAAGGCGCCAGGTACTGATCGGTACCGGGAACAAACAGCGGCAGGACATCGTAGGCGACCTCCCCGTACCAGCCGGAAATCCGCTCCGGAACCGCTTCGCCGACTTCAGCCGAAACCGCGTCAGTATCATCGATCCGGACCCGTGAGCCGAGAGCCTTCAACTCCAGGCCGCCGACCTTGTACTGGACGTGAGCTTCGTAGATTCGGGTGAAGACATCGGTCTCTCTTCCGGCGAATTCCTGGCCCTGTCCGGAGTTGCCCAGGTAGGTGCCGGCGCCGAGATTAAGTCCGAGGAGCGGTTCATAATCGAGACGGGCGATGATGGCCCAATCTTCGGCCAGCGCCTTGGAACCATCCTGTCGGCCGCCGCGAATCCCCTTACCGTCGAAACCGGTCGCGTCCAGGCCGTTGACCAGGTAGAGCTTGTACTCCAGGCCTTCGGCGAGTTCGCCGAAGGCGCCGATCCCCATTTCGCGCCAGGTCGTCGGAATGACATAGCGCTCGACCAGCGGCCGGTCATTGCCATGAAACAGGGTCGGCTCATGGAGTTCATTGGTGATTCCGATCGGAATCAGCATCAGACCGGCCCGGAGATTGAATCTTTTGCTGAGCAGGAAATCCAGGGTGGAGAATTCCAGGGAAACCGCACCGTCATCCTCGGTTGAAGCGTGTTCGAACTCGATCTCCGAATTCAGAATGATGCTGTCGGTAAACTTGTAACCGGAATAAAGGACAAAACGGAGGAAATCCGCCTGATCCTGTTTCCTGCCCTGATCGCTGACATAGTTCGTGTAGTGGGCTTCGCCGTAGCCGCCGATCGATAACCCCCGCGAGAGAGTATAAACTTTCGAGGCCGCGGGACCGAACCCGTAGATCGACTGATATTCAGCCTCACTCACCGCCGATTCATTTTTCATTTTCTGCAGTTCCGCGGTCACGATATTCAGGCGCCGCTCAAGCTCTTCGAGGCTGGCGGACATTGCGATGTGCGGTGAAAAGACCAGCAGCAATCCGACTAGACCCATAATACGTCTCGACATGTAATAACTCCTTGGGTGGTTGAAATGGGCGCTCCGTCGCGGCCTTGAGCTGACAACCGAACGAAACGAAATTGAAAATTGTTTTCGGAAAATACAGATCGCCGCCCGACTCGTCAACAAGAAAATGAAAACCGTTTTCAACTTAAGCCGTGTTGATATCAACCGGCTCGCAGAAAAAAAACTCATGACAGGCCCTTACACGAAATTTTTGATTTTTTCCTATTTTTTCATTGTCATCATTCTCCATTTGTGGCAAATTCTGCTTCTCAAGTCCCTATCGTCTAGCCTGGCCCAGGACACCGCCCTTTCACGGCGGCGACGGGGGTTCGAATCCCCCTGGGGACGCCAATCATTCACACGGCTCTTGCGCAATCGCGGAAGGGCCGTGTTCGTTTTCCGGCACAGGGGATTCGAAGCGGAGCGAGCGCGTCCAGTGGACGAGAAGCGGCCAGGGATGACCGCGGCAGCGGGCGAAGGGGGCCTGCGCAGGAGGGAACGGGATGCGACCGACGTAGCAGGCGAATCCCCCCTGGGGATGCCAAAAAGCGATAGCCCTTCTGCGCCGGCGGGAGGGTTTTTCTTTTTCTGTTATTGTTCAAACATGCGCCTGCGAAACTACCTCTTCTTCTGCGTCCTGCTGCTCGTCGCCGCCTGCAACCGGCAACCGCAACTGAGCCCGCTGGCCGCCGACGCGGTCATCCTCGCCTACGGCGACAGTCTGACTCACGGCAACGGGGCCGCGGAGGAACAGAGCTACCCGGCGGTGCTGGAGCAGTTGCTGGGACACAAGGTGATCAACGCGGGCGTTCCGGGAGAAATTTCGGCCGAGGGGCTCCGAAGGCTGCCACGGGTGCTGGAAGAAACGCAGCCGCAACTGGTCATCCTGATCCATGGCGGCAACGACTTTCTCCGCCGTCTCGACAGGGAGCGGACACGCAAAAACCTGCAGGCGATGATCGATCTCTGCCGGCAAGCGGGCAGCGACGTGGTCCTGGTCGGAGTGCCGGAACCGGGACTTTTCTTGTCGCCACCCGCTTTTTACGAAGAGCTGGCCGAGTCCAATCGGCTGCCCTACCTCGAGAAGACTCTCAGCGACATCTTTTCCGACCGTGACCTCAAGAGCGACACCATCCATCCGAATGCCGCCGGCTACCGCAAACTGGCCACGGCCGTGGCCGAGCTGATCCACAAAGCCACGAATTAAGTGACCGTGATTGCGGTTTCGCCTGCTCTTTCATTCTGCTATGCTGGCCGGCCAGGGAGATGACCATGTCCGAAACACCCATTGTCGAAATCTTTTCCGACGGCGCCTGCAGCGGCAATCCCGGCCCCGGCGGCTGGGGCACCCTGCTGCGCTACGGTGACCATGTCAGGGAACTCTCCGGCTATGAACCGGAGACAACCAACAACCGCATGGAACTGTGCGGCGCCATTGCCGGGCTCAAGGCTCTCAAGCGACCGAGCCGGGTACGCCTGACCACCGACAGCCAGTATGTCAAGAAGGGGATGACCGAATGGCTGGCCGGTTGGATCCGCAAGGGCTGGAAAAACTCGCAGAAAAAACCGGTCGCCAACCGCGATCTGTGGGAACAGCTGGTCGAACTGGAAAAGATCCACCAGGTCGAATGGTGCTGGGTCCGGGGCCACGCCGGCCACCCGGAGAACGAACGTTGCGACGAGCTGGCACGCCAGGCGATTGTCAATCGTTCCGGCATCTCATGAATAAATCCAACCGCTTGCACCTGCCCGGCAGTGTGCTATTCTGAAACCTGTGATTCAGCCCCGTGTTCATGTCCGCGGGGCTTTTTAAACCGCTCCAAGTTTACTGCAACGGTCAGCTTTATGCCCCTGGCTAACGCCGCCACAACCGCCGCGACCAGCGGCCCGCCGCCGACATCCGACCTGCTTTCGCTGGTGGTCTACGCCGGTCTGGCGGTCGTCATGATCGGCGCCTTGATGTGCATCTCCTGGCTGCTCGGCCACAAGAGCCGCGGCGGGCTCAAGGAGGACCCCTACGAATCGGGGGTGGCGCCGACCGGCCAGGCCCGGCTGCGCGAACCGGTTCCCTTCTACCTGGTCGCCATCTTCTTCATCGTCTTCGATGTCGAAGCGATCTTCATCGTCTCCTGGGCGGTCGCTTGGGATCGGCTCGGCTGGGCCGGTTACCTGCAGATCACTTTCTTCATCATCATCCTGCTGTTCGGCCTGATCTACCTGTGGAAAATGGGCGGCCTCGACTGGGGGCCGCGGGCCTGGTACCGACAACGCGACAAGAGGAAGGGCGCGTGAGCGAAGAGATCCCCGACAACGTGGTGCTGACGACCCTGGATGATGTCATCAACTGGTCGCGCAGCAATTCGATCTGGCCGATGTTTTTCGGCCTGTCGTGCTGCTTCGTCGAGATGACCACCAGCCTCACCCCACGCTTCGACCTGGCCCGCTTCGGCGCCGAGGTGCTGCGCGGCACCCCGCGCGAAGCCGACCTGATGGTCATCTCGGGAACGCCGTTCAAGAAAATGGGCCCGTCCATCCTGCGCCTCTACGAGCAGATGACCAACCCGAAATGGGTCATCGCCATGGGCAGCTGCGCCAACTCCGGCGGCATGTACGACAGCTACAGCGTTATCCAGGGAATTCATCAGATTCTTCCCGTGGACGTCTATATCCCCGGCTGCCCGCCGCGTCCGGAAGCTTTCATGCAGGGCATCATGCTGCTGCAGGAGAAGATCCGCAGCAAGGAAAAACCGACCCGCCTGGTGCTCGGCATGAACGGCGGCAGCGAAGGGACAACGGAACCGATTCTGGTCGACGGACACAGCAAGAGCCGCGACCCGCGCGGACCCGGCTACGGCAATGCGCCGCTGCGCGGCAGCCAGCTGCAGCACCCGCATTTCCGTCACAGCCGCGCCGACAACATGTGGTTGCCGCCGCAGCCGCGGGCCGCCTTTCCCGCCTCGACCCACAACCTGCGCCGGGCCCTGAAGGAGCGTTTCGGGGAAACCGTCCAGGAAGAGGACGCCCGCGACATGCCGACCCTGGTGGTCGCTCCGGAACAGCTGGTGGAGTTGATGACCTTCCTCAGGCAGGACGCGCCCATCCGCTACCGCCGCCTCGAAGACTTGACCGCCGTGGACGAAAGCGACCGTCGTCGCCAGACCGGACACCGCTTCACCCTCACCGCCCACCTGCTCAGCTTCGACGAACCGGGCTACCTGCGCGTCAAGGCCCCTCTCGACGGCGGCTGGCCGGAAGCACCCAGCCTGACCGGGCTCTGGCCGAGCGCCGACTGGTACGAGCGGGAAATTTTCGACATGTTCGGCATCCGCTTCGCCGGCCATCCCGACCTGCGGCGTATCCTGATGCCGGACAGCTGGCAGGGGCACCCGCTGCGCAAGGAGCACCCCTTCCGGGCCACGGAAATGGAGCCCTACACCCGCAAGACCGCCCGGCAGATGGAACCACGTGATGGCGGCGACTTCTTCCGCGGCAAGCCGCTGGCCGAGGATTTCGAGGCAATGATTCTCAATATCGGTCCACACCATCCCGGCACCCACGGGGTGTTGCGGCTGATCGCCCTGCTCGACGGTGAAGAGATCGAAGATCTCGACATCGACCTCGGCTACCATCACCGGGCCGCCGAGAAGATCGGGGAACGCCAGCACTGGAGCCAGTTCATCCCCTACACCGACCGCATCGACTACCTCTCCGGAGTGCAGAACAACCTCGCCTACCTGCATCCCCTCGAAACCATGCTCGGTGTCGAAGCGCCGCCGCGCGCCGAAACCGTGCGGGTGATGCTCTGCGAACTGTTCCGCATCGCCAATCACCTGGTCTGGCTCGGCACTTTCGCCCACGATGTCGGCGCCATGACTCCGATTTTCTACTGCATGGAGTCGCGCGAAAAGATCTTCGACATCATCGAGATGATCACCGGTGGACGCATGCACCCGAGCTGGTTCCGTATCGGCGGCCTCCCCAAAGACCTGCCCGGCGGCTGGAAATCGGTCGTTGACGCTTTTACCCGGGATTTCGACCAGCGCATCACGGAACTCGACAAGCTGCTGACCAACGGACCGATTTTCCGCAAGCGCACCGAGGATGTCGGGCCGGTCTCCCTCGACGAGGCTCTCGACTGGGGCATGAGCGGGCCCAACCTGAGAGCCTGCGGATTCGAGTGGGACCTGCGCCGCAAAATGCCTTACTCGGGCTATCAGCACTACGATTTCGATATTGTTACGGCAGCAGGCGGCGACTGCTTCGCCCGCTACCTGGTACGACTGAAAGAGATGCGAGAGAGTCTGAAAATCGTCCGCCAGGCGGCGGAAAGGATGCCCGCCGGCCGCTGGATGACCGACGACTACCGCTACGCTTACCCGCAGCGCGAAGACGGTTTGAACGACATCGAGAGCCTGATTCACCACTTCTGCAACGTTACCCGCGGCCCGAGCGTGCCGCGCGGCGAGGTCTACCGGGCCATCGAGTCGAGCAAGGGAGAATGCGGCTACTACCTGGTTTCCGACGGCCACACCGTCCCCTACCGGCTGCGCATCCGCACCCCGAGCTTCGCTCACATGCAGATGGTGCCGATGATGAGTCGCGGCTGGCTGGTGGCGGACATGATCACGATATTGGGATCGATCGACTTCGTGCTGGCGGATCTGGACCGGTAAGGATAAACCGCCAGAAAGAGAGGCAAAGACTTCAACGCAGAGGCGGAGAGGAGCAGAGGCAGAGAGAAGGCAGCCTTTTTATGGTTTAAACCAAAGAACAAGCTTTAGACTTTCTCTCCGGTCTCTTTTTCTCCGCGTCTCTCCGTTAAAAACGACTATGAACGAGCTGCTTCCACAACCTGAACACGACCACTTCCGCGCCAAAGCAGCGGCCAGCGAGCATCCACGCGAGCTGATCATCGACCTGCTGCGCGCCATCCAGGAGCATCACGGCTGGGTGCCGGATGAAGGGGTCGAGCTGACGGCGGAGATTCTCGGCCTCTCACCGCTGCAGGTCGAGGAGATCGCCACTTTTTACGACAAGATCTTCCGCCGGCCGGTCGGCCGCAAGGTGATTCACTACTGCGACTCAATCTGCTGCTGGGCAACCGGCGGCGAGCAGGTCGCCGCGCACCTGCAGCAAAAACTCGGCATCGGCCCGGGAGAAACCACCGCCGACGGCGCCTTCACCCTGCTGCCGAGCTGCTGCCTCGGCGCCTGCGGCGACGCCCCGGCGATGATGATCGAGCTGAAACTGTACGGCAGACTGACGCCGGAGAAGATCGATGCGGCGCTGGAGAAAGAGAAAGACTGAAAGGCGTGTTGCCGCCAAGACACCAAGAACGCCAAGAAAATCTTTTTAACGGAGAGTCGCTGAGAGGGAGAGGATGCGGAGAAAAACCCAAGATCTTTTTGGGGTTTTAAAATCCCAAAGATTTTCTCTCCACCTCTGCCCCTCTCCATCTCTCCGTTAAAGAATTTAATTTGCATTTCTTGGCGTCCTTGGCGTCTTGGCGGCCCGATTGATGACTTTATGAATGACTACCCGCAAATCCTCTTCAAAAACCGCCGTCCCGGCGAAACCGTCTTTCTCGACGGGTTCAGACAGACCGGCGGTTACCAGGGGCTGGAAAAGGCCATCCGCGCGATGACCCCGCTTGAGGTGCGCGAGACGGTCAAGCGCTCGGGATTGCGCGGCCGCGGTGGAGCGGGCTTCTCAACCGGGCTGAAATGGTCCTTCTTCCCTGCCGACCAGCCGGGCGACAAATACCTGGTCTGCAACTGCGACGAGATGGAGCCGGGCACCTACAAGGACCGCCAGCTGCTGATGGCCGACCCGCACCAGCTGATCGAGGGGGTGATCCTCTCCGCCTGGGCGCTGCAGGTGTCGGAGGCCTACATCTTCATCCGTTACGCCTATGAACAGGAGGCACGCAACCTCGAACGGGCCATCGCCGAGGCGAAGGATGCCGGTTATCTCGGCACGGACATCCTCGACTCCGGCTGGAGTCTGCGGATTCACGTCCACCGCAGCGCCGGGCGCTACATCCTCGGCGAGGAGACCGCCCAGCTCAACGGTATCGAGGGGGTACGACCCAATCCCCGCAGCAAGCCGCCCTTCCCGGCGGTCAAGGGCCTCTGGGGAAGGCCGACCACGGTCAACAACGTCGAGACCCTGGCCGACGTCCCGCACATCATCACCGGCGGCGCCGAATGGTTCAAGAACCTGGCCCGCAACGGGGACGGCGCCGGCACCAAGCTGTTCGGCCTCTCCGGGCACATGGAGCGGACCGAATGTTTCGAGCTGCCGGTCGGCATCCCCCTGCGCGAGGTGATCTTTGATGTCGGCGGCGGCATTCGCGGCGGCAGAGAGTTCAAGGCCTGCCTGCCGGGTGGCGCCTCGACGCCGTACCTGACCCGCGAACATCTCGACGTGGCGATGGATTTCGATACACTTGAAGCGGTCGGCAGCCGTTTCGGCACCGCCGGAGTGACTGCCTTCGACAACGACACCTGCATGGTCGCGGTGACCCTTAACCTGATCCGCTTCTTCGCCCGCGAATCGTGCGGCTGGTGCACCCCCTGCCGCGATGGTCTCTCCTTCATCCAGTGGCTGCTCGAAGAGATCGAAGCCGGACGCGGCAACATGGAACAGATCGAGATGCTGAAACACCAGCGCAGGAACATCACCGGCCGCTCCTTCTGCGCCCTCGCCGAAGGGGCGATGGGACCGCTGGATGGCCTGTTGCGGCTGTTCGAGGATGAGCTGGAGGACCATGTGCGGAAGGGGCGATGCCCCTTTCAGTGAAAAACGGCTAAAGGCCAAGGGCGAAGGGCCAAAGGAACCCCCAACCCCTTCAGCCCTTAGCCCTTAGCCCTTAGCCCTTAGCCCTTAGCCGATTTTAGCTCTTATGCCGACTTTAACCATCGACAACCAGACCGTGACCGTCCCCGACGGCACCAATGTGCTCGAAGCGGCGCAGCAACTCGGGATCGTCATCCCGCACTTCTGCTACCATGAAGCGCTCGGGGCGGTCGGTTCCTGCCGGCTGTGCGCCATGAAGTTCGAGCAGGGTCCGGTCAAGGGCATCGAGATGGCCTGCATGGTCCAGGCCCAGGACGGGATGGTGGTCTCCACCGTCGACGCCGAGGCGCAAGAGCTGCGCGCCGCGGTGATCGAATGGCTGATGCTCAACCATCCGCACGACTGCCCGGTCTGCGACGAGGGCGGAGAATGTCAGCTGCAGGACATGACCATCGCCGGCGGCCATGGCATCCGTCGCTATCGCGGCAAAAAGCGCACCTGGATAAACCAGGATCTCGGTCCCTTTATCGAACAGGAAATGAACCGCTGCATCCAGTGTTACCGCTGCGTTCGGACCTACCGGGATTACTGCGGCGGCGACGACTTCGGCGTCATGGGCTCGCGCAACCGGGTCTTCTTCGGCCGCTTCAAGGAGGGCAAGCTTGAATCCCCCTTCTCCGGCAACCTCGCCGATGTCTGCCCGACCGGGGTCTTCACCGACAAGACCTGCCGTTTCCGCAGCCGCAGCTGGGATCTGCAGGAGGCAGCCTCGATCTGCCCGCACTGTTCCCTCGGCTGCAGCGTCATTCCCGGCGCCCGCTACCGGGAACTGCAGCGGGTCCGGTCCGGCATCAACCGCCAGACCAACGGCTTTTTCATCTGTGACCGCGGGCGTTTCGGCTATGGTCACGTCAACCATCCCGAACGTCCCCGCACTCCGAAGCTGCAGGGGGCTGATGCCGCCTGGCCTGAGGCCCTGCAGCTGGCCCGGCGACGACTTACCGACATCGCCGCCAAGGTCGGTCCGGAGGCGATCGCCCTGCTCGGTTCACCGCGGGCCTCGCTGGAATCCCTGGCACTGCTGCACGACTGGGCGAAACAGCTCGGCGGCGCCCGCTTCTGCGGTGATCCGCAACCTGGACGAGACAGGGCCGCGCGGCAACTGACCGCCCTGCTCGGTTCCAGAGCGCGCAGCCTGGAGGATGTACGCCGCAGCGACTGCCTGCTGCTGGTCGGTTCCGACCCCCTCAACGAGGCGCCGCTGCTCGGACTGGCCGTGCGCCAGGCGGCCCGCCGGGGAGCCCGGGTGATCGTCATCGACCCTCGTCCGGTTGAGCTCCCCTGTAATTTTCAACGACTGTCGACCGGGCCCGAAGAATTACCGCAACGGCTTGAACACCTGGTTTCCACCACCGAACCGACGGATGACCTGTCGACGCTACGAACCCTGCTGCACCAGGCTGAACGACCGATTCTCTGCGGCGGCGGCGACCTGCTCGGCGAAGTCGGCATTCGCCAGCTGGCGGCAGCAGCCGACCACTTCGGAACCGGGCTGTTCGTCACCCTCGGCGGCCCCAACAGCTATGGCGCGGCCCTGCTGAGCGGCGACGGCCCGGACGCCGACCAGCTCTGTGAAGAGATGCTGGCGGGAAAAATCCGCGCCCTGGTCTGTCTCGAAAACGACCCGCTGGCCGACGGCCCGCAACGCATGGCCCGGGCGCTGGGAAAACTCGAATTCCTGCTGATCCTCGACCACGCCCCCAACCGACTGTCGCGCCAGGCGGACGTTTTTCTGCCGACCACGACCGTCGCCGAAGGCTCCGGCACCCTGGTCAACAACGAGGGACGCATGCTCTCTTTCAGCACGGTATTCAACCCCGGCATTCCGCTCGGCATCAGCAGCGAAGGGGGGCACCCGCCGCGCAGTTTTTCCCCCACCACAGCCGGCGGTGAACCACGTCCGGCCTGGGCGGTGCTGGCACAACTGCGCGGCGAGAACCAGTCTCCGGAGATGATCCGCCGCAAGCTCGAAGGACGGGATTCCCGCTTCGCCGGTTTGAGCCTGCTCGATCCCGATGGCGAAGGACAGCGGGTGCGGGGCGGCGGCCATCCGGCCGGGAGCCATGACCAGAGTTTCCCCCATCCCGCTCCGGAAGGGAGTCTGCCGCTGCTGGTGGTCGAACAGCTGTTCGGCAGCGAACAACTCGCCAGTCTCTCCCCGGCACTCGACGCCGTCCAGCCCGATCCGCAGGTGCTGCTGCACCCGGAAACCGCCGCTGCGCGGGGGCTCAAGGAGGGCGACACGATCGCGCTGCACACCGAGCTGGAAACCTTCTCGCTGCAACTGAAACTGAATGCCGCCATGACTCCGGGGCTGCTGCTCGCCACGCGCCTGCGCGACACGCCGCTGGAGCTGTTCGCGCCGGGGAGCCCGACCCCCTGCCTGGTCGGGAAAGGAGGGGGAGATGCCTGAATGGCTGGTCACCACCATCCTGATCCTGGTCAAACTCGGGTTCGTCTTCTTCCTGCTGCTGACCGGGGCGGCCTACATGGTTCTCGCCGAGCGCAAGCTGCTGGGACGCATGCAGTTGCGCTACGGTCCCAACCGGGTCGGCCCCTTCGGCCTGCTGCAGCCGCTGGCCGACGCCGTCAAGCTGGTCACCAAGGAGGACTTCATTCCCTCCCAGGCCGACAAGTTCCTGTTCTTCATCGCCCCGGGGATCGCCGCGGTCACCGCCCTGCTGACTTTCGCCGTGGTTCCCTTCGGCCCTCCGATCCGCCTGTTCGGCCGTGAAGTGCCGCTGGTGATCTGCGATCTGAACATCGGCGTGCTCTACTTTCTCGGCCTCTCCTCGCTGGCGGTCTACGGCGTCACCCTCGGCGGCTGGGCCAGCAACAGCAAATACGCCCTGCTCGGCAGCATCCGCGCCCTGTCCCAGCTGATCAGCTACGAACTCTCCATGGGCCTGGCGATCGTCCCGGTGGTGCTGATGGCCAGATCTTTCTCCCTGACCAATATCGTCAATGCCCAGGCAGGGCTGCCCTTCGCGATTCTCAATCCGCCGGCCTTCCTGATTTTCCTGGTCAGCGTGCTGGCCGAGAGCAAACGTATCCCCTTCGACCTGCCCGAAGCCGAGAACGAGATCGTCGCCGGCTTCCACACCGAATATTCGGGGATGCGTTTCGGCCTGTTCTTCGTCGGCGAATACATCAACGTCATCATTCTCAGCAGCATGGTCACCGTCCTCTTCCTCGGCGGCTGGCACGGCCCGCTGCTGCCGGGAATCGTCTGGTTCTTCCTCAAGGTCGGATTCATTTCTTTCCTCTTCATCTGGACGCGCGGCACCCTGCCGCGGCTGAGATATGATCAGCTGATGCATTTCGGCTGGAAGATCCTGGTGCCGCTGGCGCTGGTCAACGTGATCGTAACCGGAGCGATATTGTTGCTTTTAAACCCGGCTAAGGGCTAAGGGGAAAAGGCCAAAGGCAAATCTTTCAGCCCTTAGCCCTTAGCCGATGTTAATCATCTTATGAACCTGTATCAAGACATCAAGGCGACCGCTCAGGCCTACTGGATCACCCTGCGGAACATGTTCCGCAAACCGGTGACGATCCAGTACCCGGAACAGAAGCGGGTGCCTTTTGAACGCTACCGGGCGCGGATCGTGCTGACCCGCGACCCGGACGGCGGCGAACGTTGTGTCGCCTGCTACCTGTGCAGCGCCGCCTGCCCGGTCGACTGCATCTCGATGCAGGCCGCGGAGGCGGAAGACGGCCGCCGCTATGCAACCTGGTTCCGGATCAACTTCACCCGCTGCATCTTCTGCGGCATGTGTACCGAGGCCTGCCCGACCCGCGCCATCCAGATGACCGCCGACTACGAAATCTGTCGCCGCGATCCCCTGACCCTGGTCTACGAGAAGGAAGACCTGCTGATCGACGGCCCGGGCAAGGAGCCTGACTACAACTTCTACCGCCACGCCGGCATCGGCGTGGTCAACCCGCGCGGCCAGGGCGAGGAAGAGCGTCCGCCGGCGGATGTGAGGAGTCTGCTGCCATGAACCCTGGGGAAGAGTATCAGGAAACCGTGTCGAAAGCTGAATTCAACCTTTGGCCTTTGGCCCTTGGCCTTTAGCCGAACTTATGACTGCAGCCATTTTCTACATCCTCTCCGCCGCCGCCCTGCTGGCGACGCTGATGGCCATCACCCGGAAGAACCCGGTGCACGCGGTCATCTACCTGGTCCACGCCTTCTTCGCCCTGGCACTGATCTTCTTCATCCTCGGGGCGCCGCTGGTTGCCGCCTGGGAGGTGATCATCTACGCCGGAGCGATCATGGTGCTGTTCCTGTTCATCATCATGATGTTGGAGCTGACGCCGGGAGAAGCCGCCAGGGGACCCGGCTGGCAGCGCTGGGCGCCGGTGATCCTGCTGTCCGGCAGCATTGTCGTCTGCACCCTGCTGCTGATGACCGCCGAACCGCAGGCGGGACCGGGGGGACCAAACTTCTATGCTTCACCGCGCGATTTCGGCTACGGGCTGTTCAAGGAATATGCCCTGGCGGTGGAAATCGTCTCCTTCCAGCTGCTGTTCGCGGCGGTCGGAGCCTTCTACGTCGGCAGGGGAGAACGTACCCGCCGCCGGGCCCGGGGAGATGAACGATGATCGTACCTCTGGAACATGTGCTGATCGTCGCCGGGCTGATGTTCGGCCTCGGCTTCGCCTGCGTACTGGCACGACGCAGCCTGATCATGATCCTGATCGGTGTCGAGGTGATGATCAACGCCGTCGGCCTGGCGCTGGTCGGCGCCTCGGCCTTCTGGCACAACATCGACGGTCAGCTGCTGGTGGTACTGCTGATGGCGCTGACCTCGGCCGAGGTCTCCATCTCCCTGGCGATGGTCGTCTACCTCAACCGGCGCAAGGGAACCCTTGATGCCGATGCCTATAACGAGATGAAGGGATGAACGCCAAGCTGCTGTTCCTGATACCGCTGCTGCCTCTGATCGGGGCGGGCATCAACATCCTCTTCGGGATGCGCTTCCCGCGTGCCGCGCGCGGCTGGATCGCCGTGGCCGCGGTGTCCGCCAGTTTCGTCGCCAGCTGCCTGCTCTGGCCCCTCTCCTCCGGCGAAGGAACCCGCACGGTGCTGGCAACCTGGCTGGCGAGCGGCAACCTGCGGGCCGACTTCGGCATCCTCTTCGACCCGCTGGCTGCCTCAATGACGCTGATGGTCACCGGGGTCTCGACCCTGATCCACCTCTACGCGGTCGGCTACATGGAAAAGGAGCAGGATACGGCGCGCTTCTTCGCCCTGCTCAACCTGTTTGTTTTCGCCATGCTGACCATCGTCCTGGCCGACAACCTGCTGCTGCTGTTTCTCGGCTGGGAAGGAGTCGGCTTCTGTTCCTACGGCCTGATCGGCTTCTGGTACCGCGAGCTGAAGAATGCCCGCGCCGGGCAGAAAGCCTTCCTGGTCACCCGGGTCGGGGATGTCTTCTTCGCCATCGCACTGCTGTGGCTGTTCTCCGCCTCCGGCCAACTCGGAATTCCCGAAATCAATGCCTTCGCCGGCCAGCTTCCGGCTGCCGCGATCACCGCCATCGTGCTGCTGCTGCTGGCCGGGGCGAGCGGCAAGAGCGCCCAGCTGCCGCTGATGACCTGGCTGCCCGACGCCATGGCCGGGCCGACCCCGGTTTCGGCACTGATCCACGCCGCGACCATGGTCACCGCCGGAGTCTACCTGCTCTGCCGGCTGTTCCCGCTGGTCTCCCTGTCAGCGACCGGGATGACCGCCATCGCCCTGGTCGGCGGGCTGACCGCCTTCTACGCCGCCACCTGCGCCCTGGCGCAGCGGGAGATCAAGCGGGTGCTGGCCTACTCGACCATGAGCCAGATCGGCTACATGTTCATCGCCGTCGGCGCCGGAAGCGTTTCCGGAGCGATGTTCCACCTTTATACCCACGCCTTCTTCAAGGCCCTGCTGTTCATGGGCGCCGGCTGCGTCATCCACCTCTGCCACGAGGAGAACGACATCTACAAAATGGGCGGGGTGGCGAAAAAATCCCCCCTGGTCACGATCCTCTTTCTTGCCGGCCTGCTGTGCCTGGCGGGAGCGCCGCTGACCGGTGGCTTTTTCTCCAAGGACGGCATCCTGGTGGCTGCGTACGCCGCGGGAGGAAACGGACTGCGCCTGGCCTGGGCGCTTGGCACGCTGAGCGCCCTGCTGACCAGCTTCTACAGCTTCCGCCTCTTTTTCCTGGTCTTTACCGGTCCGCCGCGCAGCCCCGGGAAACCGCATCCGCTGCCGACCCTGATGCGCTGGACCCTGCCGCCACTGGCCCTGCTCGGCCTGTTCGGCGGACTGTTCAATCTTCCGTCGGTCTGGGGCGGGCATGAACTGCTGCATCGCCTGCTGACCGGAAGTGAGGCGAAACCGCTGGTCGATCATGCCACCGAACTGGCGCTGACGGTGACCGCCGTGTGCCTGTTCGCTCTCGGCCTGTTCGCCGCCGTCGGACTCTATCGTTCTTTTCCCGGCGAACGCCCCGCCTGGTACAAACACTTTCTGCTGCACGGCTGGCAGGCCGATCGCCTGGTCGAATGGAGCCTGCTGAAGCCATTTCGGGCCATCGCCCGCTTCTGCGGCCTGGGCCTCGACCAGACGGTGATCGAGGGGACTCTGCACGGCCTGGCCGGCGTAACCCAGAAACAGGGTGATCGCACCCGGCAGCTGGCCACCGGCCGCATCAGCACCTACCTGCACGGCTTCGCCTGGGGGCTGGTCCTGATGCTCGGCTGGTTCCTGCTGGAGATGGTTAAAGGATGAGATGTGAGATGAACGTAATATGCTGAACTGCACACGGGAAACAGAAAACGGGCTCCGATGACCTCCTTTCCTGTACTGACATCGCTGCTGCTGCTGCCGCTGGCCGGGACCGGGCTCTGCCTGCTCTTTCGCCGCAAGCCGGACCTGTGCCGGGCGCTCACCCTGGCGACCACGCTGGTGATGCTGGCGTTGTGCGCCTGGGTGTTCTGCCAGCAGCCGGATGCCGCCGGCTGGTACCTGCGTGAGGACTATCCCTGGATCGAGCGGCTCGGAGCGCGCTTCACCCTGGCGATGGACGGGCTCTCCCTGCTGATGGTGGTGCTGACCGCCTTCCTGCAGGTGATCGCGGTGCTAATCTCCTGGCACCAGAAGAAACATCCGGCCTTCTTCTACGCCCTGCTGCTGCTGATGGAAGCCGGCATCCTCGGTGTTTTCCTGGCCAGCGACCTGCTGCTCTTCTACCTCTTCTGGGAGGTGATGCTGATCCCGATGTTCTTCCTGATCGGCATCTGGGGACACGGCCGGCGAGTTTACGCCGCGGTCAAGTTCTTTCTCTTCACCCTCGCCGGTTCACTGCTGATGCTGCTGGCGATCATCGGCCTCTACCTGCTGCACGGTAAGCAGACCGGCGATTACAGCTTCGCCCTCGAAGCATTGAAGCACACCGACTGCGGCGCCTGGGAGCCCTGGCTCTACGCCGGCTTCATGCTCGGCTTCCTGGTCAAGGTGCCGGTGGTGCCGCTGCATACCTGGCTGCCCGACGCCCACACCGTCGCCCCGGCGGCCGGCTCCCTCGACCTGGCCGGGCTGCTGCTCAAGACCGGGGTCTTCGGCATCCTCCGCTTCGCCTTCCCGCTCTTTCCGCAGAGCGCCGCGGCCAGCCTGCCACTGCTGGCGTTTTTGGCCCTGGTCGGGCTGTTTTACGCAGCCTGGTGTGCCTATATCCAGGGGGATGTCAAGCGCCTGATCGCCTACTCGTCGGTCTCCCATCTCGGGGTGATCATGCTCGGCCTGGCGGCCGCCAACGTGCTGGCGCTGGAAGGGGCGATCCTGCTGATGCTCTGCCACGGCCTGACCACCGGCGCCCTGTTCGCCCTGGTGTCGATGCTGCGCCGCCGTACCGGCACCCGCGAACTGGCCAAGCTGGGCGGGATGTGGCAGGAAGCGCCGATCTTCTCCTGCTTCTTCCTGTTTTTCGCCCTGGCCTCCCTCGGTCTGCCGGGACTGGCCAATTTCAGCGGCGAGATCCTGGTCTTCGCCGGCACCTTCCAGGTCCGGCCCCTGTGGGGCGCGCTGGCGGTGGTCGGGGTGGTGTTCGCCGCCGCCTACATCCTGCGCATGGTCCAGGAGCTGCTCTGGGGTGAACGCCCGGCCGGCCGCCCCTGGCCCGACCTGACCACCCTGGAAGTCGTGGCCCTGGCACCGCTGGTCTTCTTCACTCTCTGGCTCGGGCTCTATCCGGAGACCTTCCTTGCCCACCTGCATCTGCCGGTAAAAATTCTGCTTGAGCAGGCGGCTCCGCTGGTCGCCGCCCACGGAGGTCTGCCATGAGCGGCGCCGAACTGATCGCCCTGCTGCCGGTGCTGATCCTCGCCCTCGGCGCCACCGCGCTGCTGATGGCTGGCGCCTGGTGGCCGCGACGCAACACCCTGATCGGCACCGGCGTGGCCATCGCCCTGTTGGCGGCGCTCACCGCCGGCGGCTGCCCGCCGCCGGTGGCCGAAGTCAGCGGCATGTTCAGCAGCGGCCCCTACGCACGTTTCTTCACCATTCTCTGGAGCCTGCTGGCGGCGATGACCCTGCTGCTCTCACCGCGCTACGGCCGGGCGCGCCGCTTCCCCGCCGGAGAATACCCGGCCCTGGTGCTGTTCGCCGCCGCAGGGATGGCGCTGCTTTCCTCGGCCAGTTCCCTGGTCGGTCTGCTGGTCGGTCTGGAATCCTTCACCCTGGTACTCTATATCCTGATCGCCATCGACAAGACCTGCCCGCGCGGCACCGAGGCGGGGCTGAAATACCTGGTGATGGGCATCGTCGCCACCGGCCTGCTCGGCTTCGGCATCGCCCTGATCTACGCGACAACCGGAACCTTCCATTTCGCCGAAATGCACCAGGCGCTGCTCGAAGGCGGAAAGCTGCGTCCCCTGGGCCTGCTCGGCTGGGCGCTGATCCTCTGCGCCGCCGGCTTCAAGGTCTCACTGGTGCCCTTCCATCTCTGGACCCCCGATGTCTACCAGGGCGCCCCGGCACCGGTCACCGCCCTGCTCTCGACCGGCTCCAAGGGGGCGGTGTTCGCCGCCTTGGTGGCACTGATGATCGGCATCGGCCGGGGGCTGGAGGCGCTGGCCCCGCTGCTCTGGGCGCTGGCCGCCGCCTCGATCATCCTCGGCACCCTCTGCGCCCTGCGCCAGGACAACATCAAGCGGATGCTCGCATACTCTTCGGTCGCCCACATGGGCTACGTCACCATCGGCCTGCTGGCCGGTGGTGAAACCGGCCGCAGCGCGGTAATCTTCTACCTGGTGGTCTACACCCTCTCCAACCTCGGCGCCTTCGGAGTGCTGACCGCCTTCGCCATCCAGGGGGAGGAGCCGCAGAATTACAAGGATCTGCGCGGCCTCGGCTATCACCACCCGCGACGCGGCAGTGCGCTGGCCTTCTTCCTGCTGTCGCTGGCCGGCATCCCGCCGACCGCCGGCTTCATCGCCAAGTTCAACATCTTCCATGCCGCCATCAAGACCGACCATCTCGGCATCGCCCTGCTCGGCATCCTCGCCTCGCTGGTTTCACTCTATTACTACCTGCGCCCGGTAATCGTCATGTTCCTCACCCGCGAACGGGATCTCTGCCTTGACCGGGGCAGCGCGAGTGAACACACCGTGCTGGGCGTCTGCCTGCTGGCGGTCCTGTTGCTCGGCATCTATCCGGGACCGCTGTTCGATCTGATCGCGCTGATTCTGCCGTCCTGATGTGCGACGCAGCTTCAGCGGGACGTTGTCCCCACGGCTTCAGGTCTATTTCAGGACAATGCCTGCATCCGCGGCAGCATCGGCAGCGTGCCTGACGAAGATATCCGCGACCCGATCATTCTCTCCCATGCCGTGCAGGTAGGGGACAACCTCGATCCCTTCTTTTTCAAAAATGGATTTCCATGAATCCTGGCCCGGACCGGCCATGTCATGGGTGGCATGATCCCCGGCGACAATCATAAGGGCTCGAATCACCACCTTTTTGACCCCGGATCTTTTCAACGTCTCCAGGACCTGCTCGATTGCGGGGTAGCCCTCAACCGTGCCGATGACGGTTTTGACATCGGGATAGGCCAGGCTCATCTCATGGTCGAACTGCAGGTAGGATCCACCGGAGGGGAAATGATCATTGCCATGGCCCATGTAGACCAGCGCCGCACCATTCTTTCTCGCCCGCTCCACATCCTCCCGCATCGCCTTGACCGCGGTTTTGATATCTTCGGCATACGGATGTTCAATCCCGAAAGTTCCCAGCAGGGGGCGGCCGATAACCAGCTTGTGGAAGGGCTTGAATCTCTTCTTGATGGTGTCGATGGATGCCAGGGCCTCCACATAGGCGGTCAGGTCAAGAAATTCCTCGGCCGGGGCAATGTGGGTGGGCTGCACCACCAGGGTGTCATAACCGTCGTCCTGGAAGTTGGCGATAGCGGCCAGCGGTCCCTGGACATGCAGAATCTCCGGCGGGATGTTCGGATGGGCCTTGATGTAGGCCGGATCGGCAGCCCGCTTTTGCCAGATCTTCCGGATGATGTTCGAGGTAAAGGCAAAACGAACCGGGGTCTCGGGGTAGGCTTTTTTCATTCGATCCCTGATGTTGAGCAACCCCTGCAGCGCGGGCTCGACAGTGGTGCCGAACATCGCCAGGACAATTCCGCTCCTGTGTGCCACCCGATACTCTCCGGCCCGGGCCTGCAGGGTGGACAGAAACAAAGCCAGGGCAACCGCAACAACAACCGATTTTTTCATGGAACCTCCGGTGTTTACGACCCGGAATAAAAAAATCCCGGACCAATTAAAAATAATTGATCCGGGATTTCCCTGTCTGTATCCCAGAATCCTGTTTTCCGTCAATTCCCTGCGCCACAGGAAATCAACAACGTTTCAGGCAGGTCTTCTGACTTCCGGATCAAGCGACTTGTCGCGCCTTCCCGATCGCATTGATCAGTGGCATTCATGCGACGTTCGTCCCCGGTCACAGCGGCGGGCCCGTCCCGGATTTACACCGGGTTCCCTTTTCATCCACGATATGCGGACACCTGAAAACAATGTCAGGTACCTTATCGATATCGAATGCTTAAGTCAACAACCCGGACGTGGCGGGACACCGGCCTTGTCAGCAGCACCTGCTTCATGTTAAAAATGCGGACCATTGAGAATACCTGTTCGCCGGTGCCCCGATGGGGCTTGATAGGGAAGAGGGGTGCAAATCCCCCGCGGACCCGCCGCTGTGAGCGAGGACGAAGGACCGACAGCCACTGATCAATACGATCGGGAAGGCGGTCCGGAGGATGATTCGCGAGCCAGAAGACCTGCCGGAACGAACCCGCCACATTCTTCCCCGGGGTTCAGGGAAAGTGGACTGACCGGATCTTAAAAACGCAAGGTCCGCACGCCCCTGCCGGGGTGGTGCGGACCTTTTTTATTTCTATGCCCGCTGAAATCGAAGTCATCGACCTCTGCCGCCGATTCGGAACAACCCGCGCGGTCGACGGAATCAGCTTCCGGGTCGCCCGGGGGGAATTGTTCGCCTTTCTCGGCCCCAACGGTGCCGGGAAAACCACGACGATCAATCTGCTGACCGGGCTGCTCTCTCCGGATCGCGGACGCATCCGTTATCGTGGAGAAGACTTCGACCCGGGTCGACTGGCCGTCAAAAAAATGATCGGCGTCGTGCCCCAGCACAATAATCTCGACAAGGAACTGACGGTCCGTGAAAACCTGCGGGTTCACGGCCGCTTGTTCGGCCTTGGCGGACGGGAGCTCAGCGAACGGATCAATTTCTGCCTCGACTTCGCGGCCCTGAACGAAAAACGCGACACCCCGGCCGGCAAGCTCTCCGGCGGGATGAAACGCAAACTGGTCATCGCCCGTGCCCTGCTCCACCAGCCGGCGATCCTGTTTCTCGATGAACCGACGGTCGGCCTTGACCCGCACAGCCGGCGCCGCATGTGGGCCTTTCTGCGTCGCATCAACCAGGAACAGCAGTGTACGGTTTTTCTCACCACCCACTATATCGAAGAAGCCGACAGCCTCGCCGACCGGGTACTGATCATCGACCGGGCACGGATCATCGCCGAAGGCACCCCGGCCGAACTGAAACAGCAGGCCGGCCATTTCGTCCTCGACATCTACCGGGAAGAGGCCTTGGACAACGAATTTTTCACCACCCGGGAAGCGGCCCTCGAGCGGCTGAAACAACTGGAGATGTCGGTGCGCATCCGTGAGACCACCCTCGAAGATGTCTTTCTGCGCCTGACCGGCAAACGGCTGGAGGCATGATGCTGAACGGCGTCCGTGGCATCTATCTGCGTGAGATCCTGATCCTGCGCAAGAAACTGGTCAAGACCGTGCTCTCGGCGGCCGTTTCACCGGGGCTGTTCCTGATCGCCTTCGGCTACGGGATCGGCAACAACGCCCGGGTGGACGGATTGAGCTACCTGGCCTTTCTGCTGCCGGGGTTGCTGACCATGAGCAGCATGAACCAGAGTTACGGCATCGCCACCGAAATCAACATCGCCCGCTTCTACTTCAAGGTGTTCGAAGAATACCTGCTGGCGCCGATCCGACGCTGGGAAATCGTGGTCGGCGAGATGGGCTACGGTATCACCAGGGGACTGATCCCGATGCTGGTCATCGCCTTCTACAGCCTGCTGTGCGGTGTGCAGCTGCACTTCGGACCACTGTTTCTGCTGGCGCTGCTGCTGCACCTCGGGATCTTCGCCCTGCTCGGGCTGGTGGTCGCCCTGCTGGTACGCAACCACAGCGACCAGGCGACCATGAACGCCTTTCTGATCACGCCGATCATGTTTCTCTCCGGCACCTTCTTTCCGGTGGCGCAGATGCCGCTTCCGGTTCGTCTGCTGGCCGCTCTCTCGCCGCTGACGTACTCAACACGACTGATCCGCTCGACCCTGCTGCCGGGCGTCACGGTCGAAACCGGGCTGTTTCCGGTGCTGCTGATCATGCTGGTCGGCCTGTTTCTGCTCGCCGGCCGGGTGGTCGCCAGGGTGCAGGCATGAAACGGCTGCTCTGGTTCCTCTTCGTCCTGACCCTGGTCGGCTCCTGCCTGCTCGGTTCGACGACCATCCATCCCTTCAATCTGACGGCGGTGGAACGAGACATCCTTTTCGGACTGCGGCTGCCGCGGGTGCTGTTCAGCGCCGTGATCGGTGCCATGCTCGGCCTGTCGGGGAGCGTCTACCAACTGACCCTGAAGAATCCCCTGGCCGACAGTTTCACCACCGGGGCGGCGTCCTCAGCCGCCCTGGGCGCGGTCCTCGCCATCGCCCTCGGGATCCCGCTGCCGCTGGTGCCGCTGGTCGCCCTGCTGACCGGGCTGGGCGGGCTGCTGCTGGTCTATCGCCTGGCCCGCAGGGACGGCTTCATCAACCCGGTAAGCATGATTCTGGCCGGGATTGTCATGAACATCGTTGCCTCGGCGGTGATCAGTTTTTCCAAGTACTATTTCGAGGATTCCCTTTCCTCGATTGTCTTCTGGTTGATGGGCGGCTTTTTCGTCGTCGACTGGGGAAAGCTGCTGGTCTGCCTGGCGGTTTTTGCCGTTGCCTACCTGCTGTTCAGCCGCCGGGCCCTGCAGCTCAACCTGCTGGCTCTCGACGAACATTCGGCTCAGACCCTGGGCGTCAATGTCCATCGGTTGCGCAGCTTTGCCTTTGTCATCGCCACCCTGCTGGTCGCCGTCGCCGTCAGCCACACCGGCATCATCGGCTTTGTCGGCCTGATCGTTCCGCACATCGCCCGCAGCCTGTTCGGCAGCGACATGCGCCACAACCTCTTCTATTCCTCTCTGCTCGGCGCCCTGCTGCTGACCGCCGCCGACACCCTGGCCCGGATCATCATCCCCGGCGGTGCCGAACTGCCGGTCGGCATCGTCACCGCCCTGCTCGGCGGCAGTTTTTTCCTCTACCTGCTGCAGACCCGCCGGGAAAGATTCTGGCATGGCTGAACTGAGCGTCGACAAGCTGCGCTTCCGACGGGGACATTTCACCCTGGAGCTGGACCGGCTGCAGATCGCCCCGGGAGAGAAAGTCGCCATCCTGGGGGAAAACGGCTGTGGCAAAACGACCCTGCTGCAGCTGCTCGCCGGGCTGCTGCCGCCGTCCGGAGGCCAGGTGCGCTACGGCAACGCGCCGCTGCAGAAAATCCCGATGATCCGACGGGCGCGGCTGTTCGCCCTGCTGCCCCAGTTCAGCGACGTCATCTTCCCGTTCAGCGTCTTCGAAGTGGTGCTGTTCGGCCGCTTCCCCCATCGGCAGGGGAATGCCTTCAGCGCCGAGGACCGGCAGCTGAGCGCGGAGATGCTGGCCCGGTTCGACCTGGAGGATCTCGCCGAGCGGCCGTTCAACCAGCTCTCCGGGGGCGAAAAACGCCGGGTGATGCTGGCCCGGGTCCTCAACCAGCAGGCCCCGCTGCTCTATCTCGACGAGCCGAACGCCGGCCTTGACATCCGCCATGCCCTGGAGATCTTTTCCCTGCTCAGGGACAGACCGGAAACCATCGTCGCACCGGTCCACGACATCAATCTCGCGCACCGCTTTTTCGACCGCTTCCTGCTGCTGAAAGAGGGGCGCCTGCTGGCCGACGTGCACAGGGCGCAACTGACCCCCGCACTGCTTACGGAGACTTACAATGTCCAAGTTGCTACTGGTACTGCTGCTTTTCTGTTTCAGCACTGAAGCTGTCGCCGCCAAGCGTATCGTCCTGCTGGCCCCGGCCGCCGGCGACATTCTGCTCAAACTGGGCGTGGCGAACCAGGTGGTCGGAGTGACCCGGAACCTCAAAGGATTCCCCCGCGCCCGCCAGGTCGGCTCACACATCCACCCCAACCTGGAGATTATCCGTTCACTCGCCCCCGACCTGTTGATTATCTCCTCCAATCGGTTTTTCTCCGAGCAGATGGCAGCCGCGGTCGACGCACCAGTTTTCACCTATCACCCCCGCACCCTCGACGAAATCCTGCAGCAGATCGGCGAACTGGCGGCGACGCTGGACAAACCAACCGCCGGCAAACGATTGGTTGCCCGCCAGCGGCAAAAACTGGCCGACATCAAGCCGCTCGCCGCCGCACCGAAAGTGATGTTCGAAATTACCGCCATGCCGCTCATCGTTGCCGGCAGCGGTCACATCGTGGCCGACATTGTCAACCGAGCAGGAGGTGTTCTGCTCGCTCCGAGCCGTCGGAAACTGGTTCGTTTCAACCCGGAATCAGTCCTCGCCCGGCAGCCGGATGTCTACATCTACCAGGTTGGACCGATGAACAAAAATCCGCTCCCGCCTGCTGAACGTGGCCCGCTGAAGCGACTTGATGCCCGGTTTCTGCGAGTCGACGAACTGCTCTTCTCCCGCGCCAACACGCACAGTTTCGACAATGTCCTGAAACTCAACCGCTACTTCCGGGAGGCCAGCAACGGATGAACCCAGCCAGCCCCGCCCTGTCCGGACACTTCTACGCCGTCGGCGTCGGTCCCGGCACTCCGGACCTGCTGACCCTGCGCGCCGCCCGGATCATCGAGAGCGCCGACCTGGTGATTGTTCCCCGCGCCCAGGGAGCCGATCGCAGCCTGGCCCTGGAGACGATCCGGCCGTTTCTGCGGGATCAGCAGCTGCTCTGTGTCAGCTATCCCATGCAGCGCAACGACCAGGCCACCCGTGCCCGCTGGCAGGAGCTGGCCGGACAGGTGGGAGACCACTGCCGGCAGGGGCGTGCCGTGGTCCAGGCAACACTCGGCGACCCCCTGATCTTTGCCACCAGCTCCTACCTCATGCAGGGGCTGACGGAACAGCTCCCCCGGGAACGAATCCACGTGGTCCCCGGAATCAGCGCTTTTCAGACCGGCGCCAGCCGCTTCGGCGTCCCCCTCACCCTACAGGAGGATCGCCTGACCCTGATGTCGGCCACCGACCTGGAGCTGGTTGCCGGGGCCCTGGACCATTGCGAGACCCTGGTACTCTACAAGGCCGGCGGGATGATCAGCGCTCTCCGCACGCTCCTGAAAGAACGCGGCCTGCTCGGCTCCGCCCGCCTGGTCAGCTGCGTCGAGCAGGGCAACGGCGAACTGCTGGTCGACAACCTCGAAAGCTGGCAGCCAGTCCCGCTCAGCTACATGAGTACTCTCATTGTGCACGTGGGCCGGCAGGGATGGCGGCCGGGAAACGGCAGAGAAAAGCTCCGCCGCGACAGCGCATGAACAGCAGCCGGACCCCGCGCCGGGGTCGCAGGATCGACGAGCGGCCGATCGCGACGACAATCGCCAGACATCGCCACCAGGCTCTGGCAACACCTCTTACTTCTCGACAATACGATGAAAATCGCCATCATTGTCCATAAGACAACACTCGACAAATGCACCGGCAAAGGCTGCCTCAACGCTTTTTTCCAGAGAGACGACGCCTTTGCCCCTTACGGACCGGAAGCCCAACTGGTCGCCTTCACTCATGACGGGGGGGCACTGGAAAAAAAGATCGGGCGGCTGAAACAGCTGGGAGTCGAGGTGGTACACCTGTCCAGTTGCGTGCGGAGCAAGAACCCCGCCTATGAGGCTCTGGCACGGAAGCTGTCGGAGGATTTCGCGGTGGTCGGCTACACGCACGGCTCTCGCCAGGGACGAACCAGGGCGGCAATATGCCTGCCGGCACGAAAACACCGCGAGTGATCAGCTTTCGCTGTCGGGGCTGAACCCGCAGCCCCCGTCACAGAAGGGCCGGTTGCCGGTTTTGCCGCAACTGCAGAGATAAACCTTCTGCCGCCGGGTGATCTCGAAGCGGATCGGCCGGGGGCCGTCAGAGGAGTGACTGCCGTCACAGAAGGGCAGATTCTGCGAACCACCGCAGGCGCAGCGGTCGTAGGTTCCCGGGTCAAGGGTGATGGCGATCGGCATACCGGCATCGGTGTTGGGCTTGGTCATGGGAGCTGGACTCCTTCCACCTGAGTCAGTGAGTTCCTGTTGGAGTGTTGCCCGCGCGGGGCGCTTACCGGTGCATTTTACCATGCCCCGCTGAGGGAGTTGCTGGAGGAGCGGGGAAGGAGTGATGTTTTGATGGGACTTAGGTGCCCATTTATCACCCCTGGCCCGCATGCTCCCGTAATCTTTCCCGGTGGTTTCCAGTTGTACCACCGTGTAGAGGGGCAGAAAAATCAGCGGAGAACTGATCTATCTGTGCTGCTCGTTCATCACGAATGAGGTTTCTACCTGCTGGATACTGGGAGGTTGCGTATCGAAGCGAATAGCAAAGGGTGTTTTGTTTACTACCCATAAACAGATGGAGAGATTTCAAAGACCTGACTTGGCCTCTATGGAGGTAAGCTTCCCAACAGGGGCGATGACAAAATCGAGTTCAGCGTTAGAGGCTCCCCCTTCACGCAGCTAAGAATTCAGTTCACGGTTCGGCTCGTCAGCCAATAGCGCCTGGAGGTGCTGACCGATAAACTGTTCAGCAATGGCGCCCTGGTTGATGAGTGAGAGGCCATCCAACTGAGAGAGATTTCTCCACATTACAGTAGGCTACGATAATGGAATTGTGAACCTCGCTCACTTCTCCGGAATTGCGCTTTCAGCAATTCATGAGCGACCTTCTCATTCACATCCCGCTTGTCTACAATGGAAAGTGGCGAAACATCGCTGGACAGGTGCGGTCATCCGTACAATACTTGGTTCTGTACGAAACTGAGCGGGGCGGGTAGATGACCGATCACATCTCAAAAGAAAAGCGCAGCTGGAATATGGGGCGGATACGAAGTTCGAATACCGGCCCGGAGAAAATCGTGCGCTCTTTACTGCATGGGATGGGCCTGCGGTTTCGGCTGCATCGAAAAAACCTGCCCGGAACCCCGGATATCGTTCTTCCGGGACGCCGCACCGTCATTTTCGTCCACGGCTGCTACTGGCATAGACACGCCGGCTGCAAATATGCTTCAACCCCGAAAACCAACAAGGCGTTCTGGGAAACAAAATTCATGCAGAATATCAGGCGTGATGCGGAAACGCGGGCAAAACTTCAGGATCAGGGCTGGACCGTTTTGGTGGTATGGGAATGTGAGACAAAAAAACCTGAGTGTTTGCGCGACAGATTGATGACGGTCTTTTCTGTCGGATAATTACTGCGAACCGCTGTCATCTCCCCTCTTTCCTGTGGACGGCATCATGACAGATGTTGCAGAGGGTTATTAAATTGTCTTCTGTGTTGTCCCCTCCATCAGCATGGTGCTGAATATGATGGAGTTCAAGATAGCGGGGATCATCTGCATTCCAGTCTTTACGGGACCATCCGCAGTCCACACAACAATACGTATCCCGTTTCAGCACGTTACCCCGAACACGATCTTCAATCTTTCTATCATGTACGGGGGCTTGGCGGTCTTCTTCCAGAATATAAACCCCAATCGGCAGATCCGGTCTGCCGTTCAGTCGGGATCTCACCGGCCACCCATCTTCTGTCCGTAGTTCCCTGATGCGACGGGCCCATTCTGCTGCGCCCTTGGCAACGTACCGCAATTCTTCCCCGCTTACGGCCTTGCCGACATTTTCCCGAAGAAATTCAAGGATATGGGCTTTTGAGCCACCTTTGCTTTTACGAATCTCGTTGGCGACCTTCCAGCGATAAGCCGCTTCCCGATCTTGACGTTCATCGATGAGGATATAATCGTCAGGCTTCATCCCGCTGCAATCCGGCAAACCTTCAAATTCTCCGGCATTCTGCATATCCCGGGCGGTGGTTCCGCTCATGATTGCCCAACCTCTTTCAACCCTGAGTTCACGCACACGTCTCGCCCATTCGCTGATTCCGGCAACGATCATGATCTCTTTATGTGAAATGATCTGAAGGGGATACTTGCGCAGATAATGCAGAATGCGATCTCTTGCGCTTTTGGCCACGGCTTGGGGAACAAGAGTTGTTCCCAGAGATTGAAGACCCTCCCATACCGGTATTAAAGCCAAAACCTGTGAGCGGATATCGGCATCAGGATCCGTGTTGAAGCCTGCCAACAGGGTTATGATCTGCTGTTTCAACAGAGCCTTATCTTTGGTCATTTTGAAAATCACATTGCAAGTTTGATTTCGGCAATCCGTTTATAGACAGCTTCGGTTTCCTTCACATAGCCTGCATCCGTTTCTCCTTCCAGAGAACGGATAACTTCAACGGCCAATGCTTGAGCCAGCAACGGCGGGACAGCGTTGCCTATCTGCTTGGCAATTTCGATCTTGGAACCACTGAACGTGAAATTGTCCGGAAAAGACTGGATTCGTGCCGCTTCCCTGTGAGTAATCGGTCGATGTTGGTCAGGGTGAAGATAGCGACCTTTTTCCGGTTTGAAGAACTCCGTACGAATTGTGACCGATGGCCGGTCCCACCATAGACGGCCGAAAATATCTGTGCTGCCGGTGGGTTTATTCGCCCAGCAGTCAGGTGTTATATCCGGTCGGTTCCGATGCAGGTCGAACCGGTTCCCTCCCGGCGGTACGGCTTTATATCTCTCTATACTGACGGGTCTGGGGCGTCTGCCGAAATGAAGATCCAGCGGGGGTGGGACATTCCTGATTTCGGTTCCCCGGGGAACAGGCAGGTCCCCGATAGCAGACCGGACATTTTCCCATGGCCGGAGATCAAGCATTCCGAGCGAACGGATTTCGGTGTCGGCGGCCTTTGCGGGGTCACAGTGAGTCGGTTGCGGAAGAGAAATGTGATTGTCCTTCGCGGCCAGAATAATCGTCCTGAAGCGCATTTCAGGGACACCATAATCCGCAGCGTTCAGAACCCTTTTGCTGACATATCTGAAACCGAGATTTTTCAATGTTTTGTAGATCTCAAAACATTCCGGAGAGGTGAGCAGTTGTCGAACATTCTCCATGACAACGATTCTGGCGCTGCTGAGTTCGACAACACGCATAAACTGGAACCACAGCGACCGCCTCGGATCACCGAGCCGTTTTTTGTTCAGCAGCGAAAACCCCTGGCAGGGAGGGCCGCCGATGACTACATCGGCCTGTGGGACCGGACAGCTTCCGTTGTCCAGAAGAGCTTTGATATCACCAAGAACCGAATGTTCCCCCGACGGATCAAAATTCGTCCTGTAGGACTCAATCGCCTCCCGATTGAAATCATTGGCGAAAACCGGCCTGAAACGACCGGTGTCGACAAACCCCCGGGTCATTCCTCCGCACCCTGAAAAGAGATCGATAAGCTTATAGTCAGCGGTGGTTCCCATAGCGACTGAGTATATCATCCCGACCTGTTTATTCCACAACTTTTCCTGCGCCGACGGCACAGACACTGCGCAGATAGAAGTCAAACCGAGGTTCCCGACTCCGGAGTAAAATCCCGCCCAAAGGATGAGGTTTTACGGGCACCCCCAGTGAGGGAGTTGCAGTCAGTCCTCAAAAAAGGGCAGCCGGAGCGTTATTCCCACGTCCAATCGGGTCAACGCTTGTTCGGTTTGACAAAACCTCTCCCCGAGATAAAGTTGAAAAATCTGCAAACCATCAGCTAACCAACTGGAAGATGGAGGATTTCATGGGAACCAGGGGAAGAGAAATCATCGGCCTGGATGCCGATGAGCTGCTGAAAACACTCAACAAGGCCTTCGCCGACGAGTGGCTGGCCTATTACCAGTACTGGCTCGGGGCCAAGGTCGCCAAGGGGCCGATGAAGGATGCCATCATCGCCGAGCTGCTGCAGCACGCCACTGAGGAACTGGCACACGCCGAGCTGGTTTCCAACCGCATCATCCAGCTGGGCGGCACGCCGCTGACTACTCCCAAGGACTGGTTCAAGTGGACCAACTGCGGTTACGACGCCCCCGACAACCCCTTCGTTCGCGCCCTGCTGGAACAGAACATCAAGGCCGAGCAATGCGCCATCAGCGTCTATGACCGCCTGATGAAGCTGACCGAAGGCAAGGATCCGATCACCTACAACATCGCCCTGCAGATCATCGAACAGGAGGTTGAGCACGAAGAAGACCTGCAGGCCCTGCTGGAAGACCTCGATCTGATGATCCAGCCTCCGCGCTGATCCCCATCGGAAAACACTCGCGCCATCCCGCCTGAACGCACTGATTCACGTGAGATAAAACCGCCCCGCCGGAAAATCCGACGGGGCGGTTGCTGTAGCAGACCTGTCTGACCGCTCAGAACAGACCGGAGGCGGCCATATCCTTGCCGACTTCATCGACGAATTCGGTGATCAGTTCACCGACCGGCTTGTCGATCACGGTTTCGGCCTGGGCTGACCAGATCAGTTTCTTGTCCAGGTTATAGAGATTGCTCTCCATGGTCACCACCTTGAAATCAGTACTGGTCGCCGGTTCGTGAGTGATATCGAAACTGCTCCGATAATAATCATCCCATCCACGCCGGGAACGATCGGAAGGCGTGTAACGGCGTCGTTCATAGCGATAGCTGTCACCGCGAACCGTGCCATAGGTCCGGCCGGGGGTAATGACCGTTTCGGTTCGGCTGCCGGTTGCCATGGTGACCAGCACCGCGTCACAACCAAGCTCCCTGACCTTCGCCATCACCGCGTCCTTGTCATCCTTAAGCTGGGTGTCGCTGAAATAATTATAACTCTGCACGCCCCTGCTTCCCAGAGAGGCCAGTTTAGCGGCAAACTGATCTTCCACCAGCCGTCGATTAAGCTGGTCCTTGGCGACACCGATGACAAAGACCTTTTTCACCGATCCGCTCGGTACATTCGGATCATGCCAGGTCGCGGCCATCTGGGTTGAACTGCAACCGGCCAGAAAAACCAGGGCCGACAGCAGAAGGGTCCAGCGGATTGCTGCTCGTTCCATGGATGCACCTCCGTTGGATGTTGATATCGCTTAAAAAGCATAACATCAGTCAGAAGGATTGCTATTCAGTCGACGAACTTTTCCACTGTCGAACATATTCATACATGACAATGCCGGCGGCCACACTGACATTGAGGCTTTCCGTCTCACCGAACTGGGGGATGCTCAGTCCCGCGAGGTCGTCCCTGGCGCGACACGCGGGACTGGGACCGAATTCCTCGTGCCCAAGGACAAAGGCCGTCTTTTCCGGCAGGACGGCTTCGCACAATGAAGTCCTCTTTCCCGATTCCAGCACGAACAATCGATAGCCTGCCGCCCTGAGTTCGGCATGGGATTCGGCGAAGCTGTCGAACCGGCGTACCGGCACCTTGCGCAACGCCCCCTTGGCCGGCGCGGGATCGAAAGGACCGATATTGACCAGGTGAACTTCGCGGGCACCGAAAATTTCGGCACTGCGCAGGATTTTGGCGACATTGAAACCCGCTTTGAGTCCATCGAGAACCAGGATGAATGCATGGCGTCCGGGACGGGCCAACAGGTTCCGCTGCAACTCTCTGCGAAAACGTTCTTCGGCACTGCGGTAACGTTGACGTGACATGAGGCAACCCTAGCAGAACTGCGCCCCACTGTCACCGCGGGAGACGACGATCCAGGCAACCGAAACAGGGGGGGGGAACAACGACGGCATAATGCCAATGGACAAGCGGGTTACAGCCTGAAGCAGCCGTCAATCGTCTTCAAGGAAGGTGCGCGAGATATCCATGAAAAGGCGCTCGACATGCTGGCTGGCCGGAGCGAGGATATTGGTCGGCAGATCGATGACCTCCCAGGCCCTGGGGTTGAAGGGAGAAATCGAACTTGCCAGATTGGTTTCCGCTCCCAGGGAATGCGCCATGAAATCCGCCAGATGCACGATGCAGGTTTCTTCCGAAAACCGATCCCCCTGCGGCTTGTGGTGCCAACCAATCATTTGACTGAGGGTCCGGGAAAGTCGCCACAACTCGCCCAGCATGCGGCCGACCTGTCCATGGTCATAAGCTAGCTCCTGGCGTTCTGCCTGGTAGATGGCCACCCCTTCCCGCTGCGCCGTCACCAGGGCCCGGGCATAGAACTCCGGCATCTCCACCAGCATCACCAGGCGACCGATATCATGCAGCAGCCCACCGACAAAGAACATCTCGGTTTCTTCCAGCCCCTTGCGACGGGCCAGCTGCTGGGCAAAGAGACCGGTACGGATGGAATGCTTCCAGAAGGCCTCCATATCGATCAGTTCGGTCGGAATCGTGCGGAACAGACGGACGATGGAAATACCCAGAGCCAGACTCAGCAGTTCCCTGGTGCCCAGCAGGGTGATCGCACGGGAAATGGAATCAACCTTGCTCGTCAGACTGTAAAAGGCACTGTTCACCAGCTTCAGCAGCCGTACCGAGATACTGCTGTCCTTGCTGACGATTTCCGCCAGGTGACTGGCGGCACAACCCGGAACATTCAGCGCCTCGACAATCTTGCTGTAGACGTCCGGCAGCGAAGCGAGCTTGACCTTGCCCCGTACCAGGTCTTCCGAGGTGGGCTTGTTACTCCAGTCGAGATCCTCTCCAAGAGTCTCCGGAAGGTTGGCGACCGCGGGTTTCCAACCGGACTGCAGTCGCCTGGCGGTCTGCTCGCAGGCAAGCTCGAAGACTTCGGAGACCACCTCGTGGTCGCGATCATTGAGACTGAAACGGGCCTGCTGGAAGCGGACACTCTCTTCGATCAGTACCGGGTCGAGTTCTCCACCATCGAGTTCGGACTGCGAGGTTCCGACAATGTCCACTTCGAGGATACCGAACCGACGCAGGGCCTGCAGATGACGTTCTTCCAGTTCGATTCCCTTGGCCAGTACAAACTGGCCCTTTTCGGTGAACAGGTCGTCACCAAGAACCATCCCCGCCTGCAGATCATCGAGCAGTACGTAACCCAAAGCTGTTCCTTTCCTGGTTGCAGCGGGGCAGGGGCAAGCCTGCGCCACCTTCTCCGCTCTGTTCTTATCGACCTGAAAGGAATTGATTTTAGTTTTTTTTCCCGCGACAAACGGCGCTGAATGAGGATCGGGCAGCATGATTTGCCCACGGGCGTCGAAACGCGTAAAATCGGTGCCATGACCGTCAAGGAGAAACCATGACCATCGAAGAGAAGATCCGTCGTTTTCTCGACCAGCCGGCTTTCGGCGTGGTCGGCGCCTCGACCAGGCCTCACAAGTACGGCAACAAGGTGCTGCGCTGCTATCTGCAGAATGATCGCCGGGCGATTCCGGTCAATCCGGCCGCAGAAACCATCGAAGGGCAGGCCTGCGTCGCCTCGGTGGCGCAGCTCCCCCCGGAGGTGAAGAGCATCTCGGTGATCACCCCGCCGGAGGTCACCCGCACCGTTGTCGAGATGGCCATCACCAGGGGCATTGAACATATCTGGATGCAACCCGGCGCCGAGGATCCGGAAGCGGTGCGTAACGCTGAACAGGCAGGGGTCAATGTCATCGCTGACGGCTCCTGCCTGCTGGTGGTACTCGGTTACCACGAACACTGATTCAGACCACTGTTTCTCCCTCTTCGTCGGTCACTCAGGGCAGCCAGCCGCGCCGACCGAAACAGTCCTTGAGAAGTTCAATCGCCCGATCGATATTGGCGATCGAATTGGCATAGGAAAAACGCAGAAACCCTTCGGCAGCTGCCCCGAAATCGACGCCCGGGGTCAGGGCAACGCCGGTCTGTTCCAGCAGTTCCAGCGCCAGCGCCTTGGAGTCGCCGCTGATATGCCGGGCGTCGGCCAGCACGTAAAAAGCCGCCACCGGATCACGTTCAACCCCGAGCCCCAGCTCCGGCAGCCGCCCCAGCAGGTGCCGGCGGCGGGCATCGTAGGCCGTGCGCATCCTTTCGACATCGTCGCCGCAGTGGCGCAGGGCGGCGATCCCGGCGGCCTGAACGAAATTATTGGCACTGATCAGAAAATTCTGGTGCAGGCTCTGCAGGGTGCGGACGCAGGAACGGGGAGCGATCAGGTACCCGAGCCGCCAACCGGTCATGGCATAGGTCTTGGAAAATCCGCCCAGGACGAAGGCCTCGGAGCTGTACTCGAGGATTGAGCGCTCCTCTCCCTGATAGGTAAGCCCGTGGTAGATCTCGTCGGAGACCACCGGCACCGACAACTCCGCCAACTGCTCCAGCCAGGCGGGCGGCATGACCGAACCGGCCGGGTTGGAGGGTGAGTTGATCAGCAGCGCCCGGGTGCGGTCGGTGATCGCCGCCCGCACCACCTCCGGACGTGGCTGGAAGGCATCTTCCGGGCGGGTCTTGAGGTAGCGCGGCAGCCCCTCGAAGAAGGTGATGAAATTGGGATAACAGGCATAGCTCGGGTCGGGCAGGATCACCTCGTCGCCGGGATCGAGCAGGGCGGCGAACAGCAGCAGCATCAGCGGACTGGTCCCGGCCGAAACCAGGACCTGCTCGGGATCAACATCAACCCCGTAACGTTGTTGATAATGGGCGGCGATCTCTTCACGCAGATCGAGCCGACCGAGAGAATGAGTGTAACCGGTATCTCCCCCCCTGACCGCCTCGACCACGGCCTCAACCACCGGTTGCGGCGTGGCAAAATCGGGCTCACCCAGGCACAGATAGATAACCTCCCGTCCCGCGGCCTGCAGTTTCCTGGCCCGCTCCATCACCTCCATGGCCAGAAACGGGGTCACCTGGCGGGAACGCTTCGACAGCGGAATCTGTCGGTGGCGATTCATGTCGGAAACCTCCTCATCCGGCGGAGATACTCAGAAAAACCAATCCCTGCGGCCCATTGTTGACCACCCCGTGCGGTTTGCCGGCCGGAACCACCACCAGGCTGCCGGGCGTGATCGGCAGAGGTTCGTCATCACTAAGGTAACTGCCGCTTCCTTCAAGCACCGCCCAGACATGATCACCGGCATGTTCATGAGGCTTGATCTGTTGCCCCGGCAACAGGCACCAGAGGGTGGTTCGTGAATGATCCAGTTCGGCGATGACCACCTTATTGGCCTTCTCCTCGCTGTAGACGATTTTCTCCTGGTAATCACAACTGATGGTTTTCATCTCAAACCTCCGGAAAATTTGAACCAGCACCTGGTCCGGTGTCAGTGAACGAATGCAAAAGGCGCCGCGGTCACGAGACCGGGCGCCCTGATTTTACCCTGAAAAGAATCTCCTGTGGAGAAAATGCTGCCTGCGGCTAGGCCTTGCCGGCCTCCACCGCCACGTAGCAGCTGCCGATTGGAATCGCCTGCTGCACGTTGACATCAGCGAAATGCACCGGGGCGAAAACCAGCCCCTGCGGAACCGCGTCGCTGAAACGGACCGGACCCACGGCACTGCCGGTGCGGGTCGTCAACTTGACCCGACCGCCTTCCCGGACGCCACTGGCTTTTCCATCCTGCGGATTCATTTCGATGTATCCGGCCGGCGCCACCTCGGCGGGACCGGGAGCATAAGTGGTGGTACTGCCGAACTGAAAGAGGATCGTTCCGGCCAGCAGCTGCAGGCCCTCGACCGGATCTCCCGCCGACACGGGAAGAATTTTCAGCTGTTTCGGCTGTGGCTGCCAGGGAAGTTTCTGACAGCTTCTGCGGCCCCGGCCGGTAAAGCAGACATCCTCGTAGAGACCACAGAGATCCTTGATCTCGGTCTGCAGGGCCGCGGCCTCCACCGGGGCACCCCCCAGCAGCGCCAGCAGCTCGGCAAAGATCTGACCATCGGGGCGAGCCTCTCCCACGGGTTTCAGGGCCGGCTGCAGATAACCGAGACGGCCGTCATGGCTGGTCACCGTGCCGCTCTTTTCTGCAAAACTGACACCGGGCAGAACCAGGTCAGCGCATTCGGTCAACTCGGAAGCGAGGATGTCCTGAACCACCAGGAAATCAACCTTGTCAAGGGCCTGACGCCAGCGGCCGCTCTCGGGAAAGTCAACCAGGGGGTTGACCCCGGCCAGATAGAGAAACCGGATTTCACCTTGCTCGATGCCTTCAAGGATGGCTGCGGCGTCACGGCCGCCGCTCGGCAGGCTGACCCCCCAGGCCTTTTCAACCCGGGAACGGGCCGTGGCATAATCCTGCTGGCCGGGCAGCAGTTCGGGAGCCACGCCCATGTCAACCACGCCCTGCATGTTGCCTTTTTCATCGAGCGGGAACAGACCACCGACATCGCCGTGCAGGGCCCCCGAAACTAGGGCCAGGTCAGCCAGGGCGGCCGTGGCAGCTTCGGCCTGACAACCCTTGAGAAGGTCTCCGCCGAAAATGATGGCGACCGATTCAGCTCCGCCGATATGATCGGCCGCCTCTTCAAGCAGCGCCCGGGAAACCCCGGCCGCGGCAGCCGCCTGATCGATATCAACAGTCCTCAATTGCTCAAGGGCTGCCGGGTCGGCAAGATACTGATTGAGGAAATCCTCATCGGCCAGCCCCTTGTCGACAATCAACCGGGCCAGCGCCAGCGCCAGGCCGGTTTCACTGCCCGGCTTGTACTGCAGGAAGATATTGGCATGCCGAGCCAGCTTCACCCGTCGCATGTTGGCCAGCATCAGCTTGCCGTCACCTTGGAGGCAGGCGCGCTCAATCTGCCAGTCGACCAGGGGGGCCTCGGCAGTCACGTCGGCACCGAAAACCAGCACCGCCGCCGCCGAACCGATGCGATCATACCGATTGCTGGCGCCGCCGAGCCCGAGCTGGTCACGCAGGGTCATCATCCCGCGCAGGAAACCGAACCGGGCCTCGCTGTCGAGATTGTTGCTGCCCAGTCCGGCCCGGAAAAGTTTCTGGAAGAGATAATTCTCCTCGTTGGTCAGGCGCGGGGAACCCAGTCCGGCACAGGCCGCACCGCCCGCGGCGCGCCCCTTTTCCACCACCCGGGACAACGCCTCCTCCCAGGAGACCGGCTGCTGGTGGATGCCGTCCTGTTTCAGCAGCGGAGCCGTCAGGCGACGGTCGGAAGCAACGTAGCCGTGGCTGAAAAACCCGCCGATGCAGAGGTTGCCGTCGTTGCTGCCGCAACCGTCTTCAGCGACCACGCGGTAAATTTCATTGCCCTTGGTCTGCACCTCGGTCTCGCACTGACCGCTGCACAGGGTGCAGACGGTCGCAGTCTTGCGCAATTCCCAGGGCCGGGCGCGGAATTTGAACGTCTTGGAGATCATCGTCCCGGTCGGACAGACCTGGACGCAGTTGCCGCAGTATTCGCAGAGTTCGAGATGTTTGTCGATAAAGGCCTTGTCCCCCTTGTCATTGGTGAACAGGGCACTGGCACCGACCACCTCATGACAGACCTTGACGCATTTTTCGCAGAGAACGCAACGGTTCGGCACCTGCTGAATCAACGGCCAGCCATCGATGGTTCCGGGGCTGACATCCTCGGCCTCGAAAGACTGCCGGGTTACATTGAATTCATAGGTGATGTTCTGCAGTTCACATTCGCCGCCGGCGTCACAGACCGGACAATCGAGAGGATGATTGACCAGCAGCAGTTCAATGATCTGCTTGCGGGTGGCGTACAGCTTTTCACTCTGGGTGGTCACCACCATACCGTCGACAGCCGGCGTGTGGCAGGCCGCCATCGGCTTGGCGACTCCCTCGATCTCGACCACGCAGATCCGGCAGGCCCCGGTCGGCGAAACTTTTTTCAGGAAACAGAGGGTCGGAATGCGGATACCGGCCTTCTCGGCGGCGGCCAGAATCGTCGCCCCCTGCTCTATTTCAACTGTCTTTCCGTCGATCTTCAGATTGACCATTGGCTACTTTCACTTTCAACGATACGGGTATGGACCCGGAAGCGGTCCGTTCAGTCGAACTGCTTTTGTCACCCAACCGCCACCATGCCGACCCGGTAGCAGCGCAGGCAACGTTCCGCCTCCCGCACCGCCTGGGTTTCCGGCATCGCCAGTTCGATCTCGTCCCACCCCCTGGCCCGCTCGGGACCACTGATCTTCGGCTGATGTTCACGGTGGGTACCGCCTGCCAGACCGACCGGCTCATCCTTGTCGAACACACCGAGATTGTTCACCAGGTCTTCCATGGCATCGGCCTCGTCGAGGAACGTCCTGCCTGTTTCGAGATAGCGGGCCATGGCGCGGGCGGCACGGCGCCCCTGGCCGACCGCGGCAACCACGGTCATCGGTCCGATTTCACAGTCACCACCGGCAAAAACGCCCTTACAGTCGGTCATCAACACCCCGCCCCGGGTGACGATGGTATTCCAGCGGGTGGTTTCGATGCCGAGATTATCCTCTTCGAGGAAGGAAAGATCCGGGTCCTGGCCGATGGCCGGGATGACCATGTCACAGGGGATCACGTACTCGCTGCCGGGCACCGGCTGCGGACGGCGACGGCCCGACTCGTCCGGCTCACCGAGTTCCATCTTGACCACCTCAACCCCGGTGATCCTGCCGTTCTCATGCACCAGCCGGGTCGGATTGCGCAGAAACTCGAACTGTACGCCCTCCTCCTCGGCATCATCGACCTCATAGGATTCCGCCGGCATCTCCTTGCGGGTTCGCCGATAGACCAGGATCGAATCCTCGGCGCCCTCGCGCAGAGCGACCCGCACACAGTCAATGGCGGTATTCCCGCCGCCAACCACAATCACCCGTTTGCCGGTCTTGATCGGCTGACCGAGTGCCACGGCACGCAGGTAGTTGATACCGCCTTCGGAGAAGCCTTCGTAACCCTGGTCTTCCCCCTCGACCCCCATCGGCTTGGAGCGGAAGGCGCCGACACCGATAAAAACACCGTCGTACTGTTCCTTGACCTGTTTCAGGGAAATATCGCGGCCAAGCTTGGTGTTGAACTTGATCTCGACGCCGAGGCCCTGCACGATTTCGTATTCGCGCCGCAACAGATCACGAGGCATGCGATAGTCGGGAATGCCGACCGCGACCGTGCCGCCCGGCTCCGGAAGCATGTCGAGGATGGTGACCTTGTAGCCCTCCAGGGCCAGGTAATAGGCACAGGAAACGCCGGCGGGGCCGCCGCCGATCACACAAACCGTTTTTTCCCTGCTTCCGGCCGGCGCCATCGGCGGCCGCTTGTGATGCATCCACTCATGATCGGCCGCCACCCGCTTGAGGACCATGATACTGATCGGTTCATCAACCAGCGCGCGACGGCAGGCGCTTTCGCAGGGATGCGGGCAGACCCGGCCGCAGACCGCCGGAATCGGCATGTTGCGGCGAATGACGTCAAGCGATTCGTCGAAACGGCGATTCTTGATCTCTTCAATGTACGACGGGATGTCAATATGCGCCGGACAGCGGTCCATGCAGGGCGCGGTCAACTTGTCGTGATAGGAAGCGGCCGGTTTCGCTTTGCGCCGACCGCGGATGTAAGCGAGGTAGTCGTCACGAAAATACTTGACGGTATCGAAAACCGGAAGCGCCGAGGTCATGCAAAGGGTACACTTGCAGTTGTCGAGCAGTGCCGACAAGCCCTCGATAATCTCCAGATCCCGCTCCTCGCCGTGACCGGAGACGATGCGGGCCAGGGTATCCTGCAACACCCGGGTCCCTTTCTTGCCGGGAGAACACTTGGCGCAACAGTACTTCTCCTGGACCCGCTTCATATATTCAGCGGCCATGGCGACAATATCGGTTTCCCTGTCGAGTACGATAATGCCGTCCCAACCCATGAAGGCGCCGATAGCACCGTTCTCAAGGTAGCGGTCCGGCAGCTTCAGCTTCAGCGAAGCAAGATCCGTTTCACCGCCCTGGCGGTTATCGACGATCTGCCGACCCCAGCTGGAAAAAATAACCTGAGACAAAGTCTACCTCCAAAAGCAAACCGCACCCCGACCCTGCAGGGAGCGTCAAACTGCCTGAAAAAAGGGAAAGGGCGTCCGATAAAGGCCGTCAACTTCCCCTGATTTTGTATACAGTATGCAGTTAATTACCACAGCAGAGGGGCCTAAATCAAGCCCTTTTTGGCTTCCGGAATGGGGCTGAAAGACTAGGGAATCGGGGGAATATCACTGGTGATCTGCCAACCGACAGGGGTCGGCTGATCGGCATTGAAAAAGGTCCAATGCAGTTCATAGCACCGGGTCCGTACCCGAGTCGACGGCAGACGATAGTATTCGATCACGATCGTGCTATCAACCTCTTCACCACCCTCGGAAAATTCAACCGAATCAAGCCGCACATCGGTGATCTTGAGGTCATCCTGATCAACAAACAGATCGCGAAACGCCTTGCGCCGGGGCTTGGCGACATGCTGCGCGGCACCGTTGATGTCCTTCCAGCGAAGGCGCTGCATAAAATCAACATTATCCGACTCGAACGTCTTGCGAGGGGTCTCGAGAGCCCCTCCGAAGCCCGCGCATCCAACCAGGACCGGGAGCAGGAAAAGGAGCCACAGCAGACGAATCGACATCATTGCCTCCGCATCGGGGAATCAGATTGGATATCCGGCTTTACAACCCTGATTTCATGTCACCTGCAATCGGGACTTGCATGTCGGCAATGAACAGGTAAAATCGAACTTCTGCCAGATTGCCATGAAAACCGGGAGCATCACCATGAGCAGTATTGAAATCTACACCAAAAACTACTGCCCCTATTGTCGCCGCGCCAAGGAACTGCTGAAAATCAAGGGGGTCGATTTCGTCGAGTATGAGGTCAGCGACGACCCCGATAAAGAGCAGGAAATGGTCCAGCGTTCAGGGCGCCGGACAGTACCGCAGATCTTTATCAACGACAGCCGGATCGGCGGCTGTGACGAACTCTTCACCCTCGACGAGCGGGGCGAACTCGATGCCATCCTGAAAGCCGAGACCCTTTCCTGAGCCCCCCGGGTTCGTGGTTCCTCGACCGACAGGTCTGGACAGGGCCCGTCGCTGCGACCTCCCCGACCACAACAATCCCCGAATCGCGAACGTCATGTCTGCGTAACGGCATTGGCCTTGAGCTGATCAATGGTCACCGTGTAGTCATCACTGCCGAAGACCGCGCTGCCGGCCACCATCACATCAGCACCGGCCGCGGCAATCCGACCGATGTTGTCGATCTTGACTCCGCCATCCACCTCGATTTCGGTCGCCAGGCCGCGGCTGTCGATCATCTGCCGCAACTGGCTGATCTTGCCCAGCGCGCTGTCGATAAATCCCTGTCCGCCGAACCCCGGATTGACACTCATCACCAGTACCAGGTCAAGATCTTCCAGAATCACGTCGAGACTGGAAACCGGCGTGGCCGGGTTGATCGAAACCCCGGCTTTTTTCCCCAGACTCCTGATCAGCTGCACGGTCCGATGCAGATGGGCGACCGCCTCCTGATGGACGGTGATGATGTCGGCACCGGCCTTGGCGAATTCGGGGATGTAAAGATCAGGGTTTTCGATCATCAGGTGGACATCGACCGGCAGCTCCGTCGCCTGACGGGCGGCAACGGTCACCAGCGGCCCGATGGTGATGTTCGGCACGAAATGCCCGTCCATGACATCGACGTGGATATAGTCGGCGCCGGCGGCGGCGACGGCCTGAATCTCTTCGGCAAGACGACCGAAGTCGGCCGAGAGAATCGAGGGGGCTATCTTGACCATGGTCTGCTCCTGGCTGGGAATGTCATCAGGCTGATGAAAAACGCCCATCTGCTGCGTTGTCCTTCCCCCGCGCCAACGACGTACCTTCCGGTACGCCTTATTCCGCGGGTGTGCGGACGCCTTGCATCTGGACATTTTTGCTCAGCCTGAGGGGACATGCCTTTTTCAATACCCTGCTTTGTATCACGTCCGGCAGCGGAAATGAAGCACGGTTGATGCTTTCGCAAAAAAGCATCACGGTTCAGATCCTGCGGCGCAGGCGGGCAGCAAAGAAGCCGTCGAGGTACGGATGACGGGGCCAGGTCGACAGGCAGCCCTGTCTGTCACACAGCTCCGCCCACTGCGGCATGACCTCGCGGAGATCCTCCAGGACAAACTGCGGGTGGGCCGCGAGAAAGCCCTCCAGCACCTGTCCGGTCTCCTCCTCGGTGACGGTACAGACCGAATAGACCAGGACTCCGCCCGCCTTGAGCAACTCCGCCGCCCGGCCCAGGATGGCGCTCTGCAGGGCCGACAACTCGCCCAGGGATTCCGGTTTTCGCCGCCAACGGGTTTCCGGGTTGTGGCGCAACACGCCAAGGCCGCTGCAGGGGGCATCGACCAGAACCCGATCGAAACCGGCCGGGGCGGGAAACTCGGCTGACTGTGTCATGTCCCGGACACGCGCATCAACCCCCGCGCAACCGAGACGCCGAGCCCCGGCACGGATCAATTCGACCCGCTGCGGATGCAGGTCAAGGGCGGTGATCGCCAGCCGGTTGTCTCCCAACGCCGCCAGATGGGTGGTTTTGCCCCCCGGGGCGGCGCAGCAGTCAAGAATTGTTTCCCCCGGCTGAACTCCCAGCAGGGGAGCAACCAGCATACTCGCTTCATCCTGCACCTGGAACCAGTCGGCGGGCAACACCTCCAACCCGCGACGGTCATCGAGAACCACTCCTTCCGCGGCAAACCGACAGGCTCGTGCCGCAATTCCCCGTCGTTCAAGGTAGGCGAGCAGTTCCTCCCGACTGACCTTGAGGGTGTTGCAGCGCAGGCTCAACAGTGCCGGCTGCAACTGAGCCACTGCCAGGTGTATGGCCGTTTCGGCACCGTAAACAGCCAGCCAGCGCTTCGCCAGCCAATGCGGCAGCGAGCAGACATGTTGCAGATGCTCCAGCGGGTTTTTCCGCTCATCCGGCCAGATCAGCCGCGGCAGGCCGCGCAACAGTCCGCGCAGAACCCCGTTGATGAATCCGGATGCGCGCTGCAGACCGACCTGCCTGGCCAGGTTGACACTGGTGTTGACCGCCGCCGATGGCGGAATACGCTCCAGTTCAAGCACCTGGTAGGCGCCCAGCCGCAGAATCTGCAGAACCTTCGTTTCCAGCTTCCCCAGCGGCTGCCGACAATGTCGGGCCAGGGCATAATCGAGCCGCCCGCGCTTTCTCAGTACGCCGTAAACCAGTTCGGTCAGCAGCCCCCGGTCACGTGGATCGGATACGCCTCGACGACGCAGGACTTCGTCAAGGGCGAGGTCGGCATAGGCGCCCTGTTCGACCCGCTGCAGAATCTCATAGGCGAGGAGTCGCGGGTCTGACACGTTACGGGGGCGGGAAGAACGGGGCATAAAACAGGGAATCCTTTACGGAAAAAGTCAACAGACCCGGCGAAAAACTCCCCGGAAGGAGAAGGGATAACGGAACCGCCGGTTTCAGCCGACAGTCATCGCCTCAAGCCGGCGGATACGTTCCTCCATCGGCGGATGGGTGGAAAAGAGCGCCATCATCCCGCCGCCCTTGAGCGGATTGACGATGAACATGTGGGCGGTCGCCTCGTTGACCTTCGCCATCGGCTGGCGGCGGTTGCCGGCCTCCAGCTTGCGCAGGGCGTTGGCGAGACTGAAGGGACTGCCGCAGAATTTCGCTCCGGTCGCATCGGCCTGGTACTCACGGGAACGGGAGATCGCCATCTGCACCAGCATCGCCGCGATCGGCGCCAGGATCATCATGCCGATCAGCGCCAGCGGGTTGCCGTCCTCGTCATCACGGCCACCACCGAAGATCAGTGCCCACTGCGCCATGTGCGCCAGCCAGGAAATCGCCCCGGCGAAGGTGGCGGCGATCGACCCGATGAGGATGTCGCGGTTCTGCACGTGTGCCAGCTCGTGGGCCATCACCCCCATCAACTCGTCACGGGAAAGGATCTGCAGGATCCCTTCGGTGGCAGCCACTACCGCATGCTGCGGATTGCGACCGGTGGCAAAGGCATTGGGGGTCTGCTGCGGCAGCATGTAGACACGCGGCATCGGCAGCCCGTTGCGCCGACAGAGTTCCGTGACCACATCAAAGAGGGGGCCGCTCTGCACTTCCCGACCGCGGTACATCTTGACCACGATCTTGTCGGAAAACCAGTAGCTGCCGAGATTCATCACCGCGGCCATCAGCAGGGCAAAGGTGGCGCCGCCCTGTCCACCGATGGCGCCGCCGGCCGCCACCAGCAGCAGGGTCAGCAGGGTCATCAGGGCTGCAGTTCGAAGAGCATTCATTGTCGATTCCTCACAGAGTCAGAAAAGGCCACCGGCATTGGTGGCTTCTCCGGCAAGATAAGGATTGTTCCCCCCCCGGGTCAAGGGGCATTCACGTAGTTTCGACCACGTGCTCACCCAGAACCCGGCGCACTTCGTCGAGAACGACATGGGTATTGAAGCAGGGACCGTTGGGGCGGTGGTTGAGGACCCCGATAACCGGCAGCGGATAGGAATCGCGAATACCCGAAGTCAGGTCCCGCTCGCAGGCCACGGCAAGGATGAAGCGTGGACGCTTGTCAACGATGATCTTGCGCGCCAGGGTGCCGCCGGTGGCGACCGCGATATCGATCCCGCGCTCGACGGCGATTTCGGCCAGGCCGCTGATGTCACAGCGTCCGCAACGCACGCATTTCTGGATATCGCCGGTGATCTTGATATCGCAGTCGAACAACTGGATGCAGTGCGGCAGCAGGATCAGGGCCTGGTCGGGACGGACCCGAAGCTTCTTGGCCCGCACCAGCTGGTTGTTGAGAGCGATGAAGGATTGCTGCAGGGTATCACGGTCGACACCGAGCAACTTGCCGAGGTTGATGATGGCGGGGAAAAGATAGCGAATGACAATCCGGCGCAGCCGCTCGGAGAAGAACAGGTCCCGCCCGGTCAGCAGGGTCAGGATCAGCAGGGCAAGACCGCCGACCACAACCAGCGACAGCAACCCCAGCACCAGACCGAAAATCAGCGGCAGGGCCGGATGGATATTGCCGAGCCCGACCGAGGGCACCCACCAGAGCAGGAAAGCGACGACCAGCACCACGGCACCGGCACCACCGAGCAGGGCGATAAAAAGCCGCTTGCGCGGTTTGAAATCCTGATTCACCTTTAAATCATCCTGTCTCAGCCGAGCCTTGTCCCGGGAGGAAGAGCGTGGCCGCGCAGGAAGTCCGCCGCCGCAAGCTGTTTTTTGCCGGGCAACTGCAGCCGACCGATAAGCAGCGCCTGCTCCCCGCAGGCGACCAGCACTCCGTCGGCGGAGGCCTGCAGCACCGTACCCGGCTCTCCCGTCCCGGCAGCCACCGAGGTCGCGGCAATCTTCAGGGTCAGTCCGTCGAGCGTCGTGTAGGCCGACGGCCAGGGATCAAGACCGCGCACCAGGTTGTGAACCTGCCGCGCCGGACGGCTCCAGTCAACACAGCCGTCCTCCTTCTTCATCATCGAGGCATAGCAGCTTTCCGCGTCATTCTGCGGCACCCGTTCCAGGGTCCCGGCACAGAGCCGCTGCAGGGTCTCACGCATCGCCTCGGCACCGAGCGGCGCGAGACGATCGTGCAACTGACCGGCGGTTTCATTCGGACCGATGTCAAGACTCTTCCGGATCAGCATATCTCCGGTATCGAGCCCTTCATCCATGTACATGGTGGTCACCCCGGTGACCGTCTCACCGTCGATGATCGCCCTGTTGATCGGCGCCGCGCCGCGATACTTCGGCAACAACGAGGCATGTACGTTGATGCAGCCGAAGCGGGGCAGCTGCAGCACCTCCCGGGAGAGGATCTGCCCGTAGGCCACCACCACCACCAGATCGGGAGCGAGGCTCCTCAGCTGCTCGACCGCCTCGGGACGCCGCAGTTTCTCCGGCTGAAAAACCGGAATCTGCCGCTGCTCAGCCAGCACCTTGACCGGCGGCGGAGTCAGCTTGCGACCGCGGCCGCTCGGCCGGTCGGGCTGGGTGAAGACCCCGACCAGGTTGCAGCCGGCATCAATCAGGCCCGCAAGGGACGGGCAGGCGAAATCGGGGGTCCCCATGAAAACGGTGCGGATATCAGCGGGCTGCATCAGAGCTGCTCCTCCAACTGTTCAAGAATTTTTTTGTACTTTTTGCGGAAGATGTTTTTTTTCAGCGGAGAAAGCCGGTCAACGAAGAGGATGCCGTCAAGATGGTCGATTTCGTGCTGGAAACAGGTGGACCACAGGCCCTCGACTTCAACCAGCTGTTCGACCCCCTCCAGGTCCTGGTACTGCACCTGCACCCGGGCCTTGCGCTCAACCTTGGCGTAGTAGTTCGGTACCGACAGACAGCCCTCCTCCTCGCAAGACTCCCCTTCGCCGAAAACGATCTTCGGGTTGACGGCGACCACCAGCTGCTTTTCGTCCTTGGGACTGCAGTCGAGTACAATCAGCCGTTTTGAAACCCCGACCTGGGGGGCGGCCAGGCCGACTCCCGGCGCGGCATACATGGTCTCGGCCATGTCCTCGGCCAACCGCCGCAACCCGGCATCAAAATCGGTCACCGGAGCAGCCACCTTTTTCAGCACCGGATCGGGATGATGAACAATTTTCAGCAGAGCCATCTGCCAGCTCCTCTTTCTCTTCTACGCCCGCCTCCGCGAGACCGGCGGTTCAGCTTTTTATCCTACGTGCCCGGAGACACCGAAGTCAACCGGGAGCCGGCAAACGCAAAGGCGCCGGGAACCCGCCCCGGCGCCTTTGCGTGTCTCAAAGCGATCCATCACCTCTGCTCAGGGTTTCCAGATCTTGAGCAGCGCCTCGGCCATCTCCGCAGGAGAATCGGCAACACTGATGCCGCACTCGCGCAGGAAGGCCTTCTTGCTGGCCGCGTCGCCCTTGCCGCCGGAAATGATGGCCCCGGCATGGCCCATCCGCTTCCCGGGAGGGGCGGTGGCGCCGGCAATGAACGCGGCTACCGGCTTGGTCATGTGGTCACGGACGAACTCGGCGGCCTTCTCTTCAGCGTCACCGCCGATCTCACCGATCATGATCACCGCCTTGGTGTCGGGATCTTCCTCAAACATCCGCAGCGTGTCAAGGTGGCTGGTGCCGTTGACCGGGTCTCCGCCGATACCGACGCAGGTGGTCTGACCGATATCGCGGCTGGTCAGCTGCCAGACCGCTTCATAGGTCAGGGTGCCGGAGCGGGAAACCACCCCGACCGGACCGGGCTTGTGGATGTAGCCGGGCATGATACCGATCTTGCACTGCCCGGGGGTGATGACGCCGGGGCAGTTGGGACCGATCAGGCGGGTCTTCTTGCCCTCCATGTACTTCTTGACCTTGACCATGTCGAGAACCGGCACGCCCTCGGTGATACAGATCACCAGGTCGAGCCCGGCGTCAACCGCTTCCATGATGGCGTCGGCACTGCCGATCGGCGGCACGTAGATAACCGAAACATTGGCACCGGTCTTCTCGACCGCTTCTTCGACAGTATCGAAAATCGGAAAACCGTCGATCTCGCCGCCCCCCTTGCCGGGGGTGACCCCGCCGACCATCTGGGTATTGCAGTAATCACGACAGCCCTGGGCATGAAACAGGCCGGTGGCGCCGGTGATTCCCTGGGTGATAATTTTGGTATTTTTATCGATCAGGATACTCATCGTTTTCTCCTAGAATCTTTGTAATGTAGTCCAATGGCTAAGCAAAATTTCGTCTGGCAAGGCGTCGGTTTTTTTCAAGGGCGAAGCCATACATCAGTATGGCGAGGTCTTGAAAAAGTTCGGCAACGCAGGCAGGCGGAACTTTGGCGACACCATTAGCCTTTGACGGCTTTGACGATCTTCTCGGCGGCATCCGCCATGCCGTCGGCGCTGACGATATCGAGACCCGACTCAGCCAGAATCTGCTTGCCGAGATCGACGTTGGTTCCTTCAAGACGCACCACCAGCGGCACCTTGACGCCAACCTGCTTGGCCGCCTCGACCACCCCGGTGGCGATCACGTCACACTTCATGATGCCGCCGAAGATGTTGACCAGAATTCCCTCGACCTTTTCATCGGAGAGAATGATCTTGAAGGCCTCGGTGACGCGCTCGATGGTCGCTCCGCCCCCGACATCGAGGAAGTTGGCCGGGGAGGCCCCATAGTGCTGGATGATATCCATGGTCGCCATCGCCAGGCCGGCGCCGTTGACCATGCAGCCGATGTTGCCGTCAAGGGCGATGTAGGAGAGATCGTACTGGGAAGCCTCGATCTCCATCATGTCCTCTTCGTCGTAGTCACGCAGATCACGGATGCGCAGGTGACGGAAGAGGGCGTTGTCGTCGAAATTGAGCTTGGCGTCGAGACAGAGGAGCTGTCCGTCGGCGGTCAACACCAGCGGATTGATTTCCAGCAGCGAGCAGTCCGCCTCGACGAAGGCGGTGTAGAGATTCTTGAGCAGCGGCACAGCCTGCTTGACCTGGGCCGGAGCAAAGCCGAGCTTGAACGCGACCTTGCGGGCCTGGAAGGCGGTCATGCCGACGGTCGGATCGATCGCCTCGAAGAAGATCTTCTCCGGGGTATTGGCGGCAACCTCTTCGATGTCCATGCCGCCCTCGGCCGAGGCCATCAGGGTCACCTTGGAGGTGGCGCGGTCGACCAGGAAGGAAACATAGAATTCGTCGGCGATGTTGCAGCCCGACTCAACCAGCACCCGCTTGACCAGCTTGCCCTCGGGGCCGGTCTGATGAGTCACCAGGGTCATGCCGATCATGTCGCGGGTGAACTGCTTCACCTCGTCGGGAGTCTTGGCGATCTTGACCCCCCCTCCCTTGCCGCGGCCGCCGGCATGGATCTGGGCCTTGACCGCCCAGGGACCGTCACCGAGACGCTTGGCCCAGTCGCGGGCCGAGTTACTGTTGTAGACGACATGTCCTTCCGGAACCGGTACACCGAAATTCCGCAGGATCGCCTTAGCCTGGTACTCGTGAATGTTCATGGGTTCTTCACCTCAAGCTATGGGTTGTGAAAAAGTCTATCCGGTCTTGGGGCCGGCACCTGACAACATCGAACCGGCATACCTGGAACCTGCATGCCGACCTCCGCAGCGGACAATTCTTCCTCCGGGACCGTCCGGCCCGAATCAGCCGGGGTTCACTGGTTCGGGTCGAAGCCCCGCTCCCCATACTCTCCCAAAAAAACAGGTGAACTGGTCAGATCAATGACCGAAAAATCCGGTTCCCGATATGACCAAGCCTGTCAGATGAAACTTAAAACATCATTATAACAGCATCTTAGACGGTATACGCCTGGCTGTTTTAGACCTTTTCCGCGGCTTCGTCAAGAGGACTGACCAGCATCAAGCGAAAAAGGCCCGGCTCCATCTCCTGCAGTCTAGCAGAGAAGCGGGGCCGGGCCAGGCTGAGCGGCGGAAAGATACTTATTTCTGCGCCTTGTTGTGGTCAGCCAGAAACTTCTCGATACCGACATCGGTCAGCGGGTGCCGCGCCAGTTGCTGCATCACCTTGAAGGGAATGGTGGCGATATCGGCACCGAGCAGGGCCGACGTCTGCACGTGCATCGGGCTGCGCACCGAAGCGACGATGATTTCAGTGGTATAGCCGTAGTTGTCGAAAATGCTGCGAATTTGATCAATGCCTTCCATCCCCTCGTGACCGATGTCGTCGAGACGACCGACAAAGGGAGAGACATAGCTCGCCCCCGCCTTGGCCGCCAGCAACGCCTGCACCGGGGAGAAGATCAGCGTGACATTGGTGCGGATACCTTCGGCGGCGAACACCCGGGTCGCCTTGAGACCCTCTTCGGTCATCGGCACCTTGATGACGATGTTCTTGTGGATTTTGGCCAGCTCGCGACCCTCGGCCAGCATGCCGGGGGCGTCGAGGGCAATGACCTCGGCGGAGATCGGACCATCGACAATGCCGGTGATTTCGGTGATGACCTCTTTGAAATCACGGCCGCTCTTGGCGATCAGCGACGGATTGGTGGTGACGCCATCGACCAGTCCCAGTTCGCAGGCGGCGCGAATCTCGTCAACTTCGGCGGTATCGATAAAAAATTTCATCTTCGTACTCCTCGTTCCAGGTTTATTTCCCTGTTTTTTGAAACCGGACACGCCAGGCGTCCCGGCAGGCTTCACTGCAGAAAAACTCTTTCCGGCCGGCAACCGTCAGCGGCAGCGCGTCGCTGCGCGGCAGGTAGGTGCCGCACTCCGGATCCTTGACCATCTCCTCCCCGGCGTCGCTCTTCTCGGCCGGGGGCGGCGGGTTCAGGCCCTGTCCGCCGCGAAAAATCCTCAAGATGGCCGAAACCATCGCGTAAATCAGAAAGGCGAAAATCGCCAGCAGCAGCAGACGGATCATTTACCAGTCTCCACGGCAGACGATCCCCGTCCAGGGTTCTCCCCGCCGCCAGAAATCACCGACCGTTCCGCCGCTTCCCGGAATCGGCAGGTCAGGCGCCAAATCAAGCAATGGCGCCAGCACAAAGCCGCGCCCGGTGAGACGCGGGTGAGGCAGTTCCAGCTCCGGACTGCGGCTGATCATGGCGTCAACCAGCAGCAGATCAATATCCAGGGTGCGCGGCCCCCAGCGGATTTCACGCTTACGACCACAGGCGCGCTCCAGGTCCTGGCACCGCTCCAGCAGCCGACACGGGTCAAGTTCAACCTGAAGCTGTAAAACAGTATTGAAAAAGGCCGGCTGGCCCTCGGGGCCGCCGACCGGTTCGGTTTCATAGAGTCGCGAACTGCCGACCAGCTGGACCTCGGGCATGGCGGCCAGGGCCGTCCGAGCGTGACACAGGTTGGCACGTCGGTCACCGAGATTGGCACCGAGCCCGATAAAAACAAGAGACATGGCGTCGACTCTTTCGCAACCGCAGGGATTAACCTGAATCAGTGCGTTTTATGCAGGATGGAGAGTGCAAGCGCTTGCCCTGAATACGGTTTTCAAAAATCTGAGGTGTACCCATAGGTTCACCGGGGATTTCTGGGAATCGTAGGCAGGAGAATGGCTTGTGCTATCCGCCGGTGATGAACTCACCGATTCAAGATTAAAGCACAGGCGCACGAACAGCGTCAACCGCGGTTCGGTTGCCAGCACATTCCCGGCGTGATACAAACAGCCGCAAGGAGCGTTGCATGAGCCTGACCCTGACCCTGGCGGTCGCCGACCTCGACCGGACCGAGATTTTTTACCGTGACATTCTCGGTCTGCAACTGGAAACTTTTGAGCCGGCACCGGGATTCCCCCGGGTCCTGTTGCTGCTGTGCGGCGATACAGCGATCCTCTTCCGCCGGCAACAGGCGCTGGAAGCTTCGCATCCGGCCCTGTTTGAACATCTTGACCGCCACCCCAAGGGGGTCGGGATGACCCTGGAACTGAAACTGCCCGACCTGGAGGCGGCCCGGCGGGCCATTGACCGGCAACAGTTGCACCTGCTCTACGAACTGGATGACGACGAGTTCAACCACCGGGAAATCTGGGTCCACGACCCGGACGGCTACCTGCTGATTCTAACCTGAGTCAGTGAGTTCCTGTTGGATGGAGAGTGCAAGTGCTTGGTCTGATGAGATTTTCAAAAAGCTGAAGCGCACCCATAGGTTCGCTGGTAATTTTTGGAAAGCTCGGGCAGATCAATGACTTGTGCTGGCCGCCGACAAGGGGCTCACGGATTCAGGTCTAACCTGATTCCGGTCAGTTTTACCGAGGAGAACGACTGAAATGGGCGACCTCGCCATCGAACTGGTCCCCCGCTCCCGCGAAGTCCTGGAGCGCGACCTGCAGACCGTGCGGGAACATTTCCCCCGGGTGCGGACCATCAATATCCCCGACCTGCTGCAGTTTCCCCTGCGCGCCTGGGACGCCGCGGAGGCCATCGCCCCGCAGGTGGAACGGGTGATTCCGCATCTGCGCGCCATCGATTTCGACCTGAAGGAGGACTGGCCGTTTCTCGACACCATCCGTCGCAGCGGCTGCCCGGCGGTCCTCGCCATCTCCGGCGATCCGCCGCAGGACATGCTGCATCGCACCTTCCGCACCCCGGTCACCGAGTTCATCACCCGGCTGAAGCAGGAACTGCCCGGCGTCAAAGTCTACGCCGGCCTCGACCCCTACCGCAGCGGCGTCAAGGAAGAGCTCGACTATGTCCGCGCCAAGCTGAACGCCGGCGCCGACGGGCTGTTCACCCAGCCCTTCTTCGACCTGCGCTTCATGGAGATCTGGGCCGACCTGCTGATCGGCCTCGATATCTGGTGGGGCATCGCCCCGGTGCTGACCGAAAAAAGCCAGGCCTACTGGGAGAACAAGAACAACGGCTTCTTCCCGCCCGACTTCGAACCGACCCTGGAATGGAACCGGCAGTTCACCAAGCGTGCCCTGCATTTCGTCAAGGCGCGCGGTGCCAGCGCCTACATCATGCCGATCAGGGCGGATATAAAGAAATATCTGGACGGAATTATTTAGGGAAAAAGCGGCTAAGGGTGAAAGGCTAAAGGAGAAAGGCCAAGGGGCCGAATACGACCCGCGGCAGCTACGTCGCAGCGACTGAGGACGGGAGCAACGAAGCAGACGTGCTTTTCAGCCACCCCCCACGGAGCCGCCCTGGACCAAACCTGGGCGGCTCAAAAGTGCCAAGATACGAGGCGGACGCAGGCTGAGGAGTGAGGTGTAGCGGCAGCTACTCCGCAGCGACGAAAACAAGGACAACGAAGTAAATTGGTGCTTTTCAGCCGCCCCCCACGGAGACGCCATGCGCTATATCTGTTCCAACTGCGGCTACATCTACGACCCTCAGCAGGGTGACCCGATGTCCAACATCCCGGCCGGCACCAGCTTCGACGAGTTGCCGGAAGACTGGTGCTGCCCACTCTGCTATCTCGGCAAAGAGGTCTTCGACCCTCTCGACTGAACCCGGTCAGGGTTAACCCTGGCCCGTCCCGTCACCGATGCTCTGCACCGGTATCCAGCGACCATCCCCCAGCACCTGGACTTCGTCGACCCGGTTCCGGGCATCGTAGAGAACCCTGGCCTTTATCTCCGCCCCCTTGCCGGCTACCCCCTCAACGGGGGTGGTGACAAGTTCCGCCAGACCAAGAGTGAAGATATCGGCAGCGCCGTACAGCACCGCCTTGCCCGCCTTGACGGAGCCGTGCTGCCCCTGCATGAACTTGAAGATGTCACACTTGCGGCCATCGGCCTCGACCTCGGTCGCCACCGGCTGACCCATTTCGGCCAGCACCTGGTAGCGATCGGTGCCCCGCTTGAGGACCGAGAGGTCCTTGCACTCGGGACCGGACGTCGCCATCACCACCGAGCAGGCGGTCAACAGCGGCAGCAGCAATACCAGCAACCAGTTCTTACGCATTTCACAACCTCCGAAAAAATGGAAACAGCCCCTGTCGGGGAAAAAACTATTGCCCGGGATCCTCCCGCAGCATCGGGAAGCAGGTGCAAATATTTCGCCAAACCATGGAGTGGTTTTCCTTAACCACTCCCCCAAGGCGGTGAGAAAGTGCCCGGATGCAAGGCTTGCGACAACTGAAACCGCAGGCGTAGCGGCAGCTACGTCGAGGATTGAGGGCGGAGCGTAACGCCGCAGACGGGGGCTTTATCGCCGTCTACACGGCGAAATACTTGGCTTGCGGGTGATGCGCCACCAACGCCGACGTCGTCATCTCCGGCACCATTTCACAGTTCTCGGTCAGGCTGACGCCGATCCGCTCCGGCCGCAGCAGCTCGAAGGTCGGCCGCTGCAGCTCCAGGTCGGGGCAGGCCGGGTAACCGAAGCCGTAGCGACTGCCGCGGTAACGCTGCACCACGTAGTCACCGATGGTCTCCGGCTCGCCTTCGGCGATGCCCATCTCGAAACGCATTTTGCGGTGCCAGTATTCGGCCAGGGCGTCGGTCACCTCAACCCCGAAACCATGCCAGAGCAGGTAATCCTTGTAGTTGTCAGCCTCGTAGAGGGCGCGGGTTTTTTCCGCCAGTACGGGACCGAGGGTGACCACGAACAGGCCGGCGACATCCCCCCCCTCTTCCTCACTGTGGAAGAAGTCACTGATGCAGAGGTGGGGAGCAAAACCCTGGCGCGGGAAAGCGAAGTGAAAGTCCTTCCCCTCGTGCTCCAGAACCAGCTCGTCCGCCTCGCCGCGGCAGCGGAAATAACCCCAGGCAACCCGCGGCTGCAACAGGCCTCCCTCAACCGCCTCGCACTTGAAGCGTTCATAGGTCGGCAGCACCTCGTTCGCCACCAGTTCGGCGTACTCCTCGGCGCTCAGCTTGCCGCGCCGGTAGCCCCAGCGGCCACGGAACAGGGCCTGCTCATTAACAAAGGGGAAAACCTCGGCCGGATTGATCCCATCGCTGGTACGGCTACCGAGAAAAGGGGGTTCTGGAACCGCGACCTTACGGTCAATCTCCACCGCGCGCGGTCCCGGGCGGCTGCCGGAAGCGGCCTCACGGACTTCGACCCGGGTCGCGGCCAGGGTCCCGGCCTCGAACTCGCGCATCGCCTTCAACCCGGCGAAGGCGTCGGCGCAGTAGACCACCGGTGCATCATAACAGGGCACGCAGTCATCGGCCACGTAGCGGGCGGTCAGGGCCGCGCCGCCGAGCAGTACCGGCTGCTTCAGCCCGGCCTGCCGGAACTGGGCCAGGTTCTCCTTCATCAGCAGCGCCGACTTGACCAGCAGCCCGGAGAGACCGATGACGTCCGGCTGCAGCTCCTGCGCCCGGGCGATGATCTCCTCGGCCGGCACCTTGGTGCCGATGTTATGCACCTGGTAACCATTGTTGGAAAGGATGATATCGACCAGGTTCTTGCCGATATCGTGGACGTCACCGGCGACAGTGGCCAGCAGCAGGCTGGTTCGGCTTTCCCCTTCGATCCGTTCCATGTAGGGTTCGAGCAACGCCACCGACCGCTTCATCACCTCGGCCGACTGCAGCACAAAGGGCAGCAGCAGTTCGCCGCGACCGAACAGTTCACCGACCTCGCGCATCGCCGGCACCAGCAGGTTGTTGATGATATCGAGCGGCCGCCAGCGACCGCGCAGTTCCGAAAGCAGGTCCTCCAGCCCCTCCCGGTCCCCCTTGAGGACCCGCTGCCTCAGCTGCTCCTCGTAACGAAGCGCCTCCTGCGGCTCATCCTCGTCATTGTCGGCAGCCTGCTCGAAATGCTCGATGAAGCGCATCAGCGGCGACAGTTCCCGGTCGTGACCGCGATTGAAGAGCAGATCGTAGCAGACCTCGCGGTCCTGCTCGGAGATCGAGTTAAGGGGGATGATCTTGGCGGCGTCAACGATGGCGGTGTTGAGTCCCGCCGCGACCGCTTCGTGCAGGAAGACCGAGTTGAGGACCTTGCGCGCCGCCGGCCGCAGGCCGAAGGAGATGTTGCTGACCCCGAGGGTGAAGCTGACGCCGGGCAGCTCCTGCTTCACCCGGCGGATGGCATCTAGAGTCTCGACGGCGGCATTGACCATCTTCTCGTCACCGGAACCGACGGTGAAGGTCAGCAGGTCGAAGAGCAGATCCTGCGGCCGCAGTCCGTAGCGGTTCACAGCCAGGTCAAAAATACGCTTCGCCGCCGCCACCTTCTGCTCGCAGCTCAGGGCCATCCCCTCCTCGGTGATGGTCAGGGCGACCACCGCCGCGCCGTACTTCTTCGCCAGCCGGCAGACGCGGTCGAGATTTTTACCCCCGTCTTCGAGGTTGATGGAGTTGATGATCGCCCGCCCCGGGTAGAGGGGCAGGGCCGCCTCCAGGGTCTCGGGACTGGTCGAGTCGAGCATCAGCGGCGCCTTGCAGCTGCCGGCGAACGTCTTCACCAGAGTCAGCATATCGCGCTTTTCGTCCCGCCCGGTATAGGCAACACAGAGATCGAGTAGCTGGGCGCCGCGCGCCTCCTGGTCGAGAGCGACCTTGAGACAGGCATCCCAGTCTTCGGCCAGCAGCGCCTCGCGGAAGGCCTTGGAGCCGTTTGGATTGCAGCGCTCGCCGATCAACAGCGGCGGGATCTCCTGCTGCAGATCAACCGCCTGGTAGAGACTGGCAACCTGGGCTTTCATCAACACACCTCCCGTTTTTTCGGCGTCACGCCGGCGAGTTTTTCCGCCAGGGCCCTGATATGATCCGGGCTGGTGCCGCAGCAGCCGCCGACAATGCTGACCCCTTCTTCGGTCACGAAGCGGTGCATCTGCTCGGCGAAGGCGTTCGGCGAGAGGGGATAGACGGTTCGGCCGTCAACCACTTCCGGCAGCCCCTGGTTGGGAATGCAGGAAATCCGCGCCGGCCAGTTCCGGCTCAGGTAGCGGACATGGCTGGCCATATCTTGCGGCCCGGTCGCGCAGTTGAGGCCGAGGGAGAACAACTCGAAGGGTTCGAGGGTCGCGACCACCGCGCCAATATCGGAACCGACCAGCATGGTCCCCTGCTGCTCGATAGTTACCGAGACGAGTACCGGGATCTCGACCTTGCCCACGGTCAGGACTTCAAACGCACTCACCAGCGCGGTTTTGGTCTGCAGCAGGTCCTGGCAGGTCTCGATGATCAGGCAGTCGACCCCGGCCTCCAGCAGCGCCTCAACCTGCTCGCGAATCGAGACCGCCAGCTCGGCCACCTCGATATGCCCGAGAGAGGGCAGCTTGGTCCCCGGTCCGACCGAACCGGCGACATAGCGGTCCGGGCGCCCGGCGATTGCCGTCCGGGCATGCTCAACCGCCAGCCGGTTGATCGCCTTTACTTTATCCTGCAGACCGTACTCGGCCAGCACCACCGAAGAGGCGCCGAAGGTGTCGGTCTCGACCACCATCGCCCCGGCAGCAAGCATCTCGCTGTGCAGCCGGACGATGAACTCGGGACCATGCAGGTTGAGAACCTCGTTGCAGCCCTCGCAGCCGGCCCAGGCCTCATCGGGAATCTCCATCTGCTGCAGGTTGGTGCCGCAGGCACCGTCGAATATCAGGATCGGATGATCGGAAAAAGCCATCTGTTGCTCCTCACTTGGCAAGGGACCGAGAAGTATAAGCCAAACCACGGCCAAGGTCCACAAAATGAATGGCCGAAAAGCCGGATCAAACATCCGAATTTCGTTTCCGCCAATACTGTCCGGCAGCGTCCCTGGCGGTAAATCCAGATCTCTTTGCTATAATTCTGAATCAGTGAGCCCCTTGTCGGCGGAGAGCACAAGTCATTGATCTGCCTGAACTTCCCAAAAATCACCAGCGAACCTATGGGTGCGCTTCAGATTTTTGAAAATCTCATCCAGACCAAGCACTTGCACTCTCCATCCAACAGGAACTCACTGATTCAGGATAATTGCAGCATATCCACACCCAGGAGGCACCCCATGGATCTCCGCGCCACCCGCACCGTCATTCTGAACAGCGGCACCCCGGAAGGGAAACGCGCCGAGATCCGCGACTATTTCCACCAGACCTTCAGCATCGACGAACGACTCTACGACACCCTCGCCGATGACGAGGCCTTCTACCTGCGCGCCGAACCGCTGCGCCATCCGCTGATCTTCTACCTCGGCCACACCGCCACCTTCTACGTCAACAAACTGATCGTGGCCAGAATCATCAGCGAGCGCGTCAATCCACGCTTCGAGGCGATGTTCGCCATCGGTGTCGACGAGATGTCCTGGGACGATCTCGATGAAGCCAACTACGACTGGCCGACGGTGGCCGCGGTCAGGGCCTACCGCGACCAGGTCCGGGAGCTGGTTGACGATGTTATCGAGAGCCTGCCGCTGACCCTGCCCATCGACTGGAGCAGCCCCTTCTGGGCAATCATGATGGGCATCGAACACCAGCGCATCCACCTCGAGACCTCGTCGGTGATCATCCGCCGCCTGCCCATTGAACAGGTGCGGCAACTGCCGCTATGGGAGATCTGCCTGGAAGCGGGAGAGTCCCCGGCCAACAAACTGCTGCCGGTCGCCGGCGGCAAGGTGGTTCTGGGCAAGAACAGGGATCACCCCCTCTACGGCTGGGACAACGAGTACGGTCGCCACGAGTTCACAGTCGAGGACTTTGCCGCCGGCCGGTACCTGGTCTCCAACCGTGAGTTTCTCAATTTCATGGCAGCCGGCGGCTACCGGACACCCGACTACTGGAGCGAGGAGGGGCAGCGCTGGCTGATCTTCAGCCAGGCGACCCACCCACTGTTCTGGATTGAAAACGGCGGCGACTGGCGACTGCGCACCATGGCGCAGGAGATCGAAATGCCCTGGAACTGGCCGGTGGAGGTCAACCAGCTCGAAGCCAAGGCCTTCTGCAACTGGATGGCAACCAAGACCGGTACACCGATCCGCCTGCCGACCGAGGAGGAGTGGTACCTGCTGCGCGACGGCCTCGACATCCCCGACCAGCCTTACTGGCAGCAGGCACCGGGCAACATCAACCTTGAATACTGGGCCTCACCCTGCCCGGTCGACCGCTTTGCCCGCGGCGATTTCTACGATGTCATCGGCAACGTCTGGCAATGGACCGAAACCTCGATCAGCGGATTCGAGGGCTTCGAAGTTCATCCCTGTTATGATGATTTTTCCACTCCCACCTTTGACACTCAGCACAACCTGATCAAGGGCGGCTCCTGGATCTCCACCGGCAACGAGGCGACCCGCGACTGCCGTTACGCCTTCCGGCGGCACTTTTTCCAGCATGCCGGCCTGCGCTACGTTGCCGCCAAACAGGCGGTCGCGGAACCGGAAGCAATGTATGAAACCGATGAAGCGGTCGCCGAATACTGCGACGCTCACTACGGTCCGGACAAGTTCGGCGTTGCCAATTTCCCGGCCTCGCTGGCGCGGATCTGCGTTGCGGCGACGGAAGGCCGGGCGCGCGGACGCGCCCTCGACCTCGGCTGCGCGGTCGGCCGCGCCAGTTTCGAACTGGCCCGCCATTTAGACCAGGTCACCGGCATCGATTTTTCCGCCCGGTTCATCCGCATCGCCTTCCAGCTGCAGGAAAAAAGCGTCATCCATTACCAGCTTCCCGAAGAAGGGGAGATCATCTCCTTTCATGAAAAACGCCTGGAAGATTTCAGCCTGCAGGGACTCGGCGGCAAGATCGAATTCGCCCAGGGGGATGCCCACAACCTCAAGCCCCGGTTCACCGGTTTTGACTTGGTGCTGGCCGCCAACCTGCTCGACCGGCTTTATGAACCGGCGCGCTTTTTGACGACCATCGGCGAACGCATCAATCCAGGCGGACTGCTGGTGATCGCCTCCCCCTACACCTGGCAGGAGGAGTTCACCCGGAAAGAAAACTGGATCGGCGGCATCCGCCGTGCCGGAGAACCCTTCACCACTCTCGAAGGACTCAAGGAACGGCTTGGCGGCAACTTCCGGCTGCTCAAGAACCCGCGGGATGTCGAGTTCGTTATCCGCGAAACGGCTCGCAAATATCAGCACACGGTTTCGCAGGTGACAATCTGGGAAAAACAGTGCTGAGGAAACTATTCCGTGTTGACCGCTATCACGCCCCACCCGGCCTCTTTGCCCGTCCCAAAACTGAACCCCGACAGGGGCATGTCCCCTGCTTCAGCAAGTTTTTTTCCATGGAGCCTTTTTCGGGGGAGAGAATCTGCTATAGTGAAATCAAACGCAGCAACAGACAGGGAGGTAGATGACTTATGACCATCTCTGATCCACCGGGCATTCTGGCGTAGTGAAAAAAAACCGATATAAAAAAAGAACTTGGGACAACCAAGCTCATGAACCCTGAAAAGGGAAAACTGACGGCATCAATCGTCAGTCAAATCAGAAAAGCCCCGGCATCGCGTCCGGGGCTTTTTCATGAAAAACGCCTCAAGGGTCATCCAGGCCACTTTTGACCTGATCCGCAAGTGATATGATTTAACAACAGCCTGCATTCTTCATCGAAGCGCAGGCCGACCGATCCAGGTCATCCCCTCTTGCCGTCAGGAGCGCCCATGATTCGCTGCATCCTCAGCCTGTTGCTGATTCTGCTGCTGCCGAGTCCCTCGCCGGCCGCCGGTTTCGACTTCTCCCCCTACGCCGAAATGCTGAACAACTACCTGAGCATCAATCGCCAGATCCACAACATTCCGGTCAATACCATCGACTACGCACGCATGGACCTGGAACAGTCCCCCAAGGGATCGACATGGAGAAGAATGCTCGCCGACCTGGCCCGTTTCAACCCGACGTCCATCGCCGATCGCAATCAACGAATGGCCTTCTGGATCAACGTCTACAATATCGCCGCCATCAAGACCATTCTCGACCACTGGCCGGTGGATTCAATCCGTTCGTCGAAAATCCACTGGTTCGGATATCCCTGGAAACAGGAGATTATTCTGATCGGCGGCCGGCAGTATTCCCTTTATCAGATCGAATTCGAGCAACTTGTCGAGGGCTTCAGGGATCTGCGTGTTCATCTCGGCATCAACTGTGCTTCAGCCTCCTGCGTCGACCTGCTGCCGGAGCCCTTCAGCGGGGAGAAGCTTGACGACCAACTGCAGTTTCAGGGGGAGCGCCTGGCCGGACAGTGGAAAAAGGGGCTTGCCATTAACCGTGAAACCGGCGTGGTGAAGGTCTCGAAGGTCTTCGATTATGACAAGGAGCATTTCGACCGCTGGGCCGGAGGAGCTGTCAACTTCCTGCTCCCCTACACCTCGGCCGAGGACAGGGCCTTTCTGCAGGACGGCGAATTCGAACTGGAATACCTCGATTACGACTGGACCGTAAATGACAGCGGACAGGCGTCACAATAATCCTGCCCGGTATCCCGATCAGGATTGCGAGGGGGAAGAAGCCGGCTTCCTCCGCCGCCGACGGCGTCGCGGTCGTTGACGGGGAGCCTCCTTCGGCGTCTCGGTGAGTGACTGCCGCCAAGCCGACAATAGTTCAACATCCCCCTGACCGGCCGCGCAACAGAGCTGGTAGAATGCCAGCGCGGCGGCGAAACTCGGATGCCGCACGAAACGCTGCTGCCCGCGACGGCCGGGGCCGCGCTGCAGCCGGTAACAGCCGACCAGCAGTTCGGCGGCCTGGTGCCGGATGCCGCTGGCGATATGGAAATGGAGACAATGGGGGATAAGCAGCTTGGCGGCCCGCCCCAGAACCTCACCGATGGGAAGGTCGCCGGCGTCAACCAGCCCGGCGGAAAAGGTTTCGTAATAGAGAGCAGCCAGCACCAGCGACTCGGTCACCGGTTGTCCGGCGGCGGTACGACGGTCAATGGCGTCGAGCAGGGCCAGGGTTCCCGGCCCGGCCTGGTAACCGGGGATGATGTATTCGAGCAGGCCCAGTCCCTGGGCATTGGCGAAGACGTGTCCGGCGACCTTGTGCCGAAACAATTCCATCAACTCTTCACGCAGTCGCGCCGGGGCCGCCTCGGCAATCAGAGCCGACCGCAGGTAGATCGCCTCCCGGGCCGTTTCATCAAGGCTGAAGCCGAGTCGGGCGACAAATTCCAGCGCCCGCAGCATGCGCACCGGATCCTCGGCAAAGCGTACCAGCGGATCACCGATCACCCGCAGCCGCTGATCACGAAGATCCCGCAGACCGCCGACATGATCGATGATGCTGAAATCCTCGATGTCGTAGAACAGGGCGTTGATGGTGAAGTCGCGGCGAAAGGCATCCTGGCGCGGGGTCCCGAACAGGTTCTCGGCATAAAAGGGATTGAGGGAAGGGTCTTCGGGACGATCCTCTTCGGTCGCCTGGCGCCTGAAGGTTGCCACCTCGATCAGGGAACCGCCGGCGAAACGGATATGTGCCAAGCGAAAACGCCTGCCGACCAGGAAACAGTTGCGAAACAGCTTCTTCACCTGGTTGGGGGTGGCGTCGGTGCCGACGTCGAAATCCTTCGGGGTCCGACCAAGCAGCAGGTCGCGCACCCCGCCGCCGACCAGGTAGGCTTTGTAGCCGTGCCGGCGCAGGCGGTAGAGTACCTTGAGGGAATTCTCGTCAATCTGCTTGCGGGAGATCGTGTGCTCGGCGCGGGGCAGGATGACCGGTTCGGTCGGGATCTCGGCTGTCGGTTGTTCAGTGTCCATGGTTTCCTTCGCTGCGCTTCTTGTACCAGATTGCGGAACCAAAGAAAACCCCCGGACAATTGAATTCAGCGGACAAACCGGCTAAAGTCGGGCGCATGTCCGAAAAACAACTTTCTTCACAGCCCCCCTGCCGCCTGCTGACCCTGCTCGGGGCGACCGCCGGCGGCAAAACCCGCGTCGCCGTGCAGGTAGCCGAAACCCTGGACGGCGAAATCATTTCCGCCGACTCGCGCCAGGTTTTTCGCGGCATGGATCTCGGCACCGGCAAGGACCTTGACGAATACGGCAAGGTTCCCCATCACCTGATCGACATCCGCGACGCCGGCGAAGAATTCAGCGTTTTCGATTTCCAGCGCGAATTCCTGCAGGCCCATGAGCGGATCAGCGCCCGCGGCAGGCTGCCGCTGCTGGTCGGCGGCACCGGACTCTACCTTGACGCGGTCCTCAAGGGTTACCGGCTGGTCGAGGTGCCGTCCGACCCGGAACTGCGCCGCGAACTGGCCGGTCTCGACGACGCGCGATTGCGGCAGCGACTGCTCGAACTGAAACCTGAACAGCATAACCGCACCGACCTCGACGACCGGGAACGACTGCTGCGCGCCATTGAAATCGCCACCGGTGAGGCGGCAGCGGACGCACCACCGCCCTGGCCGGATCTGCAGCCGCTGGTTTTCGGTCTCCGCTGGGAACGTTCCGAGCTCCGCAGGCGCATCCGGCGGCGTCTGCAGCAACGGCTCGCAGAGGGGATGCTCGACGAAGTCCAACACCTGCATCAGGCGGGGGTCAGCTGGGAGAGGCTCGACTATTACGGACTTGAGTACCGCTTCCTCGCCCGCCACCTGCGCGGCGAACTGAACCGCAACGACATGGTTCAGCAACTCGCCGGCGCCATCAGCCGCTTCGCAAAGCGCCAGGAGACCTGGTTCCGACGGATGGAAAGACAAGGGATCGTCATCCACTGGCTGGAGGGCGCCGACAGCCCCGCCGAAGCCCTGCTCGAACAGCTGAAAAAAGACGGTTGGCGCTGTAAAAAAGGCATCCTGGTCCGACCATGAAACGTCGCCTGGCCAACTATCGGCGCCGGCTGCTCGACGGCCCCTGGCAACTCCAGGGCTGTACGGCAGGAGACTTTGCCGGCGCCGTCGTCATCCCCGCCTGCGGCGAGCGACAAAGCCTGCCGCTGACCCTCGCCACCCTGGCCGCCAACCCGGTCGAGGATTTGCGGCGCTGGCTGGTGGTGGTTGTCGTCAACCAGCCGCCACAGGCAGCACCGTCCCTTCTCGCCGAGAACCTGCAGACCCTGGCCTGGCTCGAAGCGGGCGGCGCACCGCCATCGTTGCGCCTGGCGTGGGTCGATGCCGCCCGCCCCGGGCAGATGCTGCCGGAAAAGGACGCCGGTGTCGGCCTGGCGCGCAAGCTGGGCTGCGACCTGGCCCTGCCGCGACTGCGGCCGGACGGTTCCGGACTGCTCGCCTGGCTCGACGCCGACACCCTGGTCGACAACAACTACCTGGCCGCCCTGAAAACCCATTTTGCCGCTCACGCACAGGGAGGGACAACCCTTCCCTTCGCCCATCAACCAGCCGACTCGCCGGCAACCCGGCAGGCCATCGACCGCTACGAACTCTACCTGCGGCACTATGTCTACGGTCTGCATCTGGCCGGTTCACCCTACGCCTACCACAGCATCGGCAGTACCATCGCCTTTCGGGCCGCCGCCTACCTGGCCATCGGCGGCATGAACCGGCGCCGGGCGGGTGAGGACTTCTATTTTCTGCAGCAACTGGCCAAAACCTGCGGTGTCCACCCCCTCTCCGGAACCCTGGTCAGGCCGTCGGCCCGCCGTTCGCAACGGGTCCCCTTCGGCACCGGCGAGAAAGTTGCCCGGCTGGCTGCGGGGGAAGCCGCCGTGAGCTTTTACCCGGCGGAGAATTTCCGTATTCTGAAAGCCTGGCTGCAGATCGTCAGTCAACATTCCGCAGCCGACGCCTCCGAGCTGCTTAACCGGATCGAATCCCGCTCCGGCTCCGCCGCCGAATTTCTACGAGATGCCGGCTTCCCTGCCATCTGGCCAAAACTGGTCGCTCGCAACCGCTCCCCGGAAAGACTGCTGCGCGCTTTTCACGGCTGGTTCGACGCCCTGAAAACCCTGCGCCTGATCCGTCATCTCGGCAGTTTTTCCGCAAGTGATGAAACAAGCGGCCTGGTCGCTGAACTGATCACCTGGGGAAAAGGATCGGCACCGCGGAAGATCGAACAACAGCTGGCCCTGTTGCGGCGGCTGCAGGGCGTTGTTTCGGGGGGACGAGGGAGCAATGATGTGCTATGCTTTGGTCAGCTTCGAACCGGGAGAGAACCATGACCGAGCGGAAAGCCGATGCGCCGGTACAGGCCGATTTGCGCCGCACCCTGCGGGCGCCGTTGCTGGTACGCAAAGTAAGGCTGGAAGACGCGCGTGAGGTCTTTTTCGGTTACAGCAAGAACCTCAGCCGCGGCGGCATGTTCATCGCCACAGTCAATCCCCTGGAGCCCGGCAGTCGCGTGATCGTCGACATCCCCCTGCCGCCGCCGCGTAAAGAATCGGTACGCTGTGAATGCGAGGTGGTCTGGAAACGTCCCTATCATCCCGACAGCCGCTATGATCCCGGCATGGGGCTGAAATTCATCGATATTTCCGAAGCTGCCACCGACATCATCAACAACTGGGTCCGGGAATCGGAGAGCTAGGAGATCCTTTTTGCCCCATAGCTACAGCTATGAGGCTGCAAACGAGCTGAAACCTGTTCTCAAACGCTCAAATTTTCGCTTCAGTTCGAATTATCCGACAGGCTCCGGGGATCCATCCGTTGCGAATTCGCACAGTGGCAAAACCATTCCCCGGCGCTATACTTGCTGCCGTTGCCATCCTGACACCCGCTCTCGGGTGACATCCTATGCTGTAAGGAGATTTTCTGTTGCGCACCCCTAGTGTTGTTCTGTTGTTCGTCCTGCTTATCGCCCTGGTTGCCGGCGGCGTCTACTATTTTCGCGACACCGACGGTCCGGAAATTTCCCTGACTCCGGCATCCGGTCCGGTTTCAAGCCGTAAACCCCTGCAGTTGACTCTGACCGACCAGGCTTCGGGACTGAAACAGGTCGACGTGCTGCTGGTTCAGGGCAGCAAGCAGATCGCCCTCTACAGCCAGGAATTGCCGCCCGGAAGTTACCAGCACCGTCAACAGCTGTCTCTGGCGGGGATCAAGCTGAACAACGGTCCGCTGGAAATCCGCGTCACCGCCGGAGACCGCTCGATTTACCATTTCGGCCAGGGCAACACCGGCAACCGCAGCTTCATCCTCGAATTCGACAGCAAACCACCGAGGATCTCGGTCCTCAGCCGCAGCCATAATCTCAATCAGGGCGGCAGCGGACTGATCATCTTCAAGGTCAACGAAACGGTCACCCGCACCGGAGTCCAGATCGACGATCTCTTTTTCCCGGCGTACCAGCAGGAAGACGGCAGCTATGCTTGCCTGTTCGCCGCTCCCTACGACCTGAGTCCGAAAAAACTGGTGCCGCGCCTGAGCGCCGAAGACCTGGCCGGCAACCAGCGACGCAGTGGTTTCTACCACCACATCAATGCCCGCGCATTACACAAGGCAAAAATCAATATCAGCAACCGTTTTCTCGAAGCCAAGATGCCCGACTTCCAGCAGTACTTCCCGGAAACCGCCGATCTGCTGCAGATCTTCATTCGCGTCAACCGTGAACTGCGGCAGCAGAACCGGGCCCGACTGCAGGAATTTGTCGCCCAGACGGAACCGAAGCCGCTCTGGGAAGGGGCCTTCCTGCGTCCCAAAGGGACCAATCGTGAACCCTTCGCCACGGCCCGCACCTACTACCACAACGGCAGGAAGATCGACCGTCAGGTCCATCTCGGAGTCGACATCGCCTCGGTCGCCCGGGGACCGGTGGTCGCCGCCAACAGCGGTCGGGTGGTGCTGGCCGAGGAGTTCGGCATTTACGGCCAATGCATCATCATCGACCACGGTCTTGGGCTGATGAGCCTCTACGGCCACCTCAGCAATATCGAAGTTGCCGCCGGCGACCTGGTGAAAAAAGGCCAGGAGATCGCCCGCACCGGCGCCACCGGCCTGGCCGGTGGCGATCATCTCCATTTCGGCCTGATCCTCAACGGCCTGCCGGTCAACCCGGTGGAATGGTGGGACCGCAACTGGGTGCGCAACAACATCGACAAAAAATTGAGTCTCATTGCCGCACCCTGACCTGGACCAGAAAGACCCCGTGCCCCGGAGATTCAACCCGCAGAAGCCATCCGCGGCATCATCCAGACCGAAAAAATGTCATGGATGACGGCATCGGGGCCGCAGAAATCAGTACCGACGACCATGACCGGACCATCGCGTCGGAATGCACCCACCGTGACGAGCATGGTCCACGCAACCGACATTGACACCTTCGTCAGGGAGTAACCGACATGCGTTTTCTGTTCGTGATCCTGCTATTGACAGCCGCTCCGGCTTTCGCCGCCCAGCAGTCTCAACATCTTGGCGCCCTTTCCACCGATCGCGGCATGCTGGAATTCCAGAAAATCATCGACAACAAGTGTACCGTCTGCCATACCCGTGAACGGATCGACAAGGCCCTGACCCGCCGCGACGACGCCGCCGCCATCCTCGAACGGATGGGTGTCCTCGGCGCCGACCTGACCCCCGCCGAGAAAGAACTGCTGATCGCCTACTGGGGCAATGACCAGTTCGCCGAAGTCAACCGGATCATCAATACCCGCTGCACCGGCTGTCACAATCGGCAACGCATCGACCAGGCGCTGGCTGCCGGCCGGAATCTTGACGAGATCCAACAGAAGATGATCCGCTTCGGAGCCAGGCTTTCTCCCAAGGAACAGAGTGTTCTCGGCATCTTCAGCGGTAAGGCGCTGAAATAAATCCGGTCGACGGAACGCCTGTGATTAATCTCGGGCGTCATACAAGCATCTCAGGGACCGGCAACCAGCCGGTCCCTTTTCTTATTAATCCATTATAATTCCTGTACTTCCTTGCTCTCCCTCCTCCTTCAGGCATACTTGAAGTAATCCATCCACAGCCAGGAAAGGAGGTTGTCCATGCCCCAGGAGATGAAAATCCAGGAAGTCCTTCGTCTGATCATCAGGACCAAGAAGACTCTTTACGATTTCTACCTGCTGGCCGCCGAACGGGTCACCAACCCCCTTGGCCGCAAGGTCTTTCAGCGTCTGGCTGAAGAGGTACACGGCAATCTCGGCCGTTTCTTCCACCTCTACAACGGTCATGATCTGGGAGATTTCGACCAGTTCATGGCGTTGCCGCCCTCTCCGGACGCGGCCCTGATCAGGGAGCTGACGGCCCATCCCGATGTCCATGAACGCCGGGCCCGGGAGTTGGCACTGAGCGAAGAAGAGGATATCGAACGGATGCTGCGGATGACGGCCGCCCGCGTTATCGACCCGGTGGCCCGCCAGACGCTTGAACGCGCCGCGCATGAAACCCGCCAGCACTGCGCCCTGATCGAATCGGAATATGCCCACACCATGGGCATGGTGCACGAAACCGATATCGACATCTATGTCCGGGAATAGGCAACGGAAGTCTCCTTGACGCCGGTTCGCAAGGTGCTAGAATCATCGCCGACAATTGACCTGACAGGATGTTGAAAAAGACACGTGATTCAGGCTGAGCAAAAAGGTCCGGATGCAGGACGTCCGCCCCCCGGAATAAGGCGTACCGGAAGGTCCGTCGTTGACGCGGGGGAGGACAAAGCAGACGGGCGTTTTGCATCAGCCTGTCCAAGGAGGGCATGGATGCGCTCGATCAAGGACTGGCCCGAGGATGAGCGGCCGCGAGAGAAACTGCTGCAACAGGGCGCGGAACGACTGAGCGACGCCGAACTGCTGGCCCTGGTGCTTCGCACCGGCGACGCCGCCAGCGGCACCAGCGCGCTGGACCAGGCCCGCAGCCTGCTGACACGTTTCGGCAGCCTGCGGGAGCTGGCCGCGGCCGGTAGCCGGGAGTTGCAGCAGCAGAAAGGTATCGGGCCGGCCAAGACCGCCGAACTGCTCGGCGTTTTTGAGCTGGCCCGACGTTTCAGCGCCGCGCCGCTGAGACCCGGGGAACGTTACAGCTGCTCCCAAGATGTCTACCGGCATTACCACGAGCGGTTGCGCGACCGGAAGAAAGAGGTTTTTCTGACCCTGCTGCTCGACGCCAAGAACCGGGTGATCCGCGAAGTGCAGATCTCCGAAGGCAGCCTGACCGCCAGCATTGTCCATCCACGTGAAGTCTTCGCCCCGGTGGTGCGGGAATCGGCGGCAGCCGTCCTGTTTATCCACAACCACCCTTCCGGTGATCCGACCCCGAGCCGCGAGGATATCGACCTCACCACCCGCCTGCGGCAGGCCGGCGAGCTGATGGGGGTACGGGTGCTTGATCACATCATCATCGGCAACGGCGACTATATCAGCTTCGCCGACCGCGGGCTGTAGCAGGCAGGCTGAGCAAAAACGCCCATCTGCGGCGTTGTCCTTCCCCCGCGTCAACGACGTACCTTCCGGTACGCCTTATTCCGCGGGGGTGCGGACGCCTTGCATCTGGACATTTTTGCTCAGCCTGGGGACCCTGATTTTTAACACCCTCGCTTGCCCGCCCCCGGCAGGCTGTGCTACCTTGACTCAAACAAAACCGGGCGGGAACGTCCGGTTTTTTCGTCACTACAAGCTTGCCGCCAAGAAAACCTTTTTTAACGGAGAGTCGCTGAGAGAGAGGGTGCAGAGAAAATCAAAGGCAGTTTTTGGTTTTAAAACCCCAAAGATTTTCTCTCTGCCTCAGCCCCTCTCCGTCTCTCCGTTAAATGAGTTTTTGACCTTCTTGGCGCTCTTGGCAGCCCAAAATCAGGCCTTCCATGACCGACCGAAAGTCACCCTCCCCTACCCGCCCCGAGCTGCTCGCCCCGGCCGGCAGCCTCGAAGCCTTTTTCGCCGCCGCCGAGGCCGGTGCCGATGCCGTCTACTGCGGGCTCAAGGCCTTTTCAGCTCGTGCCAAGGCGAAGAACTTCAACGTCACCGATCTGGAGAAGATGTCCGCCGCCCAGCACGCGGCCGGACGCAGGCTCTACGTCACCCTCAACACCCTGGTCAAGGAGCGGGAACTGCCTGAACTGGTCGACACCCTGGCCACTCTCGACCAGATCGGTGTCGACGGACTGATCCTGCAGGATCTCGCGGTCTGGAAGCTGGCCCGCGAACACTTTCCCAAGCTGGAGCTGCACGCTTCGACACAGATGACCGTCCATAACGCCGCCGGGGTGAAAATGCTCGAACGGATGGGCTTCGCCCGCGGGGTGCTGGCACGCGAACTGACCCTCGACGAAATCACCGCGATCCGCCGTCAAACCCATCTTGAGCTGGAACACTTCATCCACGGCGCGCTTTGCTTCTCCTTCTCCGGCCAGTGCTATTTTTCATCCTTTCTCGGCGGCCAGAGCGGCAACCGCGGCCGCTGCACCCAGCCCTGCCGACGCCGCTACCGCCAACGCGGCAAGGACGGCTATTTCTTCTCTCCCAACGATCTCTCGGCCATCGACCTGCTGCCGGAGCTGATCGCCGCCGGCATCTGCTCGCTGAAAATCGAGGGCCGGATGAAGAGCGCCGAGTACGTTCACAACGTGGTCAGCGCCTACCGCATGGTTCTCGACGCCGACCACAACCACCGTCAGGACGCTCTCAAGGAAGCCAAACTGCTGCTCAAGGAAGCCTTCGGCCGACCGCCGACCAGAGGTTTTCTCACCGGGCCGGCTCCGGTTGACATCGTCTCGCCCAACCTGCGCGGCGCCACCGGCCGCTGGCTGGGAAACATTTCTCAGGTCCGTGGTCGCCAGATCGGCTTCAAAACCCGCGATCTGCTGCAGGCCGGAGACCGGTTGCGCGTCCAGCCGGCCAGCGACCGCCCCGGAACCGCGTTCACCGTCCGCACCCTTCAGCTCGGCAAACGACCGGTCAAACAGGCGGCGGCCGGCAGTCAGGTCAATGTCCCGACCCCCTTTGCCGACCGTTTTCAGGTCGGCGACGCAGTTTTCAAGGTCTCGTCCCGACAGGCCTTCACCCTCAGCGAAGCCGCCTGCCGCAAACGACTGGACCGGATTTCCACTGAGCCGACAGCGCTCATCCTGCGGATCCTGATGCCGGACAACCACAGCCTGCAACTGACCGCCGAGCTGGCCGGAATCGAACATACCGCGCGTTTCGAGGTCGAGACCTTCCCGGCAAAAGACAACCCGCTCAGCCGGGAAACTCTGCGGGCCGCTTTTTCCCAGACCGGCAGCAGCGGATTTCGGCTTGAGCAGTTGACCTGCCGCAAACTGCCGCCGGTGGTGATCCCACCCAGCCGGTTGAAACAGATCCGGCGGGAATTCTATGCCCAGCTGGCGCAACAGCTTTCCTTCCGGCGGCAAAACCGCGACAGTTCCGCCCGGCAGCGGGCCCGCCGGTCCCTGCTCGCCTGCGGGGAACCGGCAGGACAGGAGCGGCGGACAACCCTCGGCCTCGGCAACGCCCGGGATCTGCAGATCCTGGCCCGGGACGGCATCGACCGGGTGCTGCTACCTCTCTCCGCCGGCAACATTCAGGGCGTGCAGCAGGCTGGCCGCTGGGGGCGCCAGACGGAACGTATCGTCTGGGATCTCCCTTTCCTCCTGCTTGACGACCAGTGGCAACAGACGGAGGATCTGATCAGAACCCTGTACGAACAGGGGTTCCGCCGCTTCCGACTCGGCAACCTCGGGCACTTTCCACTCTTCGACGATTATCCCGAAGCCGAACTCGAAGGCAGCTACCGGCTCTTCATTCTCAACAGCCAGGCGGCCCTGGCCTGGCGGGAACTCGGCCTGAGCGGGGGCATGGCTTATATCGAGGACGACCGCGACAACCTGGCAGACCTCTTCAGCCGCCCGACCGGCCTGCCCCTCGACCTGACCGTCTACGCCAGCGTCCCCCTGCTGACCAGTCGCATCCCGCTCAAGAACCTGCAGAAAGAAGGCGGCATCTCCTCCGACCGCGGCGACCGTTTCCGTGTCCAGCAGCGCTCCGGGGTCAGCATCCTCAGCAGCGAAACTGACTTTTCCCTGCTCGACCGTCAGCAGGACCTGGCGGCTCTCGGGATCCGACGCCTGACCGTCGACCTGAGTCACCTCGGCGCCTTCTCTCCCCGCGGCAAGCAGGTCCTGAATGCCCTGCAGAAGGAAAATCCGCTGCCGAATACTTCGGTTTTCAATTTTGATTTTGGAATGGAATAAACCGGGACAAGGCCGTCCCGAAGGTTGTGAAGAGCCACGGGCGGGAGAACCCCTTCCGGGCTCCCGCGACGGCTCAGTTTTCCCCGTCCCTCTTTCGTCCGGGCAGGGCCGGCAGAACAGCCAGGTCATCACCGCGCCTTGACGGATGAGTGCCGACTCCGACGGGATATTCCACCACCCGCCCATCGCGGTCGATGACCGTCTCATCCTCCAGCAGCACCATGCCGGTCTGCTCCAGCATCTCCATGCGGTACTTGTGCAGCAGGTCGAGACGTCGGCAGCGCAACCGGTAGCTGAGGACCATCCATACCAGGCTTACCAGGGCCGCCACCCCGAGAACCACGGCCAGCAGGATAAAGAGATAGTTTGCCGCCTGCGCCCCGGCGTCGGCAACATAGCCGACAATCGCATCCAGCTTGTAGATAATGCCGCCGGCCAGCACCAGCAGCAGCAAGGCCACCAGGAAGGGAACCTGGCGCAGGCTGCGCATCACCTCGTCAAAACGGTTCGGCTGTCGTTCCGTGTCGGACACCGTTCCGGCCGCGGGAAAGGTCTCGTCACGGGCGAACAGGTAGCGGTTGAAGCCATAGACAATCACCCCCAGCAGAAACGTGATGGCGACCGGAGTAAGGAAGGATGCGAGGATGTAAGCCTTCCAGGGGAAAAACATCTGCCCGCGACTCAGGTAACTGATCCAGCAGACGAAGAAGATGAAGCCCTCGACCACCGCCATCAGCAGCAGGTAACCGGAAAGAAATTTTTTCAGCTCATTGCGACTGTAGAGTCCGGCAATACCTTGAACGGACCGTTTGGCTGCTTGCTTTTCCATGCGCTATCCTTTCCCCGGCCACGGGTCCCGCCCCTCTGCATGGCCTTGACCTAAGGTACCCGCTCCTGCCCGGTCACGCAAGAGGCCGAAGAACATGACACTGTTTCAGAACGAAACATAAAGAAAAAATAATTTCCACTCTGCGCCCGCCGGCGCCGCAAATCGCAGGTATGATCGACAACATTTTGATTTAAAACGTTTTTATAGCCCCAAAAGGGGGTTGACGACACCGCAAACAGGCCTTAAGTTTGCGCCACATTCACACAACAATCCGATTCAGGGACAGAAGGATGCCATGTTTTATCTGAACCGCATCGCCCGAAAACTTTTCAGGCGCGTCAATGCCGACTCATCGGGAAGCTGTCCGGTCAGCTTCTCATCGCGGTCGCGCAGACGGCTGCACTGGACACGATTCCTCAGCCACCACGGCTTTTAGCAACACCTCTCCTCCCTTGCAACACAAAAAGGCCCGCCCGATTCGGCGGGCCTTTTTGTGTTGCCGGCAGAAAAAACCGGCGACCGATTGGCAGATCATTATCATACCGTATACACTGTAAGAAAAGGGGGGGCAACCCGAGGAGGTCGGTTATGGGACAACGCATCGTTGATGACCCGATCACCCTGATCCTTTCCTACTGTCACGCCAATCGCTTCGCTGCCGAACACCTCTATGCCCTGCTGGCCGAGCAACGTCACCACCATCTTGAACTTCCCGAGGCGACCCTGGAGTTGAGCGATCATGACCTGCATGAGTTCATGATCAGGTACCGGACGGAAATCGAACCGGAGATCGACCGCTCCAGCCGCCGGAGAAGTGACCTGCCGAACTGAAGTCAAGCCGGCCAACCCCTCATTTCTGACAGGTTGACCCGCTTGACTTTACCCGGTCGGAGGCTAGACTTTAGCGATCTATATTCGGGCCTGAAATGGTGTAGATTCATATCGATTGAAGAGCCCCTTACTTGCTGATTCCCTGACAACGAACACGCTGGGTCAGCATGACTGTTCCTTCAGGGGAAATAATGGAGCGAAAAACAAAGGAGGAACTACGCGCAGAAATCGAACGGCTTCGTACCCAGCTGACCGTGTATGAAGCCACTCTGAAGAATGCCGCCACCACGGACATTCATCTCCCGGCTGATCTACAGCCCAACCACCGGAGGCCGCATCCCTGCCGCAAACAGCTCTCCCTTGAACGCGACCGATTCTATAAGGTTCTCGACCAGCTTCCGGCTCTGGTCTACCTGCAGGCTCCGGACTACTCAATCCCCTTCGCCAACCGGACATTCATCGACAACTTCGGCTCCTACCGGGGCGCCCCCTGCTACCGGATCATCCACGACCGTGACACCCCCTGTGACGACTGTTCCACCTTCAAGGTCTTTGACAACGGCCGGGCGCGCAAATGGGATCTGCATGACAAAGACAAGGATGCCTTCTTCGAAATCCACGAAATCCCCTTTGCCGACAGCGATGGCTCTCCACTGGTGATGGTCCTCGGCATCGATGTGACCCGGCGCAGGAAAGCCCGCCTCGCTCTGCAGCAGAGTGAAGAGGAAAAACGCCTGCTGACGGCTCAACTGGAAGCGGTCCCTGACGGCCTGGTGCTGTTCGACCTCGACGGCAAAATCCTCTGGAGCAACCGTCACGTGATGTCACTGCTGCAGCTCGACGAGCCGCTGCAGCCGGGCCAGGTCTGTCACGGCGCCATCTACCGACATGCGGTCTGTACCGACTGCCCGGTACAACCCTGCATTGAAGAGGGGGTTTTCCAGGAACGGGAGCTTCTCGACCAGGATGGACGCCAGCTCCATTTCCGCTGTTATCCTATCCGTAATGACGAGGGACGGGTTGAACGGGTCATCCTCAACATCAGTGACACCAGTCGAAATTTCAACCGACGCATCAATCACCTGCGGGCCGGACAATTGGCCGCGATCGGAGAACTGTCCGCCGGTATCGCCCATGAAATCAACAATCCTCTGAACGGCATCATCAATTTCGCCCAGATCCTCAAGGACAACCCCGAGGTCCTGCGGCAACACCCGGAAATCCCCGAACGGATGCTGTCGGAAGGGGAGCGGATCGCCCGTATCGTTTCCGGCCTGCTGGGCTTCAGCCGCGAGCCGGACGATCAACTGCAGCTGATCGATCCCCGGGACCTGGTCCGGGATGTCCTGCTGCTGGTCGAAACCCAGATGCGGAACGAGGGCATTCACGTCGAGATCAAGACCGAACCGGAAGCCCCGCTGATTCTGGCCCAGCCGCAAAAACTGGAACATGTTCTCTTCAACCTGCTCAGCAACGCCCGCCATGCCCTCAACGCCCGTTTCCCACTGCCGGACAAAGCCAAACGAATCCGCGTCCTTATCCGCCGACAGAGAGAGCTGCTGCAGTTCAGGATTGAAGATGCCGGCGTCGGCATTGCCGCCGAGAACCTGCCGCATCTCTGCTCTCCCTTCTTCACCACCAAGCCCGAAGGCGAGGGAACCGGTCTCGGCCTGAGCATCTGCTGGCAACTGGTCAAGGAACATGGTGGACAGTTGCGTTTCGACAGCTCCCCCGGCCGCGGAACCCGCGCCATTGTCGATCTCCCCCTGCAGCCGCCCCGATAGCTCATTCAGGTCCGCGCTTGCCCCCGTCTCTCGGCATGAGATAATGGGAGCATGAACGACCGACAGCCCATCCTGGTTCTCGGCGCAGGCGGTTATGTCGGCGGTCGCCTGGTGCCGCGACTGCTGGAAGCCGGTTATCCGGTCAGAGCCCTGGCGCGGAATCCGACCAAAATCGCCAACCGGGCCTGGGGCACCCATCCGCTGCTGCAGATCGAACGCGGTGATCTGCTCGACGGTGAGTCCCTGCGCAACGCCGCCCTGGGTTGTCGAGCCTGTTACTACCTTGTTCCGGCGATGAGTCCGTCAACGAAGAACGCTGCCGTTGAACGCAGAGGAGCCTGGAATTTCATTGCCGCCGCCGAAGCAGGAGGTCTCAAGCGGATCATCTACCTGGCCGGGCTCGGAGAGGAAGAGGCCGACCTCGACTCCCAACTCGCCGCCCGCGCCGAGGTCATCCGTATCCTGCGGGCCGGCCGGGTACCGACCACAGTTCTACGAACCTCGATGATCATCGGCTCAGGCAGCGTCTCGTTTGAAATCCTCCGCTACCTGGTCGACCGGCTACCGGTTATGGCCACACCGAACTGGGTTGACAGCCCCTGTCAACCGATCGGTATCCGCAATGTTCTCGGCTATCTGGTCGGTTGTCTCGATCATCCCGAAACCATCGGTCAAAGCTATGATATCGGCGGCACCGAGGTTCTCAACTACCGGCGCCTGATGCGTATTTACGCCGAAGAGGCCGGCCTTGTACGCCGCCTGATCCTGCCGCTGCCGATCTGTTCCCCCCGCTGCTCCGCCTGCTGGATACAGCTGATCACGCCCGTTCCCGCCGCCCTCGCCCGCCCCCTGGTGGAAAGCCTGTCAACACCGTCCATCTGCCACGATCTGCGGTTGCAGGATCTGGTTCCACAACCGCTGTTCGATGCCCGGACCGCTATCCGCCTGGCTCTGGAGCGTCTGCGCGGCAGCCAGGTGGAAAGTTCCTGGACTGATGCCGGTCCCATCCCGCCGGCCGAATGGGGCGACCCCGATGATCCATCCTGGGCCGGCGGCACGTTGTTCAGCGACCGCCGCGAACTGGTCGTCAAAGCAGATATCGACCGCGTCTGGCAGGCCATCATCCGCCTGGGCGGCGAAACCGGCTGGTATGCCTGCAATCCTCTCTGGCGGCTGCGCGGGCTGCTGGACAAATTGGTCGGCGGCCCCGGACTTCGCCGCGGTCGGCGCGATCCCGACACCCTGCTCATCGGTGACGCCCTCGACTTCTGGCGGGTTGCCGACCAGCAACATCCCCGGCGGCTGTTGCTGGTCGCTGAAATGAAGCTGCCCGGAGAAGCCACGCTCGAATTCCTGCTGCAACCGGGCGAAAACGGCACCCGGGTGGTTCAGAACGCCCGGTTTCTGCCGCGCGGTCTTTCCGGTCTTGCCTACTGGTGGGCGGTCTATCCCTTTCACCATTTCGTTTTCAACGGACTGTTGCGCGGGATCGGCACGGCCTGCGGCGGGAAAGATCTCTCCGGCCCCCGACGGCTGTAAATCAGATGCGTTTCACCCAAATCCACCGGCTGTTTTGCGGACCGAGGGTGGCGGGACGGGTGGAGATACGAGGCGCCGTGCCGATTCGGGCGGAAACGTAGCCGAGCTACGTTGAGCAACGAATCGGTGAAGGCAACGAAGCAGATTCATCCGTAACGTCAGCCGAATCCCGAAATTGCCGGTGGATTTGGGTTTCAGGGACGACCGGCAACGGGAGGTTTTGCCAATCGCGCCGCGACTTCCGCCGGATCGGTAAGCGGTTTCTGACAACTGAAATCGCGGCAGATGTAGACCGTCGGCCTGCCGCCGAGCATCCGCATCCCGGCACTGTGCGGCGCAAGGTCCGCGAGCAGGGCCGACTGCCCGGGAGGCAGCAGCAACAGGCTGGTTTCGGGAAGGTAACGATGCTGGAGAATGTCAAGCAGCTGCCCGGTGGTCTCCGCTTCGGGCGGGCCGACCAGCACCACCTGGCGGGTCGGCTGCAGCAGCAGCATCGCCCCCTGCAGCAGCTGGGCATAACGGGTCGGAGAGTCGGACACCTCAGCGGAGAAGCGCGCGAGCAGTTTTCGCGCCGCCCGTTCCCAATGGTCGTCTCCGGTCAGCAGGTAGAGGCGGGCGAGCACCTCCAGGGCGACACTGTTGGCAGAAGGGAGGGCCCCGTCGAAGAGTGACTGCGGCCGGGAAACCAGCTGTTCGGCATCATCCGCGGTATCATAAAAGCCGCCCCCGGCGGCACGGAAGCGGTCCAGCAGCTGCTGGGCCAGGGCCGTTGCCTGCCGCAGCCGGCGCGGATCAAAATCGGCCCGGTAGAGATCGAGCAGGCCGCGGGCGAGAAAAGCGTAATCCTCGGCGAAAGCCGGGATCGCGGCGTCCCCTTCCCGCCAGCGCCGCAACAGGCGCCCCTGCCGGTCACGCATCCGCTGGATAAAATCGGCAGTCCGCTGCGCCGTGCGCAGGTAGACCGGGGCATCGAGAACCCGGCCGGCGCGGGCAAAAGCGGAGATCACCAATCCGTTCCAGGCGCTGAGCACCTTGTCATCCCGTTGCGGCCGGACCCTTCGATCACGCGCGGCCAACAGCTCGGCCCGGTCGGCGGCCAGCCGTGCCCGCAGCTGTGCTTCCGTCATCTTGTGCTCGACGGCCAGGGAGGGCAGGGACCGGGCCAGGTGAAGAATATTCATCCCCGGCTGTTCACCACGGATATCGGCGGCAAAATTGCCCTCCGGCGCGATCCCGTAGGCGGCGGCGAAGAAAACAGCGTCCTCCGCACCCAACACCTTCTTCACCTCCGCCAGGCGCCAGAGATAGAACTTGCCCTCAACCCCCTCGCTGTCAGCATCCTCGGCGGCGTAGAAACCACCTTCCGGGTCGCGCATGTCACGCAGCAGGTAGTCGAGAATCTCGCGCACTGTATCGGCATAACGCTGCCGACCTGTCACCTGCCAGGCCTCAAGATAGGCCAGGGCCAGCCCGGCCTGGTCGTAAAGCATTTTTTCAAAGTGCGGCACCAGCCATTCGCGATCGGTGCTGTAGCGGTGAAAACCTCCTCCAAGCTGGTCATAGATGCCGCCGCGGCGCATGGCGTCCAGGGTGGTCGTCACGATACTGAGCAGTCGTTCGTCGCCGGTTTGCCGGTAGCGGCGCAGCAGATAGGTCAATCCATGGGGGCGGGGAAACTTCGGCGCCTGGCCGAAACCACCGTAACGGGCATCGAAACTGCTCTTGAAACTGGTATCGGCCCGTTCGAACAGCTCCTCGCCGAGATCCGTAACAGCCGTTCCCCGCGGCCGATTGAGTCGCTCCAGCAGCTGCCGTCCACTGTCGCGGATATGTTCCGGATGCTGCCGCCAGCGCGCGGCGATCTGCGGCAGCAGATCGAGCAGACCGGGACGGCCGTAACGGGATTCTTTGGGGAAATAGGTTCCGGCGTAGACCGGCACCTTTTCCGGCGTGAGGATGACGGTCAGCGGCCAGCCGCCGCTGCCGGTCAGGGCCACGGTAACCTGCATGTAGACCTGGTCGATATCGGGACGTTCTTCACGGTCCACCTTGATGGCGACAAAATCGGCATTGAGCAAGGCCGCCACCTGCTGATCCTCGAAACTCTCGTGGGCCATGACATGACACCAGTGACAGGTCGAATAGCCGATGGAGAGAAAAATCAGCTTGTTCTCCCGCCGGGCGCGCTCAAAGGCCTCCTCTCCCCAGGGGTACCAGTCAACCGGATTTTGGGCGTGCTGCTGCAGGTAGGGACTCTTCTGCCCGACCAGGTGATTCCCGGTCGCCGCCGACAGCGGCCCCGGAAGCAGCAGGCCGCAGAGCAGAAAGAGCAGAAAGCGGCGCATCAGGGTTTACCTTTCACCTGAATCAGTGAGTTCCTGTTGGATGGAGAGTGCAAGTGCTTGGTCTGAATGGGATTTCCAAAAATCTGAAGCGCACCCATAGGTTCGCTGGTGATTTTTGGGAAGCTCAGGCAGATCAGTGACTTGTGCTGTCCGCCAACAAGGGACCCACTGATTCAGGTTTCAAAGCCAACTGCGGCAGGGAACGATTGAGCAGCCAGCGGACAAGGTTGTCAGCCAACTGCCTGTTTTCAGGCAGAAACCGGTTCTGGAAAATCGCGTCATCGGCAAAAACAACAAACGCCCCCTTTCCCGATTCTCCGACCACCACCACGCCGAAGCTCTGCACCGCGTCATTTCCGTTGAGACGCAGGTCACGGTTCAGATCGACCCAGGCTTCCGGCCCGGTCCGGGCAATGATCCGTGCCCGCGGATCCGTGTTGATCAGGGCCCAGCCACCGTAGAGGTTGAAGCCCTGCAACCCGCGGGTCAGGGGATGGTCGGCGAAATCAGTAACCCGGAAGTTGAGCGGGTCGCCGTTCAGCACCTGGTCCCGCTCGCGAATCACCCCGTTGGAAAAATCGACTCCCAGCCGGTAGAGCAGGTCACCGAAGGGAGGAGCAATATGCAGCATCACCGCCAACCGGCCACCGCCACGCAGGAACCTTTCGACGGCATCGATTTCTTGACTGCTGTAGGGTTTAAACGCCCCGGAAAGAACCAGCACGTCCACCTGTTCGAGCATACCGCTGTCAAGGGATTGCCGGCCGGTTTCAATCCGGCCTCCCTGCGCGACCAGCAACCGGGCGAATCCGGTCAGCTGCAACGGCCCCGGCCGGTCGACAGCGAATCGTTGCCCATGTCCCTGATCGAACCAGATTCGCGGGGGGCCGGCGGCAAAGAGCAGGGTGGGGAAAAGGCAGATGACTAAAATTGTTATCAATCTAATCAATGGGACATCTCCTCACGGTCGATCCGGCAGCGAACCGGACATCCGGGCTATAATGGGTACGAGGTGAAACGATGAAACATTTATTTCTCTTGCTCGGCCTGCTGCCGGCGATGGCGGGAATCGCATGGGCGGGAAGCGGCAGCACCCGCGAACGGCAGCACACCCCGGCTCCGGAAAACGCGAACATCCTGCAACTGGCCGATTCACGCCAAGGCGGCCATGGCGGCTACTTCGGTCATTCCCGCAGCGGGGGGAAACACCTTTACACCCCGCGCCACCAGCCCCGGGATGATCGGTATAACCGCCATCAGCGCCGCTATGACAGCTATCGTCACAGCTACCGCCACGATGAGCGGGGCTACGGTTATTATAACCGTTATTACGGTTACCCGGGATCCTCTTACGGCGGAACGATCTGCTGGTCCGATCGCTCCGTAAGTATCTGCTTCAACAACTTCGGTTATGGTGGCAGACGCTGGTAAAAACCGGGGAACAGGGTCTTAAAACGGTTCGGGATTGCAGAGTCCGGCCGCTATGCCGGCATAGGCCCCGCAGTTGCGACAGGTGAAGTTCGCCGACAAGGGGCTCACTGATTCAGGTTCAAGTATAACCGAAAAACCATCGGCGAAACAGGGGGGCCTGGTTCAGGGTTCCGGCAACTTCAACCTGAATGGATAATTCTTCTTTACCAGAGTTCGGGCGACATAGAGGCGCACACTGAAAACATCGCCCTGGAACAACCAGGTTCGGGTGACACGGCCATCCTGCTCACTGGAATGGCCGCCGCCGGTGGCCAGGGGCTTGCCCGCGGCATTGTAACCGACCACCTGCAACAGATTGTCGATATCGGACAGTGCGAGAGTTACGGCTGGCCCTTCAAGCTTTTTGTAGCTGATATCATGCCCGGCGACGGTGTAGTCCCGGCCCATCATCGACGGCGTCAGGTCAACCACCTCAATTCCGACAGGCAGCTTCAGGTGAAGCGTGCCGCTGATACCGCGCAGATCCTCCTCATCGGTTCCCCTGCGCAAATAGACATCCCTTGTTCCTTCCAGGTAACCGGCATCGGGAGAAGAAGCCTGCAGGGTCACCCGCCGAAAGAACTCCTTCTCAAACATGCTGGTCGCGTCATAACGGTCGGCACCATCGCCATCTGTCACCCGGTCGATACTGATGCTTACGGCCCGGTCACGAACCAGAGCCAGGTTCGGCAAATCGGCCAGCCTGACCTTGAGCCAGAGATGAGGCGTGCTGCCTCCATCCCAGAACCGGTCGGCAAGCAGAGCCGCCGGGCCGACGCTGACCCCACCCGGAGGCGCTTCGATACGCTTCTGTTTAAGCAGCCGACGCATCTTCCGACGACTGATCCTGACCGCGGTGGGCGGCTCCTGGCCAAGTTTTTCCTCGATCACCGGCGGCGGGGTCCAACTCTGGACGGATCGGGACACCAGGCCATGTTCGATCTTCCAGGAAAGAACCCAGCCGTCCAGGGCACTCATCCCGCCGATCATCCAGAAAGCGACCGGCAGGACCAGGTAGCCGAGAGCGGCAACCGCCGGCCAGCGAAGTTTGGCGCCGGTCTCCCAGAAGGAGGGAACCTTTTCCCGTGGAGCCTCGCGGAGGTCGCAATAGAGGAAATACTGGTAGACCAGGGTGAAGGGAAACAGGAACAGTGACAGCAGGTCGCCGACCAGCGGTATCCAACCAAGCACCAGCATCAGCAGAAAAGCGCTGACCCAGAGCACCAGCAACCGCAACAGCACCGCCCAGAAATATCCGCGCACGTATTCGCGGCTCTTCAGCAGCGAAGCCATGCCGCGATCCCCCTCCGCCGCCAGGATGTACTGAGCGAAGAGGAACCAGGTCGCGAACAGCAGCCCGGGAACAATCAGCAACAGTCCGCCGCCGCAGACAATAAAGGCCAGCAGGCTGAACATCCAGCAGAAGGCCCAGTATTGATCCCTGGCGGCGGCGAAACTGGCCTTGAACCCCAATTCACCATCCACCGTCGCGTAGATCATCGCGATCATGCCCCAGGGCATCAGCATCATGGCCAGCAGGATGGCAACCCCGACCAGGATCAGGCTGCCGATACCGGGACCGTTTCCCAACCCGGCACTGACCCCGATCACGACACCGGCGCCGACCGCCGGAACCATTGTCATCAGAATCGTGACCAGATAGATACCGAGCAGCAGCCAGATCCGCCGCCGGTAAAAGGTCCAGCTGCGGGCAAACAGATCGATCACCGGCGGCAGTTCAAATGACGCGGGAACCGGTTCCGGCGCCACGGGATCACCGGAGCCTGAAGGTGCGGATCCTTCCCTCACCGCCAGAACGCCGGGATCGAACAGGAAACTTCCGCCGCACTTGCGGCAACGCAGCCGCAACGGCCGATCGGGGAGTTTCTCCTCCGGCACATCCTTGCTGAATCGGCAATGGGGGCAGGTCAGGGTTGCCACGCTGTAATCCTTCCGCTGAAATCCCTATCAGGATGAAAGTTTCATGCCGAAGCGTCATCAAAGCGGGAAACGGAATCAGCAGGCGATTCCAGACCGTTTCCGGCCCGCCAAAGACAAACGAAGTGACGCTGCCGGTCACCCCCATGAACAATCTCAGTCGGGGACCTCGTCCTGAATCAGTGGGTTTATGCCGGATGAAGAGTGCAAGTGCTTGGCCTGAATGCGATTTTCAAAAATCTGAGGCGCACCCATAGGTTCGCCGGTGATTTTTGGGAAGTGCAGGCAGGTCAATGGCTTGCGCTATTCGTCGGTGATAAGCTCACTGATTCAGGGACTTCCCCGCAACAAGGCCCGCAGCTCATCCAGCAGTCCGCGCACCACATCGTAGCCCTTCTGCCAGAAGCCGGGGTCGGCCAGGTCTATGGCAAAGGGATCGAGCAGCGCCTGCGGCCGGTCACTTCCACCGCTGGCGAGCAGATCAAGATACTTCGGTACGAACGGAGAACCTTCTTCAAGGTAGCGCTGGTAGAGCGACAGGGTCAGCAGTTCACCGAACACATAGGAATAACAGTAGAAACGGGCATGGATGAAATGGCTGATGTAGCTCCAGCCCCAGCGATAAGGCTCGATCATCTCCACCTTGTCACCGAACAATTTCTTGTTTTCATCCCACCAGAGCCGGCAGAGGTCATCGGCGGAAAGCAACCCTTCGCCACGTTGCCGGTGAGCCGCCAGTTCAAAGCGGGTCAGGACATTCTGGCGGAAGGTGGTGGCGATAATGTCTTCGATCTTGGCGCACAGCAGGGCGATGCGTGTCTCCCGATCCCGCTCATGCTGCAACAGATGACGGGTCAGCAGCATTTCAGCGAACACACTGGCGGTCTCCGCGAAGGGCAACGGCGCGTGGAAATGAAACAGGTGCTGCTTTTGCGACAGGGTGTAGTGTACGCCGTGGCCCAGTTCGTGGGCCAGGGTCGAAACGTCACGCAGGGTCCCGGTGAAATTGGTCAATACATACGGCAGTTGTCCCGGCATCATCCCCATGCAGAACGCCCCACCGCTCTTGCCGGGGCGCGGCAACAGGTCGATGCGCCGCTCGTCGAAAAAGGCCGCCGCCGCCTCGGCCAGCCGCGGTGAGAAACCGCCAAAGGAATCCAGCACCTTGCGACGGGCCTCATCCAGGGAATAGTGCCTCCCTTCCCCACCGACCGGCGCGTAGAGATCGGTATTCTTCAGCGTCTCATAACCGAGCAGCGTCTTCTTGAGTGCGAAATAGTCCTGCGCCAGGGAATAATTCTGCTCGCTGACCTCCATCATCCGCTCAACCATTTCCGGCGCCGTCTCACTGGCAAGATGGGTCGGCGTCATCAGGTCGGGATAACCGCGCAGCTCCGCCTCCCTGCCGTGATCGAGGAGGATATTATTGAAGCAGGACGTCAGCACCAGTGACTGTTCGGCATGTTTCCGCAGAAAGGTGCTGAACGCTGTTTCCCGAACCCTCCGATCGGCATGGTAGAGCAGGCTGAGCAGCTCCTCCCCGGTCACCTCCTGCTCATTCTCCTCTCCCGGCATACGGAAGGAAAAACGCAACCCGGCACTCAACTCATCAAACAACTGAACAAACGCCTCGCGACCGGAAAGATCCTTGCGCTTCAGCGCCTGCTCGACCTCTTCGCTGAGCGTGTAGGGTGTATGAACACGCAGTTGTTCGAGATAGTGCCGATAATCGGCAATCTCCGGATCCTTCACCAGTCGACTGAAATGCTCCTCGTCGATACGCAGAATTTCCAGCTCGAAAAAGAGGGTCTTTTCACTGATCGCGCTCCAGGCCTCGCGCACCCTTGCGATCAATGCCTTGTGCGCGTCCGGTTCACTGTCGGCGGAAAACAGCAGCTGGGCATAGAGGTAGGGAAGCAGCAGGGTCTGCTGCAACTCCCGGTAGCCACGCAGCGCCGCAGCCAGCAGATCAGCGGACAGACTGTCAGCGGCAATGCGACCGCGAAAATCACGACGAAATTGTTCGGCAACAGCGGCGGCATCCGCCAGTGCCTGCGCCAGGGCCGGGTCATCCGGACCTTTATAAAGTGGGGAAAGATCCCATTGCTGATCTGCTTCACTCATCTGTTCAACTCCTGCACCAAGGGACAAGAGGGACTGTTCCCGTTCGGGGGCAGTCCCTTTTCGACAACCTGAATCCGTGAGTTCATGCCTGATGAAGAGTGCAAGTGCTTGACTTGAATGTGATTTCCAAAAATCTGAAACGCCCCCTCAGGTTCGCCGGTGATTTTTGGAAAGTCCAGGCAGGTCAATGGCTTGTGTTATTCGCAGGCAATGGACTCACTGATTCAGGGACAACAAAACCATCCAAAGTGTACGGGCTGATTTTAATCTGTCAATTGTAAACCTTCTCTGAAGATCTGCGTCCAAAGAAGTAAGACGAATGAGGAGGTCCCATGAAACGCTGCCCCATCTGCCATGCGCCGCAACAACGTGAAGGTCGCGTCTGTCCCGGCTGTGGTCACCGTCCGCAGCGACCCGACCACCGGTCACAACCAACCCGAACCATGACCCGGCCGTTACGGAACGGATAGCACCAACGACGATGAGTACTCTCCAGATCTCTCAAAAGCTCTTGCACACCGGATACTTGCAAAAGCACGATACAGCAGCTCCGGTTGACAGCCCGCCGTCGGACCGCTACTCTCGACCGATGGTCGAACGCAGCGAACAGATCCTGCTGGAACAGGCCCGCGCCGGCGATGAAGAGAGTTTCGCCCGTCTGGTGGATACCCACGCCGCCAGGTTGATCAACCTCGGCTGGCGGATGACCGGCAGCCGGGACCAGGCCGAGGATCTGGCCCAGGAAGCCTTTCTGCGCCTGCACCGCTCACTCGGCAGCTTTCGCGGCGACAGCAGCCTCTCGACCTGGCTCTATCGCACGCTGTCACGCCTGGCCATCGACCATCTGCGCCGCGAAAAGCTGAAACGGAAGATCTTTTTCTTCCGCAGCGCCGACAGCGAACAGGCCGACCCGGTCGATATCGCTCCCGATCCCGGAACCGGCCCGGGGGAAACCCTGCTGGCGATGGAGACCGGACAGCGGGTACGCCACGCGCTGCAGCAACTTTCACCCCAGCAGCGCGCCGTCTTCACCCTGCGCCACGACGAAGGACTGTCGCTGCAGGAGATCGCCGACACCCTGCAACTCAGCCAGGGAACGGTCAAGGCACACCTGCACCGGGCGGTCACCAGCCTGCGTGAAGAACTTCATGATTTACGGGAAAGGATCGGATCATGAAACGAACCGACTGCCAACCGGAACGTCTGACTCTCTACCATTATCACGAGCTGGAAGAAACCGAGCGCCAACGGGTTGCGGATCACCTCGCCGCCTGCCCCGCCTGCCGGGAGGAACTCGAAGATCTTAACCGGGTGCTGCGGCTTGCCGATACCGGACGCCTTGAGATTTCAAACCTCGAACGCCAGCAGTTCACGCAACGCGTGTCTGTCGCCGGCCGCAGGCGAAAACGTTCACGTATCCCGGCCTGGGGCCTGGCATTGAGCAGCGCAACCGCTCTGGGTCTGGCCCTGATTCTGCTGCGTCCCGGTATCACGCCGCAACCTCAGCCTCCGCAGCAGCAGAGCAGCCGGATTTTCGCTGATATCGATATGCTGCAGAATTTCGATATGCTCGATGACCTTGACCTGCTGGAAAATCTCGACCTGCTTCAGGAAATGGGAGACCTTGGATGAACCGACTGGCCGGACTCTCAATCCTGCTGGCGCTGCTGCTGCCGTCGACAGCACTCGGCAGCGACTCCAATGATCAGCCGCCGGCAACACAAGATCAGCAACAGACCAACCCTCAGCTTTCCAGGGAAGACCAGGACGTGATCGCTCAACTTGAATTACTTGAAATGCTCGACATGCTGGAAAATCTCGATACGGTCGCGGCCATGGAGGATGCTCAATGAAACAGTTTTCGATCATAGCCCTGTTTCTGACTTGTCTACTGTTGACCTGCTCTCCGGCCGCTCGAGCCGTGCCGGTCACCGGTCAGGACTCCGCCACCACCGTCCAACGCAACGATCCCGCTTTCCAGCAGGCCCTGAAACGCTGGCAGCAGATGTCTCCCCTGCAACGCCAGCAATTGCGTGAACGCTACCGGGCCTTCAAGCGGCTCTCTCCCGAACAGCAGCAACGGGTTCGTCAGCGACTGCAGCGCTTCCGTCAGCTACCGCCGGAAAAACGCCGTCTGCTCCGCCAACGCTACGAACACTTCCGCAAACTGCCGCCCGCCCAACAGCAGAAATTGCGCAAACTCTACCGGCGCATGCAGGAGCTGCCTCCCGACCAGCGCAAACAGTTGCGCCGGGACATCCGCGAGATGCGTAAACTGCCTGCCGAACAACGACACCAGCGTCGTCAGGAATTGCGTCGTCGCTATTTCGACAGCCCCAGACGGGCACCGCATCGCAGCATGCATCGCTGAACGACCGAGAACAGAGGGGGACGGGACACTATTCTACTTCGTCCCCGGAATTTTCCCGCATGACCATCGGAACCCTTTGTCAAATTCAATTTGCGAGGACACCAGGAACCGCCTCTACGAACACTTCATGGGGCGGCTGTCGTAAAAATCGACAATCACCACTGGGCTTACAGACACCAATCACACTATCTTCCGATCGTGTCAGCCACAGCATCCCGAATTATCAGAACCTCAGTCGATGTTCCAGTGCTCCCAGCATCTGATCGAACTTGCCGGGGTCGTCTTTCTGCAGTTTTCGGAGATTCACCAATTTCCATTGCAGGGCGGGCAAGGAATCCACACCGGGAATATCCAGAAGTTCCCATTCAGGTTCCAACCGATGGACCGACCTCAGAAACTTTCGCTCAGCGTCATCCAACGCTGCCGGAAGCTCCTCGAACAGGCGATCACGCGTTGTCGCAAGCTCGTCTGTACGAACATCCCGTACCGTCATCCCGACGAACTCTTTCTCGTAGATACCCGAAAAATCTTTGGGCTGTGGCGGCAGTAACTCGTGCATCGGCCTGTTGTGTCCAGCCAGATAAACAACGAACGCCCGACCCATCCGAGGTGTGATTCCTCCGTTTTCATTCAAAAGCATGATGTCGAAAAGATCTCGGGGGTGCTGTCGATCAAGCGCCGCGACCAGCTTGCTTGCGTACAGCTCGTCGATGTCAAGCATCGGAACGTTCAACTCCCGCTCGAACATCTCTTCGGCATCCGCGACCAGGCTGCCTTCAACCACCGGATATACGGAACCACGAAAAACGTGGTTCACTTCAATTTTGACCCGGATGTCTCCCCGGCCGACATAGAGTTTCGTTTCCCGAGACGACCCTGACGAAGTTCTCTGCACCTTGAGCCGCAATTTGCTTTCCAGCTCATCGGCAACCTGCCCAAGACTCTGTTCAATCCCCTTGAGAGCCTCGTCTCTTTTCGGCATCCCGGGATCAATGAAGACCAGATCGATGTCCACCGACAGTCTGGGCATGTTGCGGCAGAACAGGTTGATTGCCGTTCCCCCTTTCATCGCAAAGCATTTTTGCCGAAACACAAAGGGAATGGTGTCGAGCAAAAGAGCAACCGTGTCCCGGTATCGTCTATCCATTGGGATTCCTCAACACCAGATTGTTTTCCCCTTGGAGGATATACGCTGACTTCGATCCGAAGTCTATTTCGGCAGGGTTCACCTTCCTGAGAACCGGCAGGTCAAGCTCTTCGGCAACGTGCCAGAAAAGCCTTTTGACCTTGACTTTCCTGCAGGCCTTCAGAAGATCCGTCATTTTCCCGGACCGCAAAGCCTGAAGTCCTTCCAGTATGAACCCGGCTTCCTCCAGTGTTTGCCGTTTGGGTATCAAATCCAACAACTCAAGCGCGGCGCGTTCCGGTTCTGAAGCGAAGGGAGCCTCCGGATCATGGTCCAGACGAGAAACCCCAAGACGCCCCTCCAGGTCCTGCCATTCATTGAAAAGAGCCGCATTCGAAAGATTGACCTTGAACTGCGCCAGTAACCACTTCGGAAGCGTCCTTGTCCCCCGTCCGAAAAGATACAGCGTCTCTCCTCCCAGGCGGAGGAAATGGCTGAACCCCTTCAATGCCAAGGCGCTTTTCCCACCGATATGGACCTTGACGCCATTGGCCTGAAGGGCCGCTGCCACCCCCTTTTCTGTAAGGTGATCTCCCGGCCGCAGGAAATAACCATAGCCCAACTGTTGCAGCCAACCGGACTGGACATAACGATGCGCCAGCTGGCGGGAGATGCCCACTTCCTTCAGATACCTCGTTGTAACGGGCATCCCCGAGGGCAAATCGAAAAGCGCCCTCTTTAATATTTCCCCCGAATGTAAACCGTCAGTTGACATGTTTGCACTTTCTTGAAATAAACCCCACCCGTCGGTGCATATTTTATATTTAAAAGTTGCACAAATGTAAACCAAAAGTTGACATTTGTGCAACTTTTAAATATAAAAGGAACAGATATCGAGCGCGCGTCTTTCCGACCCAAAAGGAGATGCCCGGCTCGGGATTTCTGTTGATATCAGACGGCCAGGACCTTTCTCCATTTCTCAACCTCCCGCTTTTTTGCACGGCTACCAGTCAGGGCAGGTATCAAATGGTGCGGTCCCCTCTCGTGCCCCCATCCAGGCCGGCCTTCACTTGTCACCCGTCACGCGATACGCTAAACTGCCCTCCATGAAAACCAGTGACTTCTGCAACCGCCTCGAAGATCGTCTCGCCACCCGCGCCGCCGGTGAAGGCCGGATCGAACTTGTCGTGCAGGCTGTCCATAAAGCCTTCAACGTCAGACCGGATGAAGTCGCTCTTTTCACCCTTGACGGAGCAACCAGCGTCCTCTGCTTTCTCTGGCCGCTCAAACTGCGCAGCAGCGGCTTCGTCCCCCTCTCTTCCAGTGACTCTCTGGCCGCCCGGACCGCCCGCGACAACCGTCCCTACCTCAACAACCGCTTCGCCTCGGCCCAGCATGCCTCTATCTTTGAATCGATCCGTCTCAGCAACGATCAGGTCGGCAGACCAGAGCCCATTCAGAAAATCATCAGCGCCCCCTTAAGTATCGAGGGCGATGTCAAGGGCGTCATCCAGGTCTGCCGTAAGGGCAGCGACCCCGCCAAAGCCGGCCCCAACTTCAGCCGGGAGGAACTTGACGCTCTGGCCGAAATCGCCCGAAGCATCGCCCGCTACCTCTGAAAACGGCTTTTTCTCCCCGAGGCTCTGAACCCGTCCCCATTTCGTCTGCCCCCTGAATCAATAACGATATCCGCCCGCGCGCCACGAGCCCGGCATGTTTCACCACCGCAAACTGGAGACTATTCTCCAGCCCTGATGAATAATAATCTCCAACAAGCCCCTTCGGATATCAGCAAAGAACCGCCACAGCGACTTTTCACTCTTGGCCTGCTTCTGGCAGATCCCTCTAGCTTTGCAGGACCGGCAGAGCGACCATGAACGCGTTCTGATGGGAGGGTCAAAGATATGCTCACTTCAGCCAACACCGGCGCAACGATTTTCCTTCTGCTGTTGATGACCGCGGGAACCGTTACAAAATCTTCGGCGACAGCATTGCTGTCGGAGAAAAGCGACCAGACCCTGTCGGTATTCAACATCCCTTCACGAGATGCCGACAAAAGAAAATCCGAACCGGGGGATCTGTCAATTTCCGGCAGCAACGGGGAGCGGCGGACCGGAGCGACCCCGGGCAGCCTCATGAACTCCTCAAAGGATCAGCCCGGAATAGAACGTCAGCGCCTGATGCGGTCTGCGATGCGTGGTGATCCTACGGCCCAATACCTGATGGGCCTCCAATACCTGAAGAACAGTGGATTCAGGCACAACCATCCCGGCAAAGCTCGCTACTGGCTGAAACGGGCGGCATTGAACGGCCTGCCCGCTGCTGAGACGGAATATGGACTGATGCTTTTTCGAGGCGAAGGGGGAGCAACTGACCGGAACGCGGCCATCACCTGGCTGAGAAAAGGGGCGGCCCAAAACGACTCGCGAGCGGCTTATGCACTCGGACTGGTTTTCAGTCAGCCGTCGTACGGTCTTCCCCGACAACCGGTCCGGGCGGCCCGGTACTTCACCCTGGCGGCCCGCAACGGCCTCGCCGAGGCGCAGTACTATCTCGCCAAGGCCTACCTCGACGGCAGCGGCCGCCCTTACAGTCCGGCGGCGGCATTCGCCTGGCTGCGCCTGGCGGCCCGGCAGGGAGATCCGGATGCCCTCTCCCTGCTGGGCCGGACCAAAAATCAGATTGAGAAGGACCGGGACGAGGAAGCCCTGCGGGCGGTTAAATGCAGTTTTGATGAACCGGCCCTGGTGGCCGACTGTCTCGCCCCCGGAACCCGCAGGACTCTCCTGAATCAGTGACGGGAAAGGACAACCAATCCGGAAACCGCCTTCTGGAAAAATCCGGGCTCGCGGTAGAGAACCGCGACCAGCAGCCGGGATCCCTCGCCCTGCCGACCAAGCGGGTCAAAATCGACGACCATGCCGCCGAGGGGCTTGCTGCGGTCAATCTCGTCAAGAGAGGCGCCGTTCCAGGCCAGCTCCACCATCGTCCCCTTCCGATAACTGGGGTTGTTGCCGAACACCCCGGGATCATCATGCCGGGAGACCAGCAGCGTCCCCCGCGCAGTCCGCAGCAGGCGGGAGCGGAAGAAATACATTTTGAAATCATCGGGATTCTGCCTGCCGGGCTGCGGAATCTGGAGCCCCCGGGTCGAACCGCCGAAACGATCGGAACTCTCCCAGCGAACTTCGCCATCGCCATTGCGAACCTGGATCCGCCCTCCCGGCGACAAAAGGGCCAGCCAGGACGCGCCGTCCCCGTCCGTAAACCCGACAACACCATAGGGCTGATCCGGACCGGCCAGGCGGTATGGCGTCCGCAACAGCTGTCCGTTCACCAGTTTGACGGTATAAAACTGCGGCTTGCGGTTCATCAGGTCGGTCGAATCGAGCCCGATGACGACGGTCTTACCCTGAGCCGGTTGGTAGGTGGAAAGCAGCATGGGGGCCCCGGCAACCCGGGTCAGATGACCATCGGCGAACTGATAGACACGAGCATCGGCACGATCCTCCTCCAGCAGGGAGGCAATGACCTCCAGCCGACCATCCCCGTCCAGGTCAAACAGAGACAGGTTGATCAGTTGCGGATCGGCAGCAAAGACCGTCCGAGAGACCTCGCTGAATTTTCCGTTTTCCAGGTGACCGACCAGCAGAGCATGGTCGAACCCGACCAGAATGTCCGACCGGCCGTCGCCGTCCAGGTCGCCGGCGCGCACGGCAGCGATCTCACCCTGTTCGTCAAGAGCGATCCGCTCCGTCTGCCAGGACCGTTGCCGGCCTTCAGCGACAGCGACGGACGGGGCCGCCACAGGCGGCGGGACAACCGGAGCGCTGACCGGTCGGCCGGCAACCACCGGCGCCGCCGGCGCGGGCAGAACCTGTCGCTGCACAAAAAGGATCTGCTTGTTCCGGTTGACGACCGTCAGGCTGCCATCTTCATAACGGATCTGCAGCGCGGGACCATCCGCGGTCAGGGGAGACGATCCCACGCGATAATCCTGCCAGAGCAGGTGCGGCAGTTTTTTCCGCAACGCCTGAAAGACCGGAAACCCGTCACCGGAGGCATCCTCGAAAAAGATCGGAACATTCTCGAAACGGCGGACGCTGCTCCCCTCTTTGACCGGTCCGGTCTTGCCGACCACCCGGCAGTAGCTGAGATTCGCCTTGACGCGATCCGCCACCAGGAAACCGGCATAATCGATCAACGTGTCAACCAGCTCCCCGGTCCGGGGATTGCGGATCTCTTTTTCGGTTTTGACCAGGGCCAGGATATCACCCGGAGCCAGACCGGCGGCAGCCCCTTTGTCAATCAGAAATCCCTTCTCAACCGGCATGATCACCTTTGCGGTCAGGGGGGCAAAAAAATCGGTCAGATTCGCGCCCGACTCAGCCCGAACGATGTCCGGGCAGACCAGGCTGGCGGCAAGCAGCATGATGCTGCAGAAGAGAACGGCAAGAGACTTCATCAGCAACTCCGGGGGGGGGGTTGGGTCGGCGGCCGCTTCCGGCCGTGACGGTTGCAGGACTGAACTGCCTCGCGACAGACGTCGATCATTCTAAACCAAATCGCAGTCAATAAAAAGGGGGCCGGCACAAAGCCGGCCCCCATCCTGATCTCCTGTCGAACGAACTCTCTCCTGCAAAAAAGCCCGTTCCTTCAGGCATCTTAGAAGAACAGGGTCGCCTTCAGGTAAACTTCATAGGGATCGTCAATGTCAGTGGTGGCCTCGTTGACCGCCTTGCCGCCGCCATTGTTGTCGTAGAAGTCGCCGAGGCTGGCGTAGGAGCCGTTGATCGACAGGTCAAGCTTCTTGGCAAACCGGTAACCGACACGCAGGTAAACTTCGGTGCCGAGCTCGGTGCCGGCACGGTCGGTACGGGGGTCGTTGGCAGCCAGTTTGTCCTCGAGGGACGAGAAGTAGCCAACACCGGCCTTGATGTAGGCATTCTTCATCTGCTCCGGAGTGTAGGCGCCGGTCAGGACGACACTGCCGAGACCATAACCGGCCCAGGCGGCATCAACCATGGCGAAGCCGTACTGGCCAATGCTGTTCCAGGCGATGTCCGGGGTGAAGATCATGAAGCCGTCGGTGGCGAAGGCGAAGGATTCGGTCGCCAGCGGGTTGACGATGAAGTCGGCGTCGCCGTCGGCCAGGTTGTCGTCACCGGAGAAGTAGGTTCCGGCCAGGGCCAGCTTGAGACCACCGAAATTGGTGGCGGCCTTCAGACGGCCGGCAAAGCCCTGAACATCCAGGTCTTCGGTCAGGGTGGTGGCGGTGTTGTTGTTGATGCTGTCGGCGGTACCGGTGCTGAACTCGAGCCAGCCGCTGAGGACGACATTCTCAAGACGATACTCGGCATGGCCGTTGAAGTAATGCAGATTCATGTCCTGGCGGTTGGCGGTCCAGTCACCACCGCCGCCGTTGAAGGCGAGGACGGCCGCGATGTCGGCGGTACCGAGGAAGGTGGCGTAGGCCTGGCTGCCCTCGTTCTGGTAGTAGTAGTAGTCACCACCGAACTTGAAGTTGGCATTGGGCTTGAACTCAGCCTGCAGGGCCCACAGGGTGACATCGTCAATATTCGGAAGCAGACTCGTTCTGTTGCCGTAGGTGTCACCGTCGATCAGCTTGAACCAGCCGGCGGTGAGATCGGCGCCGCCGAGCTTGGCCTTGTACTTGACGCCGGCCATGTCGGCGGCGAAGAAGGAGTAGTCGCTGTGGTCGGCGAAACCCTGCAGACCGACGCGGAAGCTGGAGGTTGAATCGGGCACCTTGACGTCGAAATAGGCGTTCTTGGTCTCGAGGTTGGTGGTGTCGCCGCCGATGCCGCCGCCGTCGTTGCGACCGGCATTGGAGTACTGCTCATCACCCCACTGCATGTCGACTTCGAGGTAGTAGGTGAAGGAGAGGTAATCGTTGATCTTGGTGTCCAGCTTCATGCGCAGCCGCTGGTCGACCAGGTTCTGGGTTTTGGCGTTGTCGGTCAGGGTACCGATGTAGTTGTTGGTTGCCGAGAAGTTGTTGCCGATGCCGCGCACGTTCAGGAAACCGCTCAGCTTGGACTCCAGGGCCAGGGCCGGTGCCGCCATCAGGGCGACCATGGCCAGGGCCAGCAGAATTTTCACAGTCTTGTTCAATGTTGCCTCCTCAATAGATTTGATACGTTGCTTATTTCAGATACAGCAGTGCAGGTCTAACTGTATCCCTCCAAACAAATGAAAAATAGAACTTCGTTAACGCCCGTGTGCCGGGAGTTCGAACTCGTAACCGCAGGCCGGGCACTTGACCCGAATCTTCTCGCTGCCGGCTTTCTGCGCGCAGGCCGCCAGAGAAAAGGCGAGAACACCAGCCACGAGCAAAACCACAAGCTTCTTCATCCTGTTACCTCCTTTGTAAATGGGGAAAGGTCCAAACTGCCGTCGAATCTAACAAAATCCAAAAATTTTGGCAATATCAAAAATCGTTTTATATTTGATTTCCTTCGACACCAGCTGAAGGGGGCGGTTACGCCCCCTGAATCGATGATAAAAAACTCGGTCGGCACCACCAAAAACTATCTGGCCAGCCTTCCAACATGCCGGATTTATTATTGCTGTTCCGCATTTTCTGATTTCTTCGGCCCGCCCCCCTGCCCACCCTCACGCGCGTCCGCCGGCAATCATGATAAAATAGTTTTACCGTTTCTCTTGCCCTGCTGTTCGCCAGGAGTAAAACATGCGTTTACTGAATACGCTGATTCTTGCCCTGCTGCTCGCGGGTTGCGCTCTGCAGTCCGGCAGTTGGGAATGGCGCCCGGTTGACAACCGAACCGGACAAAAAGTGGATCAGGACATCTGGGAGTGTGAAATTTTTGCTGACGAAAATGACGATGCTGTCGTCTGGAGACCCGCCAATGGACGACCTTACGGTGAATGGGGAAATTTCAACTTTGAATGGTGTATGCAGGAACGCGGCTGGCGCCAGGAGTTCATTACTGACTGAGCCGCCGTTGCGGTTCGCCGCAGGTGTTCTTCTGCTCTGCCTGATGCTGCTGGGCGGCTGTGTGGACAGCGGCCGCTGGGTGTGGCATCAGGTTCCGGGCGGGGAACCCGGCCGTGACCTGAGAAGCGACCTCTACGCATGTGAAGACTATGCCGATGAAGTTAGCACCAACGGCCCGCCCGACGAGGTTGTTTTCGCCCGCGAATTCGGCGGCTGGGGCAATACCGATGTCGAGCGCTGCATGGCCGAACGACAATGGCGCCTCACCCTGGACCGACAGGAATAGTCATCGGAGCTTCCCGGCAGCAACCCGGCCTGCAGATTTGGCACGGAACCTGTATATACATCGGGCACCTCCATATAATTCGCCTCCAGTCCTGAGCATGACCGAAAAAGGCTCTTTTTTTCACTTCCCCGCCCCGCCCCCAGTTGATGCCGCTTTGCCGCTATCCGCCCGGATCTGTCTCCGCTGTCTTTCCTTCCCCGCATCACGATGCGACTGAATCGAAGTCACCGCATTCTGTAGAATATTCCACGCCCTGATGGGGACTATTCTCCAACATGCCGCCGACATCGACTCAAACCCCGGCGGCAGCCACTGTTGCGTGCTGGCATTTAACTTGCCATCTATCCTTTCGGGCCCACTGCCGGGCGCCTGAATTTCAACCGGGGAGAGCAGCCATGATGATTCGAATCAGATATCGGGACGGCCGCTTTGACATGGTCAAGGCGAACCAGATTGACCCCTTGTTGCGGTCGGGCAAGATCAACGCGTTCCGCCGCGCCGACGGGTGGGCGAAACCCGGACAGGTTCCGCTGCGGGGGTATGCTGCCGATACCTATTATCTCGGACATGACCGTCGTGCCCCCCAGGGTCCGGCAGCCTTTTCGACCGTCATTATGGACACCGAAGAGGAAACGGAGCCGTGAATAATGCTTCCATCAATTGCTGTCCCGGATGCGGAGAGGCGCGGCAGGACCCCCGGGTTTTCTGCCCCCGGTGCCGTTCGCTGCTGGGGATCGGGGAAGAGGGAGACGGGGAGAAACAGGTGCCACCGGGGACAAACAGACCACGCGGGCACCTGCTGCTTGCCGGGCTGCTCACCGGAATCCTGGTCCTGGCCGGATGGGACGGGGGATCTCCTCCGACAGGACCGACTGACTGCCGACAGGCGGCCTGTCCCCCGACATCCGAAAACTGCATTTCCTGTTGAGTCGACCGTAACTGCCGCGGACAAATACCGGCAGCAACACCCGCCGACGGCCGGTTCATGCCAATTTCGGGAAGCCGGCCGGGTGTTGAATCAGTTATTCCCCGAGCTGAGCAACACTGTTCAGATACGTCGTTGACAAGGAATGAGGGCAGCCCGGCAGACAGCTATTTTTCATCAGCCCGCCAGGGCGATCGTTATCCAGACCCGGGTTCCATCTTCGGGCAGCACTCCCGGAACCAGCGACCAGCGGCTTTTTCCCTGCAGATAATCCCGAACTGTCAGGGCCCGGTTCGGGCAGACCGCCCCGACACATCCGTACAGACAAATGACGCAGTTGGATGGATGCTGTTTGCCGATATAGACCAGGTCGAGTTTTTTCCCGCTCGCGTTGGTCAGAAATTCATCGGCCGTCACGGTTTTACGACCGAAAAACCCATCCCAGCTGACCGTCAACCGCAGACTTGAACCCTGGGGACGCAGGTCCGGATAGGGCGAATCCGCATCCATTCGGCGTGTAAAACTGCGCTTGTCAAACCTGTCGCCACGGGCGCCAAGGGTCGACAACGCGGCAGCAATTTCCTCATCGGTCGCCCAGGCGGAAAAAATCGCTACCCGGCCGACCGCCTGGTTGGCCTGGGTGGCACTGATAACCAGATGCCAGTGATCAGGATCAAAACGGCGCGTCGCCGGATCGGCCCGGGGCTGCCGCTCCCACAAGGAAGCGGTGACCACCGCGGCAAAAGTGATCGAGCGCTGCTGCCAGTTGACATGCACCAGTTCCGGAAGCTCCGGTCCGGCCGCGCCGACCCGACCCGCCACAAGCAGGAAGAACGCTGAAATGGTTATCACCATCCACCGGAATTCGGCGCCGGTCTTCTTCTCTCCTGTCCGGCTCATCATCTCGCAGGCAGCTCAATCTTGCCGGCGACCCGGGCCGGATCAACCACCGGCAGATCCGGATTATGCGCCCATTCGATCCAGGAACCATCGTAGTTCTTCGCCCGTGGATATCCCAGACCCAGCAGCACCAGAGTGGCGTATGAAGAACGGATACCGGTCTGGCAGTGGGCCAGGATTTCCTTGTCCGGGGTAATCCCCCTGTCAGCCAGCAGGCTCAACAATTCTTTTTTCGACTTCAGCACCCGAACCCCGTTGACTTCGGTCTGCAACTCCGTCCAGTTCAGGTGGATCGCACCCGGAATATGACCGCCGCGAGCGGCCCGCACCTCGGTTCCCTGATACTCACTGGTCCGCCGCGTATCCCAGACCAGGGTGTCGGGATGATCGAGACGGGTCAGGACATAATCTTCCTCAGCACGGATGTCAGGGGCATGGTTCAGCACATACTTCGTCGCGGGCGGTTGATCGGCCGACATCATTTCTGTATTACGTCCCTCTTTTTTCCACTTGTCGTAGCCGCCATCAAGAACATAGGCCTTTTCATGCCCGTGGAACCGCAAGGTCCAGACAAACCGTGCCGAATAGGAGCCGCTGTCGGATGTATAGGCGACCACGGGGGTATCCGCCGTGATCCCGAGCCGGCTCATCAGGGCGACGAATTCATCCGCCGTCGGCACCAGGCTCTTGGTGCCGTTACGGGTGGAAAGAAATTCACTGCGCTCGACATTCACCGCGCCGGGAATATGGCCGAACAGGTACCCGGCAGCCTTGCGCACATCGACCACGCGGACCTTTCCAAGGTTATCGGCAAGCCACCGGGTCGAAACAAAGTAATCCTCCAGCGCCGCATGGGCCTGGGCAGCACCTCCCACGACCAGCAGCAGGACGATGATCAGTTTTTTAACCATTTCACGACTCCTTCCCCGTTGTTTTAATCAACTTTACGACAATAGTTCTTGATTTGACAAGTATGTTTTTTTACGGGTATTTTACTAGTAGTTTGCCGTAGTTTATTCGGGAACTTGGACACGGGCGATACACCACCATGCCTTATCGTAAATTCGGCAGGCCGGAGATCAGCCGTCGGGCGGCCGGGAAGCAGCTTCGCGAGAACGAAAGCGCGACGCCCCCGCCTGTCGACAACCTGAATCAGTGAGTTTCTGTTGGATGGAGAGTGCAAGTGCTTGGTCTGAATGGGATTTCCAAAAACCTGAAGCGCACCCATAGGTTCGCTGGTGATTTTTTGGGAAGCGCAGACAGATCAATGACTTGTGCTATCCGCCGACAAGGGACTCACTGATTCAGGGACAAGGGAGAAGGTTCGTCAGTACAGAAAGGGAAAGGGAAAGGAAGAGCAGTGACCGCGCCGGTCATCCGCAGGAGCAGAAAGCAAGTCTCCAGGCGGATGACCGGCGCAGCGGTTTCATTGTTTCTGATCAAAAACAAACTGCAGCAGGTAACTGGAACCCGCCTGCTTGAGCTGCGAGCTGGTGCGGCTTTCCACCACCAGCACCCGACCTCGTTCCGCCCAGACACCCTGCAGGGGATTTTCCCGGTCACCGGGCAGCCGCCCCTTTTCGAACAGGCCGTTGCGGAACTTGACAACAGCGACCCAGCTCTTCTCGATCGAGGGAAACAGTCCCTGAACCTTGACGGAATTCCCTTCCGCGGCCAACGCCACCAGCTCCAGCACCCCGTCTCCATCAATATCGGCCACAGCCGGCGGCACTTCGAAATTAACGGTGCGATGCAGCAGATCGACGGAACCGGGGTTGGTATCATAGGTCAGCGAATCAAGACTGCCGCCCATCTGTTCGGAGGACTGGTAAAGCTTCTTTTTACCCGCAAAGATACTCAGGTAGCCGTGCCGGACAACGACCACCTCGAGCTTCCCGTCGCCGGTCAGGTCGGCCATCAGACTGCCGGGAACAACGAATTCCTGAGGCAGCTCAAAGGGAACCGGCGTCTCTTTCAGGCTGGAACCGTCCAGGGACAGGGCCACGACCTTGCCGTAGGTGATATCAAGGTCGAACCGCTGGCCGAGCAGGGTCTCCGGGCGACCGTCACCGTCCCGGTCGTAACTGCCGAGAAACCAGCGCAACCGGTTGACCACGGGAACCAGCTTGCCGTCCCGCCACTCGATCACCGCCCCGGCCATCCGGGTGTAGACTTCATTGCCGTAATTGCGATCATCTTCCTCGGCCCCGCTGACCACCAGATAGAGGCGCCCGTCGGCCTTCGGCTGCCACCAGGCAACGGTCAGCGGCTGGACAACGCCATTGCCGATCCGCGTTTCTCCAACCAGCCGCGGCCCATCCGTCACGCGGTAAACCCGCAGACTTTTCCCATCCACCGTGGCCATCAGCAGATCCTTTTCGGCACGGTGAAAAGCGGCCATCTGCACCCGCTCCGCGAGCTCTCCGAGGTTGCCAAAACGGCCGAAATCAACCACGCCGCGCCCGGCGGGAGCGGTCTGCAGCGAGCCTTTCACCACCGGTACCGGTACCGGCACCGGTGCCGGGGCGGGAACAGGAACCGATGTCACCCGCGGAACCGGAACCGGAGCCGGAGCCGCCGGCGACGTCGCATCCGTTTTAACGTTCCGGGTCGGCACGGCGCCGAAAAGCTTGAGATCATAACCACGCACCCTGCCGCCCCTGGCATCCATCAGGTTGAGGGTTTCCCCGGTCAGGGCAAAAACCAGGTCGACCTCGGGCTGCTCCCCGGCGACGAACTGTCCCTGCCATTCCAGGTCCGGCAGAGCCTTGCGGAGCGCGTCGTAAAACTCCCGGTCACCGCCGACCAGGGCGGCGCTCAACGCCGAGAAGCGTTTGCAGACGGCCCCGTTGCTGATCTTTTCCCGCTCATCAACCACTTCGGCATAGGAATAACCATTCTTGACCCGGGTCACCTTGAGAACCGCGGTGACCTCGTCAAGGCTGCCGAGGATCTTGCCGGTCACCGGATGAACCACGCGTTCACCGGGCCTGATAACACTGATCAGGTCTCCGACCCTGGTGCCGCGGCTCGCGTCCAGATCGATGAGATACTGCCCGTCAACCGGCATGATCACGTACCCTGAAGCGGGGGCGAGGTCATGGCCGACGGCCGCCAGCAGGTCCACCGCCGCGGCGTTGCCGGCGGCAAAAAGCAGACCGATCGAACAGACGATTCCCAATATTATTCTTCGCATATCCCGACGTTTCCCTTCTCTTGTTTTTCTCCCGGTCCATCACCCAAATCAAGGACAGCGCTGACAAGGGATCCCGCGCCTCCCGCGGACTCCTTCACTTGGGTCATGGCTCGGTGAAAAAAAGGCCGGGCACTCGGCCCGGCCTTGAGAATTAGCATAAAAAAGACTGCTTGAGCAAATCAGAACTTGTAGCGGACGCGGGCGGTGGTGCGGAAGATGTCCTCGTCGGCCTTGCCGTTCTGGTCTTCTTCCCAGTAGTCCATGGCGTCGTCGGCGGCCAGGTAGCCGGCATTCAGAGCCACTTCGCAGTTCGGGTAGAGCTTGTACTTGACATAGGCGTCAACTTCCACGCCGATGGTGTCGCTGGCACGATTGAGACCATTCTGGTCGGTGTAGGTGATGTCTTCAGCGGTCAGCATGTAGAGCACGGCGCCGCCGACGGTCAGCTTGTCGGTGGCCTTGTGGTCCACGGCGACCTTGTTCATGATGAAGCCCTTGTCGAGCAGGTAGGGCATTTCGGTCGGGGCGTTGTCATCGGTGTAGCCGCCCTCGAACAGCACGACACTGTCGAAACGGTCGACGTCAACCGAGATGAATCCGTCGAGATCCTGGTCGGCGGAGTTGTCGTCGCCGGAAGCGTACCAGCCGGTGTAGGTCAGGCGGGTCTTGCCGAGGTTCAGGCCGACGTCGGCATGCAGCAGGTAGGCGGACAGGTCGACGTCCTGGACACCGTTGGTGGTCTGATAGTTGTCGATGCTGCCGTTTTCATAGATGGCGTCCCAGTTGACGAAGAAGTCGCCGGCGCCGGTCGGGGTGGTGAAGGAACCGTCAGTACCGATCGCCAGGACACTGAGCTCGGCGGTATCGAAGGCCTTGATCTCGTAGATGGCGGGGTCAAGCGCCGCGGTGCCGGTCGGGGCACCTTCGAACAGGTAGCTGGCGAAGAAACCGGCCTTGACGTTGTCCTGCTTCAGGTCGTAGCGGGCGGTCAGGGCGTCGAGGTCATTGTCGCCCCAGCTGTCGCCGGACGAGGTGATCGCTTCCTTGCCGCGCATCCAGGAGAGGTGCAGGCTGTCCATGTTCAGAGCCACGCCCATGGCGGTTTCCTGCCAGAGGAAGCTGTTGATCTTGAAGGGCTGCAGACCCATGCGCACGCGGGCTTTCTGCGAGACGCCCGGCAGCTGGAAGTCGGTGTAGGCCCAGCGGGTCTCGACGTTCTTGCCGTCACCGGAGAAGGCGCCGCCCTTGGCCTTGTCACCGTAGCGGATGCCGCCGATCTCAATGGCGTAGACGCCCTTGATCTTGCCGTCGTTGGTCGCGGCTTCGGTCCACAGGCGATACTTGATCTCACCCCAGGTGTCCTCGGCTTTCTCTTTGCCGATCGGAGCCACGCCGTCGGCCCGCTTGCCGTTCAGACGCTGCATGTTGCCGAAACCGGAGTAGAGGTCGGCATGGTTGGTGTAGAGATTGAAACGGTTGTTGAGGTCGCCATGGAACTCGAAAGTGGCGGCCATCGCCGAACCGGCTGCCAGCATCAGCAGCACGACCAGCAGGGAAAGGACTTTTTTCATCTTTTGTTGCCTCCTGAATAAAAAGGTGTTGCGTTTTCGCCTCCCGCAAATAAGAGGCGTTGACCGGCCCCCATGGCCGGGACAATCACTGTTGCTGATTAAACGTCTTCACCCGCCGGAAGCCTGACCTTCCGCCGGCGGGACATCTGACGCGGGTTTCTCACCATCGGGCTTCTTTCGCGCAGGCAACCCGAAAAACGGTGAGCAATCCGGCCAGCGAAAATCCAGCACACATTTTCATCGGTTCACCTCCTTTCGCACACATCGAGAGCGGGCTCATCGGCGGCCGACGTGAAGCAGGTCGGCCCGCCTCTGGCGCACTGGCCGGGGCCACGATTGAAAACCATTCGGTCCAGTTTCTAATTACAAAAAGGGTGCCACCGCCGTGGATAGCGGTGATGGGGCCGGGTTTGTCCGATATCTCCTTGAATTTCAAATACTTAACAGTCCTTAAACCGGACCAAACAAAAGTTTGCTCTGCAAAACCCCGTTGTTTTTACGCCACACTGTGGCAAAGCCACTACAGCAGCCGACAACGGAACAGCGAGGACGGGAATTACCCCTTTCCCCCCTTCTTCAGCATCGGCCTGATAAGATTCTGCAACGCCTGGGAGGTCAGAAGGCTCCCGTCGCGAACAATTTGAAACTCCCGATTGACGACCAGCAGCCTGGGAATCAGGTAAACATTGTATTTCCGGCGCACCTGCCCATCATCAAGCAGCGGAATCAACTCCTTGGGGTGACGCTCCTTGGCCAGATATTCCGTTATCATCTCCCTGGTATCCTGAAGGAAGACCTCGACCACCTTGATATTGTTCTTCTTCAGAAAGGGAGCGGCCTCGGCCAGCTCAAACGACTGCTGCTTGCAGGTCGGGCACCAGGTCGTCCCCAACTTGAGAATGACAATCTGCCCCCGGTGGTCCGATAGTCTGAAGGTCTTGCCGTCAAGCCCCGGCAACTCGAAATCCGGCGCGACATCACCGAACTCGAAGGCGGAAGCCGTGACCGCTCCAAGGCACAACAGGACAGTTAAAAACAGAAATATGCGCGCGGCCTTCATAAGTACCTCCAGGTGCCGGGGCGATCCGGGGAGCAAAACTTTTTCCCGCCGCACAGTCTAACAATCCCCTCCGGCAGGTCAAGGGGCGAAAAAACTCCCACTGTTCTACAACCGGTCAGGCTAACTTTCCCTGAAAGTTCATGTCAAGCAAAAATGACTGATTTAGATAGGAATTTAATAATAGAACGCTTTTTCATCAAACATCGAAACAATTGAAAAATAAACCGGTTTCACGTCGACTGACAGAGCTCGGTCAACACTCCACCGGTGCCCCGGGGGTGCAGAAAGGCAATACGGGTGCCATGTGCCCCCTGCCGCGGCTGCCGGTCGATCAGGCGCACCCCCTGCTCCCGGAGGTGGTCCAGAGCGGCGACAAGGTCGTCGACCTCGTAGGCGATATGGTGAATCCCTTCGCCATTTTTCGCGATGAAGCCGGCCACCGGTGAATCGTCCGCAGTCGGCTCCAGCAACTCGATCCGACTCTCGCCGACAGCCAGAAACGCCACCCGCACCTTCTGCTCGGCCACCTCTTCACTCCCCTCGAAAGTCATGCCGAGTACATCCCGGTAAAACGGCAGGGACGCCTCGATGTTTTTGACGGCGATACCGATGTGGTTGATTTTTTTGGTTTGCATAAGAATTCTCCCGTTTGTTTTCAACGCAGAGGCGGAGAGAAGCTGAGACGCAGAGAACGCCCTAAACAGGAAATCTGTTCACAACTCGATGAAAGCCGTCTTTGACAAACTTCTCTCCAAAATTGACGATGATCCCCAATGAATTGTTGCTTAACCGTAAATAGGTCAAAAGCTGAGAAGCGAAAATTGGATTGAATTTCTCAACACTTTTCACCTCGACAATGACCTTCCCGGCAACCAGCAGATCCAACACCAACGAGTCCCTGACCATCGCTCCCTTGTATGCAACGGGTATTTGGACCTGTCGCTGAACTTCAATCCCTCTAAGAGACAGCTCTCTGGCAAGAGCCTCCTCATAAATGCTCTCCAGCAAACCGGGCCCTCCCAGAACTCGATGCACCTCAATGCTCGCATCCAGAATTTCCCCGCTCAACCGGTTGAGCTTCTCGACTTTCTCTGCGACTCTCTCCATCTCTGCGCCTCTCCGTTAAAAAAATCAATGCCGACGGAAGGCCTCCAGCAGGCGCCTCGCCGCCGCGCCGGGAGTGGTGGTGCCGGCGGCGACGGCGTCCTGGACCTGGGGCAGCAGGGCTTCGACGCGGGGGTCGCGGCGGAAGAGATCCCTGAGGCTGTCCATCAGCAGGGACCACATCCAGTCACCGGCCTGCAGCCGGCGCTTGTCGGCGAACTCGCCGCTTTCCTGCAGGCGGGAGCGGTAATCCTCGATGGTCTGCCAGACCTCGGCAATCCCTTCATTGCGCAGGGCCGAACAGAGCATCACCGGCACGGTCCAGTTGGGACTTTTCGGCTGCAGGATGTGCAGGGCGGTTTCGATCTGCGACTTGGCCAGCGCAGCCCGGGAACGATTGTCCCCTTCGGCCTTGTTGATCAGGATCAGGTCGGCGATCTCCATCACCCCCTTCTTGATCCCCTGCAGTTCATCCCCGGCGCCGGGAATCTGCAGCAGCAGGAAGAGATCGACCATCGAGGCGACGGTGATTTCCGACTGTCCGACCCCGACCGTCTCGACGATGACCACGTCATAACCGGCCGCTTCACAGAGCAGCATGGTCTCGCGGGTCTTGCGGGCCACCCCGCCGAGGGTGTCGCCGGAGGGGGAGGGGCGGATGAAGGCGTTTGGATCGCGGGAAAGCTCCTCCATGCGGGTCTTGTCACCGAGAATCGAGCCGCCGGAGAGTTGTGAGGAGGGATCGACCGCCAGTACCGCGACCCGATGTCCGCTGCCGGTCAGGTAGAGCCCGAGGGCCTCGATGAAGGTGCTCTTGCCGACCCCGGGAACGCCGGAGATGCCGACCCGGATCGAATTGCCTGAATCGGGGAGCAGTTCGTCAAGCAGGGTGGTGGCAGCCAGGGAATGATCGGGGCTGCGGCTTTCGACCAGGGTGATCGCCTTGGCCAGGGAGCGGATGTTGCCGGCGCGGACACCGGCGGCGAGTTCTTTAATCTTGGGCACGGGGAGAACCTTTTAAATCGTTGCGGCCGCCAGGAGCAAATCCTTTTTAACGCAGAGACGCAGAGAAGGAGAGTCGCGAAGAAAAACAGCAAATCGTTGATTCTGCCTTTCTCTCCGACTCTGCCTCTCTGCGCCTCTGCGTTGAGTCTTCTGACTACCCGCGTTTCTCCTCGATGGCGTCGAGGGTCTGGCCGGCGGAGACGGTGATCGGGGTGCCGGGACCGAAGATCCTGGCGGCGCCGGCGGCGTAAAGCTGATCATAATCCTGGCGGGGAATGACGCCGCCGCAGACCACGGCGATGTCGTCGGCGCCGAGCTTCTTCAGCTCCCCGACCAGTTGCGGCACCAGGGTCTTGTGCCCGGCCGCCAGGGAGGAGACACCGACCACGTGGACGTCGTTCTCGACCGCCATCTTCGCCGCCTCTTCCGGGGTCTGGAACAGCGGGCCGACATCGACATCGAAGCCGGCGTCGGCGTAGGCGCTGGCCACCACCTTGGCGCCGCGGTCGTGACCATCCTGGCCCATCTTGGCGATCAGGATACGCGGCCGGCGGCCTTCCTGCTCGCTGAAGGCGTCGATGCGCTTTTTCAGCGCGGCAAAATCATCATCGCTGTCAACCACCGATCCGTACGCTCCCGAAACCAGTTTGATTTCCGCCTTGTGGCGGCCGAAAACCTTCTCCATGGCGTCAGAGATTTCGCCGACGGTGGCCCGCTGCCGGGCCGCCTCGACACAGAGACCGAGCAGGTTTTCCTTCTCATTCTCGCATGCCGCGGTGATGGCGTCCAGCGCCGCCCGGCAGGCGTCGTTGTCGCGCTCGGCACGGATCCGGTTGATGCGGGCGATCTGCGCCTCGCGGACCGCGGCATTGTCGACATCGAGGACCTCGATCTGGTCTTCCTCGGCAAGCTGATACTTGTTGACCCCGACGATAACGTCACGACCGGAATCGATCGCCGCCTGTTTCTTAGCCGCCGACTCCTCGATGCGCAACTTCGGCATGCCCGACTCGATCGCCTTGGTCATGCCGCCGAGATCCTCGATCTCCTTGAGGATGCCGCGGGCCTCCTCGATCAGGGCGGAGGTCAGGGACTCGACATAATAGGAACCGCCCAAGGGATCGACCACGTTGCAGATCCCGGTCTCCTCCTGAATGATCAGCTGGGTGTTGCGGGCAATGCGGGCCGAGTGATCGGTCGGCAGGGCAATCGCCTCGTCAAGGGCGTTGGTGTGCAGCGACTGGGTGCCGCCGAGAACCGCCGCCAGCGCCTCCAGGGTGGTGCGCACCACGTTGTTGTAGGGATCCTGCTCGGTCAGCGACCAGCCGGAGGTCTGGCAGTGGGTGCGCAGCATACTCGACTTCGGGTTCTTGGGATTGAACTGACTCATCAGCTCGGCCCAGAGGAAGCGGGCGGCACGCAGCTTGGCGGCCTCCATGAAGAAGTTCATGCCGATGGCGAAGAAGAAGGAGAGCCTCGGTGCGAAGGCGTCAACATCAAGACCCTTGGCGATCGCCGCCCTGACGTACTCGATGCCGTCACCAAGGGTGAAGGCGAGTTCGAGAGCGTTGTTGGCGCCAGCCTCCTGGATATGGTAGCCGGAAATGGAGATCGAATTGAAGCGCGGCATGTACTTGCTGGTGTACTCGATGATGTCGGAGATGATCCGCATCGACGGCGCCGGCGGGTAAATATAGGTATTGCGGACCATGAACTCCTTGAGGATGTCGTTCTGAATGGTCCCGGCGAGCTGCTCCTGCTTCACCCCCTGCTCCTCGGCAGCGACGATGTAGTTGGCCATGATCGGCAGCACCGCGCCGTTCATGGTCATCGACACCGAGACCTTGTCGAGGGGGATCTCGTCGAACAGGATCTTCATGTCCTCGACCGAGTCGATCGCTACCCCGGCTTTGCCGACATCGCCGACCACCCGCGGGTGGTCTGAATCGTAGCCGCGGTGGGTCGCCAGGTCGAAGGCGACCGAAAGTCCCTGCTGGCCGGCAGCGAGGTTGCGCTTGTAGAAGGCGTTCGACTCCTCGGCGGTAGAGAACCCGGCATACTGGCGCACCGTCCAGGGGCGTCCGGCGTACATGGTCGCCATCGGTCCGCGCACGAAGGGCGCTACGCCGGGCAGGGTGTTGGCGGTCTCGACGCCTTCGAGGTCGGCCGCGGTGTAGAGCGGCTTGACGGTAATTCCCTCCGGGGACTCCCACTTGAAGCCGGAAAGATCGTCGGTCTTCTTCTCTTTCTTCGCCTTGGCTTCCCAGTCGGCAAGCGTCGGTTTGGGAAATTTACTCATTGTTCCTATCCTTTGCAGTGAGAGGGACTGTCCCCCTGGCGGGGACAGTCCCTTTAGAAATCCAAGAGCACCACTTTAACGGAGAGGCGCAGAGAAGGCTCCCCCCGAGGCTGATCAAAAATACCCAGATGCCAGGCGCCCGAGTCCCCGCGGCATAAGGCGTACCGGAAGGTACGTCGTTAACGCGGGGATGAGGGCAACGCCGCAGATGGGCGTTTTTCATCAGCCCTGCCGCAATCAACGGGTTACCACCGCCAGCACCTGCACCTCTTCCCCTTCGCAGGCCAGCAGCCGGTGCTTGAGGGATGAATCGAAATAGACCGCGTCGCCGGCTTCCAGCACGATGCGTTCATCATCGAGTAAAATCTCCGCGCGGCCCTGCAGGATCAGCAGGAACTCCTCTCCCTCGTGATTGTACAGGGTCTCCTCCTGGGCGCGTTCAGTGATGGTGAGCATGAACGGCTCCATCTTCTTGTTGCGCTTGCGGTAGGAGAGGGCCTCGTAGGTGTAACCATGCCCGGTCCCCTTGGAGGAGATCACCCGACTGACCACCCGCCGGGCGTCTTTGGGTACCACCTCGAAACGCAACTCCTCCTCGTCCTCCTCAAAGAAGTGCCCCATCTTGACATCGAAGAAGCGGGCGATCTTCGACAGGGTCGCGATCGGCGGCGAGACGTTGTTGTTTTCGATCTGGGAAATCAGCGCCGGAGAGAAGCCGGTCTCACGAGCGACATCCTGCAGCGTCAGCTTGCGGGCCTTGCGCAGCTTCTTGATTTTGGCGCCGATATTGTATTCGAGGGAGGTCATTCATCCATCCTGCAATAAAAAAGAGTTTTATCCTCGCGGATATATCGGAAATGGAAAAAATTGTCAACTTAAATAATTTACTAACGATAAAATCAATCCCGGTCGAAAAGAGAATGGCGGGACTGCCGCGGGTGGCTGATGGCAGGCTGAAAAATGGGGCAAAGACGGACTTTGTCGGCGCCGGAGTCGGGTCACTTTAATTTCAGCGATCTTAAAAATATTTGGCTCGTCAGCAGAATCTGTGGAGATAATCAGGTTCCGGCAACTTGCCAAGCTCGTGATATAGGGCGATTTGCAGGCATTTGAGGGTTCGAAACCCGTAGGCTTTTC
>NZ_PPFX01000019.1 GCF_002898515.1 Geothermobacter hydrogeniphilus | reverse complement strand
AATCCGGGATGCCGGCCTTACGTCTGCTGGAGCGCCGATTTCGAATTTTTCAGGGACGACTATCTAGCTTTTGATTTGCCTTAAAGTAATCTCTGATCTATTGATAATTTTGTCGACAATTTGCTTGTATATGACATTGTCACCGTATTTTTTAATCATATTTTTTGCAACATTTTGTGCCGTTTCTGGAATGTTGCCGGCCATCTTTTCAAGAGCTTTTATCACCGGCTTTGAAGAGCCTTCGCCAATATCCTCAGCAAACCTTTCCCAGCTTTCAAGGGTGAGATCTTTGGGGTCGAAAACCCCACCAATACTCATGGCCAAGCGGCTCTCAAGATTGTAGACCCCAACACATACAAGATCGTAACAAGGCGCCAGTGATGGAGCCGCACCATGTTCATAAATAAGTGAAATGTTTTTTGCGTGACAGTCATAGTTGCTTATCAACAGATTGAATATCGTCAGATCTATCAACCTGATCCTGTCTTTAAGCGGGTTCTTGAATTCCCTCACCAGCCTGAAGCATTCTTTGTGACCGGGGCCACCGTTTTCTTCATATTTTTTCCTATATGAAAATCCAAGGGCCTGGCAAAAATCTTCCTGGTGAATTCTTCTGACAATTCCGTTGCTGTCAACTGCCCTGTCGTACCTTTCTATAATGTAGGCAATGTCGTCCCCTTTAAAGATGAAGGATTCAGGGACATCGAGACCCATTTCCCTGGCAAGAGACATGCAGAAAGCTTCATTCTCTACCAGCGATTTCCATTTGAAATGCTGTGGTTTCAAGATGTGTGTGCTTGGCGCGCCATCCATCGGCAGGTAGATGTCTCCATCCTTGACCATGACCGGCAACTTGTCCTGCATTCCCGCGAGAGAGAGCCGGGGGTTTTCTTCAGGACCTAAAAAGGACAGGTCCATAATGAACGCTTCTTCGAAGAGTTTCTTTTCGTCTTCCTTGCTGAGGGGGCGGTATTGGTGTTGATTTTCCGGGGAGGGAGGGGGAGCGTCTTCCGGGTAAAGCGCAATGGCACCGGCACAATCGCCTGCCAGCGCGGCGAGCAGCGCGAAATCATCTTCCGGTGAGATTCTGTGCTTGTTTGCGATATGGTCCCTGAATTGGCCTTCCGGCAACAGGTTTGAAAAAAACGGTCTGGTTTGCTCTGTTGTGAACGGTTTGTCCTGTAATGGAAGCGAGATCGAGAGAGGGGTCGGCGCCGCCTGCTCAAGCCATTCGGAGTCGTAGCAAAAAGAATAGGAATCTCCATCCCTGGAGAGGGTTCCTGTTCTCTGGTTGTCTTTGTAGGCGATGAGCTTGTCAACCATCTGGTGAGCCTTCAGTCCCTGGTGCTGACATACAGATCCACACCAACGGCGTTGAGCAGGAAAAGGACTTTTCCGAATTCCGCCGTAGGCTTGCCCCGCTCGACTTCCGAGATAAACCTGATACTCAGCCCGCAATGCTGTGCGACCTGTTCCAGAGTCAGCCCCTGTGACTTTCTCTTTTTCCTGAGAATGCTTCCGATCTCAAAGGTGTCCCTTACGGGTGTGACATTTAGTTTTGCGGCAAGCATAATTCACCTCTTTAGAAATTCTGCTCTTTGCGAGGCTTTTTACCGATCGGGAAAATTTACCTGTTTTATAGACTTTCAGCAAGAAAACTTTCCCGCACCCGAACGGGATAATGTTGTTCACTTCTTGTTTTTGGGGCTATTTTTACCGATCGGGAAAATTCTATCTGGTTTACGGGCTTTTAGCAAGGAAATTTTCCCGAACGGGATAACGGTATATGATAAAAGCCCGGCCACTTGCGTGACCGGGCTTTGACTTTTTCTGGTGCCGAAGGGGAGACTCGAACTCCCACGTCCCTACGGACACTAGACCCTGAACCTAGCGTGTCTACCAATTCCACCACTTCGGCGTGAAGCGAGGCAATTTATAACAAACGCGCCGGGGCAATGCAACAAATTTTTTCCGCGCAATCTGAATTTTTCATTCCGGGTCCAGCCGCAAAGGCTGCACCGTCAGAGTTTCAAACCGGCGCAGGCGGACCTGCCCCGGGTGGGCTCCCTTGACCTTGCAGACATCCGCCGCCAGGCAGCAGATCACCTCCACCTTCCCTTCCCCCTTTGCGCGGGAATAACCGGCAGCGATACGGGCGGCATGCCGCAGGTCGTCGTCGGCCACCTCAACCTGCGGGCTGTCGCGCTTCAGCAACAGGTGGCAACCGGGAACGCCCAGGGCATGAAACCAGTAATCGTGAGCCGCGGCAACGCGGGTGGTGAGATAGTCGTTGGCGCGGTTGTTCCGGCCCCAGAGAATCGGATACCCGCCCGGACTGACCACCCGCCGCAGGGTGGGTACGCCGCTCAGGCGACGACGGGTCGCCGGTTCATGCCGGGCCGGGCGGTAGAGGCCGGCCTGCCGCAATTCTTCGGCGATCTCCCGCAGGTCATCGGGCACGACGGCTTCATCAAGAGCCAGCTGGACCTGTTCGAGCCAGGCCCGCTGCTGTTCGGTCTCTTCCCGGCGACGCCGGACATGATCAATGCCACGCTTCTCTTTCTTGTAACGCCTGAACAACGCCTGGGCGTTCTCCTGGGGACTCAGACGCGGGTCGAGGTCAATCTCCACCTCAACCGGGGGATCGTCACTGTAGTCAATCACCCGCACCGAATCCATCCCCTTGCGAACCCGGTGCAGGTTGGCGAGCAGCAGTTCCCCGAGCCGGCGGCGCTCGGCAAAGGAGTTCTTGTCAGCCTCTTCCCGGGCGATATTGGCGAGGCGTTTAGTGAGCCGCTTCCGCTCACGGGCAACGGCCCGCTGCAATTCACCACGATCGCCGAGTTGGCCGGCCTGAAACTGCAAGGGATAAAAATATTCATCGAGTCGCAGCCAGAGAGCCCGACCGGAAACAGATTCCAGCGACCCGAGTGCCTCGGGAAGAGACCGGGCCGGTACACGATCAGGAGGTTCCGGCAAACGGTAACGTTCCCCCGGCTGCAGACAGCGCCCGTTCCGATCGCTCTTTTTGCGCACCAGGGCGTCGATAATGATTCCGTCGCCATCGACCAGCAACAGATTGCCGGGAGAGCCGAAGAGTTCAATATAAAGACGCAGCGACCCGTCCGGACCGGTGACATCCAGAAAGGCAATCCGGTCCCCGCCGACCCGGGAGAGCGCATCGATCCTTCTCAGACGGGCCCGCAGCAACTGGCAGAAACGAGGCGGAGTGTAGGGATTGGGATAGGTCTTTTCAGTCAGGTGAATGCGGGCCAGGGACCCGACACTGATCAACAGGCGCAGGTTCTCCTCGCCGGTCCACAGCCGCAGCACCAGGGTATCGGCGATCGGCTGATGGATCTTGGCAACCCGGGCCCCGACAAGCAGAGGCTTGAGTTCAGCGATCGTTTTTTCAAACAGCAGGATATTCACAAATAACAACCTTCCCGGAAGCAATGAATCCATGACCGGCAAACGGCACAAACCGAAGCCGGCGGGTTACCTGGAGACCGTGGCCGATCCTTTCACTGTTGGCATCGGCTCCGATGGTGCTATGCTGTCAACTCATGGGCTGAACGCCGCAGAATTCTACAACTGTTCCATGTGTTTTAGCTTTCAACCTTCTTGACTTTTTTACTTTATTTTGTTTTTCTTCCCATAATCGATTTCATATTCAGGATATTTCCAAGGGAGCAGAGACCATGTCAGAAGAAACCAGCTACCGACTCGGCACCAAGGCCCTGCACGCGGGGCAAGTCACGGACCCGACCACCAATGCCCGGGCGGTCCCGATCTACCAGACCTCGTCCTACACCTTCAATTCCTCGGAGCACGCCGCCAACCTGTTCGGCCTCAAGGAGATGGGAAATATCTACACCCGCCTGATGAACCCGACCAGCGACGTGCTGGAAAAACGCCTGGCGGAGATGGACGGCGGGGTCGGCGCCCTGGCCCTGGCCTCCGGCTCGGCCGCCGTCACCCTGGCGATTCTCAACCTCGCCAAAGCCGGTGACAACATCGTCGCCAGCAGCTACCTCTACGGCGGCACCTACAATCTCTTTCACCATACCTTCGCCCGCATGGGAATCAAGGTTAAATTCGTCGACACCTCGGATCCGCAGGCAGTCGCCGCGGCCATCGACGACAACACCAGGGCGATCTATACCGAGACCATCGGCAACCCGAAAAACAATGTCGATGACTTCGAAACCCTGGCCGCAATCGCCCACGACAACGGCCTGCCGTTCATCGTCGACAATACCGTCGCCACCCCGATCCTGTTCCGTCCCATCGAACACGGTGCCGACATCGTCTGCTATTCGCTGACCAAGTTCATCGGCGGACACGGCACCAGCATCGGCGGCGCGGTGGTCGACAGCGGAAAATTCGACTGGTCGAGCGGCCGGTTCCCCGAATACACCACTCCGGACCCCAGCTATCATGGTCTGGTCTACCACGAGGCGCTCGGGGAACTCGCCTACATCCTCAAGATGCGCCTCACCCTGCTGCGCGACATGGGGCCCTGCCTGTCGCCGTTCAACGCTTTCCAATTCCTTCAGGGGCTGGAAACCCTGCATGTACGGATGCCGCGCCATTGCGAAAACGCCCTGGCAGTGGCGAAATTCCTCGATGGCCATCCCTGTGTTTCCTGGGTCAACTACCCGGGGCTGGAAAGCCATCCTGATTATGACCGCGCCCGCAAGTACCTGCCGAAAGGACAGGGAGCGATCCTCGGGTTCGGGATCAGGGGAGGCGCCGAAGCCGGAGCGAAATTCATCGACAATGTCAAGCTCGCCAGCCACCTGGCCAACATCGGAGACGCCAAGACCCTGGTTATTCACCCGGCGACCACCACCCACCAGCAGCTTTCAGCCGAGGAGCAGGAAGCGGCCGGCGTGACTGCGGATTTCGTCCGCGTTTCGGTCGGCATCGAGGATATCGACGACATCCTGTCAGATCTCGACCAGGCGCTCAAGGCCAGCCAGTCCTGACATTCGCGGGGGTGGTTCCGCCAGGCGCCACCCCCGATTTCTTTCCTTCTTCTTCCAGGCGACAGACAACCGTCATTCCGCCGACACACTCATCGCCAAAAAACGTTATTATTTGAAGACTTTCCTCGTTCACCTGTTCACCCGGCCGCTGTTCATCAAACCTTCCTGTTCACCCGTCTGCTGCTCCTGACTGCCACCTTTTCCGCCTTGTCCCGCCAACACCCTGAAATTCATAACAGATCCGGTCATGGATCAAAACCATAAAACCTTCCTCTGCGCGAACCGCGACAATTTGCCTGTCAATGCGCACAGTCAGCCAAAGTTGATCTGAAAGCAATCGTCTGCGTTTGCCCGCACGAAACACGATAATGCTCATTTTCGGGCCGGATCCTTGCTCTAACAGGCTGATGAAAAACGCCCATCTGCTGCGTTGTCCTTCCCCCGCGTCAACGACGTACCTTCCGGTACGCCTTATGCCGCAGGAGTGCGGACGCCTTACATCTGGACATTTTTGCTCAGCCTGGGGAGCCTGACTTTTTCATCACCCTGGTAAAGACAAAGGATTTTCAATGCACCATTGTCATTGTGCCTGAACTTCATCCGGACAGACTTTGATCTGTCCGCCAGCAAGTATCCTGAAAGGAGCTTTTTGATCATGTCAAGACGATTGGCAACTCTCATTCTGGCAGCATTGGCCGCCCTCATCCTCGCCGCCTGCGGCAGTGATGGCGGATCATCTGCCACCAGCAGCACGCCGGTTACCAGCGGCGTCACCAGCGGTATCGCCGTCGATCCCTATATCGTCGGCGCCGTCTTCGAAGAAATTTCGGCTGACGGCAGGATTCTCCAACCGGCATCCACGCCCTCCGACGACCAGGGACAATTCAATTTTCCCAAAGCGCTGACCCCGGGTTCAACGGTGCGGCTGAAAATCAGCCAGCGCGGCACCCACGGCAGTGCCCCCTTCGAGGGGATGCTGAAACGCAAGGTTCTGCCTGAAGATGTCGGACAGATTGTTGTCAGCCCGATGACCACCCTGGTCGCCAACGGCATGAATGAAACCGAGGTCGCCAAACTGCTGACCGATGCCGGCTTCCAGGTTGATAAAAACCAGATCTACAGCAACCCGATGCTGGGTCTGGACAACGTCAAAGGCCAGGTTCCCGACAGCAGGCTGGAAAAGCTGCGCGCCAACATGGCCCTCAACGCCTTCATGGTCGCGACCGGAAACTTTGACATGGGTCCGGCTGAAGCCAATTCGGCCGCCAATTTTGAAGTCCTCCAGGACATGGGTCAGGCGGTAAAAGGGATGCTGAACAGTGGTGAGTTCACCAGTCTCGCCGCTCAACTGGCGACGGACCCGACCCTCACCGAACCCCTCCATTTGAACGACCTGATCCATTCCACTGTTGACCAGGTCCAGAACCTGGTGCAGAAAACCCGCTCCCACATGCAGGGCAACGGCGGACATTTCGACCGCGCTCAGTTCACCTCCGACCTGAACCTGATGAAGGATCAACTGCAGCAGGTCGTTCGCAATTACGTGCAGAAACGGCAGAATGCCAACAGCAATATGCCGCCCGTTGACGGCCGGACCGTGTTCACCGACAACTGTTCCATGTGTCATAACATCGGCAACGGCGGCACCATGGATTTGACCGGCAAGGGAACCAAAGCCCAGGCCAAGATCAGCGGTGGACACAACAACCGCCATCTGACCGCCGACGAACTGACCGCACTGACCGGTTATCTCGACAACCCCGGCGGCGCCATGCCCCCGGGTAACGGCAGCGGCAATAATGGCGGAAACATGCCTGCCGACGGATCAACTCTCTATGCGAACAATTGCGCCGGATGTCACGGCGGCCTCAGCACCAGCAGCAAAGCCGGCCGCGGCGCGGCGGCCATCCAGGCGGCCATCGATAACAACACCGGTGGCATGAATTTTCTCAGCAGCCTCACCGCGAACGAGGTGCAGTCCATCGCCGACGCGCTGACCGGCAACAGCAGCGGCGGCGATGGCGGCGGCAATAATGGTGGATCCATGCCTGCTGACGGCACGGCTCTCTATGGTGCCAATTGCGCCGGATGTCACGGCGACCTTGCCAACACCGTCAAACCGGGCCGTACCTCGACCCAGATCCAGGCCGCCATCGACAGCAATACCGGCGGCATGGGCTATCTCAGCAACCTGACGATGCAGGAAGTGCAGGCGATTGCCGATGCTCTGCCGGCTGCGCCCCCGCTTGACCCGACCCTGCCGCCCGACGGCATCGCCCTTTACAACAACGAATGCGCCGGCTGCCACGGCAATCTGGCCAATACCAGCAAACCGGGCCGCACCGCGGCTGACATCCAGGGAGCCATCGACGCTAATCGCGGTGGCATGGGCTATCTCAGCAATCTGACCGCCGCGGAGATCCAGGCGATCGCCGACGCCCTGCCCGCTCCCCCGGCACCGACCCCGGGACCGGTTGACGGCGCCGCCCTTTACGGCAGCAACTGCGCCGGGTGTCACGGCAGCCTGGCCGGCACCAGCAAACCGGGCCGCACCGCCACCGACATTCAGAATGCCATCGACGGCAACACCGGCGGCATGGGCTTCCTCGCCACCCTCACCGCCACTGAGGTCCAGGCGATCGCCGACGCCCTGCCCGCTCCTCCGGCACCGGCCCCGGGGCCGGTTGACGGCGCCGCCCTTTACGGCAGCAACTGCGCCGGGTGTCACGGCAGCCTGGCCAGCACCAGCAAACCGGGCCGCACCGCCACCGACATTCAGAATGCCATCGACGGCAACACCGGCGGCATGGGCTTCCTCGCCACCCTCACCGCCACCGAGGTCCAGGCGATCGCCGACGCCCTGCCGGCCGGCAATGCCGGTGGCGGCGGCCCCGACTACAGTGACTGCACGGCCTGCCACGGCCAGCCGCCAAACGGTACCGTGGCACCCAACACCGCCGGTGCCCATGCCGCTCACAAGACCCTGCCGGGCGTCGGCACCGATTGCTCGGTCTGCCACACCGGTCACGACCATAACGGCCAGGTGGACCTCGGCTTCCCGGCCGCTTACGATTCGAAAAACGCCACGGCGACCGACAACCAGAACGGTCAGTGCAGCAACATCAGCTGTCACGGCGGCAAGACCACGCCCGACTGGTGGAGCGGCTCGATCGCCGTCAACAGCCAGTGCACCAGCTGCCATGCCTCCGGCACCGGCGAGTACAACAGCTACAATTCCGGAAAACATTCCAAGCACATCCGGGAAGGCTTTGCCTGTACCGTCTGCCACAACACCGCCAAGATGGACAACCACTTCGGCGACCTGACCACTCCGGCCTTTGAAACCAGTCCGGCCGGCACCATCGGCGGGGGATCAACCCGGGTCGGCAGCTACGCGAACGGCAAATGTTCGAGCATCCAATGTCATGGTTCCGAGAGCTGGAACGGCGGGAACGATTAACTCCCGCGACACTGCAATCCAAGGGGGCCCGAACGGGCCCCCTTTTTCTTCACCCCGAATCAGTGAGTTCCTTGTCGACGGATAGCACAAGTCATTGATTCAGGTTCACCTCCCGGCCTGTTCGACTTTGTGCTATAGTCCCGCACCATGAAACAGCCGCCTCTCCACATCGTCCTGATCGAGCCGGAGATTCCGCCGAACACCGGCAACATCGCCCGCCTCTGTGCCGCTACCGGCATCCACCTGCACCTGGTCGGCAGACTCGGTTTTTCCCTCGACGACCGCCACCTGAAACGGGCCGGGCTCGATTACTGGCCGGCGGTACAACTGCGACGCTGGGAGAATTTCCCGTCGCTGCGTGCCGCCTATCCACAAGCCCGCTTCTGGTATGCCTCGAAGAAGGCCAGAAAAAGCTACACGCGTGTCGACTATCAAAAAGGGGATTTTCTGGTTTTCGGCAAGGAGACCAAAGGACTTCCGGAGACCATACTGGCTGAAGCCGGAGGGCAGGCGATCCGCATCCCGATCTTCACCGAAAGCGTCCGCAGCCTGAATCTTTCAACGGCAGCCGGAATCGTCGCCTACGAGGCGTTACGGCAGTTGGGGATGACCGCTGGTTAAATCCGAGCAGGAAGCGTTTTCCGAGGAGCCCGACCGCCGCTGCAGCCTCCCGGCTTTCAACCTGCGGCGACATCCCGGCAACAGGGCGGGCTTCACCCCTTCCCCCTGAACAACTTCCTCCGGATGATCTCCCCGACCCGGTCGGCCCCCTCCACTTTAAACAGCAGACAACCACCGCCATAGAGAAACAGACCGACCGTCACTGCCAGCGTGAGGACCCCCCCCCTGGGAACCAGGTTGCCCGGCTGCAGCCAGTTAATACTGCCGAGAATGCTCCAGACGGCCAGCCCCATCACCAGGACCGGGACAATCAGTTTCATCAGTGCCGGCAACATCGGTCGGAGGTTCAGTTCAGGCAGCCGCCGCAACAACACGACCCCCAGCAGCAGGGCATTGAACAGCGAGGCGACGGACAGGGCCAACGCCAGCCCGACATGGCGCATGGGCCCCATCAGCAGCAATCCGAGTCCGACGTTGACCAGCAAGGTCCAGAAGGAAATCAGTACCGGGGTCCGGGTGTCCTTGAGCGCGTAAAAGGTCGGAGCCAGCACCCGGCTGAAACCGACGCAGAGCAGCCCCGGCGCGTAGGCCGCCAGGGCCAGGGCCGATTGATGGACGGCGTTGCTGCCGAACTGACCACGCATGAAAAAAAGACTGTAGACCGGTTCGGCGCAGAGAATCAGACCGACGGTTGCCGGCAGGATACCAATCAGCATCAACATCAGGGCAAAACGGACCGACTCGGCCAGAGCCGGTCGATCATTTTCCGCCGCCTGGCGGCTCAATGTCGGCAGTACCGCCTGGGCCAGTGAAACAATAAAAATTCCTTGCGGAAACTCGAACAACCGCTGTCCGTAATAAAGATAACTAACGCTCCCCTCGGGGAGAAACGAGGCCAGAAGACGGGTGACAATGACGTTGACCTGGTAGATTGCGACACCGAACAGGCCTGGAATCATCAACCGGGTGATTTTCCTGACCGCCGGATCGAAAAAATGGAAATTGGGTTTCGGCAGCTGGCGATGATGGCGCAGAACGGGAATCTGCATCAACAACTGCAGCAGCCCACCGAGAATAACCCCAAATGCCAGTGACAGAATCGGCGGATCACACCAGCCGGAAAAAAGCAGCCCGCTGGTAATCATCGAAAGGTTAAGCACCAGCGGCGAAACCGCCGGCAGGAAAAAGTGACCGCGGACGTTGAGAATGCCGGTTGCCAGCGCCAACAGGCTGACAAAAAAAATGTAGGGAAACATCAAGCGATTGAGCATATCGGTCAGGGCCAGCTTACCCGGTGTGGCGGCAAACCCGTGACCGATGGCACCGACCAGCCAGGGAGAGGCGAAAATCCCCGCCGCGACAACCACCGCCATGACCAGGGTCAGCAGGGTCCAGCAGATATTGGCCACCCTGCGGGCCTCGTCTTCCCCCTGCAGGTGATAGACCTCGCTGTAAGTGGGGACGAAGGCAGCGGTCAGAGACCCTTCGGCAAAGAACCGGCGCAGCAGGTTGGGGATGGTGAAAGCCATGAAAAAGGCGTCGGTGGCGAAACCGGCTCCGAAGAGACCGGCGACAACCACATCACGGACCAGTCCGCCGATACGGCTGAGTCCGGTGGCCGCGCCGAGGATACCGGTGGAGCGGGCGATTTGTTGGCGATCGGTCATGGCGCAAGGATTAACACAGGGATTTTGCGCTGGCAACGACTTCCTCCGGCGTGATATTGCCAGACAGGACAAGAGGACCATCAGATAAAGGGATTATTTTTTATTAATCCTCGGCATTCGCAATGCAACCAGCTGTTTTTGTGGCATTTTCTATTTAACATTTGACGGTTTTTATCTTGACGAAGGGGGGTGCCGGTGATATAAAACGGCCACTGAAGAAAACAATGCTTGTCATAGGAGGCCCAATTGGCTAATCACAAGTCCGCGCTGAAGCGCAACCGCCAGAATCAGATCCGCAATGCCCGCAACACCCATATCCGTTCCACCATGCGCACCCTTGTCAAGCAGGTCCGTACCGCCGTCGCGGCGGCCGACCCGGAGGCGGCGCAGGTCAGCCTGGCCAAAGCCGTTCCCTATATTGACAAGGCGGCCACCAAGGGCGTCATCCATAAGGCGACCGCCAGCCGCAAGATCTCCCGCCTGACCCGGCTGGTCAACGCCCTGTCGGCGTCCTGAGGCGCAAACAGTTGACCAGAATTGAAAAGGCCCCGTCTCCGGGGCCTTTTTTCGTCCTTCTGAATCGGCTTGTTCCTACCGGGCTCAGGTGGCCAGGTCCATCACCAGCGCTTCCAGAATCGCCCGAGGATTGCCGCCGCTCGATTTGAGCTTCAGATCAGCCTCGAGAAAAAGCTCAAACCAGGCTGCGAACTGAGTACTCTGAAATTGCCGCGACTGGCTGATCAGCCCGTCAACAAAATAGGGATTCACTCCAACCCCGCGGGCAATGTCCTTGCGCCCTCCCCCCTGCGCCAGCAATTCACTGGTCTTCCACAACTGGCGGAAGTGGCGCACCATCATGCTGAGTACCAGCACCGGAGCCATACCATCCGCCAGCAACCTGCCGAGCAGACGCAGAGCTTCACTGGTCTGTTTTTTGCCCAGGGCATTGGTCAGGTCGAAGACACTGTCGGCCCGGATATCGGAAACCACCGCGCGGACATCATTGACATCGATCAGGTTGCGGTCTCCGAGATAACTGCAGAGTTTTTCCAACTCACCGTGAATTTCCTGCAGGTTGGTTCCGACCCGGCGGCAGAAAAAAGCCATCGCGTCTTCGGTCATGCGTTTACCGGCAGACCGGACCTGCTGCTCAACAAAGGCGGGAATCTGGTTCGGGTAGAGGGGTTTGAACTCGATCAGGGCGCCCTTCTTGCCGAAAACCTGAAAGAACTTGCGGCGACGGTCAATCTTGTCCGCTACCAGCACCAGAATTGTTTCTGAGAGTGGCGCGGCGAGATAATCAAGGAGTTTTTCACTTTCGGCGGCCGGCACCGCTGAAAAATCCTTGACCAGTACCAGGCGGCGGGGGGAAAAAACCGGCAGAGTCTGCAACTGCTCAAGCATGGCCTGTCCAGAGGCTTCCTTCCCCTGGAAAACCGCCAGGTTGAAATCCCTCGCGTCTTCGGGAACAACCCGGTCGATGATCATCTGCAGCATCTGGTCACGGTGAAAGGTTTCCTCACCGAACAGGCAGATCAACGGCGGGCAGGCCCCCTTTTCCAGTGCCTGGCGCAATTCAGCGGTTTTCATCGCGGACAACCTTAGAAGTTTTCCAGCAGGTGGGCCAGAATCTCGTCCGACAATCGATCACTGATCTGAACCTCAGCCGCCAGCTCGCGGTCATCCTGAACCGACTTGTCGGCATCGGCCAGGTACTCTTCCGACCAGGTGAGGGTCCCTTTCCATAGCGTCTTCCCGCTGTCGAGGCGACTCAGAACCACGGCAACGGTCATAATGGAACGATATTCGGTAACTTTGTCGTTACGATCGTAGGAAATCGGCTCGGTCTCGTATGCGGTGATCTCCCCCGAAAGAATGGCCTCCGCCCCGGTACGGCGGGCGGCGACCTCGACCTCTCTCTTGCGGGCAAAACGACGGGTTACGGCGTTGGTCAGACGATTTTCAAGAAACGGCTCGGTGGTCCGGTTGACAAACATCTCGATATAAACCGAATGGACCCCGCCGGGCAGACTGTTGCCCTGGCCGCGAAACCGGTATCCGCATCCGGCGGCCAGCAGACAGAGCAGCAGCGCCCCCAGCAATAATGCTCTGACCGGAACGAACTTCAATTCGCCACCACGTTGACCAGCCGTCCCGGGACAACAACCACCTTGCGCACCGTCTTTCCTTCCAGGAAACGGGCCACGTTATCTTCATTAAGGGCCGCCTGTTCCATACTGGCCTGGTCAGCGTCCGCGGCCACCAGCACCTTGCCGCGCACCTTGCCGTTGACCTGAACGACAATCTGCTTCTGCTCCTCGACCAGCGCCGCGTCATCCCATACCGGCCAACCGAGGGAGTTGAGCTCCTCGTCATGGCCGAGACAGGACCAGAGTTCGGCGGCGATATGCGGAACGAAGGGGTTGAGCAGGCGGACCACCGTTTCCAGGGCTTCCTTCATGACACCCGGAGCCTGTTGCGCTTGCTTGAAGGCGTAGATGGCATTGACCAGTTCCATGATCGCGGCGATGGCGGTATTGAAGTGGAAGCGGCCGTCGACATCCTCGGTCACCTTCCTGATGGTGCGGTGGGTCTGTCGACGAAGGTCTCGCGGCGCTCCGGGCAGATCCTCGGGTTCGCCGGCCTGCCGCAGCAGCTCGACATGATCAAAGACCGCCCGCCAGACCCGGTTGAGGAACCGGTAGCAGCCCTCAACCCCCTGCTCATTCCACTCCAGGTCTTTTTCCGGGGGCGCGGCAAAAAGTGAAAACAGTCGCGCGGTATCGGCTCCGTAGCGGGCAATCAGATGGTCGGGGTCGACGACATTCATCTTCGACTTGCTCATCTTCTCGGTGCGTCCAACCGCCGCCGGCTGACCACACTGGCTGCACTTGCCGTCTGCGACCTGCTCGGGGTAGAGCCAGCCGTGCTCGGGACACGAACGGGTCTCCATGCAGACCATTCCCTGAGTCAGCAGGTTGGTGAACGGCTCATTGAAACCATCCTCGACAAATTCCAGGTCACGGAGAATTTTGGTGAAGAAACGGGCATAGAGCAGGTGCATGACGGCATGCTCGACCCCGCCGATATACTGATCAACCGGCAGCCAGTACTTGACCTGCTCCTTATCAAGAGGAGCGTCCTGCTCCCGCGGGGACGCGTAACGGGCAAAATACCAGGAAGACTCGACAAAGGTATCGAAAGTGTCGGTCTCCCGTCGGGCGGTTTTGCCGCATTGCGGGCAGGGTACAGTGATGAAGGATTCGGTCCGGGCGAGTGGACTGCCGCCCTCCCCGGTCAATTCCACATCCTGCGGCAGAACAACCGGCAGATCCTTTTCCGGAACCGGTACCGTACCGCAATCGTCACAGTAGATGATCGGGATCGGGGTCCCCCAGTAGCGCTGGCGGGAGACACCCCAGTCGCGCAACCGGAAATTCACCGTCGCCCTGCCGATCCCTTCGGCGGTCAGATAATCGGCAATCTGTTCCTTGGCCGCCTCGTTGTCCAGACCGTCGAATCGCTCAGAATTGACCAGCCGACCGGATCCGGTCCAGGCTGCTTCCATCTGTTCCGGAACGAGCGCATCACCCTCCGGCTGGATCACGACCACCAGCGGCAGATCGTACTTGCGGGCAAACTCGAAATCACGCTGGTCATGAGTCGGCACCGCCATCACCGCTCCGGTGCCGTAGTCCATCAATACGAAATTGGCCAGGAAAACCGGCATCCGGCGGCCGCTGACCGGATTGACACAGTAACTGCCGGTAAAGACGCCCTCTTTTTCGTAATCGTCGGCGGTACGCTTGTTTTTATCCTGTTTACGCACCTTGGCGATGAAGGCGGCAACCTCCTGTTCATGCTCTTCGGTCACCAGCTCCGCCACCATCGGGTGTTCGGGAGCAAGGCTCATGAAAGTGGCGCCGTAGAGGGTATCCTGGCGGGTGGTAAAGACGCGAATCGATTTTTCACTCCCCTCAAGGGGGAAATTGATTTCACAACCGACACTGCGCCCGATCCAGTTGCGCTGCATGGTCAGAACCGAATCGGGCCACCCTTTGAGGTTGTCGATTTCGTCCAGCAGTTCCTGGGCATAATCGGTGATCTTGAAGAACCACTGTTCCAGCTCTTTTCCCTCGACCTCCGAGTCGCAACGCCAGCAACAATCATCCTCGACCTGTTCATTGGCCAACACGGTCCGGCAGGTGGGACACCAGTTAACGGTCGAACTCTTCTTGTAGGCCAGTCCACGCTCCAGCATGCGCAGGAAAATCAGCTGTTCCCAGCGATAATACTCCTCATTGCAGGTTGCGAATTCCCGGCTCCAGTCATACGACAGCCCCATTTTCCTGAGCTGGGAACGCATGTTGTCGATATTTTCATAGGTCCACTTGGCCGGATGGGTGCCATGCTGAATGGCGGCATTTTCCGCCGGCATGCCGAAGGCATCCCAACCCATCGGGTGCAGCACGTTGAAACCCTGCAGGGCCTTGAAACGAGCGACCACGTCACCGATGGAATAGTTGCGGACATGCCCCATATGAATACGACCGGAAGGATAGGGAAACATTTCAAGCAGGTAGTACTTTGGTCGAGACGGATCTACCTCCGCCTTGAAGGCTCCAGTTTTCTCCCAATGGGCCTGCCACTTCTGTTCAATGGCGCCGGCATCATAGCGCTCTTGCATACGTCCTCCTGAATTGATCCTGACTTATCACCCGTGTTGCCCAGGACACGTCCGCAGCCCTGGATTTTCCGGCCGCCACGGTCGCCGTAAAAAGGAAAACCGGCACAAGCCGGCTTTTCCGCTTCAGCCGGGCGATTTCACCACCCGGCATGATGTCCATAACGAACCCGGAGCCCGGTACAGGCCACGGATTATTTTTCCCGGTAGGTTATCCGTCCACGGGTGAGGTCGTAGGGGGAAAGTTCAACCGTGACCCGGTCCCCGGGAAGAATGCGGATATAATATTTGCGCATTTTTCCGGAAATATGGGCCAGAACGACATGACCGTTTTCGAGTTTGACCCGAAACATGGCATTGGGAAGCGGTTCAACAACTTCCCCTTCAACTTCGATGGCTTCTTCTTTGGCCAATTGGTCCTCCTTGCAAACCGGCGGTGCTTGCTGCCCGCCGGGGATTTCGGCTATTTAACTCGACAGTCGGGCCGGTTGTCAAGCCCGACGGCGCAATCCCGGCTCAAACCGTAAGCGGCAGCAAGCGCCGGGCGGCGTCCATGATCTTGGTCGTCTGGATCGGCTTGGTGATATATTCGTTGGCACCCAGAGCCAGGGCCCGTTCACGATCCTCGTTGGCCCCCTCGGTAGTGATGATGACAATCGGCACATCCTTGTAGCCGGGGTCATTTCTCACCAGTGAGACCAGCTTCAGGCCGTCCATGATCGGCATGTTGATGTCAGTGAAAATCAGGTCAAAACGTTCGGCGGAAAGTTTTTTCAGACCGTCAACGCCATCATTGGCTTCACTGATCTGCAACCCGCGAATCCTCTTCAGAGCGAAGACGATCAACTGGCGCATGGTTGGAGAATCTTCCACTATCAGTACTTTAAAGGCTGACATTTTTCCCTCCCAGGCCGCTACTTGGTCATCAGATCGATAAAGCCCTGAATCGTCGTCAACTTTCGTTCCGATTCGGAATAGAGCTTGGACGAAAAGATGGCCGTGGCGGCGTGACCGGCAAGCAGGGTGAACAATTCGTAATCAACTTCGGCAAACCTGCTTTTCTGCTCCAGAAGCGAGTAAATAACAATGACACCGATAACGTGTTCCTTGATTTTCAACGGGATGCAGACCATCGGATTGGTCAGATCTTTCTGGTAATGCTCCAGATCATCGACAAAATAATTTTCTCCGGTTTTGGCCATCTGTCCGATAACCCCTTCACCGAGTTCAATGACCGGCAGTTCATCCCGCTCAATCCCCTCGGAACCGACCGCGCGCAGCGAGTTGGTCTTCTCATCGAGCAGCATAACACCGAATTGTTCGGCGCCGATCAGGTTGATGACGATTTCGAGGATGATCTGCAGAACTTCGTTGAAATCGAGGGTCGAATGCAGTTGGTAGGAAGCGATGTAGAGATTGGCCAGCATATTGTTCTCGTTTTCGATATCGACATAACGATTGGCGAAATCGAGATTTTCCTCCTCAACCTCCCTGATACGATCGAGGATCTGGGCCTTTTCTTCTTCAAGCGTGGAGATTTTCTCCTGGAGCCTGCGCACCGTCGCGTCATCACTGGGAACTCCCGGCTCCTGACGCTCTTTTTCTTCGAGCTTGAGAATCTGGAACCTCAGTCGTTCGTTTTCCTTGAGCAGATCCTGGGTGAATTCAGCACCCTTCTTAAAGATCTGCAGAAATTCCTCAGCGCGGTTTGCCCCCCCGTGATGATCTTCAATGCCAGCCATATACCTGCTCCTCAAAGCAAATGAAAATGAGTAAATCTTTGGTATTCTAGCAATCCGGCGACAAAATATCCACTGAATATAGCCTGAATCAATAACCGCAGCGTATCAGAATTTCACGACTGAGCTCGGCAAGTGGAACCACCCTGTCAACCACCCCCGCGGCAATCGCCTCCTTGGGCATACCGAAAACAACACTCGACTCCTCCGCCTCGGCCAGAACCTGTCCGCCTCGTTGCTTGACCAGCCTGACCCCGCGTGCGCCGTCATTGCCCATGCCGGTCAGGACCACGGCCAGCAGTTGGTCGCCGAAAATTTCACTGGCGGATTGAAACATGGCATCCACCGAAGGGGTGTAACGCTGGTCAGGTGAAGGCTCGCCAACCTGGGCAATCACGTCACCACCACGCCGGCGAAAGGTCAGGTTCCTGCCGCCGGGGGCGACAAGAACCCGTCCCGGCTTCATCAGGTCGCCGTTTTCCGCCTCCTTGATTTCAAGTGAACCGATTTTGTTCAAACGGTCAGCAAAGGCCCTGGTAAAACCGGGGGGCATGTGCTGGGAGACGGCAAACCCTATCTCGATCCGTGACCGGATAGCGGCAAAAAGGGTCTGCAGAGCCGGCGGCCCCCCGGTCGAGGCACCGATCACCACCTGGGTGAGTCCGCTCGGAAAAAACCTGGGAGGCGTCCTGCCCGGCAGTCTGACATCTTTATGACGCGCCTTGCTGCGTTGCAGAACCTTGCGCATATCGGCCCCGGCCACCTCGCGTACCTTGCGCAACAGGTCATCACGGATATTGAACAGCTCAGGAGAAATTTGCGCGCTCGGCTTGGAGACAAACTCCACCGCGCCGAAATCGAGTGCCTTGAAAACATCCTCGTCGCCGGAGCGTGAAGAAACAACGATGACCGGCGTGGGACGATTCTGCATCAGGATGCGCAGGAAGGAAAATCCGTCCATGCGCGGCATTTCCAGGTCAAGAGTGATCAGGTCGGGCTTGAGATCAAAGACCTTGCGCAGACCTTCTTCACCATTGCAGGCATACCCCAACACCTGGATACCGGGGATCTCTTCCAGCATCCGGATGATGGTCCGCCGGTTATAGGCTGAGTCATCGACCACCAGAACCCGGACAACCCGATCACTCATAGGCCGGCCCCCGAAAGACTGGCAAGAGGTTTCTGGTAGACCATGTCATGCCGCAGATGACGCAATTCAAACGCGGTTGAAATATTCATCAGTGATTCGGAATGGCCGAGCAGCAGAAACCCCTGAGGTTGCAGGCGTCGGTGAAAGGTATCAATGACTCTTCTTTTCGCGGCCAGGTCAAAATAAATGATGACATTGCGGCAGAAAATAACATCCATTTTACCCAGCAGGCTGACCCTGGGGGCATCGAACAGGTTGAGGTGACTGATGGTGACCAGTTTTTTCACCCGGTCATCGATCAACCATTTGCCGTCCTGCGAACGAAAATATTTCCTCCGGTAGGACTCTTCAGTGCTGCGAAAGGAATTTTCCCCGTAGAGTCCGCGCCGGGCGACCTTCAGCACCTGCTGGCTTATGTCGGTGCCGATGATGTCGATCTGCCAGTCGCGCAACTCGGGTTTTTCAAGCAGCAGCATGGCAACCGTGTAGGGTTCTTCCCCGGTCGAACAGCCGGCGCTCCAGATACGCAGGCGACGGTTGTCTTCCTGCTCTTTACGACGGCATATTTCAGGAACGATCTCCTCGGTGAAACTTTTCAGCTGGAAATCTTCACGAAAAAAATAGGTTTCATTGGTGGTCAGCAGGTTGATCAGTTCGGTCAGTTCCTGATCCTTGCTGCTGTTGTAGCGCAACAGGTAATAATAATCCTTGAATGATTTCAGCCGATGATGCTGAAGACGCCGGGCCAGCCGTTTTTCCAAGATATATTTCGACTCTTCGGAGAAGTGCAGTCCGCAATACTGGTAGACATAGTCCCGCAACAGCCTGAATTCTTCCTGGCTCATCGGGATATCTGGAGTAAAGACGAACATCCGGGACTATCCTTGCGCGGCGCGCAGCGCGTCGATCAATTCACTGAATTGTTGCCGAACCAGATCTTCTTCTTCGACCAGGAGTCTTTTTTCCATCAGCCGAAGGGCTGTTTCGGGAGCCAGTTCGGCCAGTGTCCGCGAAGCCGTCAGGCGCACTTCCCAATTACCATGATTGAGCAGGACTTCCCCCCGTTCAGCCACCCAGTCAGAACGGCCGGAACAGGCCAGTTGCTTGAGGGCGGCGTTGACCACCTCCTCATCGGGATGATCAAGGATGGCAAGCAGTCGTGAACAGGCCGCGTCGGGGTCAAGTTCCCCGAGGGCTTCCAGGGCCGCGATGACCACCAGCCCGACCTTGTCGGACAACGCCCGGTCCAGCAGAACAACAGCGATTTCCGGGGTCTGGCGGGCAAGTGAGCGGACCGCCGCGGCCCGAACCCACATGTCCTCATCCTGCATGGCCAGTTGCAGGGCCTCTACGACCTCTTCACCTTCGCCGGCACCAATCACCTCGACAGCCAGGCGGCGCACTTCGCTCTCTTCGTCAGTCAGGGCAATCAGCAGTGCCTGCCGCTGCCGTTCACCTGTGCGGCCATCACAGGCCCTGACGGCGGCAGCGCGAACACCGGCGGCGACATCCTTGAGCGCCATGCCGATAAGGGCATCAACGCGATCGTCAGCAAGGGCACCGAGGACGCTTACGGCCTGGGCGCGAACCGCTTCGGCCTCAGCTTCCAACAGATGACCGATGGCCGCCAGAACCTGCTCCGGGAAGCGCGCGGCCAGCTTCGACAGGGACTGGACCAGCGTATCGGCCACCTGCTGATCACACTTCGACAGGCACTCCGCCAAAGCCCGCGGGCTCCGCTCCCCACCAACCAGTCCCAGGGCATGGGCGGCGGCCTGCTGCAGATCGGCAAACGGATCCTGCAGAGCCGCAAGCAGCAGATCCTCACAGTCGCAACAGCGAGCCTCGCCGAGGATATAGGCGAGGCAGGCACGTGTCTGAGCGTCAGCCCCGGGCCACAACCCGGTCAGGGAACAGGCCGATTCGCTGCCGATGGAAATCAGAGCCGCGGCCGCTTCCCGTGAAAGGTCCTCGTCACGCAACAAGGGCAGCAACCGTTCAGCAGTTTCGGCATGACCGATCCAGCCGAGCAGGTGGACCGCGCCGCGTCGGACATCGACACGACGACTGGTGAGCAGTTCGCCGAGCGAATCGATAAAACCGGTCTCCCGTCGCCGAGTCATGACCCGCTGCACCATTTCGGGATGGCGCAGGGCGATACGCTGTATGGCCAGGCAGGCCGCTTCGCGCACATTGCGCATACTGTCAGTCAGTCCCTCGATCAGAACCGGCAGCGCGTCACCGTTGCCGACATGACCGAGACAGTCAAACAGCGCCTGGCGAAGAAGTTTTTCTTCATGGTAGGGTAGCAGTTCCTCAACGGAAACTTCCCCCCCGATCTGCGCCAGAGCTTCCAGGATGGTAAAACGCAACATCAGGTCGGCATCGGCCATGGCTTCCAGCAGTGCCGGAACAGCCTCGGGGAGCTGCATGCGACCGAGGTTTTCCGCGGCGGCGGCCCGAACGTTGGAGTCGCTGTCGGCCAGAGCCGCAAGCATTCCCGGCATGGCCTCTTCTGCCCTCACTGCACCAAAAATATCGAGAATGAATTTGCGCACGTCATGATCGGGACAGGACAACTCTTCAAGCAGGCGGGGGATGGCGCAGTGACCAAGGCGGACGAGAATATCGACCGCGGTATTGCGCAACCCGGCATTATCCTGAGAGTGCAGCAGTTCGATGATATCTCCGGCGAGCTCTCCGGCGCGGGGAAGCGCGAGAAAAAGTTCGGTCGCCTCCTTGCGAACCCTCCAGCTTTCATCACCAAGCGCCCGGTAGAGTTGCGGCAGGAATCGTTCAATGCCATAACGCCCGAGTCCCTTGAGACCTTGCAGGCGCTCCTCCTCACCGGCGGCCGAACACATTTCAATCAGCAGTTGTTCTTCAGCCATGAAATCCCCCTGCCCTCATTACTGTTCACCAATCTTTCGGCTGGCGATCAATTCTTCAAACGCCTCGCGCAACAGCCGGTTGCCGATCCCGTTCCGATCACCGAAACGTTCGATAAAGAGCCGTTCTCCTTCCCTTATTTCCGTGGCCATCAGGTCGAAAAAACGACCGCTGCGGATTCCCTCCTCCACCTTGTCCTGATGATAGAGAGCGATATCGGAAGCAACAATCCTGGCCAGCCGTCGGGCCTGTCCGAGATCGAACCCCCGTGTCTGTCTGACCTCTTCGTTTTCGGCCTGCTGCAGTCGTTCATTGACCGCGTCCCAGGCCTGCTGCTGAGACTCCGGCTCCGACCCACCGGGCGGTTCCGGCCGCCGTCCGGAGGAGAGATGCAGTACTTTTCGGACCAGGTCATCAGGGATATGATGTTTTTCGATGTAGTCGTCGGCGCCGTAGAGTGAAGTCGGACTCCGTTTGTAGGCCGCCTTATTGTAGACCGAAGAGAGCAGGATCACCTTGACCCGGTCCAGACCGGGCAGGGCCCGAACCTTGTCGACGATCTCGAAGGCATAAAGTCCGGGCAACGCGACATCAACCAGGGCGACATCGGGGGGCCGCAGGGCCATCGCGGCCAGGGCATCATTGCCGGAATGACAGATCTCGCTGGAAATCCCAACCTCGGAGAGAAGATCCGTGACGGTGACGCACAGGGACGGGTCACTATGCGCCACCAGAACATGGAGAGCGGCGGCAACCTCAACGGCAAAGACTTCCCTGCAGCGTGAACAGCGCAGGCGGATTCGTTTCCCGGCATGACGTTCCGCGGCAAACCGGAAACGCGCCGAACATGCGGGACAATCAACAATCATCGAACAGCATCAAACTCCCTGGTTGCCGGCAGATCTCAGTTTTTCTCTGCCGTAACAGCGGACTGCAGGTCCGCAAGGTCGATCTTTTCTTCTGAAGAAAGGACCCGGTCAAGGTCCAGAATCATCACCAGATCATCGTCCTTCCGGCAGACCCCGAGAAAGAACTCGGCATCCCGCCCCTTGATAAAATGGGGCGCCGGCTGGATGTCCTGGCGAACATAACGCCGGACCTCGGCGACCTCGTCAACCTTCAGCCCGATCACCCGCCCACCGAGAGCGCAGATGATGATTCGCGTTCGACGATCATCGGCAGGAATGTCCAGGTCAAATCTCCGCCGCAGATCAACAATCGGAATCACCGCACCACGCAGATTGATCACTCCTTCAACAAAAGTCGGCGACTTGGGAATCGGGGTAATCTTGAGCGGCCGGATAATCTCCCGGATCCGCATAATGTCGAGTCCGTAGTGCAGCACCCCAACCCGAAAGCAGGCGAGTTGCAGTTCTCTGCGCACCTCCGCGGTCTCTTCAAGGCTATCCTTCCGGACAATAGGAGACGGATTCATCGGGCCAGGAATCGCTGGATGGTTTCAATGACCATGGCCGACTTGAACGGCTTGGTGATATACCAGTCGGCGCCGACTTCTTCTCCCCGGGACATGTCCTCGCGGCTTTTCTTGGCCGTCAGCATGATGACCGGAATGCCGCGGGTCGCTTCCTGCTCCTTGATGCGGCGACAGACCTCGAAACCATCCAGTTCGGGCAGCATGATGTCGAGCAGGACCAGGTCCGGCGGTTCCTCCGCAATCGCCTCCAGGGCCTCGGTACCATTGGCCACACCCCGCACCTCGAATCCCTTGGATGTCAGCAGGATACTCTCCAGCTTAAGCAAGCTTTCCTCATCCTCAACAATCAGTATTTTCTTTCCCACGCCCCGCTCCTTTCTTCGGTTCCGTGCATTTCCATATCCAGGACCTGCGGCAGGTCAAGCAAAATCACCATCTGTCCCTTGATACGGCCGACCCCCTCCACCAATTCCCGATTCAGCCCGGTGAGAATGGCGGGCGGTGGTTCAATCTCATCTGCACCGAGATGAATCACCTGTGTAATATTGTCAACCAGCAGGCCGACAATGCGATCTTTTTCTTCACATACCAGGATCCGGGCCCGATCGTCAGCAACAACGACACCCAGATTCAGCCGACGCCGCAGATCCACAACCGGCACGATGATACCCCGCAACGAGATGATTCCCAGCAGGAAATCCGGCACCCTGGGAATTTCCGTCACCTCTCGCGGCTTGATGATCTCGTTGACGAACTCGATATTGACCGCGTAACGTTCGTTGCCGAGGGAAAATGCCAGCCATCGCTGCAGATCGAGCCGCGTTTCGTTGCCCCCCCCCGGAATGCCTGCAGGTAACTCTCTTCGGTCGCCAGCGCGAGATCCTGCTGGGCCGTGAAAAGTTGTTCCAGGGCATCCTCCCCCGGCCGCGTCTCCAGCGCGTGTTCGAGGTCGTCGGCCGCAGGCGCGGAAGAGGTGGTGATCGGCTCCATAACGGCCTCGGCATCGATCTTCGGTTCCGGGGCCGATTCTTCAACCTTCGTTGCGGTCGACGGCTCCGGTCGCGGATCTTTGCGACCCTGCTTTTTGCGTCCGGCTTTCCTGCGAATTTCCACCAGGTCCATAGAAACAGTCTTTCAACCCTGCCCGCATGGCACGGACAGCTAAATGGCCATCGCCAACTCGTCCATCACGGCATTCATTACGTCGCTGTCGATTCGCGGGGCTTCACGGCCGAACCCCTCCAGTAAAGCCAGGGCGGCGACATGGTTGATGCGTCGCGGCACGCCACCCGAAAATTCCTGCACAACCCGTACCGCCTCATCACTGAAGAGTTGCGGGTCACCACCGGCAACCTGAAGCCGGTGCCGCAGATAGGCGCGCGTTTCCTCCAGACAGAGCGGCTGCAGATTGTACTGCATGCCGATGCGCTGGCGCAGCGGTTCATAGGCGCGATGCAGCAGGCGCTTGCGCAATTCCGGCTGCCCCATCAACACGACGCAGATCAGGTTCTGATCATCCAGCTGGAAATTGGTCAGCAGCCTGATTTCATCAAAGGTTTCCTTGTGTGGCACCAGCTGCGCCTCATCAATCACCAGGACCGGACATTGCCCGGTTTCATGGCAGCGATAGAGTTCAGCACCGATCTGATCGAGCAGATCGGACTTGCTCCGGGACGGTTTCTTCACCCCCAGCCGAAGAGCCAGGGTTTTGAGAAACTCCATCGGCGTCAACCGCGGATTGATAAACAGGATCACCTTGCGGTTTTCCTCCAGTTCATCAATCAGGGCCCGGGAAAGGGTGGTCTTGCCGCAGCCGATTTCTCCGGTCAACAGGACCAGGTCACTCTCTTCCACGGCGTACACTAACCGCGCCAGGGCTTCCTTGTGTCCGCGGCTGAGGTAGAGGAAGCGCGGATCGGGCGTTTTGCTGAAAGGCCGTTCTGAAAGTCCGTAAAATTCCTTATACATGGGCACCAACCTCAGTGCGCAGGGCCTCACTCATCAGGCCGCCGACATCAAGCACCAGAATCGTCCGCTGGCTGCCGAGATCAGCGGCTCCGGCAATCCCCTTGACAAAAGAAAGCGTGCGCCCCAGGGACTTGATGACCACATCCTGCTGCCCGAGCAGCTCATCGACGACGATCCCCAACCGTTTTTCAGCCAGGCCGACCACGGCGACAAAGAGCTTCTCTCCATGATGTTCGTTCAAAGGAAGATCAAAGGCTTCACTCAACCGCAGCAACGGAAGAGTGCTGTTGCGCAATTCGATCACTTCCCGTCGCTCAATGGTCTCGATCACCGTGGGATCAAGCATCAGAGTCTCGAGAACCGAGTTAATCGGGACCGCGTAGGTCTGACCGCTGGCCCGCACAATCAGCGCCTTGATGATGGCCAACGTGATCGGCAGGGTGATGGTCATGGTGGTCCCCTGCCCCGGCTCGCTGTCGATCTCGATCATGCCGGAGAGAGCGGCAATATTGTTTTTCACCACATCCATGCCGACGCCGCGTCCGGAAAGATCGCTGACTTCATCGCGGGTGGAGAACCCGGGCATGAAAAGCAGGTCATAAACTTCCTCGCGGGTCAGCACCACCTCGCTCGAAATCAGTCCTTTTTCGATCGCCTTTTGTCTCACCCGCTGCGGATCGATCCCCTGGCCGTCATCCTGAACTTCGATGACAACATGGTTCCCTTTCTGCGACGCATGGAGAGAGATCCTGGCTCGTTCCTCTTTTCCTGCGGCCTTGCGAACTTCAGGGGTCTCGATACCGTGGTCAATGGCATTGCGGATGATATGCATCAAGGGATCGGTCAGATCCTCGACAATCAACTTGTCCAGCTCCGTTTCGGCCCCGCGGATATCGAGAGAAACACTCTTGCCGTGTTCATTGGCGACCCGACGGACAATCCTGGTCATCTTGTCGAAGAGCTGCGAAACCGGCACCATCCGCACCTCCATGACCCCGGCCTGAAGTTCATCAAGACGGCGTTCAAGACCGCGCGTCGCCTTGTGCAGATCGGCAGCCAGGTCATTGCTGACCTTGCCCTTGATTTCTTCGGCAATGCGCTGGATGGCCCCTTTGGAGAGAACCAATTCGCCGACAATATTCATCAGGTTGTCGAGTTTTTCGATATCGACCCGTACCGTACGACTGAAAGACCGCAGCGACGCGGCCTGTTCATCGGCGCCGGCGGCGGGATCGGTCAACTCGATCCCGGTCGCGGCATCCTCCACCTCCGCATTGGTGACAGTTTGATTCGATATCGCCGGATGGCCGCCTGAAGACGGCGGTTTGCGACAGACCTCTTCAAACTTGACCGAATCACGATCGATGGCCGCTGAGACCTCGGACAATTCCTGGTCGGTACCGACCAGCAGCTGAAAGCCGATTCGATCATCGGCATCTCCGGGACTCGGCAGGGTACTGATAAGCTCACCGGTTTTCTTGAGCGCGTCTGTCAACTCGGCGAGTTCCTGGTCAAAACTGGCCAGGCTGAAGTTGGCTTTGACCAGCAGCAGGCGGCGTCCCCGCGAAAGATTCTCACGCAGACGATGTTCCTCGTATTCCGTCAGGACATTGAGCAGCGAGGAATCGAGATCGATGCCGTCCAGCAGATCGGTCGCATTATCATGGTCTCCTTCAAGGAGGCTCTCGATAAGAGCCATGACCGGACCGAGATCGAGCTGGAAGGCGTCATCGTCCGCCTTGCCGGAAACCAGCCGGGCGAGGGTTTCAACTCCCTGGAACAGGACCTCGAGCATCTGCCGGGAGAGTGACAGCTTGCCGAGGCGCAAGCTGTCGAGCAGGTTTTCCATCTGGTGGGACAGCCGGGAGATGTCATCAAAGCCGAACATCCCGGAAAGCCCCTTGATGGAATGGGCCTCACGGAAAATGGCATTGACCGTATCCGGATCGATGTCTCCGGACTCCACCTGCTCTCCCATGGAAACCAGCCCGCGATTGAGATTTTCAATAATCTCTTCGGCCTCGGCGAGGAACTCGTGGATCGCCCGGGATGAGGGATTATCGCCCACCTCAGACCTCCTGCGGGAGATACTGCCGGATCAGGGACTGCAATTCTTCCGGGGAGAAGGGTTTGACCAGGTAGGCATCCGCACCGAGAGTCATGCCTTTTTCACGGTCACGCTCACTACTTTCAGTGCTGATAATAAACAGCGGAGTGTTCTGGTAATTGGGGTTGTTCTTGACAAAGCTGACCAGTTCGAGGCCGTTGATATCCGGCATATTGATATCGGTTATGACCAGGTCGACTTTTTCCCGAGGAAGAATCCGCAGGGCCTCAAAGCCGTTGGCCGCTTCAACGATTTCATAGTCACCGAGGGCGGCAATGGTCGAAACGATCAGCGAGCGCATGGTCGGCGAATCTTCGGCAATCAGGATTTTGGCAGCCACAGCATCCTCTCTCGATCAGCACCGGTGCGGAACAAGCAACGCCAACTTCATCATTCATACATCCTGCAGTTTCAAACGTCGTTCAAGCAGCGCCTTCTCCATCGCCAAACCGGCCTGGGAAAGAAAGATTTCCAGCGATTCAGTATCACCGATGGGTGTCTTTTCCGGAAGGTTGTCGCCATAAAGCAGGGCCACCACCTTGCCTTCACTGAGGATCGGCCCAAGGAAAATCTCCGCGGGGCGACCACCGCCCAGCTGTTCCTGCAGGTAACGATCCCACTCGGTCTCGCCAGGCTCGGCCTTGAGCGGCGTCATCATTTTCAGGGCCGACGCCAGAACCGACGACTCCTGACGGGGAATGGCAATGCGACGAACATTCAGGTCCGCGGAGGAACTCTTGAGTTCGATGCCGAACTGGCCCAACCCGACGACAATATCGTCCTTGACCAGGAAAATAACGGCCCGGTTCATCAACTCGCTGGCAAACCGCAGCACCAGCAGGATGATGCCGCCGCCAAGGGACGGGTTGTTGAGTTCCTGCAACATGCCCTTGAGCAGGTGGAGTCCGGGCGACTCGGGCCCCTTGGAAGAGCTGAGTCCCGCATCATCCCCCAACTCGGCGATCAGTTCCCTTCCGATATTGTGATAGTCTCCGGATGGCGGCCTCTCGACGACGGATTCTCCGGCTCCGTCACCGGCGATGATTCGGTCAGCCAGGATCTGCAGTTCCCGCGTCCCGTCACCCGAACGAAGAGCATCTTTTTTCGGTTTCGCGAGAACCGCCGGGAAACCTTTTTCACGCAATTTTTTCTCGGCATCCTGATTGGGATGATCGGTAAGCACGTAGGCCTTCGCTTCAGGACAGATATCGGCAATCCGGTCGGCCAGCTCCAGTCCGCCGAGGATGCCGCTGCCATCCATGCGCGGCATGATCAGATCCACAACCAGAACCGGTCGACCGCCCTTGCCGGCAACCTCTTCCAGTGCCTTGAGAAAGGCGCGGCCATCGGCGAAGGAGCGCACATTGCGCCCCCGTTCCGCCAGTGCCTCGGCGAGCAGATCGCGGGTCAACTCGTCGTCATCGACCAGCAGAATCGGTTGTTTTTCATCACCCGTCGGGGCAAGAAGCAGATCTCCTTCGTCAAGCGGCAGTTCACTTTCGGCACCCCCCGCCTCCTCGTTGACAGCGACCAGATCGCCGAGCAGTTCCTCAAGATCTGTGACCGGCTCAATCGGCGTCTCTTCGGGATCTTCGCCACGATGTCTTTTTTCATCGATGATGCGACTGCCCTCCATGGCCAGCCATTGGGGGTTGAGCCCCTGGTCGAGCATGAATTGCAGGGGATTGACATGGACCTGGGCGGGATCTTCCTGCTCTCCGAGTTCGAAGGAAAAGGCTCCCTCGGTCCAGGCAAAGAAGCTGTAAACGATCTTCTCCACCTGCTCCTTGACCACCTCTTCGATGGCATCACGGGAAATCCCGAACTGTTCCGAGAGAATGGTGCCGAGCCGTTCCCGCTCCGTCGAGCCGGCCTGCAGTTCAAGCGCCCGACGCAGGGTATCGAGGTCCACCAACTCCTTGCGCAACAGCAGATGGCCGAGATTCTCGCGATAAACACTGGATGTGGCGCGAATAACCTGGCCATTATAGAAAATGACCTTCCCTTCGCGGCCGCGACTGCTCAGGGTCAGTACGCCGGACTTGCGACTGAGGCTGACGATCTGGAGGATATCCCCCAGGCCGAGGTCTTCGAGGTTACCGACTAGACTCATAAATCTCTGGTGTCAGGGGACCGGGAAAGGTCCCGGAATACCCGTAGAAAGGCGAAAAATTAAATGAAAATAAATATATCCCAGGGTTGGGGACAAGTAAAGTCCTTTCCCCCGCCCAAATCCACCGGCTGTTTTGCGAACCGAGGGTGACGGGACGGGTGGAGATGCGAGGCGCCGTGCCGATTCGGGCGGAAACGTAGCCGAGCTACGTTGAGCACCGAACCGGTAAAGGCAACGAAGCAGATTCATCCGTGACGACAGCCGAATACCGAAATTGCCGGTGGATCTGGGCCTCAAAACAACCTCAATGGCGGCGGTCCTGGTAGCGAATCCGCAACGGCGACCCGGTCAGCCGCAACGCCCGGCGGAACTGGTTGGCCAGGTAGCGTTGATAGGAAAAATGCACCCCGTCTGAACGGTTGACGAAGATGGTGATGGTCGGGGGCCGCACCCCGGTCTGGGTCGCGTAAAAGAATTTCAGCCTCTTGCCGCGGAAAATGCTCGGCGGGTGCGCTTCCGTCGCCTCCTGCAGAACCTTGTTGATGGCGGAGGTCGAGAGCTTGCGATTGAACTCCTCGCTCAGCTTTTCAACCTCGGTCATGATTTTTGAAACCCGCTGGCCGGTCAGGGCGGAAATGAAGACCACCGGCGCATCGGGCAGGAACTTGAATTTGCCGCGCAGGTCCTTGATATACTGCCCCATGGTCGTGTGATCCTTTTCGACCAGGTCCCACTTGTTGACCACCAGCAGCACCGCCCGTCCCTTCTCTTCGGCATAGCCGGCAACGGTCAGATCCTGATCTGTCACCCCCTCACCGGCGTCGATCACCACCAGCACGATATGGGCTCTCTCCATCGCCTTCAGCGCCTGGACAACACTGAATTTTTCCAGTTTCTGACTGACCTTGCCCTTGCGCCTGATACCTGCGGTATCGATCATCAGGTAGTTTTTACGGTTGTAGACAAAAGGGGTGTCGACACTGTCTCGCGTCGTTCCGGCGATCGGATTGGCAACCACCCTCTCCACCCCCAGCATCCTGTTGATCAGGGAACTTTTACCGACATTGGGACGACCGATGACCGCCAGACGTGTCTCCTGCTCCGATTCCCGCGGAGGTACCTCTTCCGGCATCAACTGGTGAAGGCGGTCGATCAACTCACCGACACCACGGCCATGGGCCGAGGAGATCGGCAGCAGGTCGTCCAGACCGAGGCTGTAGAATTCTCCCAACGCCAGTTCCTGGCTGTCACCATCGATCTTGTTGACCAGGAACAGCACCGGTTTCTCAACCCGGCGCAGCATCGCCGCGACCTCTTCATCGGAGGGCGTCAACCCTTCGCGACCATCGAAAACCAGCAGGATGATATCGGCCTCTTCGATCGCCAGCTGCGACTGTTCCCGCATCTGCGTCAGCAGCCGGTCTTCGCTGGCAGGCTCGAACCCGCCGGTATCAATCAGCATGAAAGGACGGTCGAAACGGTCGACCCGCGCATAATTGCGATCCCGGGTCACACCGGGAACATCCTCGACAATCGCCTTGCGTTGACCGAGCAGACGATTGAACAGGGTCGATTTACCAACATTGGGCCGGCCGACAATGGCAACCACAGGCAACATGAAAACTCCAACTTTCTCTAAGTGTCACAGGACACCTGAAATTCTCTTTAAATTCTTACAGCTTACAGTTTTCAGCTTGCTGATCACGTTACTCGTATCCGAATTCACGCAACAGGCGATCGGAACGGGTCCAGTCGCGATCGACGCGGACAAAGAGTTTGAGGAACACCCTGGTGTCGAGCAGGCGTTCGATGTCGAACCGGGCTGCCTGACCGATGGAACGGATCATGCTGCCCCCCTTGCCGACCAGAATACGTTTGTGCGGTTCCCGTTCGACGTGAATGACGGCATGGATCTCCACCAGATTCCGTTCCGGCTGATCTTCGAACAGCTCAATCTGCACCGCGGTTCCGTAGGGGATTTCCTTCTGCAGTTTTTTCAGCACCTGCTCGCGAATCATCTCGGCAACGATGAACCGTTCCGGCTGATCGGTCACCATCTCTTCGGGATAGAGCGGCGGGCCTTCCGGAAGATGGGGCAGCAGGGCATCAAGCAGTTGTTCGATACCATCTCCCTTGAGAGCCGACACCGGCACAATTTCAAGAAAATCGTGCAATTCACTGTAGCGCCGGATCAGGTCGAGCAGGGCCGGCGGCGCAACCCGGTCGATCTTGTTGATCACCAGCAGCGCCGGTCGACTGGATTGGGAGATGGCTCGAATAACGGACTCTTCGGCCGCCGTTACCGGGCGGTCGGCTTCAACCAGCAGTATGATGCAGTCAACATCATTCATGGCGCCATGCGCCTGGCTGACCATGTAACGGTTGAGCTTGTTGCCGGCCGCATGGTGAATGCCGGGCGTATCGAGAAACATCACCTGGGCATCGGGACGATGCAGGATGCCGAGAATCCGGTTGCGGGTGGTCTGCGGTTTGGGCGAGGTGATGGCGATCTTCTGCCCGAGAATACGGTTGAGCAGGGTCGATTTGCCGACATTGGGACGCCCCACCAGGGCGACGTAACCGCCGCGATGAACTTCATGCTGCATGATGTGCCTCACTATGGGAACCCGCCGCGGCCATCTCGGGCCAGGAAAAGAGTTTGGAACCGACCTGGAAAGAATGCCGGTCCAGGGTCCTGGATGTCCTGACAGCCAGGGGGCCGAATCTCTCCTGCAGAAAACGGAGATTCGACCTGCGGTGACCGAGGACATCGCTCAGGCTGACGGGTGACACCTGGATAGTACCATTTTTTTGTTCCAGAGCGGCGGCAAGCGCGCGGCGCCACAAGCTGCAGATGACCAATTGCCCCAGGGCCGGATGCCAGGGCCCGGCAACAGCCGGCACCGCCAGCGGCGGCAGGCCGACACGCACAACCTGAACCCCGGCCCGCAGACAGGTCAGCAGCATGTCCGCACAGGTTTCAACCGCCTCATCCAGACTCCAGGCCCGGTAACGGCCGCGGAGCAGCATCTCCTCCAGCGGCGTTCCGGGCAGCACGACGGTCGGGTAGATGCGGACAAAGTCGGGCCGCAACTGCAGGGCCTGACGCAGGGAAGCGAGCGCCTCGGCCCGGTCCCCGCCCGGCAACCCGGGCATCAACTGCAGACCGATCCTGACCGGCAGGGAACGCAGGCGAGCCACCCCGGCCCGAATATCGGCCGCGTCATGCCCCCGACCGGCCCGCTCGAGAACCCGATCGGAAAAACTCTGGCAGCCGACCTCCACGCAACTGACCGGCCGGCCACGCAGGATCTCAAGCTGCTTGTCGCCCAGCCCTGCGGGGTGCGTTGAAATCCGGATCCCCCGGACTCTCCCGGCCGCGACAAAGGCACCGGCAACATCCAGGTACGCCCGCTGCAGGGATGACGGCAACAGGCTGAAACTGCCGCCGTAATAAGCAACCTCGCCGGCTCCGCGCGTCGGCAGCCAGGCAGCCAGTGTCTGCTGAACCTGTTCCGGACTCCAGGAACGGTCGCCGTCAGAATGAATTTCCTGCCGGCAATAGACGCAACGGCTACGGCATCCATGACGGGACAGGAAAATCGGGTAAATTGACCGACGCTTCACGAGTCCAGCTGCCGTAGAGCCCTGGCGGCGGCCTGTTGTTCCGCCTGTTTCTTGGTTCGGCCGCGTCCAGCGGCGATCGTTTCCCCCTGGAACCGGACTTCGACCAGATAGCTGCGATCATGGTCGGGGCCCTCACTGCCGACCAGAACATAATTCGGCAACAGGCCATGCCGCGCCTGCAGAATTTCCTGCAGGCGGGTTTTGGCGTCCAGACCGGACTTGGTGTCGATGGCGCGCGTGATCAACTGCTCCAGCAGCCCGAGAATCACCTTCCGCGCCGCTTCGAATCCGCCGTCGCAGAAGACCGCTCCAAACAAGGCCTCGGTCGCGTCGGCCAACAGGCTGTCCTTGTCCCGGCCACCGGTCAATTCTTCCCCCCGGCCCAACCGCAACCTCTTGCCGACACCCAGGTCACGCGCCAGAAAGCTGAGTCCTTTTTCACTGACCACCTCGGCACGAATCCTGGTCATCTCCCCTTCACTGAGAAGCGGCCGTCGGCTGTGCAGTGCTTCACTGACCACCAGGTCGAGAACCGCGTCACCGAGAAACTCAAGCCGTTCGTTGTCCTGCGCCTCTTCGGGGCGGTGCTCGTTGGCATAAGATTTGTGCGTCAGAGCCTGGCTGAGAAGGGACGGATCGACAAACCGATGTCCGAGTCGTTGCTGCAGGGTATCCATAAAAGGGTTCCAATAGTTGGTGGATTGGCGGTCAAAACGGGCTGAAGTATAGCTGTTTTGCCTTCTCGAAGCAATCACCACGGGTGAAATCTCTTGATTCTTTCAGGAGCGGTTCTCTATAATGCTTCTCTTTCAGGAGTCATACCTCAATCAAGTGAATTCATGGCGTTTTTCATCACACTCGAAGGGGGCGAAGGCTCCGGCAAAACCACACAGGCCGAACTGCTGTCCATCTGGCTGGAAACAAACGGCTACGAGGTCCTCAGAACCCGTGAACCGGGAGGCTGTCTCATCGCCGACCGGATACGGGCCATCCTGCTTGATCCCGCCCACCAGGGGATGGCGGCCGACGCGGAACTGCTGCTCTACGCGGCGGCCCGCGCCCAGCACGTAGCCGAGGTCATCCGCCCCGCCCTGACCCGGGGGCAGATCGTCATCTGTGACCGCTATACCGCGGCCACCCTGGCTTATCAGGGCTACGGCCGAGGGCTTGATCTTGACCTGATCAGGACCATGAACAAGCTGGCCGTGGGGACTGCGCGCCCTGACCTCACCCTGTTGCTCGACTACCCGACAACCGCCGGCGTCGCCCGGGCCCGGCAGCGAAACCAGGGGAACAAGGGAGAAAACGAGGGACGTTTCGAAGCCGAGGAGGAGGATTTTCACAACCGGGTTCGCGATGGTTATCTTCAACTCGCCGCCGAAGATAAATCGATATCGGTTATTGATGCCCGTGGCAGCATCGAGGAAGTTCAGATGAGATTGCGACAAGCCCTCAACCGACGATTGCCGCTGCCGGCTCCTGATCGACCATGACTTTTGAACAGATTCTTGGTCATCAGAGCCAGAAGGAAATCCTGCGCCGGGCGCTGGCATCCGACCGGCTGGCCCATGCCTACCTGTTTGAAGGACCGGAAGGTATCGGCAAACGCCTGATGGCGCTGGGCGTGGCCAGGGCCGTCTTCTGCAGCCGGGGAACCGGATGCGGGGATTGCGTCGCCTGCCGCAAGGTCGACCATCACAACCATCCGGACCTGCATCTGCTCGAAGTTGAAGGGACCAGCATCAAAATAGACCAGGTACGCGAGCTGCAGCAAAGCCTGTCGCTGCGGCCGCTGGAAGCGAAGAAGAAAATCTGCCTGATCAATGGCGCCGAGTATCTCAACCCGGCAGCCGGCAACGCGTTGCTCAAAACTCTGGAAGAGCCCCCCGGAGACGCGCTGATCATCCTTCTGTCGGCCCATCCGGACCGCCTGCTCAGCACCATCCGTTCCCGCTGTCAGCGGCTGCCCTTCAGGCGCCTGCAACGGGACGTGCTGCAACAGGTTCTGCAGCAGCAGCTCGGCATCGGGGACGCGGAAAGCCATGTCCTCTCCGCCCTGGCCGAAGGAAGCTTTAAAAAAGCTTTCGGCAAAGATCGCCGGCTTTACCTGGAACAGCGTCGGGAACTGCTGCGCGAGTTGACGGCACTCACCGGCGGGGCGGTCCTGCCGCGTTTCGAGTTCGCGGAGAAACTGGCCGGACAGAAGGAACAGTTGCAGGAAATACTGGGGATCTTTCAAACTTTTTTTCGGGATCTGCTGCTGCACAAACATGGCCGCCCGGAAAACGAGTGGGTCAACCTTGACTTGCGTGAAAAAATTGAACGTGTCGCCCGGTTGGAAACTGAAGAAAGCCTGCTGTTGAAGCTGGACGCACTGGCGGCAACGCGTCTCAGGCTGGAACGCAATGTGAACCGGCAACTGGCGATGGAAGTTCTGCTGCAGCGACTGGCGCCATCCTGACCACATGGCCACCTCGATGCCCTTCTTCTGTGAAAGCATCAACATTCAATGGAAGACAAACGACGTATGCATATCGTAACGATAAAATTCCGCGACGCCGGAAAACGCTACCATTTCAACGCCCAGGATTTCGACCTCGAAGTCGGTCAGCGGGTGGTTGTCGAAACAGACCGCGGGCGCGCCCTGGGAACAGTTGTGGCGGCGGTCGAAGAGCGGAGCGAGGACGATTGTCCCCGGGAGTTGAAAAGCGTGGTTCGCCTGGCGACCGAGGAGGATCTCAAACTGGCCGCGGTCAATTCCACCCGCGAACAGGAAGCGCTCAAATTCTGCCAGCAGCGTATCATTCAACGGCGCATGGAAATGAAGCTGGTCAAGGCGGAATACCTGTTTGACGGTTCCAAGATCATTTTCTTTTTCACCGCCGACGGGCGGGTCGATTTTCGCGAACTGGTCAAGGATCTGGCACACCACTTTCATACCCGGATTGAAATGCGCCAGATCGGCGTTCGTGATGAAGCCAAACTGGTCGGCGGCCTTGGTGTCTGCGGCAGGGAACTCTGTTGCTGCACCTTTTTGACCGACTTCACCCCGGTTTCGGTCAAGATGGCCAAGGAACAGGGGCTGGCGCTGAATCCGAACAAGATATCAGGCCAGTGCGGCCGCCTGCTCTGCTGTCTCAGCTACGAATTTGAAACCTACTGCAAGTTACGCAAGGGGCTGCCGAAATGCGGGAAAAAGATCGAGGTCTGCGGCTGCAAGGTTCAGGTTCTGGATGTCAATGTCCTCTCCCGGGAAGTCCTGCTCGGCACCGGAGACGGAAAAAAAATCAAGGTCACCGGAGAGCAGCTCGCCTCCGGGGAAATCGAAGAGCTGACCGGGGCGGCCCAGGGTGAGTCCCGACAGTCCCGACCGGATCGGGATACGGCGGGACGTCAGGACCGGCGTGAACGGCGCGGCGGTGATAAACGCCGAAGCGGCCGCGGCGACGGAGACCGTCGCCAAGCGAAATCGAGCGGAGACAACAAACAGGAACAGCAACAGAAGCGGGAAAAACCCCGGGACAAACAAAAAACAACGGGCGATCGGCAACAGGGCAGACCGCAGGACAGAAATCAGCCGCAACGCAACCAACCACAAAAACCGCAGCAGCAGCCGCAACCGGGCGACGGCAAGCCCAAACGCCGGCGGCGGCGCAGGCGGCGTAAACCGCAGACGACGGAATAGGGAGCCGATTCATGTCGAAAAGTTTTTACATCACGACCCCCATTTACTATGTCAATGACGTGCCGCATATCGGACACGCCTACACCACTCTGGCCTGCGATGTGCTGGCCCGCTACAAACGCGCCCGCGGTTACCAGGTTTTCTTTCTCACCGGCACTGACGAACATGGCCAGAAAGTTGAGAAGGCGGCCCTGACCCAGGGAGAGACCCCGCTGGAGCTGGCTGATCGGGTCATGCAGCGGTTCCAGGGGCTGTGGGAAAAGCTGAACATCGCCAACACCGATTTCATCCGCACCACCCAGGAACGGCACAAGGAAGGCGTGCGCCGGCTGTTCGAACGGATTGAGGCCAAAGGTGACATCTACCTCGGGGAGTACGAGGACTGGTACTGCACCCCCTGCGAAACCTTCTGGACCGAAACCCAGCTGATGGACGGCAACTGTCCCGATTGCGGCCGACCGACCGACAAGCTCAAGGAGGAATCCTATTTCTTTCGTATGAGCAAGTACCAGCAGCAGTTGCTGGAACATATCGAGCAGAATCCCGATTTCATCCAACCGCGCAGCCGCCGCAACGAAATTCTCAACTTCGTCAAGGAAGGCCTGCGCGATCTTTCGATTTCCCGGACCACTTTCAGTTGGGGGATCCCGGTTCCCGGCAATGACAAGCATGTTATCTATGTCTGGTTCGATGCCCTCTCCAACTACATCACCGCCCTCGGCTACCCGCAGGACGAGGATGGCAAGGTGGAGAAATTCTGGCCGGCCGACGTGCAGGTGATCGGCAAGGATATCCTGCGTTTTCATACCGTCTACTGGCCGACCTTCCTGCTGGCGGCGGGGCTGCCGCTGCCGAAGAAGGTCTTCGCCCACGGCTGGTGGACCGTCGAAGGGCAGAAAATGAGCAAGAGCCTGCGCAACGTCGTCGAGCCGAACATGCTGATCGACAAATACGGGGTCGATGCCATTCGCTACTTCCTGCTGCGCGAGGTCCCCTTCGGCCTCGACGGAGATTTCTCCCACTCGGCGCTGGTTCATCGCATCAATTCCGACCTTGCCAACGACCTCGGCAACCTGCTCAGCCGCACCAGCTCCATGGTCCACAAATATTTCACCGGCGTCCTGCCGGCTGCCGGGGAACTTGAAGAGATCGATCGCCGACTGATCGAGAAACTGGTGCCGCAGACCATCGCCCAGGTCGATGAGCAGATGAACGCTCTGGCCTTCAACAAGGCACTGATTTCCATCTGGGGCCTGATCGCCGCCGGCAACAAGTATATCGACGACACTGCTCCCTGGACCCTGGCCAAGGACCCCGCATTGCAACCGCGTCTCGCTACCGTCATGTACAACCTGATGGAACTGCAGCGCCTGATCGCCCTGCTGGTTGCCCCCTTCATGCCGCAATCCGCGGAAACCATTCTCGCCACCCTGGGATGTGATCCACAACAGACCAGCCTGGTCGGCCGGGACGGCTGGGGCGGACTCACGACCGGAACGGCTATCGCCAAGGCCCCGCCCCTGTTCCCGCGGGTTGAAATCGCGTAGAATCCAGGTTGCTGCACATAGATCAACCGCAATTCGGGGCGCTTTTTCAAGCGCCCCATTCGGTTTGACACGGGAGTTGAAAATGGCGCTTGTCCCCCTTATCGATACCCACGCCCACCTCGACAGCAGCCAGTTCGGCGATGATCTCGACCAGGTCCTGCTGCGGGCCGAAGAAGCTGCCATCAGCCAGATCATCACCATCGGCTGTGATCTCGAAAGTTCCAGGAAAAGCTGTGAACTGGCGGCGGCGCATGATTTCATTTATGCCGCCGTCGGCTTTCACCCGCATGACGCGACCGGCGTAAACGACCAGAGCATGGCGGAGCTGCGGAAGCTGGCGGGACAAGAGAAGGTGGTGGCCATTGGAGAAATCGGTCTCGACTACTATCGTGACCATTCGCCCCGGGATGTTCAGCGACAGGCTTTTCTCCAGCAGCTCGACCTGGCCCGCGAACTCGAACTGCCGGTCATCATCCATGACCGTGACGCCCACGAGGATGTCCTTGCCCTGCTGCGGCAGGCCGGGGGGAATAAACTCCGCGGAGTTCTGCACTGTTTCAGCGGTGACGCCGAGTTGGCCCGCGCCTGTCTCGACCTCGGTTTTTTTATCTCCTTTGCCGGGCCGGTCACCTACCCGCGCAACGAAGCCCTGCGCGCGGTGGTCAAAACCATTCCCACCGAACACCTGCTGGTCGAGACCGATTGTCCCTACCTCGCGCCGCAGAAATTTCGCGGTCGGCGCAACGAGCCGGCCCATGTCCGGATGACGGCTGAAAAAGTCGCTGAACTCAAGGGGATCAGCCTGGAGGATCTGTCACGCATCACGCGGCTTAACGCCCATCGGCTGTTCGGCATCGGCGAAATCGACCAGAGCAGCAAAATTGCCTACCAGATCCGTGACTCCCTCTATCTGAACATCACCAATCGATGCACCAACCGTTGTCGATTCTGCGCCAAGTTCAAGGACTTCAACGTTAAGGGACACCAGCTGAAGCTCGATCATGAACCGGACGCCGCCGAGGTGATCGCCGCCATCGGCGACCCATCCCGCTTCAGGGAAGTGGTTTTCTGCGGTTACGGAGAACCACTGCTGCGTCTTGACCTGGTCCGCGCCGTTGCCACCTGGCTGAAAGAGAATGGAGTCCAGGTTCGCATCAACACCGACGGTCAGGCCAACCTGGTCCATGGCCGCAATATCCTGCCGGAACTGGCAGGGCTGGTCGATACCCTCTCGGTATCACTCAACGCGGCCGATGCCGCGACTTACCAGCAGTGGTGTCAATCGAAGTTCGGTGAACAGGGCTTCCAAGCGGTCAAGGAGTTTCTCCGCCTGGCGGCCGCCAGCATCCCCGAAGTGGTCGCCACCGCGGTCACCCTGCCGGGGATCGACATCACCGCCTGCGAACAAATTGCTGCTGAACTGGGAGTCGATTTTCGTAAACGGGATTACAACGAGGTGGGCTGATCACGGACAAAAACAGGTCAGGCCTGTCTGCGCCCCCAGCTTTCGGCCTGGATAACACCATGGCGGATGGCGTAGCGAACCATGTCGACCGGGGTATTGACGCCAAGTTTGCGGATAATTGACGCGCGGTGTTTTTCGGCGGTTTTGGGACTAATGCTCAGCATTTCAGCGATCCTGCCGGTATTGTATCCTTCGACGATCAGTAAAAAAACCTGCCGTTCGCGGTCACTGAGCTGCTGAATACCGGAGGACTTTTCCGCCCGGAAAGATTTGTCCAGGTAGGCGCCGACCACATCGAACTGCAACTGCCGGCTGAAGAAATAACGACCGGCGGCAACCGCCCTGACCGCCGGCAGCAGGTCTTTGGCCCCGCCCCCCTTGAGCAGATAGCCACGCGCGCCGGCGTCGAGGACCGCCCGCAGGGAATCTTCACAATAAAAACCGGAGAGGATCAGCACCCGGGGAGGATTGGACGTGGCACAGAGCTGCCTGGTCACCTCGGTCCCGTTCAACCGGGGCATCTTGAGGTCGAGGATGACGAGATCGGGTTGATGCCGTGACTGTTTTTCCAGGGCATCAAGGCCGTCTTCCGCTTCGGCGACAACCTCGATATCCGCCTCGCTTTCCAGCAACCGGCGGATTCCTTCCCGAACCACACTATGGTCGTCGGCAACGAGGATTTTGAGTTTTGCCATGGCCACTTTCAGTTCTCCGGTTGCAAGAGTAACTTTGAAGAAAGTTTACCATGTTCTGCTCAATTGGCACCTGCGCTTCCGGAAGTGCTCTTTTGCTTTCGTACGAAACCATCAGGCAAGATGCTTTCCCAAGAAAGCAAAAATGGTTTTTGCGACGCCATCAAGCATAGCGCTTGTGCAATTCGACACAGAAGCGCCGATAGGCATCCTGGCCGGAATTGAACCGCCGGATCTTGATGCCCATGCCACCCTTGACCCGGTGCAGAAGATTCGGCGGAACTTTTTTCGCCCAGCGAATGCGGCCTTCGAGCCGGATGATTTCTCCGTCGGGAGTTCTCAGTTCAACCTGCAGGATCGTCCCGGGACGCAGGACGATGGCGGACTTGATGAAGAAACCTTCGTCGGAAATGTCTTCGGTGAAGCCGACCCGGGAGGGCGCTTCCACCCCGTACTTCACCTGGATCCGTTTACGGTGACGAGGCTGAATACGATTCTCTGCCAAACGACCCCTCCTTGACCATCAATTTCCTGAATCAGTGAATTCATAAATTCAGCTGTTTATAATGAAAAAAAACCTTTTTGTCAAAACAACCGTGCCGCCGCCTTCCCGACAGACCATCCCGAACCATCACTCTCCGAGCAAACCGCGCAACGTATCTTTGAGCAATTTTTCCGGCAGGGATTCACCCCCCGTCGGAGAATCGGATGAATCGGTTTTTTTCTGCAGTTTTTTTTCCAGTTTGCGTATCAGTTGTTTCTCGGCCATCCGGCCCAACCTGCGACTGTCGAGCCCCACCTTCGGGTCATCAAAAGTCCCTTCAACTTTCAGCGGCAGCAGGGTCCACCCCTGTTCATCCTTGACCAGCCGGCTGAAAAGCCCGCGACGATCAAGCTTCGCCGCGACCGCGGGAGCGAGGCTGGTCGGCAACGCCAGGTCGAACCTGCCGCCGAACCGGATGCTCCCCTCCGGCGCCATGCGCAGGTCACGACCGGCGATCACCCCTTTGACAAGGGCCTTTCCAGCGACGATTTTGAACGTCCCGTCGGCCTGATGCATCTCGATTTTTCGCAGTTGATCCAGCCCCAGCAACGCCACCAGGCCACGGCTCAACTTGGTCCCGTCGGCCACCCCGTCCTGCAGAGACACCTTCCCCTGTCCCTGCAGTTTTCGCCTTAAAGAAGCCCGGGTCACGCCCGTCCCCGAGAGGGTACCCTGCAGTGACAATCGACCGCTGAGACTGCCCGCCATGTCCGGCAGCAGGGCCTGCAGCAAAGGCGCGACCGCCACGTTCTGCAGTTGCAGGTCAGTTCGATAGGTAAAACCCTTTTTACCCAGGTCGATCTCTCCGTTGCTGTTGATCCCCCCGTCGGCCAAATCCGCGCTCAGCCGGCGTATCTGCAGCCGGTTGTCAGCAAGATGATAGTCCATCTGCAGATTTTTTATTTCAAGACCGGAAACCACCCCGGCCGCAACAGCCACCGAACCATCCGCCTCCAGGGGGATTTCAATTGGTCCGGGTTCTTCATCGCTGCCGGACACAACCGGGCGCGTCCCCTTGTCGACAGGCACAACCGCACCCGCCCCGCCATCCCCGGAAGCGGTCGTATCTTCCGGCGGCGATGTCGCGGGAAAAACCTTGTCGAAATTGAAGGACTCAGCTGAAAACCGGCTCTGCAGCTGCAACGGTTTTTGCGTGACATCCTTGATCGCCAGTTGCAGCAGAGCGGTTTCATCGCCGATCCGCAACTGCAGTTTCCGACTCGCCAGGCCATGTCCCACCAACTGCAGGGTTCCGCTCAGGGCGGGCCGCAGACGACCGAGATTGGCCTGAACAGCATCAAGCGTCAGTTCTCCCGCCTGCAGCAGCGAAGCCGGATCATCAAGCGGTCCCCGCAACCCCAGCGATCCGGATATTTTCCCGGCGGGATCAAGTTGCCCCAACTGCGGCAGCAGACCGGCCGGAAGTGCGTTGAGAATATCCCGCATATCCTGGTCCTGCCAACTGAGCCGCAATTCGGCTCGCGGAACCTTGTCCAGATGATCCAGGTTGCCCTGGATCCTGACACTGATGCCGTTGTAGCTGATCATGGTCGGACCGAACGTGATCAGCCCGGTGGTACTGTTGACATTGAGATCGGGAGCAATGACCAGGACGGCATTCTGAATCGGCAGGTTGCGCAACGCATCAAGTTCGAGATAAACCTGCTGCAGGCGAAGCTCTCCACCGAGACTGAAATCTTTCCTGTTACCGGCAAACAGGAGCTTCCCCTGAAGTTGCGCGCGACTGAAAATTCCCGGCAGCAGATCTTTGCCGTAAGGAGCCAGCGGTGCCAGGTCGAAGTCGGTAAATCGCAGTTGCAGATCATGTTTGCGGCGGCGCGGATCAAGTGACCCGTCCAGTTCGACCCGCCCGCCATTGAGTTCCAGCGAGACAGCAATCTGAAAGGGCTTTTCCAGGGAGAGATTCTGCGCCCGGAGATTGATATCCCGAAGCACAAACCGGTACGGCGCTCTGGGATTGAGCCGCCGGTCAGTCACGTCCAACTGCCCGTCGGTCACATCGATGGCCCGTATCAGCAGTTTGAAGGGCAACCCGTCATCCCTGTGGCTGTCGCCGGGGGCAGGAACCGGCGATGTTTGCGGAGCAACGGCGGCATCCTGCTCAGCGGATGCCGGCAGACCGGCAAAATCCCAAGCACCGGCAGTGGTGTGCTGCAGGCGGGCGACCGGATGTTCAAGGCGAACCCGATCAATCATCAGCCGCCCGGTCAACAGGGCCCAGAAACGGTACCGCAGCACCACCCGGTCGACCTGCAACCATGGTTCCCCCCCCTTGTCCGGAACCACCAGCTTATCCAGAGTGATGCCGCTGAAAAGGTCGATATCGACCACCCCGATTTCGACCGGGCGTTCAAACACCCGTTCCACAACCGGTACCACCGCCTGCCTGACCCTTTCCGGCGTGATCAATACCCGGGCCAGCAGAAAGAGCGCAAGCCCCCCCAGACAGAGCAGAACCAGCCCCCAGCCGATAATCTTGACGGCAGGTTTCACGGGCGTCGTCCCCCTGTCAGCGGATCGGACAGATCGCTCAGATCAAGGATCGCCCGCCACTCGGCGGCGCTGACCAGCTGGACCGAGAGACGGTTGCCTTTTTTCAGCACCCCCATGCCGGACAGGATGGGGTGGCCGGCCAGGTCGGCCCGGGTCAGGGGCCGTGGGAGCGTCGCCCGGTACTGGATGTCGACCATGTACCAGACAGGATTGTCCACACTGGACTTCGGATCGAAGTGATCGACGTTCGGGTCGAGCGCGGTGTGGTCGGGATAGCCGTCACGAACCACCTCGGCCAGACCGACCACGGCCGGTTGACTGATGTTGCTGTGATAGAAAAGAACCCCGTCGCCGACCCGGATCCGATCCCGCAGCAGATTGCAGGCCTGGTAGTTGCGCACCCCATCCCAACAGGTGATCTGCTCCGGTTCATCCTTCAGGTTCTGCAATCCATAACAGCCGGGTTCCGATTTCATCAGCCAGTAGTTGCGTTCAGGAACAGTCAAAATGAAAAACCTCCTCAAAAAAATCAGTGACTTTGATTTGCGTCAAGGTTGAGGTGGACAAAACGGCGCTAAGGTGACTCCAGTTCAATCGGACGGACATCATTATAGCGTACAGAAGCGGCCGATGGTTCCGGACAATTGACATCCTGGAAAAATACGATAGCACTAGACGGGTCAAACCCCAAAACACGCAAAAGGAGAAAACCAATGTTCTGTTACCAATGTGAAACCGCCGCCAAAGGAACCGGATGCGACAAAGTCGGTGTCTGCGGCAAGCAGGCGACCACCTCCGATCTGCAGGACCTGCTGGTCTACACTGTCAAGGGCATCAGCTTCTGGGCCAACCTCGCCCGCGAAAAAGGGGCCAAAGATTCCGCTATCGACCGCTTCGTCATCGAGGCGTTGTTCACCACCGTCACCAATGTCGATTTCGATGATGACTCGGTCGCCAAGGTGGTCAGTGAAGCTGTCGCGTACCGCAACCAGGCCCAGGCTCTGTTCGAAAAAGCCAACGGCGGCGCCTACAACGGTCAGGTTCCGCCGGCTGCGCAGGCCTGGGAATTCCCCGCCGACCGGGCCGCTCAACTCGCCCTCGCCCAGCTGCACGGCGTCAAGGACCCGACCATCGATCCCGATGTGCAGTCGATGCGCAGCACCATCCTGTTCGGCATCAAGGGCTATGCCGCCTATGCCGATCATGCCATCATCCTCGAACGTGAGAGCGATGAAATCTACGCCTTCACCCACAAGGCCCTCTCCCAGCTGCTTGACGACAGCCTCGGCCTGATGGACTACGTCGGCATTGCCATGGAAACCGGCCGCATCAACCTGGTCACCATGGAACTGCTCAACAAGGCCCACACCGACCGCTACGGGCATCCGGTACCGACCCCGGTGCAGCTCGGCACCAAGGCCGGCAAAGCGATCCTGGTTTCCGGTCACGATCTGCGCTTCCTGGAGGAACTGCTGATCCAAACCGAAGGCAAGGGCATCAACATCTACACCCATGGCGAAATGCTGCCGGCACACGGCTACCCGGAACTGAAAAAATACGCCCACCTGGCCGGTAACTTCGGCGGTGCATGGCAGGACCAGCACAAGGAATTCCAGGTCTTCCCCGGCGCGATCATCTTCAACACCAACTGCATTCAGCGCCCGGCCGACAACTACAAGGACCGGCTCTTCACCTGGGGACGCGTACAGTTCCCCGACATCAAGCATGTTGAAGGCTGGGATTTCTCCGAAGTGATCGACTGTGCCCTGGCCTGCGAAGGTTTTGAGGACAACCCGGGACAGGAGATTCTCGTCGGTTTCGGTCACAACGCCGTACTCGGTGTCGCCGACAAGGTGATCGAAGCGGTCAAATCCGGCGCGATCAAGCATTTCTTCCTGGTCGGCGGCTGTGACGGCGCTAAACCGGGCCGCAACTACTACACCGAGTTCGCGGAAGCAGCTCCCAAGGACACCGTCATCCTGACTCTGGCCTGCGGCAAATACCGCTTCAACAAGATGGAATTCGGCGACATCGGCGGCATCCCGCGACTGCTCGATATCGGCCAGTGCAACGACGCCTACTCGGCGGTGCAGATCGCGGTCGCCCTGGCGGAGGCCTTCGACTGCGGGGTCAACGATCTGCCGCTCTCCTTCATCCTCTCCTGGTATGAACAGAAAGCGGTCGCCATCCTGCTGACCCTGCTGCACCTGGGAATCAAAGACATCAAGCTCGGTCCCACGCTGCCGGCGTTCATCACTCCCAACGTGCTGAACTTCCTGGTCGAGAACTTCAACATCGCCCCGATCAGCACCCCGGAAGAAGACCTGAAGCAGATTTTCGGCTGACAAGCCGCCTGCTTACATGCAAAAAAAGCGGGACCGCCGATCGGCGGTCCCGCTTTTTTTGCCACCCTGCAAGATCCGTCATTCAAAACTGGTAAGCAAGACTGGCGGCGACCAGGTGCAGATCGGTGCTGTACTTGCCATTGGCCGCGGACCCGGTTGCCGCCCCCACCGAATTGTTCTTGTTGCGGCCGCGGTGATACTCGAAGCCATAGGCCAGATCCAGGGTCCAGTGATCCAGGGAAAAACCGGCACCAAGGGTCAACAGCTGCGCGTCGGCATCGGGCACGGAGGGGTCGAAAGTCGCCGCCGGCACAGGATTGTCACTGTAGAGATAACCGGCCCTGAGAGCCACCACATCGTTCAGCTGATAATCAGCGCCGATGTTGAAGGCCCAGGTATCATTCCAGTCACGCGGGATGACATCGCTCGATTGTCCCAGAACCGGCTGGTCGAGATTGACCCGCAACTCGTCGGTCGAACTCCAGTCTTCCCAGCGTCCCCCGACCTCCAGCGTCAACTGTCCACTCGCCTCCCAGGCCAGACCGAAAGTCGCCTGGCGGGGCAGACGGACATCCGCATGTCCCTTGGTATCGGTCAGGGCCGAGGCCAGAACCGCCGCGTCGGGAGGAATTGAAAAGTTGAGATCACCATCGACATCGACATCGATATGGCTGCGGAAGGTCGCGCCGAAATTCACCCGGTCGCTCACCCTGACAAGCAGGCCGATATTATAGCCGACACCCCAGCCATCGCCGGAAAACTGCTGTCCGGCATCGGTCAGGGGGCCGAAGCCGCCCGGAGGATTGAGGATAATGCCGAGCCCGGTTGAATTGATCTGCCGTTCCAGTTCAGCATCAAGATAAAGAATATCGAGTCCGGCAGCGATGGAAACCCGGTCACTGAGTCGGCAGGCAATAACCGGATTGATATTGACGGTGAACAGGTCGGACCGGGTGGCGATATAACGTCCCTCCCAGCTTTCATCCCACTCGGTCGCAAGACCGAACGGCAAAAACAGGCCCAGGCCGGCGCTCCAGCGGTCATCGAACTGATGCGTGGCGTAGAAGGTGCCGGGAAACTGCAGCGCGTCGTCACCCGATTCCCGATTTCCGGTGAGGTCGCTGGTAAAATCCCGGTCAGCATAGACAAGGGTTGTCCCCGCCTCCACCCGGGTTCCGGACACCTCGGTCAGCAGGGCGGGATTGAAATAAAGACTCGAAGGACCCGGCGAATGCGCGACAACGGCATTTCCCTGTCCCAGCCCCGCAGCCCCCTGGGTAAAAACACCGAACCCCGAGGCCTGCAGATCCCCGGCGTTTCCAAACAGCAGAATCAACAGCAGATAAACCTTTTTCATTGAATGTCTCCCCGTTTCAGTCAGTCCTTCATCACCGGACGGAACTGTGAGCCGCAATAAAATCATCGAGAAATTGCATATATTCTTCACCGTGATAAACATTCAAAATCATCATTTCATAGGTTTTGTCAACCTCAAGTTCGTGCCGGTCGGCATAATCCCGGGGATAAACCATCATCGGCGGGTGATCCAATCCCAGTTTATCGGCAAACCCCCTGACCAAGGTCGTCAGCAACCCCGGGGGCAGATCCTCTCCGAGGACAAAACAGAAGATCACCCTATCCATCCGGGAGAGAGAAAGGCCGGTATCCGATTGATGCAGTTCAACCACGGCCATCAGTTCCCTGCCCCGCTTGATGGAATAAAGATGCCGACGACGAATCATGCCGAGGTTCCGATATTCCTTCTCAAGCACCGTCCGGCCGATCATCTTCGACTGCAGGTCCAACGCGTCGATCATGCAGCCGCCTGAAATCTGCTCGTAAAAACCCGCCAGTTCGTCCAGGTCGCCCCTGGTGGTACGGGCCACGTGCCAGTCAGGCGGAACCTTGGCCCAAGCCCATTGATCTGCAATCTCGGGAATGGTTTTGAAATAGGCAAATGCGTCCAGGCTGGCGGCTTTCTTGTTTTTCAGCTGGCTGACGATCGCCCGGTAATATTTGCGTGGGAAACGATTTTCCGGCCGATAGACGCCGGCGACATAACCGATCTTGTCCCGGCTGAGGAAGCAGGCGTTGTAGAAATATTCAGCCAGCTGCTGAATAACTTCGAAGCCGATAGCGTGTTTACCGGACCGCCGAGCCGCGTGATGCTGCTGGAACCAGGTCTGTTCATAGAGACGGATGGCCGAAAGGTGCGCCTCGATCTGTCCTTCAACCTGGAAAGTGAAGTGGCGGGCGATCGGTGTCTGCTCCAGGTAGGTCTTACGGAAGGTTTCCTGGAATCCTGCTTTACGCTTGGCCAGCAACAGGTATTTGGAGGGATAAATAAAGCCGGTTTCGAAAAAAAACTCCCAGAGAGATTCGATATCGACCGAGGGATTCAGATAAGAATGCCTGTTGCGGGCCCGCTGCAACAGCGAAAGCAGAAGCAGGTGGTCCTGAATTTCGATATCGAGCAGGGTCAGGCCGCACCGCGCCCCCCCGGCCCCGTCCTCCGACTCATTCCGGTAGACAACCTGGCCGCGACAGGGGATTTCGAAACCGGCTCCCAACTTGATGCACATCTCCGGAAGAATCATGCCGGCGATCAGCATCGACCGTTCCGGTGCCTCTTCGACACAGACCCCCAGGCCGGACAGGTCGGCCACGTTCAGTTCAAGGTAACGCCCGGTCAACGGGTGTCGGAAGGCCAGACTTGGTTCCGGCAGCAGGCAGGCCCGATGCCCCCGATACTTCTTGGTTGGAAACCTGGGGGTATTCGTGTTGACCGGGGCAAGGACAAACAACAGGGTGTCGGCCCCGTTCTCACTGCGAATCACCATCATCTCCCCGGAATAGATGACCCCCTTGTCGCTCTGCAGCGAGAGATGAACGACCTGGTCGGGCATGATCCAGTAGCGGCTGTTGGGGGTATCGAACCCCACCTCGACACACAGCGCGTGGGCGGAAAAATCGGTCAGGACTCCCTGAAAACAGATCCCATGCTGAAACAGGGTGGCCTTGATCCCCGCCAAAGGACGCATGCGGGAGTATTGCCGCTTGGGCAGAGCCTGACCCTTTTTCGGCAACTGACAAACCAACCCGTCTGCTGTAATGCGGGCATCCTCGACCGCGAAAGCGAAGGCTCGCGGTGTACCGGGCAGGATAATCCCGGAGATGACATATTGCGAGCAGTTCTCAGGCAGTTCAGAGCGCCAGCTGGCCTCAAGGGCAGTCCCGTCACATGGCAACGGAGCAGCCGTAACGGTCACCATCTGCCCGTACTTGAGATGTGAAAACTGAACCAGGATCAGTTCCTCAAGGAAGTTCAGTCGGTTCACCCGGTCAGCCAGTTGTCGCTGGGAAACGGGTCTGGTGTTCTCCTGTCTGGACACATTTTCTGAAGCCGCAACCATGGTCATAAGAACCTACCTAACGGTAGCAGGCCCGGCCGATGACCGGGATTGAATAATATTCGACCTGAATCAGTGAGTTCCTGTTGGATGAAAAGTGCAAGTGCTTGGTCTGAATGAGGTTTCCAAAAATCTGAAGCGCACCCATAGGTTCGCTGGTGATTTCTGGGAAACTCAGACAGATCAATGACTTGTGCTATCCGCCAACAAGGGGCCCACTGATTCAAGTCCGAAGCAGAGGGCTCATTACCGCGAACGGCAAAACCGGTCCCGCATCCTGGCCGGACTCCCGCACTCATCGACGGGCACAAGCAGACCGATTCAGGCCCTGCGGGCTCTGATCGAGGTCAGCTCAGGGGCTTCGTTCCCCGAACCATGATCAGGGGGGTGTAGATAAACCGCCGCGGATTGAACAGATGCTCTTTGAATTCGGTCAGGGCGGCCTCGAAATCACCGTCATATTCGGCAAAACGACAGCCGGAATTCTTGACCGCAACTTCGACTTTACTCAACCAGTTCTCACCGTCCACCGGGTTCAGTTCACCAAAAAATAGATGATGGGCCTCAACCGCCACATCGATGGCCTCAAATCCGAGATCCACCATGTGGGCGAACAGCCTGCGTCCCGCGTAGGGGTCGAAATCATGGTTCTCCTGCAGGCAGCGCAGCACATCCTGGATGGTATTTTCCATCCGTTGCGAATGACCGTAATGGAGCAGGCAATTATTGTCGAGGTCGCCGATGACCAGCAGCCCGCCCGGCTTGAGACTGTGGACCGCGTTGCGGACGACCATCAACTGGTCTTCACGAAAGTATTCCAGCAGAAACCTTATCCAGACCGCGTCAAATTGCACCGGGGACACATAGGGCTGTCGAATGTCATGCTGCACAAACTCCAGCCCGGGCGCAGCAAAGGAGGCAGCCGCCTCCTGCAGGCGTGAAGGTGACAGATCCAGCCCGGTGGCGTGGCCGGACTCACCGACGACCTGCTTCAGCACGGCAGTGGTTTTCCCAACTCCGCAACCGACGTCAAGCACGCGCATCCCCGGCTTTATTCCGGCCCAGGCCGCCTGGCGAACAACCTGCTCCGAGCGGGTTTTTTTTGCCAGGCGAGCGGCTTCTTCCGGGTGTTCCATAAGATAATTCATCGGTCGTCATCCTTTATCAATCATCGGGTTTCAGAGAGATGGGCCGGATCTCGACGCCAGATGCCCATCAACATAATGACTCAAGACCAGCCTGGTTCTTGAATCCAGGCCGGAGAAATGAACCGTAAAACCCGCCGGAAGCAACAGGTCCGGACGAGGCTCGGGATTGATCACAACCACCTTGCCGTGAAGCTGGATCAGTCCCTGTTGCGCCGGCAGGGCGAAGGTGACCGCGACTTCGTCATTTTCTTCCAGTTTTCCAACTTCGTGGCTGTTGATGTAAATTTCTTCCGGACCGATATGAACGCTGGTTCCGGTGATCACCTTGCGCGCCACCTTGACCGAAACCTCGGTCCGGTAACCGGCTCTTCGCTGCTTGAGATGTCCCAAGGGATGCCGCGAAACCGGAACGTTCCCCTGCTCTTCCGGAAGCATGCACAGCGAAACCCTCTCCAGGTAGCGAATAAAGGCAGAAACAACCTCGGGTTGAAAGTGCTTTCCCGATTCAGCGAGAAAAATCTCCCGCGCGGTGGAAATATCCATCGGCTCCCGATAGTGACGATCCGCGGTGATGGCCTCGAAAAAATCGGCGGCGGCGATAATTCTGGCACCCAGCGGAATCTCTTCTCCCTTTAAGGCATTGGGATAGCCTGTACCATCCCACTTTTCGTGATGGGCATGACAAATTTCCGGGATGTCGGCGTACAGTCCCTCGAAAGCGACCTTTTCAAGGATCTGCCGGGTACGTGTCGGATGGGTTCTGATAACCGCCCTTTCCTCCTCGCTGAGCGGCCCGGATTTTTTCAGAATGGAATCAGGAATACCGATTTTACCGTAGTCATGGAGCAGAGCCGCGCGACGGATAACATGGCAGTATTCTTCGTTCAATCCCATCTCCCGGGCAATACCGACGGAATACTCGGCAACCTTTTCCGAATGGCCGGCGGTAAGAAAATCGCGGGCATCGATCGAATCGGCCAGAACCTGCAGGGTTGAATCAAACTGAGCCGCCCGGGTTTCAAGCAGTCGGGCATTCTGGATACTGAGAGCAATCGAAGGGGCAATTCCCATCAGCAGGTTGACGTCGGACACCAGCAGCGGCTTTTTCGATTCCAGGTTGTCAACCGCCAGGATGCCGATCGACTTGCCCTCCAGAACGATCGGGACACAGAGGAAGCTCCGGGTTCTCAGCGCCTGCAGGAACTCCCTGGACTTGGGAGAAAGAGAATCCTGAATTTTGTCGACATCGTTGATCAGAAGCGGTTTCTGCTGCCGGAAGGAAACGACGAACATGCCTCGGCTGTCGGGGTTGTTGAGATTGAAGGAAATCCCGGTGAGAAGGTCCATAAACTGTTCGACATAGCCGTAGGCGCCGCAGATTTCAAGTCGTCCGGTCTCCTCATTGGCCAGCAAAATCAGACCACGGTCATAATCAAGGGTTTTTTCCAGCGCATGAACCACCGAGTCGATGACCTCGCTGATGCTGGTCCGGTTGGCGATGACATCACCGACCGCGGCCGCCATCTTCGTATTCCGATAATTCTGTTCAATCTGATCGGCCAGTTGATCTGAGGTTTCCCAGTGCTGGGCCATCCCCTGTTCCAGGTCCCGGGCCCGGACATGCTCAACCAGCCAGCTGACAAACAGCCCGATAATCAATCCGGTGGGAAGCACTGTTTTCAGAGCACCGGGTGCAACAACGAGAGTGGCCGGGATTACCGCCGCCACGCACAGGAGTACCGCGTCACGAAACCTTTTCAGAACCGTGGTGCGATTATGCTTCCAGGAAATCAGATAACGACATTGACGCCCTCCCCTGAACATGCACTCGGGATGTTCAATCTTCGGTGCCCCGACATTGAAACCGTTGATAATTGCTTCGAAAAAGCCGACCCGGTTGTCACATTGGAAGTGTTTTTCCGAAACCCCCGGCCGGGTGGTGACAACAACCTCCACCCTGGTATTGCTGATCTTGCGAAAAGAATAATCACTTGACCGGGTGAACTTCCTGGTCGAAGTACCGATCAGGGAAAAAGCCTTGAGCGGACCGGCAAGACTCAAACCATACTGCCGCATGGCCCCGAGAGTTCCGGGTGAAGCCGCAAAACGCCCCGCCTCCCGGGCGATATTTTCATTCCCCGTCAGTTGCACGCATTTTTCATAGAACAGGTCGATTTGCTTTTGGGAAAACCAGTGCCCCTGATCCGCGGTCTCATAGGGCTCCATCCCGGCATATTGCAGAATCGCGGAGCTGTCCACGTCCGGATAACGCGCCCGCAACAATTTAAGGTAGGTGTCAATGATACGGCTGTTATACAGGGCGGCTGATTGCATGGGTATCCAGAATGAAGCTCAAGCGATTCATTGACCTGACAGGCCGGCTGCTCCAGCACGTCAATCCAATAGCCGGGGATGACAACGGGGCAGAGACCCCGGTCAAACCGAGACCGGGGACGGAAGACAACCTCGAAGCGAACGGCCCCCTCAAAAAAGACAATTACATTACAGTCGCAAAAATAGTAGGATTCATTGACGATGCAGTCAACCGTAAAAACAGACAATATTATTATTTTTCCTTCTCATTTCAATTACTTGAGCAATTTTACCATTCCCGATAGAGGGTCATCCTGTTGCCGACGGCACCCTCGTCCTGCCCACTCAGGAACGTGCAGGCCCATTCCCCGCCCGGCAATGTCTTTCAGGAGCCGTAACTTCAAAACCGGCCGTCATGCTCCACGATCCGGGATTTCTTCTTGTAATAACTTGTTTTCAGGCTATTTTTAGATGACCCGGCAGTTTTCAGGAAATACCCCGTCTATGAAGCAAAGCGGCCAAGAGGAAGACCCAGTCTACAACAGCAGAATCCTGGATACCTACGTCAAATTCCTGAAATCGAAATATCCCTCGATCGACCTTAACACACTGCTTGAACATACCGGTATATCCGCTGATGAAATCGCCGACGAAGGGCACTGGTTCAGCCAGCGTCAGGTGGACCGTTTCTATGACAACCTGGTCCAGATGACTGGCCAGAACGACATTGCCCGGGAAGCCGGCCGCTTTGCCGCCTCCCCGGAATCCCTCGGCTCACTTCGCCAGTATCTGCTGGGGTTCATGTCACTCGACAAGTTTTTCGCCATTTTCGAACAGACGTCGAAAAAACTGACCAGGTCCGCAACCTATAGAACCAGGAAACTGGCCCGCAACAGTTATGAGGTGACGGTTCAACCTTATCCCGGAATGGAGGAAAAACCCTTTCAGTGCGCCAACAGAACCGGCTTTTTCGAGGCGATCGGCACTCTGTTCGGATTTGAACCGCCGGATATCGAACATTCCGAATGCCTGTTCAAGGGCGGCCGGGTCTGCCGTTATGTCATCAGCTGGAAAAAAGGGCGGACCGCAACACATCGTCGCTTCGGCCTGGCGGCCGGCGTACTTTACTGCAGCGGCCTGCTCCTGGCGGCAATTTTTCCGCCATTGCGAACCACAGAATTTTTCTGGACCGGTTACATCTTTTTCGGATTGACGCTGCTGGTTTTCTTCCAGTACCTGGAAAAACAGTGCCTGAAAAAACGTCTCACCGAGCTGCGCGAGAATTCCCAGAAGAATCTCGAACAGATCAATACCAACTACAACAACGCCCTGATCATCAACGAAATAGGACAGACGATCAGCAGGGCAACGGATATCGAAACCATCCTGTCTGACATCGTGCAGATATTTCAAACGCGTCTTGACTACCAGCGCTGCGCCATCTACCTCACCAACAAGGATCGTACCAGGCTGGTCTTCAGGCAGGGTCTGAGCCAGATTCCGGATCAACTGGACCTAGCCCGGAAAATCGATTTCCACCTCGACAATCCGTCCTCACGCGGGATTTTCATCACCGCCTTTCACCAGCAGCGCCCGATTCTGACCAACGACATCAACGAACTGAAGGATCTTTTTTCTCCCCGCAGTTTCAAACTGGCCCAGGACCTGGGAGTCAAGTCAATCATCTGCTGCCCGATCATCTGCGATGGACAATCATTGGGGATTCTGGCGGTCGACAACTTCCAGTCCAAACGCGTCCTGGTCAAGAGTGATTTAAGCCTGCTGATGGGTATCGCCTCGACACTTGGCGTCAGCATCCGCAACGCCGAACTGCTGACCACCCTGCAGAATCAACTGGACAAGATCAAGGCGCGGGATGAAGAACTGCGGCGCCACAGTGAAATTCTCGAGGAGCAGGTACAGAAACGCACCCGGGAGTTGAACGAAGCACTGATCAAAGCCCGTGATCTGGCGAACCAGGCCAACGCGGCCAACCGGGAGAAGTCGCGTTTCCTGGCCAACATGAGCCATGAAATTCGTACCCCGCTCTACGGGGTCCTCGGCATGACTGAAATCCTGCTGAAAAGCAACTTGAACGAAGATCAGCGCGCCAAGGGCCTGACGGTTTTCGAATCCGGGAAAATGCTGCTGCGGATCATCGACGACATCCTCGACCTGTCAAAAATCGAGGCCGGAAAAATCGAGTTCGAAAATATTCCGTTCACCCTGCGGGAAACAGTTGCCGCGACCATCGAGCTGTTCTCATCCCTGGCCGTGAAAAAGGGGCTTGCACTGACGCTGGATATTGACGACCGGGCACCGAACCTGTTGCGGGGCGACCCGATCAGGCTCCGCCAGATATTGTCGAACCTGATCAGCAACGCGATCAAATTCACCGAGCGCGGCGGGGTTGAGGTCCGTGTAGAAGTCCTGGAAGATCTTCCCGACCGGGCAACATTGAAATTTTCAGTCAAGGACAGCGGAGTCGGCATCCCGGCGGAAAAACTCGAACGGATTTTCGAAGGATTCACCCAGGCTGAAGACAGCGTGGCCCGCAAATACGGCGGCACCGGGCTCGGAACCACCATCGCCCGCCACCTGGTTGAACTGCAGGGAGGAGCCATCGACGTTGAAAGCAATGTCGAACAGGGAACCTGCTTCTGGTTCCGGCTCGGCTACGTAAAAGCGACGGCCGCCGTGTCGGCCGTTGCGGAAGCTGAGTCCGTCTATGATACCGAACGGGTGGAGAAACCCGTCCACATCCTTTTGGTGGAAGACAACCCGGTCAACCGGGAAATCACCAGCTGGCACCTGACCGACGCCCTCGATTGCCGGGTTGATTTTGCTGACAACGGTATCCAGGCGGTGGCCAAGACCCTCCTCGGCAGCTACGACCTGATCCTGATGGATATTCAGATGCCGGAGATGGACGGTATGACGGCCACCGCCCTCATCCGGCGCAACGGCTATACCTCCGAATCGGTACCGATTATCGGCCTGACCGCCAATATCCTCAGGGAAGACCACCAGAAATGCCTGGCGGCGGGCATGAATGATGTGCTTCACAAACCCCTGACACGGGAAACCCTGTTGGCTTTCGTGCGCAAATGGACAGCCGACAAGGGGCATGGTGAAAAACCCCTGACAGAAACAAAAAAGGTTACTGTCGACAACCGCTCAGAGAAACAGAAACGGCTCGATCTCTTCAGGGGAAACCAGGAGATGCTGAACAGGGTCACGGACATCTTCCTCCGCGACACGGAAGAAAAAGTCGTTTCCATCAAGCGGGCATCAGAGGCCGGGGACTGTAAGGCGATCGCCGGCTTCGCCCATGCCATCAGGGGCAGCGCCGGCAACCTGAGCTGTCAGTCCCTGGCGGAGATCGCCCGCAGGCTGGAGGAACGGAGCAGAGCCGGAGACTTCGACAGCATCCCCGGCATACGCAACGATCTGGAGTTGGAACTGGCCCGTTTCAGGGCAGAGGTCATAAAAGAAATCAAACCCGCTGCAGCAGATCAAGCAGGCCCCGCAGCAACTGCAGCGGAGCGGGAGGACAACCCGGAATGACGGCATCGACCGGCAGGACGGCAGAAACCGGTCCGCAACTGGCATAGGACTTTCCGAACTCCCCGCCGCACCCGGCACAGTCCCCCATGGCGACCACCAGCTTCGGCGACGGCGTGGCGGCGTAGGTTCGCTTGAGAGCCTCTTCCATGTGCTTCGAAACCACTCCGGTTACCAGCAGCAGGTCGGCGTGACGCGGCGACGCGACGAAGTGAATACCGAACCGCTCGATGTCGTAAAAGCTGTTGTTGACGGCATGCATCTCCAACTCGCAGCCGTTGCAGGAACCGGCATCGACCATGCGGATCGCCAGTGAATGACCGAACTTGCGGGCGATCTCCCGCTGACAGGCCTCCTCCAGTTCGACCGCCTCGGCCTCGGCATCGGCATCCGGCAGCGGCTCGGTCAGTTTTCCGGTACGGCGGATTCGATCGAAGATTCTGAACATAGATTTATTCCTTTTGGGCCGCCAAGTCGCCAAGTCGCCAAGAAAAGCTAAAGCATTATTTAACGCAGAGGCGGAGAGAAGCAGAGAAAATCTTTTGGGTTTAGAACCAAACACTGCTTTTGGTTTTCTTTGCGTCCTCTCCCTCTCTGCGCCTCTCCGTTAAAAAAGCTAAGGGCGATAAAGAGGCAACGCCTTCCTAAAGATCATGGCCCGAATACGATCCGTTCACCGACTTGTTGTTGACCGGAAAATCGGGCACGATGACATCCGCCAGCAGCACTTCCAGCGCCGGCCATGACAGCCAGCTCGGATCGCGGGGGAAGTAGCGCAGCACCCGCCCCTCGGCCGAGAGGCGGACATAGGCAACCGTCTCACCGCGCCAGCCCTCGACCAGGCCGATCCCTTCAACCTCGCCGCGAGGTGCCGGGCAGTCGACCCGCAGGGCGCCGTCCGGCAGGTCGGCCAGCAGCTGCTCGATCAGGCCGATAGCAATCAGCACCTCTTCGCCACGCACCCTGACCCGCTTGGCGACATCCCCCTCAAGGTAGGCCGGAACCTCAACCCGCAGTCGATCGTAGGGGGCGTAGGGGGCGTCACGACGCAGGTCATCCTGCAGGTTGCTGGCGCGACCGATGTAGCCGGTGACGCCGATCCGCCAGGCCTGGTCCGGCGGCAGGATACCGTTGCCGCGCAGCCGATCCTGCAGGCTCGGGTACTCCAGCAGCAGCGGCAGCAACTCTTCGACATCAGTCTGCAATCGTCGCAGTTCTTCCGCCATGGCGACAATCTGCCCGGCGTTGAGATCGACCGCCGCCCCCCCGGGGACGACCCGGTCGAACAGCAGTCGATGACCGAAAAGAACCTGGTTCTGCCGCTGGACCTGTTCCCGCAGGCGGGTCATCTGCACCTGGGCGAAGGCAAAACCGACATCGTTGCAGATGGCACCGATGTCACCGAGATGGTTGGCGATCCGCTCCCGCTCGGCCAGGATCGCCCGCAGGGCCTGGGCACGGGGCGGTACCTCGACCTGCAGGGCGCGCTCCGCGGCCTGGCAGGCGGCCCAGCCGTGTGCCACCGCGCTGTCACCGGAAACCCGGCAGGCCAATCGCGCCAGCCCGCTCAGGTCACGCCCGACGGCGATCTTCTCAATCCCCTTGTGGACATAGCCGAGATGTTCCTCCATCCGCAGGATGGTCTCACCGACCGCCTGAAACCGGAAATGCCCCGGCTCGATGATCCCGGCGTGAACCGGTCCGACCGGAATTTCATAGACCCCCTCCCCGGCCACGGCGGGAAAGGGATAGTTGCAGTCGGGCGGCGTCGCGCCGCTGCGACGACCGGCAACCGGAAAATCAACCCGCAGCGGGTAGTCCCCTTCCGCCCAGCCCTGGTGGCGCAGCCAGCGTCTGCGGTCGGGATGGTCGATGAAACGGACGCCGAACATATCCTGCAGGGCCCGCTCCGGACGATCAGCGGCAATGTAGGCACCCACCTGCGATGTCAGTTCCGGCAGAGCTTGATCGACCGCGGTTTCCAGCAGCAGATGGCCGTCACAGCCGAACAGCAGGGAACGGATCAGGATCTGAGGCGGACGATGATCCCCCCAGACAGCCGACCAGCGCAACCCCTGCCGCGCGGCGATATCCGCGATCTGTCCCCAGTTACCAGCGGCAACCCGCAGTCGGGCTTTCAACCCGGGCAAGGGATCGAGGGTTTCGGCAAGGTCGGCTTCTGCCAGGCGTCCGACCAGTTCGGCAACCCGCCCGGCGGTCACATCGACGGTCTGCACGCGACTCATAACAGCCCCCTTCCGACCACCATGATGGTCGCCTGATCGAGCCAGCGGGAGAGAACATCGGGGATGGCAACCCCCAGCCAGAGAACCACCAGCAGGTGCAGCAGCACCGGCAGCATGTTGGCCTTGACCGGCACCTGCCCGGCGGGCGGCTCACCGAACACCATCGGCTGCAGATGGCGGAACAGGCCGGCAAAGGCGACCGCCAGCCCGATCAGCAGCGGGATCACCAGCAGCGGCCAGCCCTTGATGGTGGCGGAAAAAAGCAGGAACTCGCTGGTGAAGACACCGAAGGGAGGGAAACCGGCAATCGCCACCACGCCGAGCAGGAAGCTCCAGCCGATGCTCGGCTGGGTACGGATCAGGCCGCGGATCTTGTCGATACTCTGGGTTCCCGCGACATGGGCGGCGTGCCCGACGGTGACAAAGATCGCCGACTTGGTCAGCGAGTGGACAATCATGTGCAGCAGGCCGCCGAAGGTCGCCAGCGGACCGCCGATGCCGAAGGCCAGGGTCATCAGCCCCATGTGCTCGATCGACGAGTAGGAGAACATCCGCTTGATATCCTTCTGGCGGTGCAGCAGGATGCCGGCGACGGTGAAGGAGAGCATGCCGAAGCCAATCATCAGGTAACCGGGCAGATGGTTGCCGAGGGCCGGTTCGATCAGCATCTTGTAGCGCACCACGGCGTAGAGGGCGATATTGAGCAGCAGTCCGGAAAGGATCGCCGACATCGGCGTCGGCCCTTCGGAATGGGCGTCCGGCAGCCAGTTGTGCAGCGGCACCAGGCCGATCTTGGTGCCGTAGCCGACCAGCAGGAAGACGAACGCCAGGGTCAGCACCGTCGGTTCGAGCTCGGCGGCATGGTCCTTCAGGACACTCCACAGCAGCGCGTCCTCGGCGCCGGGCAGCACCCGTTCGGCGGCGAAATAGACCAGCACCGTGCCGAACAGGGCCTGGGCGATGCCGACCCCGCAGAGGATGAAATATTTCCAGCCGGCCTCGATCGACTCCGGGGTCCGGTAGAGGGATACCAGCAGCACCGTCGCCAGGGTCGCCCCCTCGACGGCCACCCACAGCAGGCCCAGGTTGTTGGTGGTCAGGGCGACCAGCATGGTCAGCAGGAATCCCTGGTACATCGAATGGTAGAGCCGCATGCGGGCATCATCGACGCGTCCGATTTCCACCTCGTGGGCCATGTAGGGCCGGGAGAAAATGGCGGTCGTCAAGCCGACCAGGGCATTGACCAGCACCAGGTAGACGTTGAAGGCGTCGACGTAGAAAAGCTTGCCGGGCGACATCAGCGCCCCGTTGTTGAAAACATCGACCGCGCAGCTCAGCGAAGTGGCGAAGGTCGCGGCACAGACCAGCAGGTTGAGGCTTCCGGCATGCTTCCAATGCCCGATCAGAGCAAAGATCAGGGTCGCCGCCAGGGGAATCAGCAGGGTCAGGTAAAGGGCGATCATCGATCCACCTCGTGCAGCCGGTTCAGGTGGTCGACATCGAGTGAACCAATCCCCGAACGAAGTTGAAAAAAGAAAATGCCGAACAGGATGGCGGCCACCAGCACGTCGAAGGCCACCCCGAGTTCGACCACCATCGGCATGCCGTAGGTCGCCACCACGGCGGCGAAAAAGAGGCCGTTCTCCATCGACATGAAGCCGATCACCTGGGCGACCGCCTTGCGGCGGGTAATGATCATCAGCATGCCGATCAGGATCACCGCCAGGGAGATGGCGATGGTGTTGCGGGTCGCCAGGAAAGAGAGTTCCCGGATCGGCAGCACCACATAGTAGCTGAACAGCACCAGCGCCCCGCCGCCGATCATCACCAGCGAAGCGTTGCCGACCGTCTCGACCTCTCGGCGGATATCCAGCCGCACCACCAGCCGCCTGAGCTGCCAGGGGATGAAGAACACCTTCAACGCCAGGGTCATGAACGCCGAGATGAAGAGATGATGCCGTCCCGAGGTCAGCGCCATCAGGCAGGTGGCGATGAACAGCAGCGCACCCTGCCAGGCAAAGGTGTGGATCAGGCTGACGATGCGGCTCTGCGCCAACAGCAGAAAGGAGGTAAAGAGAATCAGCGCCGCCAGGGTCAGGACAAACTGTTCCGCCAGGGGAAGTTGGGTCAGGGTCATGATCTAGTTGACCTCCAGGATGACGTGGCTGAGCATACCGAGCAGGCAGAGAATGAAGGCCAGTCCGAGGTATTGCGGCACCCGGAACAGCCGCATCTTGGCCAGCCCGGTTTCGGCCACGGCCAGCGCCGTGCCGAGCAGCAGCAGCTTGAGCGTGATGGCGCCGAGGCCGATCAGCAACGACAGCGGCGCGAAATCGACCGCCACCCCCCAGGGCAGGAAAAGATTGCAAAGCAGGACACTGTAGATCATCAGCTTCAGCATCGCCCCCCACTCCATCAGCGCCAGGTGGCGGCCGCTGAATTCGAGAATCATCGCCTCATGGACCATGGTCAGTTCCAGGTGGGTGGCCGGGTTGTCGACCGGGATGCGGCCGGTCTCAGCCACCGCCACCAGCACCAGGCCCATGGCGGCGAAGACGAAGGAAGGATAGAGCTGGAAAGGCTGCTCGATCAGGTAGCCGATCATCGACGCCAGGTTGGTGCTGCGCACCGTCATCGCCAGGGTGAAGACCCCCAGCAGCATCGCCGGTTCGGCCAGCGAGGCGATGGTCATCTCACGCGAGGAGCCCATGCCGCCGAAAGAGGTGCCGACATCCATCCCCGCCAGGGCGAGAAAGAAACGGCCGAGGGCGAAAAATCCGACCAGCACGATAACATCGGCAATCGCCGCGGTCGGCAGGCCGATCGCCACCATCGGCACCACCGAGCAGGCCAAAGCGGTGACGCTGAAGACCACATAGGGGGCGATGCGGAAAATCGGACTGGCAGCTTCGGCGACCACCACCTCCTTGCCGAACAGCCGCAGCAGGTCACGGTAGGGCTGCCAGGGCGGCGGCCCCTGACGGGACTGCAACCGGCATTTGATCCATTTGACCCAACCGGCCAGAAACGGCGCGCCGAAGGCCAGCAGGCCGGTCTGAACAAGGGCGAGAAGCCAGCCTTTCATAACGACACCACCAGCAGCAGCACAATCAGGGTAAAGAAGGAGTAGGCGAGATAGGCGCGGATATTGCCGCCCTGGATCATCGCCATGCGGCGGGCGGTCGTCAGCAGCAGCCGACCGATCGGCTCATAAACCTTGAGCCAGGCCCAGTCACCTATCTTCAGCTGATAACGACCGCCCTGCTCTTCAGCTGTCGGTGCCCGGTACGATTCCGTGATCGGCCACACCGGTCGGAAAATCCTCCGGATCGGCATGGTGAAGGCGGTGGCGGTGTATTGCATCCGCGCGTTCAGGGGACCGAAACCACAATCCCAGGCCGGGGCTCTCCGCACCGGAAAACGGCGACGGCGGGGATGCATCCAGAGCCAGGCCAGCACCCAGGCCAGGCCGATGCCGAGCAGCACCAGCGGCGCCCCGTAGGAAGCGACCTGCGACGACACCGGTGTCAACCAGAGCCAACCATGGGCGGTCGTCTCCGGCATGCCGCCGGGGAAAAACAGCCGGGCGATATGTTCCAACTGCCCAACGGTCCAGGTCGGCAGCACTCCAAACAGCAGGCAGAGTACGGCCAGAACGATCTGGCCGGCCAACGGCCCCGGTGTGGTTTCTGTGGCCGCGGCGCTTTTCTCGCTGCGCGGCAGGCCGAGAAAGCAGATGCCGAACACCTTGACGAAACAGGCCGCCGCCAGCGCGCCGGTCAGCGCCAACACCGCCGCGGCAACCGGAATCAGCGCCCCGAGGATGTTGTTTTCCAGCACCGGGCCCTGCAGCGCGGTCTGAAAGGTCAGCCACTCGGAAACGAAACCGTTGAACGGCGGCAGGGCCGAAATGCTGATGCAGCCAACCAGGAAACAGGTGGCAGTCACCGGCAGCCGCCGGATCAGGCCGCCCATCTTTTCCAGGTCATGTTCATGGCTCTGCTGCAGGACAACCCCGGCGCCGAAGAAGAGCAGACTCTTGAACAGGGCATGGTTGAGACAGTGATAGAGGGCGGCAATCAGGCCGAGGGCGGCCAGTGCCTGATGCCCGGTGCCGGCGAAAATCATCGACAGGCCGAGGCCCATGTAGATAATGCCGATATTCTCCACGCTGTGGTAGGCCAGCAACCGTTTCAGGTCATGCTGCATCAGGGCATAGAGGACTCCGAGGATGGCCGAGGCGCTGCCGACAAAGAGGACCAGCGCACCCCACTGCCAGTGAATCCCGCCGAGCAGATCGTAGCTGAAACGAATGAAACCGTAGACCGCCACCTTGAGCATGACTCCGGACATCAACGCCGAGATATGACTGGGCGCCACCGGGTGTGCCTGCGGCAGCCAGACATGCAGCGGCACCACTCCGGCCTTCATGCCGAAACCGACAAAGGCCAGCAGGAAGGCCACGCTGCTCCAGCCCGGCGAGAGCGTGGCGGCGGCCATGTGGGCGAAATCAAAGCCATGGCCGAAGCCGGACAGTACCCCGTAACCGAGCAGGATGAACAGCCCGCCGACCTGGGCCATCAGCAGGTAGATGAAGGCTGCCCGCCGGTTGACTTCATGCTGGTGCTGGTAGGCAACCAGGAAATAGCTGGTCACCGACATCAACTCCCAGGCGATCATGAAGGAAAAGGCGTCGGCGGCCAGCAGCACCAGCTGCATGCCGGCCACGAACAGTCCGGTGAACAGGGTCAGCGGCAGCAGCGGCTGCGGACCCTGTTCATATTCGCGCACATAGGCCGGTCCGTAGATGGCGGCCACCAGGGTCACCAGGCTGACCACCGCCAGAAAAAAGCCGGCAAGCGGATCGAGCTGCAGGTGACTGTGCAACCAGGGCAGACCGACCGGCAGCACGATGCTGTCCGATTGGGTATTGCCCAGCGCCATGCCCCCGGCAATCATCCCGAAGATGCCGGAAATGCCGAGCAGGGGAAAGGCAATCAGCCTGGCTGCGGCGTTGCTGCCGGGCCGAACAAGGGGCAGCAGGCCGGACAGCAGGGCCGCGCCGACGGCTGTGAAGGCAAGGGAAAGGGGCATGGTTACAGGGGGCCTCCTTGAGATGAAGCAGAATCGGCGGGATCACCGGGAGACACTGCGGAACGGTCCCGCTGATCATGTTCCATGGCCGCGAAAATTTCTTCCCGGTTCCCCTGCCGGTGCAGCACCTCACGCACCTCGGCGTTGTGCAGGGCATGGGCCACCTGGCGCAACAGGTGCAGGTGGGTACGCAGGGTCGGCGCCAGGGGAAGGAAAAGAATCCCGACCGGACGGCCGTCGAGGGCGCCGAAATCGACCGGATGTTCAAGAAAGGCCAGGGTCAGGGTCGGCTGATTGAGGTTGAGCAGACCGGGACTACGCGGATGCGGCAGGGCAACTCCGCCGCCGAAAGCGGTTGACGCCAGCTCTTCACGGGCGATCAGAACCTGTCGCAGGTAGTCACGATCTACCTCCTCGGGCAGGTGCAGGTGGCTGACCAGGGAATGCAGCACCTCGTCCCGGGTACGGCCATCGAGACGGTAAATGATGCCGCCGGTCCCGAGGGCATCCCGCAGACCGGGCAGCGGCCGCGCGTCCTGTTCCGGGTCGGCATGGGCATCGGGAGAGACGCCGAGTCGACGGGAGGTCGCCCACTCGATCAGTTCGGCGCGATTGAAGCGATAGCTGCCGTGGACCTTGTAGGCCGGAATCGCGCCCTGCTGAATCCAGCGATAGACGGTCTTTTCCGAAACTTTGAGAAGTGCCGAGGTGTCCTTGACTGACAGATTCATAGAAATTCCCCGCAAAACATTATTCTAATTGGACATTTCTGGACATTGTTCCCAGGCAGACCAAAATGTCAAGAAGAAAGTCATTGAGAAGGAAGAAGAGCCCAGACAAACTCCCCCCCGCTGAAGACGGAGGGCGTTTTCTTGAGGAGAACGGGGTCAACGCTTACCAAGCAGGCGCAGCAAACCGTCGAGCAGGGTGTAGGGATGTGGCGGGCAGCCCGGAACGTAAAGATCAACCGGCAATAGTTCGCCGACCCCGGAGTTGGTTTCAGGGCTGTCACAGAAGGGGCCGCCGGCAATGGCGCAGGCGCCGGAGGCGATGACCAGTTTCGGTTCCGGCAGAGCGGCGTAGGTATCGAGCAGGGCGGCCTGCATATTGCGAGTTACCGGTCCGGTCATCAGCAGACCGTCGGCGTGACGCGGTGAAGCGACAATCTGGATTCCGAAACGACCCAGGTCATAGGTTGGCACTCCCAGGACATTGCAGTCGGCTTCGCAGGCGTTGCAACCTCCGGCGCTGACCACTCGCAGCTTCAACGATCGGCCGAAGAGCTTTTTCAGTTTGTCGTCCAGCGATTCGGCCAACGGCAACTCCTCCCTCCCCAGAAACAAGTTCTTACGCTTACGCACTGCCAGGCGATAATCATTGCTGAACTTGATGATGTCATGCGGGCAGACGCAGTTACTGCAGAACAGGCAGCGTCCGAGATCAAGAACCGGTGCCCCCTCCTTCAGCTCAATGGCGCGGGTCGGGCAATCATCGGCACAGCTCTGACAGCCGTTTTGACAGCGTGATGCATCGATCTGCGGCAGGCCGCGGAACCGTTTGCTGAGGACAGGCTCAACCCGCGGAAAGGCGCTAGTGCGATTGCCTTGACGAAATCTTTCCGACAGAATTTTCAGCATTTTGATCTCTCCTAAAGATCGAAGCCGCAGTACGACAGGTTAAAGCTCTTGTTGCAGAGCGGAAAGTCCGAAATCTGCTGACCTCGCAGGGCCATGGCCAAACCGTTCCAGTTATGAAAGGAGGGATCGACCAATTTGTAGCGGTCGAATTTTCCCCGGCCGTCAGTGACGACGACATGCACCAGTTCGCCACGCCAGCCTTCGACCATGGCCACCGCCAATCGGTTCGGTTGTAACGGACCCAATGCGACCCGCAGATCTCCGTCCGGCAGCTTCTGAAGCAGTTGCCGCACCATGGCAAAGGAGGCGGCGATCTCCCGGCGACGGAGCAGGGCGCGGGAATGAACATCCCCTCTTTTCTGGCGGACCATTTCGATAAAATCCCCATCCGCTGGTCCCGGATGGGTCAGACGCAGGTCACGGTGCAGACCGCTCGCCCGTGCCGCCATGCCGACCAGTCCCAGTTCGGTGGCGATTTCCGCGCTCAGAATGCCAACTCCATCCATTCTCGCCAGCACTGAGGGGGAATCATAAAATAGAGCTAGGGCACCGTTGACTTCGTGCTCGATGACGGTCAACCGTTCGAGCAACTTGCGGCATTCATCCGGATTGAGATCGAAGTTAACTCCGCCGGGGATCAACAGACCGCGACCGAAGCGGCTACCACAGAGTTCGGCGGTCAGATTGAGGATGTTGCCGCGGATGCTTCCACAGTAACTGGCGGTAGGTAGAAAACCGGTATCGCCGGAGAGAGCACCGACATCACCGACATGGTTGGCCAACCGTTCCAGTTCCAAGGCCAGGCTGCGTAAAGCCTCGGCCCGCTCTGGAGCCTGGACCCCAGCCAGGGTTTCAAGATTCCGGCAGTAGGCGCAGGCATGGCCGATGCTGGTATCGCCGGCGGCGGCTTCGATCTGCTTCAGGCTGAGTTTGTGCGGTCCGCCGCAGAGCAGCTTCTCCAATCCACGGTGCTGGAAGCCGAGGGAAATTTCCAGGTGCTTGACCTCTTCACCGTGGCACTGGAAACGGAAATGGCCCGGTTCGATGACCCCGGCGTGGACCGGGCCGACGGCGACCTCATGGATCTCTTCCCCTTCGACCCGATAGGCACTGAAGTCGCCGGCGAGCGGTGCCGGTGCTTCCTCCTCCCGCCAGTTACGTTCGAACCGTACCGGTTTCAACCAGGGATGACCGACCGGTTGCAGACCGAACTGCTCGGCCACCTCCCGTTCAAACAGTTGCAATTGCGGGCACTGGGCTGCAAGCGAGGGGAAACATTCACTGATACGGGTCTGCAGAAGCTGCAATTTACCACTGTTATCATTCGCCAGCAGGCAGATTAAATCAAACTGTCCCTCCTGTCGCGGCCGGGCAAAATAGGCTGAAACCCGTAGCCCGTCAGCCACTGAATGGAGCAGTCTGCTGGCGAATTCCTCCACCGGCAAGGGATGAATGTCATTGAGCGGCAGGGAACTGTTATTTTTCAACTGCATCGACAGGCTCATGGCTGTACCTCCAGTAGGGCGGCAGCGCCATTGAACAGCCGATGCAGTGGTTCAGGCAGAAACAACCCGAGCAACAGGATCACAGCCAGCAGCAACAACGGCGGCAGGACTGTCAACGGGGTGTCACCAAAACTTTTTTTCTGTACCGGGGCCGTCGATCTGCCGAGGGTTGCCGGGAGCAGGGTACCAGCCATACCGATAAAGACCAGACCCAAAAGAAGCAACAGAGCAATGCCGATCCCCGCCTGATGCAGGCTGAAAGCACCTCTCAAGATACTGAATTCACTCTGGAACAGGCCGAACGGTGGCGACCCGGTAATGGCCAGGAAACCAAGCAGTAACAGAGTGCCGGAAGCCGGAACCCGTTCAATCGCGCCATGCACCTGATCGAGTTGTTTACTGTCGAAGGCCCGCTGCAGGTTGCCGGCACAAAGAAACAACGAACCCTTGGTGAAGGCATTGTTGAGCAGGTGGAACATGGCACCGAAGGTCGCCGCCCCGCCGATGCCGACGCCGATAGCAAGAATCCCCATGTGCTCGATACTCGAGTAGGCGAGCAACCGCTTGATATCCGGTTGGCGCACCATGAAAACCGCCGCCAGAGCGACCGAAAGTAATCCCAGAATCAACAGTGAACGCTGCGCCGATTGCATCAGCCCGGCTGCCGCCATCACCTGCACGCCGCGCATCACCCCGAGGAAGGCAACGCTGGTCAGCCCTCCGGCCAGCAGCGCACCGACCATCCCCGGCGCCTCTCCATAGGTGTCTGGTTTCCAGGTATGCATCGGCGCCAGTCCCATTTTGGTGCCGAAACCGATCAGCAGAAAGATGAAACCAGCCTGCAGCCAAGGGTGAGAGAGCTTGGGCCCAAGCTGAAGTAACGTGACAAGCTGCAGATCGACCGGCACTCCCTGGTTGACCGCCGCATAAGCAATGGCAAAGATACCGAGCATCGCCAAGGCAATGCCAACCGAGCAGATCAGCAAGTATTTCCAGGTTGCCTCGATGGAGTGGCGATTGCGGTTAAAGTAGATCAATGGTGCGCTGAACAGGGTGGTTGCCTCAATCGCGACCCAGAGCAGGCCGAGATGCCGGCTTAATGTCGCCAAAAGCATACTGAAGAGAAACATCAACATGCTGGCGACAAAAACCCGGTTGTCGCGTTCGGGGCGCATCCGCAGGTAGCCGAAGCCATAGCAGCCACAGCCGGCAAACAACAGACTGACGACCAACAGCACCAGTTTGCCGAGCGGATCGAGGCTGAACCAGTGGCCGACGACCAGTTGACTGGAGAAAACCAGTGGCAACGCTAATGCGGCACAGGCCAAACCCGCCACCGGTAGCAGCAGAGGTCGCCAACGGTTAGACGGGATCAGCAACGCCAGCAGCGCCAGCGGCAATGGAATGATCAGCAGTGACAGCATGACATCTATTCCTTCAGTTCGGTCAGCGGCTGGGTATCCAGCGTCGAGAATTCGCGTTTGATCTGGTGCAGGACGATGCCCATGATGAAGACGGCGACGAGCAGGTCAAGCAGCACCCCTGCTTCGACCATCGCCGGCAGAACCTTGGAAATCAGTGCACCGAAGATATAAATGCCGTTTTCCAGCACGAGGTAACCAAGTACCTGGGTGAGGGCTTTGCGCCGGGTGATAATCAGCAGGAAACCGCAGCCCATGGTCGCCAGCGCGGTCGGCACCACCAAACTGTGGTGGTGTTCCAGGGCCAACGGCAGGGTGTCGGCAAACAGAAAGGCACCGGCGGCCACCACTACCCCGACAACCAGGGTCGGGATGAAGCCGATCAGCGATTCAATTTCTCGCTCGATCTGCAGTTTGCGCATTGCCCGCAGCAGCATCAGCGGGATAACGATCCCCTTGAGCAGCAGAGCTCCACCGCTCAGCATCAGGGCCTGGCCTTCAAAACCATGCAGCAGCAGTGGATAGCAGGAGATCAAAGCCCCCTGCAGGGCGACCGCCTCGACACAGGCACGCAGACGCTGGCTGGCGAGAACGTAGAAGCCGAGCAGAATGACTGCAAACGGCAGCAGTTGCAACAGTTGTTCAGTCATCATCTCACCTCAAAATAAGAATCAGCCCGAAGGCCGCCAGAAGCCCAGACCCGATCAGCAACGCCGGCACCCGCGGCAGCGGCAGCCGGGCCATGACCGATTCAATGATGCCGATCAGCAGCGCCAGCAGCAGTTGCCCGGCGATAAACAACAAAGTCGTCGCGGCCAGATCGGTCGGCAACAACGGCGGCAGACTCAGCTGAACTACCAGCCCGCCGAGAACCCAGAGCTTCAAGGCACTTCCATATTCAATCAGGCCGAGTGCCGGACCACTGTGGTCGAGAACCATGACCTCGTGAATCATGGTCAACTCCAGGTGGGTGTTGGGGTCATCGACTGGGATACGGGCATTCTCCGCTAGCACAACCACCAACAGGGTGACCAGTGCCAGGCCGAGAGTCACTCCCTGGGCAGGCCAGGCGACAGCCAGCTGTTGCGGTGCCAGCATCTGCTGCAGAGAGAAACTTCCAGCCAGCCGACCGAGCAACAGCAGGACCAGAAGCACCGCCGGTTCGGCGAGGCAGGAAAAACTGACCTCGCGCGCTGCGCCCATTCCCTCAAAGGCTGAGCCAGTATCAAGAGCGGCGCTGGCAGTAAAGAAACGCAGCAGGCCAAACAGGTAGACAAACAGGATCGCATCGCCACCGAAACGCACTGGCGCAGCCAGGCCGCCGAAAGGGAGCATAAGACTCGCTGTCAGCGGCACCGCCACGGCCAGCAGCGGGCCGACAAAAAAGATCCAGCTGGTGGTCGGACTGACGACCATCCCCTTACGCCGGAGACGATTGAGATCAAAATAAAGCTGCAAGACCGGGGCACCCTTGCGACCACCGAAAAAAGCCTTGGTTTTGGCAATGATGCCAGGCAGAAGCGGCGCCAGCAACAGCAGCAACAGACTATGCAGAATCAGCAGTGACAGCAGGTTCATTGTGCGCCTCCGAGGAGCGAAGAGAGGGCCAGCAGCCCGGCGACTGCCAAGCCCATGTAGAGCAGGTAGATACCAATGATCCCTTGCTGCAGTTGCCTCCGCAGCCAGCGGCAGGCCTGGGCGATGTGGGTTGACAACGGCAACACCATTCGGTCGAGTACCAGATCGGGGGTATGGCTGGAAAAATGACTTTCGGTCGGCATTGTCCCCAGAACCTTACAGTCATGCTTCTGCGGCCAGAGTCCCCAACTGAACAGGCTGACCAAGGTGTCGGCAAAAGAGGAAGCGGTATACTGCATCCTTTCAGTGGCGAACTGGTAGCCACAACCCCAGGTTGCTCCTCTCTGCTGCGGGTAACGGTGCCGTTGCCAGTTCAACCAGCCGAACAGCAGCAGCAGTACCAGCAGCAACACGCTGGCAGCAATGCTCAGCCATGGCAGTCGGGCGACGGCAAAGGTGGCGGCGGCAGTATGCAGTTCGGTTCCCCAGTCGAGGATGGCCCGCCGCAGCAGCGGTTGAACCACCCAGGGGATCAGACCAAGCAGGCAACAGAAGAGGAGGATCAGGCTCATCGACAGCCACATGGACGCCGGTGCTTCGTGCCCATGGCGAGCTGCCTCCGTGCGCGGGTTGCCGAGAAAGGTGATACCGAAGACCTTCACAAAACAGGCGACCGCCAGCCCGCCGATCAGGGCCAGCGCCGGGGCGAACATGGCACTCAGGGCAACCCCGATGCTACTGTGCTGCACCGCCTGGAAAAAGCCGAGATAGATCAGCCACTCGGAGACGAAGCCGTTCAGGGGCGGCAACCCGCAGATGGCGACCGCCGCGCCAACGAACAAAACCGCGGTTTTCGGCATCGACTTGATTAGCCCGCCGTAGCGGTCGATCTCCTGGGTACCGGTGGCATGGATCACCGCTCCGGCAGTGTAGAAAAGTAGGGACTTAAACAAAGAATGGTTGATGACATGCAACAATGCACCGGCCAAACCGAGGCCGGTCAACAGTGGCAGATGATAACTCCGGCCGATCAGTGCCAGCCCTAATCCTATGCCTATGATGCCGATATTTTCGACGCTGTGGTAAGCAAGAAGCCGTTTTAAGTCGTGCTGAGCGATGGCATAGGCGACTCCCATAACCCCCGAAATGGTCCCAATGACGAGTAACAACCACCCCCACCAGGCCGGCGGCGCCGTGTAAAAACCGGCCACCCTGACAATACCGTAGATGCCGGTCTTGATCATCACCCCGGAAAGGATGGCCGAGACATGCGAAGGGGCGCTGCCGTGGCCACCCGGAAGCCACAGGTGCAACGGCATGAAACCGGCCTTGGAACCGAAACCGAGCAAGGCCAGGAAGAAAATCAGACCAGCCAGCGGTGCAGTCCCGTCAAGGCTCTGCGGCTTGACAAAATCGAGGCTGCCGGTCGTCTGTCCCAAAAGAACGAACATCACCAGCAGAGCCGCAGTGCCAAGGTGAGTCGCGGCGAAGTAAACGTAGCCGGCCTTGCGTACCGGTTCCTTGTCATCCTCAGTTGTGATAAGAAAATACCCGGCCAGCGCCATCAACTCCCAGACGATAATGAACAGCACCGCATTGGCAGCCAGCACCACGAGCGCCATGCTCCCGGCCAGAAGTCCGTAGCAGAAGCGCAGCTTGCGGCCGTTGCGTTGGTGCTCCGCCTGCTTCCAGTAACCAAGCCCGTAAAGGGCGCCGCAAAAGGAGATGATGAAAATTGGCAGCAGAAAGATCAGCGCCACTCCGTCGGCACTCAGACTCAGACTGCCACCGGGCATTGACCAGGGCAGGTGCAGCAGCAGGGGCACAGGCGAACGCAACACACCAGCCACACCGGTCAGGCCGCAGACGGTTCCAGCGGCAACCAGCAACAGAGCGATCCGTTCCCCCAAACCGGATGCCCGGGACAGCAGCAAGCCGGGCACACCGGAAACAAGCAGCAATAAGGCACCGGTGAGAAGCAGGTTCATGGTCATTCGTTCATCTCCTATCAAACAGTGTCTATCGCAGAAAGAATTACGGATGGGTCAGTTTTTCTTCGACAGTGAGGATCTCCTCCTGCCCCCCCCCAAGGGAGGACGCCCCGCATGACCGGACCACACAACACATAAACCAGGCATAAAAACTGACCAAAAGAGTCTTTATTGCCGGCAAAAAGGGCTGGAAAAGATAATTACACCGGTTTGCGGTCAAGTACCCGATAGTCGATCGGCCGCACCGAGAAGCAGTGTAACCGGGTCGGGCGATTGAGGTGCAACAGGCAGACCACAGCTTTAACCAAAAACTCATAAAAAATCTCAAAATCTACTTCCATGATTGGACAATTTTGGACATTATCTACAGAAGGGAGAAAATGTCAAGGGTTGACTTCATCCCAACATTATTCAAAAATACGAATAAAGTAACCCTGTCGACCGGGGTGCCCCAAGGAGGTTTTTCATGCCGATCTATGAATTCCACTGTGCGGCCTGCGACCGGACATTTGAGAAGCTGAGTCACAGCGACGTCACCGAACACCCCTGTCCCGACTGCGGCGCGACCGCCGCCAAGGCGATCTCAATTCCAGCCAAAGGCCAGGTCGGCGCGGCCGCCACGGGAGCCCCACCCTGCGCCGCTGGCTGCGGAAAATCATCCGGCTTCACCTGAGGCTGAAAACAAGGCCGGGCGTGACCCGGCCAGATCGGGTAGGAGGCGGGGTTGCCCCCGCCGTCCTCCCACACCACCGTGCGTACGG
>NZ_PPFX01000018.1 GCF_002898515.1 Geothermobacter hydrogeniphilus | reverse complement strand
TACCATGTAGAGGACTTTCGCCTCCCGATCCATGCCGGCTTTTACCGGCGCTTTCGACTTGACCCCCTCTGGGGTCCTAAACCTGCCCTCCCCCGCTGTGCATCGCCACAGGGAACCGCCGGCGACTTTGCTACCATTTCCTGCCGGAACACCCCTTCGCACCGGGCTCGAAAACAATTAGCCTTGCGTCCGTATTCGAAACCCTACCGGCTGAAGCCGGTCGAGCGGCAGCCCCTGAACAGCCGCCCGTCGAAGGAGGACAGCATGAAAACGATTGCCATTGCAACCCTGATAACAGCAGCACTTCCCGCCGCCGCCATGGCGGCCGAACCGGCAGCATTCAACTTTGGCGAAATGGCTTTTTTCGTCGTTTTGAACGGTCTTCTCGGACTGGGAGTTTTTGCCGTCGGCATTATCCTGGCGGGGTTGATCGTCGACAAGTTCCGCCCCTGGATCGACGTCGAGCGGCGACCGGTCCACACGGCCCGTAAACCCCAACCGCACACCCACCACTTTCCCCCGGCCAACCTCGACGACGCCATCAGCCGCGAACGGCAGGACGCGTATTGATGTGAGATGTGAGATGTGAGACGATAGACGTGAGATGAGAAAACAAGGGCAGGCTCCTGATGGGGCCTGCCCTTTTCGGTTGAATAGCACCTTCGACGGGGACAGGCACCTGCGGAGCCCGTCCCCTTGCGTCCCTACTGCCTCACCAGCCTCAGGTTCTCGGCGGAGTCTTCAAAATTGCTGCGGAACGGGTTGATGTCGAGGCCGCCGCGGCGGGTGTAGCGGGCGTAGACCGTCAGCTGCTGCGGCCGGCAGAAGCGCTGCAGGTCGGCGAAAATCCGTTCGACGCACTGCTCGTGGAATTCGTTGTGCTGGCGGAAGGAGACCAGGTAGCGCAGCAGTGCCGCGGGATCGATGCACGGACCCCGGTAGCGGATCAGCAGACTGCCCCAGTCGGGCTGACCGGTCACCAGGCAGTTGCTTTTCAGCAGATGGCTGTGCAGGGTCTCCGTGACCATCCGCCCGTCATCAGCCGCCCCCCGCAACAGCTCGGGAGCCAGGCCATAGTCATCAATGGCGATATCGAGATCGTCGATGCAGCGGCCCGGCAACGCGCTCACCGGCAGCAGACCGGGCCCGGTAACCGGCGCCAGGCTCACCTGAACCGTCCCCCCGGCGGCGGCCGAGAGATCGGCGGCGATGGTCTTGCGCACCTGCCCGAAGTCATCAAACCGGGTCTGGTTGAAGGAGTTGAGATAGAGCTTGAGAGACTTCGATTCCACCAGGTTTGCCGAGTCGCAGGGAAAACGAAACTCGCCCAGCGCCACCACCGGCTTGCCCCTGGCATTGAGCCAGGAGAGTTCGTAGGCGTTCCAGAGGTCCTCACCGGCAAAGGGCAGCGGCTCCGCCAGCCCCAGCTCGTCACGCTTGAGACGGCGCGGCACCGGGCAGAGCAGCCCCGGATCATAGACATCGGCGTAGCACGAAACCTTGCCAAGCGGCAGATTCAGTTCAAGATCACTCATAGCGCCGATTGTCGTCCCATCCCCGGCAAAAGTCAAATGACGGCAGTTGGCACCTCGATCCTCGATCCTCGATCCTTCATCCTTTCAACCAGCAGACATGCCGCGGCTGAATACGCATCAGCAGCAACGCCAGCAGGGTGAGGTTGGAGAACATCGCCACCGCCATCGCCAGGCCGGTGAAGAGACCGAAATAGATGGTCGGCATGAAGTTGGAGAGGGTGAGGATGCCGAAACCGATGATGATGGTGATCGAGGTATAGTACATCGCCCGGCCGACGCTGGCGTGGCAACGGCGCACCGCGGCCCGGTAGTCGAGGTCGCGGCTGATCTCCTCGCTGAAGCGATGCACGTAGTGGATGGTGTCGTCGACGGCGATGCCGATGGTGATGGCGGCGATGGTGATGGTCATGATGTCGAGGGGAATACCCAGCCATCCCATCAGGCCGAGCACCACCGCGGCGGACAGCAGGTTGGGAACGATGGCGATCAGCGCCAGCCGCAGGGAACGGAACAGCAGCAGGAACATCACCATGATCGCCAGGAAGACCACGCCCAGGGTGAGGATCTGCGAGCGGAAAAGGCTCTGCAGCACGTTGTTGTAGAGTACGAACATCCCGCTCAAGTGAATCCGCCCCTGCTGAATACCGAATTTGTCCTGCAGGTCCCGTCGGATCTGCTGCAGCAACGCGTTGCGCCGCAGTTGCGGGTCCGAGTCGATGATCCGCAGCGCGAAGCGCAACTGGTTGCCGTCCGGGGACAGGTAGGGAGCGAACAGCGCCCGGTCGATGTCCGCCGGCAACTTCTTGTGGATCACCGCCAGCATCAGGTTGTCGAGGGGCTTGCCGCCGCCCAGCTGACGCAACAGGTCCATGGCGGTCGCCAGTGAAAGCACCTTGCCGCTCGCCGGCAGCTGATCGAGGTAATTGTGGATCGCCCTGATCTCTCCGATCCGCTGTTCGTTGTACCAGTAGCTGGTGGCCGTCAACCCGGCGTCTTTACCCACCTCGGCAAAAGGGTCGTCCTCCCAGTCTTCCGGCTCGCCGCTGTCCACCCTGAAATCCGGGTCGGCGTCGATCAGCACATCGAGTGGGGTGGTGCCGCCGAGCTGGCGGTCGATCAGCGCCATCCCCTGGTAGATTTCCGTGTCTTTCCTGAAATTGTCGATAAAGCGGTTTTCAACCGTCAGGCGCTGGATGCCGAACAGGCTGACCAGTGCCAGGACGACGAACACCGCCAGGGTCGCGCGGCCGTGCCCGATCACCCAGCGGGCGCACCAGGTGGTCAGGTGGCCGGTGAGGTCGAAGCGTGGGGTGAAGTGCCTGGGCCGCAGCAGGGCCAGACCGGCCGGAAAGAGGATGAAAGAGAGGATGAAGGAGACGCTGATGCCAAGCGCCATCATCCAGCCGAAATCGATCACCGGACGGATGTCGCTGACCAACAGCGAGGCAAAGGCGACAATCGTCGTCAGGGCAGTGTAGAGGCTCGGCATGAACTTGCTGCGCACCGTGCTCAGCACCAGGCTGCGCTGGGAGATGCCGGGGTTGAGGGTGTGCAGTTCATGGTAGCGGACCACCAGGTGAATGGTCAGCGAGAGGGTGATGATCAGCATCAGCGAGGTGAAGTTGGAAGAGACCACCGTCACCCGCCAGTCGGCCAGGCCGAGGATGCCGAACATCACCAGCACGCCGGCACCGCAGCAGAGCAGCGGCAGGACCACCCAACGCGGCTGGCGGAAAATAGTGGCCAGCATCGCCACCAGGAAAACCAGCACCCCGAGGCCGAAGGTCAGCAGGTCGCGGCGGATGAAGTCGATCATGTCGGTGACGATCATCGTCACCCCGCCGAGGTGCAGGTCGGCGGTCCGGCGGTAGGGTTCGAGGACGGCACGGATGGTGTCGATCAGCCGCGCCTCCCGGTCAAGGGTCCGGGCGCTGGCGGCCTTGAAGTCGCGCTCCGCCCGCTTCAAGTCGACCTGCCGCGAGTCCGGCAGCGTCCCGTCCCGAAGCAACCGGCGCAACGCGTCGCGGTGCTTGCGCAGCTTTTTGTAGGTCGGATCGGGCGCCAGGGTGAGCTGCAGGGCGGTGGTACGGCCGTCCGGACTGAGCAGCAATTGCCGGTAAAGGGGACTGGTGAGAAATTCACGACGCGCCAACTGCAGGTCAACACCCGGCGTTTCGAGGGTGCGCACTCCCCGGCCGAGGTCACTGAAACCGATGGGCGGGCTGGCGAGCAGCGGAACATCGAGGATGCTGGTCACCGAAGCGATGCCCTGAAGCTTTCGCAGATCGTCGCGCAGGTCGCGCAATCCGGCCAGGACGGACGGAGTGAACAGCTCGCCGGTCGGCGTGTAGCTGAGAATCAGAAAATTGTCCGAGCCGTAACGTTCGCGGATTTCGCGGTAGGTCTGCAGCGCGACATCATTCTCCAGCACCAGCGAGTCGGCCGAGGCATCGAGGCGGAAATCGCGCGCGTGACGGCCGAGCAGAACCACCAGCAGCAGCACGATCCCCAGGGCGATCCAGGGGCGGCGCAGGATCAGGCGGTTGTAGAGGCGCAGGAGTGTGAGGCGCATTCCGGTCCCTTCGGTCAATGATTTCAATTTTAGCAGATCATGAGGGGAAAGCTGAAAGCTGGAGGCTGGAAGTGCGAAGTGCGAAGTGCGAGGTGCGAGGTGCGAGGTGCAGGGTGCGGGGTGCGGGGTGCGGGGTGCGAACGGGGACGGCCCCGTTCAAGGAAACCGCCCCCGTAGATGGGCTGGCTATGCTTCGACGTCGCGGCCTCAGGCCGCCGCTTCGGCTTCGTACCCTTCCACCATGCGGCGATAATGGTCGCTGAAATCCTCCGCGACCGCGGCCTCGGCCTGTCGATAGGCTTCGAGCATCGCCGGGCGGACCTCTTCCGGCAGCACCCGTTCGGAGAGCGGGTAGAGGATGCTGTTTTCCTTCTCGATATGGTTGCGCAGCAGCTCGGCGTAGCCGTAGGCGTTCTCCGCCAGCACCGCGACCTGGTCACTCGCCCCGTCCAGCGCCTTTTGGGCCGCCGCCTCCATGCCGCGGACGAATGCCCGACCCTGCTCGTGCTCCATCAGCATCGCCGCCACCGGCGAATTCTGTTCCGGCATGCCGTTGGCAACCAGGGCGGTGAAAAGGGTGGCCTCTTCCTTGGCGTGGTGGAACCGGTCGGCATAGTTGCGGATGAAGTCGACCGCGTCGAGGTAGAATTGCCAGTTGGAGAAACGGTCCTCTTCAAGCCGCCGGGTGTTGGTCTCGACCAGGGCGATCATGCGCAGAATCAGCTCATGCTCCGCGACCATCACCTGCGTGACATCGGTTTTCATGCTCAGTTTCTCCTCTCGCCGTCAACCCCGATCACCACCACCTCCAGCGGGATATCCTTGCCCGAAGCCTGCAGCGCCTGCTGGGCCATCATCGCCAGTCCCCGGCAGCAGGGAACTTCCATGATGGTCACGGTCAGGGAACGGATGTCGTTCTGCCTGAGCATCTCGGTCAGCTTCTCGACATAGGGGCTGGTGTCATCCAGCTTGGGACAGGCGTTGACCAGCACCTTGCCCTTGATGAAATCACGATGGAATTCGGCATAGGCGAAAGGCACGCAGTCGGCGGCGATCAGCAGGTCGGCATTCTGCAGCCAGGGCGCGCTCGGCGGCACCAGGTGCAGTTGGGTCGGCCACTGACGCAGTTCGGACTGCAGGCGGCCGGTCTGTTCGGCGTTGGCGGTTTCTTTCGCTTCCACGGTCCGGACCTGCGATCCGGGACAGCCACAGGCGAGTTTACTCATAACGATTTCTCCTTTGTTTCGTGACGGATTCAGCCCAGTGAATCCAGGTAACTGTTGATTTCCTTCTCGATCTGCGCTTCGGCTTCATCGCCTAGAGCGTGAATCGAAACGACATCCTTGAGCAGGCAGATGCCGACCCCGCAGCCGACGCAGCCGATTTCGTAGCGATTGAGGATCTCGCCGATCCGCGGGTGCTCCCTGACCACGTTCTGGATCTGTTCTTCACCGAGATTATTGTTCAGGTTCATACCGTTCTCCTTTGCCTGAAGTGTCCTCAATTTACCTCTGCGGACAGCAGAAAAATATGACCTGGATCAAATAGATGAGTTTTTTTGTCGACTATTGAAAAAACATGCGTCCTGAGGGGACGGGTTCCGCAGGTGCCGGTCCCCATGCCCCCGAGGGCCGGCCGGGGACAGTCCCCCTCCCTCAAGGGGACTGTCCCCCTGACCTGACCTGTCCCCTTGACCTGGAACCCGGCATCGCCGACAATCAGGCAACCACGATCAACCGGAGCGGGTTTCATGACTGTTGAAAATCTTTTCTGCATCGATCTCGACCAGCCGGCGCTGCCCGGCTTTCACCGTTTCATCAGCTCCTGGTGCGGATGCGTCGCCGGGCGGACCATCGTCGTCGACCCCGGTCCGCTGTCGACCATCCCGCACCTGGTCGCCGAACTGCGGCGTCGGAGCATCGACCGGATCGACCATATCCTGCTGACTCACATCCACATCGACCATGCCGGCGGCACCGGCGCCCTGCTGCGGGAATATCCCGCGGCGCGGGTCAGCTGCCACCCGGACGGAATCCGGCACCTGGTGGACCCCCGACAGCTCTGGCAGGGGTCGCTGAAGGTACTCGGCAGAACCGCCGAGATCTATGGGGAGATCGTTCCGGTCCCAGCGGAACGGATCGACTTTTCCGAGCAGGTCGGCACGACCGGCATCCGGGCGCACCTGACCCCCGGCCACGCTCCCCATCACTGCTGCTACCAGGTCGGGGAGCTGTTGTTTGCCGGCGAGGTCGCCGGGGTTCGCGGCGAGGTCGCCGACGGCATTTACATGCGCCCGGCAACGCCGCCGCGTTTCATACTGCCGGTGGCTCTCGACTCGCTGCAGCGGATGATCGATCTCGCCCCGCAGCGGATGATCTTCGCCCACTACGGCCTGGTCGACAACGCCCTCGACCACCTGCGCATCGCCCGCCGCCAACTGCGGCTCTGGGTGCGGGGCGCGGCCGTGACGGCCGCGGAAGGAACCGTTGATGTCGAGGCGTTCATCGCCTGGCTGCTTGATCACGACGACATCTTCCGCAATATCGGGCAGCTGCCCGCCGAGGTACAGCCGCGTGAACGGGAGTTCATCGGCAACACCCTGCGCGGCATGAACGGCTACGTCGCCGGGCTCAGTGAAAATGAGCGGCGAACCCTGCTGGCCGCCGCCTGACACGCCATGGAAGCCTCTCCCTGGATCTGCCACATCTGCGACGCCAAGGGCAGCGGTGAAAGCACCGCCTGCAGCCGCTGTTACCAGGTCACCTGCGCCGCCCACCTGGCCCACCGCAGCGTCTACAACCCGCAGAGCGGACTGTTCGAGTTGCAGCCGGTCTGCGTGGCATGCGCGCTCAACGGGGAGAAGTGAGAGGGGGACAGGCACCTTCGGAGCCAGTCCCCTCATACCCCTACGGCACCACCCCGCAGGCCATCCGGGCACCGCCGCCACCTAGTTTCTTCGGCGTATCGGCGTAGTTGTCACCACCGGCGTGAATCATCAGCGAGCGGCCCTGCAGGTCGGACAGCCGCAGGCGCGGGGCGAGCACCGGGATGTCGGCGCGGCCGTTACCGTCGACCGTCAGCACCGGCAGGTCGCCGAGGTGGCCATCCCCCCAGGGAGGGCCGTGATGGCCGACTCCGACCGGGTCATAGTGTCCCTCGGCTCCCAGTGCGGCGACCACCCTGCCGTTCTTCTCCGCCGGTGCGCAGCTCGGGTTCCGGTGGACGTGAAAACCGTGCGCCCCGGGCGTCAGACCCGTCAGCTGCGGGCTGAAGACCACCCCGTAGGGGCTCTGCTCTGCGGTGATGGTGCCGGCCGGGCGGGTTGCGCCATCGACGGCGAGCAGGTCCATCGGAATAACGATCCCGGCCAGCACGGCGCCGGGAAAAAACAGCATCATTCCTGCCAGTAAACCGAAAATCCTTATCCGCATATTCAATCCTCCACCGCGACGAGAAAGGGACTCCCGCCACGGTACTGAAAACTCCGGACGTTTGAGCAGCCGGACGGGGCAAGCGCCCCGCCCGCACCTGTCATTCTACTCCCAAAACAGTTTTCGTGCCCGGCCCCGGGCGATTGACTTTGGGTGGCTCTGTTCTAGGATTGAAGTGAACAGGCAAAATCCTGAATCAGTGAACTTATCACCGGCAAATAGCACAAGCCATTGACCCGCCTGCGCTTTCCAAAAATCACCGACGAACCTATGGGTGCGCCTCAGATTTTTAAAAATCGCGTTCAGGCCAAGCACTCGTACTCTTTATCCGGCATAAACCCACTGATTCAGGAAAACGGAAGGAGAGAATCCCCCATGACCACCGACATCGAACTCTTCCGGGATGGATTGCTCAAGGACCTGGCGACGGACGAGGCTGAGGCCTTCCTGGGCCGCTGCCGGAGGAAAAACTACCCGGACGGCAGGATGCTGTTCGCCGAGCAGACCGAGGCGGACCACCTCTACCTGCTGATATCCGGAAGGATCGATCTGCAGTTCGAACTGCCGGCGCAGAAAGGGACCGCCACCCTGGTGACGCGCAGCCCCGGCGACGCGGTCGGCTGGTCAACCATGGTCCCCCCCCACCGCTACCGCTTCGCGGCGGTCTGCGTCGGTCCAACCACGGTGCTGGAAATCGACCGACCCACCCTGCAGTCCCTGTTCTACACCAACTACCATCTCGCCTACATCTTCATGCGCAACATCGCCGTGCTCTCCGGCGACCGGCTGCTGCGGGTGCAGGAGAAACTGGCGACAGTACTCGGCGATGAAGCGGTGAATGGCTGGTAAAAAGAAATAAGGGGACTGGCTCCGCAGGTGCCTGTCCCCTTTCCTTTCGAACGCAGCGAGCAAGAAGACCCGGGGACAGGCCCCCTCCTTTAAGGGGACTGTCCCCTTTCCTGTCCCGGTTCATGCTTTTTGCGCCAGGAACACCGCGTGCCGGTAGCCGCCGCGCCCCGGGCGTTCGCAGCGCACCGCGAACCCGGCAGCGGTCAACCGCCGGCTGAACCCGGCATCGTAATTCTCCCCCCAGACGGCGAAGATTCCTCCGGACCGCAGGGCATCACGGGAACGTTCGATCGCCCGGCTGCCGTAGATCGGGTCATTGAGCCGGTCGGTCCCGGCGTGAGGACCGCGGTAGAGATCAAGGATGACGGCATCGAAACGCCCGCCGGGATCTCCGGCGGCGGTCGCGGCGATCAGTTTCGTCACATCCCCGAGATGAACCTTCACCCGCTTGTCCAGCACCGCCCCCGCCGTCAGATCGGCGAGCGGGCCACGGCACCAGTCGATGATGCGCGGGTTCAGCTCGGCCACCACCACCTCGGCATCCGCCGGCAGTTCATCGAGCGCCGCCCGCAGGGTGATCCCCATCCCCAGCCCGCCGACCAGCACCCGCGGCGCCGCCAGCGACTCCAGACCGGCGCAGCCGAGGCGGCCGAGCGCGACCTCCGAGAGCTGCTGGCAGCTGTTCATCAGGATCTGCGCGCCGATGGAGATGAGAAAGTCCCGCTCTCCCCGGCGGCGCAGTTCGAGCGTCCCCTCGCCGTCGACCTCGCAGCGATCGAGGATGATCCATGGCCGGGCCATGGCGGCTAATCCCGCCCGCTGTCGAGAAAGGCGGTGAACCGTTCGCGGGCGACCCGCGAGAGAATCCGCTGGAAGGTCTGCGGGTCGGAGAGATAGAGGCAGTGACGAATCACCGTGTAGGGGCTGAAACTGTGGTCGGCGTTTTCGGCGAGATAGAGGTCGCGGTACTCCCGAACCAGCTTCAGGTGATCGACCAGGCACTGGTGCAGTTCCCCCTTGGTGAACTCCGGGTGCAGGCGCAGGATGTCCTGCACGAAACCGTCGACCTTGTAGTCCTCGAAGTCGAAATCGCGAAAGAAATGCCCGGCGACGCGCAGGAAGTTGAAGGCGTTGATGATCTTTGCACTCGCCTCCCCGGTCCCCCGTCTGGGGGTGGTTTCCGCGATCGGGGATTCTCCAAGCGGATCATCCGTCGCCTCCCGGATCAGGGCGGCGGTGGCGTTGCGGATCTCCTTGAATTCGCGGTCGGCCAGTTCGAACAGCGCCGAGAGGACATTGATCCGCCGTTTCAGGTCGTTGGGAATCGATTTCTTGTACTTGATCTTGTGGTCCAGCACGCTCCAGGCATCCTGGATCAGGGAACGGATCTGTACCTCGAAACGAAAGTCCTCGAACGGTTGGCAGTGGTCGAGGACGAGCAGTTCGCCGTCCGGAGCAAGGTCCATGTGCAGCCCCTTGTAACCGAAGGAATCCTCGGTACTCTCAACCGCCGAGATCTTGTCGGTCACTTCGATCAGCCGGTAGTGCTGCTGCAGCACCTCGGAGACCAGGGCGATCTGGTCCTCGTAGAGACAGACGATGCGGATACCGATCAGGTCGGAAATAAAATCCCTGATCTCGTAGGGTTGTTCATCCGCCTCAAGCTTTTCCTGGTACTTGCGGTGAAATTTCTTGATGCATTCCTCGCGCTCCTTGACCCGCCCCTCGATCTTGGTCACCTCGCCGATGTCGGACTGGCGAATCTGGTCGCCGATCAGCTGGACATAGGCATTCTTGGCCTCTTCGAGCCGCTTGCGATTGCGGTCGTAGAAGTCGCGGAAGACGCGTTTTTCACGTTCAAAATCCAAAGAAGGCACAGCAACTCCTTGTCGATGACAGCCGGGGAATCAATCGGATTAATTGTGTCAAACCGGGGAGCGGGGGTCAACCAGGAAAGGCGGGGGCAAAGGTTCGAGGTTCGAGGTTCGAGGTTCGAGGCTGGGCAAAAATGCCCAGATGCAAGGCGTCCGCAACCCTGCGGAATAAGGCGTACCGGAAGGTACGTCGTTGACGCAGGGGGGCGGACAACGCCGCAGATGGGCGTTTTTGCTCAGCCGACTAATGGCCGAACCTTTCGGCCATGGGGATCAGACGCTGAAAGTCCTCCGGGGTGAGGCTGGTGTGCCAGTGACCGCTGAGCATGCCGGCGGCGACGCCGGTGAAGAAAAGGACCAGCACCAGCAGGCCGAAGCCCCAGCCGGGGATGGCTCGCTGCAGGAAAGGCAGGCGGATACCAAGGGCGACGGCTTCGGGACAGCTGGAGACACAACCGAGGCAGGCGGTGCATTCCGGCGAACGGATTGCTGTCTTCTCCGCCACCGGAAGCTGCGCCGGGCAGGCGCGGGTGCAGGCGCCGCAGTGGACGCAATGCTCGTCGCTGCGGCGGATTTTCAACGGGCTGAGCATGCTCAGCAGCCCGACCAGGGCACCATAGGGACAGAGGTAACGGCACCAGAAATTCTGGTAAAAAACCGAGAGCACCGCCAGCAGCAGGATCACTCCCAGGCTCAGGGGGGAGAACCCGGTGAAGAAATGCAGCATGCGCACATCGGCCACCGCCCAGTAGGGGGAGGCGAGAAAACCCTGCAGCACCGCCGCCGGCATGTCGATGATGATCAGCTTGAAAAAGAACAACAACAGCGCGTACTTGAGCGCCCGCAACGGAATATCGAGCCAGCGCCAGATGGTGAAATTGCGGCCGCAGAGTTTTCGACCCAGCCGCCACAATCCCTCTTCGACGGTCCCGACCGGGCAGAGCCAGGAGCAGAATGATTTTTTCGCCAGCAGCGACATGGTGAAAAAGGTCAGCAGCAGCACCAATGCCGCCGGATGGATGGTGTCGAACTGCCCGTTGACCAGCCAGTTCTTCAGGCTGACCAGGGCGCCGATGGGCAGAAAGCCCTCCACTCCGGGCGGCCGGAGGTAGTCGGGCGTCCGGCCGAAACTCCGGTAGTGTTCGACAAACAGGCTGAACTGGATACCGAGAAACAGGCACCAGCCGAGAAAGGCCCACTGCACCAGCAGGCGCAGGGCGGTTGTTTTCCGCAATATCGATGTCATGATGGCGACTATCTTAGAACATAATCCCGATTGAAAACTTGACATAGCTCAAGGCGCGACCGGGCGGCGACGATTATTCTGGGCCATCAACCAAGGCCCGGCTCAACGGACCAGGGCAAAGGAGACCGTATGACAACATCCGAACTGATCGTCACCCTGCTGATCTGGATGCTGGCCGGCTGCGGCGGCTTCTTCAGTATCCGCGCCATGCTGCGCAAACGGAAAAAAAATCGGTAACGGAACCCGCGGCCATGTTGCCGGGGACAAAAATTCCTCCCACACCAGGAGTATATGCGATGCACGAATGCGGATGCGGCGGAAGCCACGCCCAGGGCAGCGGCGGCCCCTTCGCCGAAGGACGGGAACTGGTCGAATTCGTCAGCCAGGCCCACGGCGGCGCGCTGCGCAGCCGACCGATCCCCGGCGGCGGGCTGTCGACCAGCTGCCAGGGCTGCGGCGCCCCCTTCACCCTGACCACCTTTGTCGGCGCCTGCCCGGGCTGCGGCGGCATCCACGCCGTCTCACCACCGCGCTGCGACGATGCCGCCAACATCCAGTTTGCCGGGGCAGGATTCACGCTGCCGTAGCCGTTGCGCTTCCCCTCATTAATGATAATCTGAACCTGGGAGCCACCTCCGGCTCTGAAGGAATACCATCAACAGGGGAGGATCTCATGCAACTGCAAGCCAGACTCGATGCCATGAAGGCCGAGTTCGTCAACAAGGTCGACCCGGCCATTCTCGAAGCCATGGGCAAGGCCAGGGAGCAGTTCGACGTCGAGGCGATGATGTCCGGGGTGATCCGGGTCGGAGACAGGGCGCCCGACTTCACCCTCGAGGATGAAAACGGCAACCAGGTCAGTGCGGCCGCCCTGCGCGAGAAAGGACCGCTGGTCATCACCCTCTACCGGGGAGTGTGGTGACCGTACTGCAATGCGGAGCTGGAGGCTCTGCAGGCGGTTCTGCCCGAAATCAACAAGAGCGGCGCCACCCTGGTCGCCATCTCGCCGATGCTGGCGAAGTACACCCCGCAGCTGGTACAGAAGCTGGGGCTGACCTTCCCGGTGCTGAGTGACCCCGGCAACAAGGTCGCCGCGAAGTTCGGCGCGGTCTATACCCTGCCCGAAGCGATGCGCGAGGTCTACCGGAGCCTCGGCCTCGACATCCCGCGCTTCAACGGCGACGACAGCTGGCGTCTGCCGATGCCGGCCCGCATCATCATCGACCCTGCCGGGACCATCCACCGGGCCGACTTCTTTCCCGATCACACCCTCCGTCCCGAACCGGACGAGACGGTGGAGATTTTACGCAGGATGTGAGATGTAAAAAGGGGACAGGCTCCGCAGGTGCCTGTCCCCTTTTCGTTCATCGGAAGGTACGTCGTTGACGCGGGGGAAGGACAACGCCGCAGATGGGCGTTTTTCATCAGCCTGTCAGTCCCCGCGTCGAACCAGATTCCTGACCGCCAGTCCATTGACCAGCAGCACCGCCGCGACGATCGGCAGCACCATCATGCTGCGACCGTTTTCCGCGCCGAACTTGATCTGGTCCATGATCAGCACGCCGAAAAAACAGAAGGAGATCAGCTTGCTCGCCATCAGTGTCCATTTTTCCCGACTGCGCCAGGCGGTGCTGAGAATATAGATGTTCATCAGCCCGTAACCGGCGGTCACATAGGAAAAAAGCTGCAGCCGCTGAGAGGCGAGTTCATTCGAAACACCCCCCAGGCCGTAGGAGACGAACAGGAAAGACGTAAAGACGCTGAACAGGGCGAACCCCGCGGTCAGGATGGTGTTGGGTCTGCTCATGGTCCTGCCTCGAAGAAAAAAAAAGGGGGGGGGGAACCGAATCGACAGGTTAGCAGATTCCCCGCGGAATTACCACGACGGAGGGTCTCAGTCCGATGCTTTTTTCAGCAGAACGCTGAAATCGACACTCATCCTCTGTTCGGTCTTCCGCAACCGAAAACCCCGCGCCAGGACACCTTCCTCAATGCCGCGCATGTGCAGCGCGCCCCAGGGGATGACGATCACGTCATACTTGTCGAGTGCCTGTCCCAGGTAATCGAGTACGGTCCGGTTGCGGCGGGTGAGGATATCATCCATCAGCCTGGCGTAGCGTTCCTGATCCATGTTGCGGTTGATCCACGCGTTATAGGTCCGCAGGCCGGAAGCCAGGTCGTCGCTGGAAAAAACATCCCTGCCGAGCATGTTGAGAAATTCCACCGTCCGGGGATCGAAATCACTCAGGTCGACATCGGCCCGCAGGATATCCGGCCCCTGGGAGTTCCCCTTTTCGCCCTTTCCGCGCAGCTCATCCGGATCGATCAACCGCCCCTTCATCGGCATCTGCCGCTGGGTGCTGAGGCCGAGAAGCGAGGCGACCCGGTCATAACTGTAGGCGGCGGTCAGCAGTCCCCCGCGGTCGCTGACCCCTTCGGCGAGAACCAGGGTATGCGGTGCGGCGACCGATGCGGCAAGCTGGTCATAGTAGCTCTGGTCGCCGACGTGAATCATGGCCACCAGGCGCACGGTCTTGTCACCGCGACGGTAGACACGCTCCTGCATACTGATGCCGCGGGCGTCGACACGCATGAACCCGGCGGTGGCATTATTGATGGCTTCAACCGTCCCGGCACCGGCAAAGCTGACCAGCAGCAGGGGAACGACAAACAGGGTTCCGGCAACGCCGAGCAGCAGGTTGCCGACACTGAATCCCCTGCCGAAAAAACGCTCCGGCCGCAGCAGCAGCCCCCGGCCTTCCCCCCGCAACACGAAAAAGGGCAGCAGCCCAAGGGAAACCTGCAGTCCGGCAATCATGACGCCGAGGTTGTCCGAGAGGATGAAAAAGGACAGCGGCCAGAGCCCGGTCATGCCCCAGATGGCGAACAGAGACTGCGGCAGCAGGATCAGCTTCGGCAGGCGCCGGTCAAAGAACATGGCACCGTAGACAATGATGGCCAGCACGACGACGCTGAACGCCACCAGGGTCCGGACCCCGAGCAGACCATGGACGCCGGAGTTGTAGGCCAGAAGTTCATCGATGACCGACAGGCAACCGTCAGCCAGGAACATCCACATGAACAGGTTGGCCAGTATTCTCATTGCGTAATAAGTCCTTCCGCCCCGCGCTTTTTCCCCAGGCATTTGATGTTCTCGGGGACAGTCCCCTTAAGGGAGGGGGACTGTCCCCCTTGCAGCTTGATACTATCTGCCGGTACGAAAGTCAATTTCCGAACGACAGCTTTACCGATCAGCAGCGATCGGGTAAAGTTTTCTCCTGCTTTCCGGAGGAAATACCATGACCCGCATGGCCCGACGCGCAGCCTCACTGCAACCGACTATTTTTACCGCGATGACCGATCTCGCCAACCGCCACCGGGCGGTCAACCTCGGCCAGGGATTTCCCGACTTCGCCGCCGGGGAAGCGATCAAGCGCAGTGCCATCCGCGCCATCGAGAAGGACTGCAACCAGTACGCCCCCGGCAACGGACAGCCGAAGCTGCGCGAGGCGATCGCCGCCAAACTGCACCGCCAGTACCGGCTGCGGTTCGATTCGAAGCGGCAGATCGCGGTCACGGTCGGCGCCACCGAGGCGCTGTTCGCCGCTCTCTTCGGCCTGCTCGATCCGGGCGACGAGGTGATCCTGTTCGAACCCTGCTACGATTCCTACCGCCCGGCGATCGGCATGGCCGGCGGCGTATCCCGCCCCCTCACCCTGCGACCGCCCGACTGGCACGTCGACCTCGACGAACTGGAGCGGCTGATCTCACCCCGCACCCGACTGCTGCTGCTCAATTCGCCGCAAAACCCGATCGGCAAGGTTTTCAACAGGGAGGAACTGCGGGCGATTGCCGAACTCTGCGTCAGACATGATGTCATCGCCGTCACCGACGAGGTCTACGAGCATATCCTCTTCGAGGGCGAGCACATCCCCCTGGCGACCCTGCCCGGCATGGCGGAACGCACCCTGACCATTTCCAGTCTCGCCAAGACCTTCAGCGTCACCGGCTGGAAGGTCGGCTGGGCCGCCGGACCGGCGGATCTGGTCGAGGCCCTGCTGCGCGTCAAGCAGTTCATCACCTTCTGCGGCGCCGCCCCGCTGCAGACCGCCGCGGCCGAGGCCCTGGCCGCCGGAGAGGACTTTTATCACCGGCTGAAGGAGGATTACCGGCAGCGGCGCAATTTTCTCTGCGAACTGCTGGCCGACGTCGGCCTGCCGCCACTGACCCCGCAGGGGACCTATTTCGTCTGCGTCGACATCGGCGATCTGGGACGGGGGAATGATATCGAATTCTGCCGCGACCTGACCGAACGGGTCGGCGTCGCCGCCATCCCGGTCAGCCCCTTCTGCAGCCACCCGGACGACGGCCGCGACCTGGTCCGCTTCGCCTTCTGCAAGTCCTGGCCGGTGCTGGAAGAGGCGGCGAGAAGACTGCGGACGGGGATGTGAGATGAGAGAGAACGGAGACTGTCCCCCTCCCTTAAGGGGACTATCCCCCCCTGCATCCTGCCCTCTCGCATCCACCGGGGACAGGCACCTGCGGAGCCCGGCCCCTCCCTTTCACTCCCCGGCGTAGCCGTTCGGATTTTGCCGTTGCCATCTCCAGCCGTCGCGGCACATCTCTTCGAGGCCGCGCTCGGCTGTCCAGCCCAGTTCTTTCACGGCCAGGGACGGGTCGGCGTAGCAGGCGGCGATATCTCCCGGGCGGCGGGCCACGATCCGGTAGGGCACCGCGATGTTGTTGATCCGCTGAAAGGCTTCGACCATCTGCAGCACCGAGTAGCCCTGCCCGGTCCCGAGATTGACGCAGACCAGCCCCGGCTCGCGCTCGAGACGCTCCAGCGCCCGGAGATGGCCGAGGGCGAGGTCGACGACATGGATGTAGTCGCGCACCCCGGTACCGTCGACGGTCGGGTAATCGTCGCCGAAAATCGACAGCCGTTCACGCTTGCCGACAGCGACCTGGGTGATAAAGGGGAAGAGGTTGTTGGGAATGCCGTTGGGATTCTCACCGATGCAGCCACTTTCATGGGCGCCGATCGGATTGAAGTAACGCAGCAGGGCGATCCGCCACTCGGAGTCGGAGGTATGCAGGTCGCGCAGCATCTCCTCGATGAAGAGCTTGGTCCGACCGTAGGGATTGGTCGCCCCGGTGGGGAAATCCTCGCGGATCGGCAGGGAGGCCGGGTCACCGTAGACGGTGGCCGAGGAACTGAAGACCAGCCGCTTGCAGCCGGCCTCGGCCATCACCTCGCAGAGGGTGGCGGTGCCGGCAACGTTGTTCTGATAATAGGCCAGCGGCATTTCACAGGATTCGCCGACCGCCTTGAGTCCGGCGAAGTGGACCACCGCGGTGGGGCAACAGTCGTCGAAAATTCGCCGCAGTGCCGACCGGTCACGGATATCGGCCACTTCCAGCCGTGCCTGGCGCCCGGTCAACTCGGCGACCCGCTCCAGGGAAACCGGGGAAGCGTTGCTGAGGTTGTCGACCACGACCACCTCCTGCCCCGCCTGCAGCAGCTCAAGGACGGTGTGGGAACCGATATATCCGGCCCCGCCGGTCACGAGTATCGACATCTTCTCCTCCCAGATTCAGACCCGCGGCAGCTCCAGCCCCGGCGGCGCGACGATGAAGTGGGGGTTGAGCAGGTTCTGCTTGTTGTAACGCAGCGGCTCTCCCCCGGGTGTCGTCACCCTCGCCCCGGCGGCGACGGCGACGGCGTGACCGGCGGCGGTATCCCATTCCATGGTCGGACCGAGACGGGGATAGATATCGGCCAGCCCCTCGGCGACCACGCAGAGCTTCAGCGAACTGCCGACTGAAACCGCCTCAGCAACCTTGATCCGCTCCAGGTAAGCCGCCAGTTCCGGCGACGGATGGGAGCGACTCATCACCACCTTCAATCCCGCCGCGGGATCGGGGTTGCGGACGCGGACCGGGCACGGCTCGTCCTGCCCCGTCTGCAGCCAGGCTCCCTCGCCCTCGATTCCCCAGTAGAGTTTCTCCGGCACCGGAACATAGACCACCCCGAGAACCGGCCGTCCGGCCTCGACCAGGGCGATGTTGACGGTAAATTCGCCGTTGCGCTTGATGAACTCCTTGGTGCCGTCGAGGGGATCGACCAGCCAGAAACGCTCCCAGCCGCGGCGCTCTTCAAAGGCAATCTCCGCGCCCTCCTCGGAGAGAATCGGAATGTCGGGAAAGTTACGCCCGAGCCCGGCGCTGATGACCTGGTGGGAGGCCTTGTCGGCGCAGGTCAGCGGTGACTGATCCCCCTTGAGTTCGACGTTGAACTCCCCGGCGTAAATCTCCATGATCGCCTCTCCCGCGGCACGGGCGATGGCGCAGACCCTGGCGATGTCGATATCCATGATTGCATTGTCCTGTTCGGTCATGACTGCCACAGGGTTCCGTCGCGCTGCTCGCCGAGCAATTCATCGCCGAGCAGCCGCTTGACGATCTCTTCGGCGATCTCCTCGGCCGGTTTTTCCCGGGTATCGACCACCATTTCGGCATTTTCCGGCGGTTCGTAGGCCGAGTCGATGCCGGTGAAATTCGGTAACTGGCCGGAACGGGCTTTCTTGTAGAGTCCCTTGGGATCGCGTTGTTCACAGACTTCAAGCGGGGTGTCGACAAAGACCTCGATGAATTCGCCCTCCTCCAGCAGATCACGGGCCATCTTTCGCTCGCTGCGAAACGGGGAGATGAAGGCGGTCAGGACGATGATCCCGGCATCGACGAAGAGCCTGGCCGCCTCGGCGATGCGGCGGATGTTCTCCACCCGGTCAGCGTCGGTAAAGCCGAGATCCTTGTTCAGACCATGGCGGACATTGTCGCCGTCGAGCAGGTAGGTATGACGGCCGAGAGCATGCAGTTTCTTTTCCACCAGGTTGGCAATGGTCGACTTGCCGGCGCCGGAAAGCCCGGTGAACCAGAGGACACAGGGTTTCTGCCCCTTGATGGCGGCACGGGAGTCCTTGTTGACATCAATCGACTGCCAGTGAATATTGCTGGCGCGGCGCAGCGGATGATCGATCATTCCGGCACCGACGGTGGCATTGGTCAGGCGGTCGATGAGAATAAAATTGCCGGTGCCGCGGTTCTCCTTGTAGGGATCGAAGGAGATAGCGCGATCAAGGGCGAGGTTGCAGACGCCGATCTCGTTGAGCGCCAGGGTCTTGCACGGCTGATGTTCGAGACTGTTGACGTCGATGCGGTATTTCAACTCGCCGATCTGGGCGGTCACCAGGCTGGCACCGGTCTTGAGCAGGTAGCTGCGTCCCGGCAACAGGGCGTCCTCGTGCATCCAGACCAGGTGCGCCTGGAACTGGTCGGCATGGACAGGCCGCGCCTCGGCGTCGGCCAGCAGGTCGCCGCGACTGATATCGATCTCGTCTTCGAGGCAGAGGGTGACCGCCTGTCCGGCAACCGCCTGGTCCAGGTCTCCGTCCATGGTGACGATGCGCCGGATGCGGCTGGTCTGTCCCGATCCGGGCACCACGATCCTATCTCCCGGCAAAATGCGACCTGAGGCGATGGTGCCGGAAAATCCCCGGAAATCAAGATTGGGCCGGTTGACCCACTGCACCGGCATGCGGAACGGCAGTTCCACCGCCCGGTCGCCGACCGCGACCGTCTCCAGGGCGTGCATCAGCGTCGGACCATCGTACCAGGGCATGTTCTCCCCGGGGTGGATGATGTTGTCCCCCTTCAGAGCCGAGATCGGGATGCAGGTCATCTCCTCGAAACCGAGTTCAGCAGCGAACTGCCGGTAGTCGGCGCAGATGGTTTTGTACGTCTCTTCACGATATTCAACCAGGTCCATCTTGTTGATCGCCAGGATGACCTTGCGGATCCCCACCAGCGAAACCAGGTAGCTGTGGCGCCGGGTCTGGGTCAGCACTCCCTTGCGGGCGTCAACCAGGATCACCGCCAACTGCGCGGTCGAGGCGCCGGTGACCATGTTGCGGGTGTACTGTTCGTGCCCCGGGGTATCGGCGACGATGAACTTGCGCTTGTCGGTGGAAAAGAAGCGGTAGGCGACATCGATGGTGATCCCCTGCTCCCGCTCGGCCTGCAGGCCGTCAAGCAGCAGCGCGTAATCGATCTCGTCCCCCTGGGTGCCGACCCGTTTGCTGTCGGCTTCCAGCGCCGCCAGGTGATCCTCGAAGACCAGCTTCGAATCCCACAGCAGCCGCCCGATCAGGGTCGACTTGCCGTCATCGACGCTGCCGCAGGTGATGAAACGCAGCATCGATTTTTCTTCCTGGGCCTTCAGGTAAGCGTGAATATCTTCGGCGATCAGTTCAGATTGGTTGTTCATAAACCCTCGAATTCGGCTAAGGGCTAAAGGCACAAGGCTAAAGGGCGTGATCCCCTTGACCCTTCGCCCTTAGCCTTTGGCCGCAGTTTGATTTTAAAAATACCCCTCCTGCTTCTTCTTCTCCATCGATCCGGCCTGGTCGTGATCGATGGCGCGCCCCTGGCGCTCCGAGGTGCGGGTCAGCAGCATTTCCTGGATGATTTCCGGCAGGGTGGCGGCGGTCGATTCGACGGCGCCGGTCAACGGATAGCAGCCGAGAGTACGGAAACGGACCGACTTTTCGACGATCTTTTCACCCGGCCGGAGTTCGAGGCGGTCATCATCGGCGAGAATCAGCATGCCGTCACGTTCCAGCACCGGCCTGACCTTGGCGTAGTAGAGCGGCACGATGGGGATCTGCTCAAGATAGATGTACTGCCAGATATCCAGTTCGGTCCAGTTGGAGAGCGGAAAAACGCGGATGCTCTCGCCCGGCGCGACCCGGGTGTTGTAGAGATTCCACAATTCGGGTCGCTGATTCTTCGGATCCCAGCGGTGGTTGGCACTACGGAAAGAGAAAATCCGTTCCTTGGCGCGCGACTTCTCCTCATCCCGCCGCGCGCCGCCGAAGGCGGCATCGAAACCGTACTTGTCAAGCGCCTGCTTCAGCCCCTCGGTCTTCATCACGTCGGTGTAGAGGGCGCTGCCGTGGGTGAAGGGAGAAATCCCCTGTTCAACACCCTCCCGGTTGGTATGAACCAGCAGTTCAAAACCGTGCTCGGCCGCCATCCGCTCGCGAAACGCGATCATCTCGCGGAACTTCCAGGTGGTGTCGACATGCATCAACGGGAAGGGCAGCTTCCCGGGATGAAAGGCCTTGCGGGCCAGATGCAGCATCACCGAGGAATCCTTGCCGATGGAGTAGAGCATCACCGGGTTTTCGAAAACCGCGGCGACCTCGCGCATGATATGGATACTTTCCGCTTCCAGCTGGCGCAGGTGGGTCTGGTTCATAAAATAACGTCCCGTTCTTATCTTTCTTTGATGGGTATCGACCGTGGGTCAGGGTTCGTCAAAAGAAACTTCGGCGGCAGGGAGCGACTTCTTCAAACGTCGGCCTTCGACCAGGACATGTTTCTTCAGGTAGTCAAGCACCTGCTCCGCGGCTCTCTCGGCAGGAGTCTGCTCCACGTCGATCACGATTTCCGGCTGCCGCGGCTGCTCATAGGCGACATCCACGCCGGGGAAATATTTGAATTCTCCTCTTTGGGCCCTGGCGTAATGCCCCTTGCTGTCCCGCTTCATACAGGCCTCCGGCGTCGAACGCATGTGAACCTCGACAAAGGTCGCGGCCATCCGCCGGGCGAATTCACGACTTTCACGGTAGGGAGAAACAAAGGACGCGACCACGCTGACCCCGTTCTTTTCCAGCATCGCGCAGAGATGGCCGGAGCGCTTGACGTGGCGGTTGACCTCGGGCGGAGAGAAGCCGGTTTCGGGGAAAAGGGGGCGGACATCACGACTGTCGAGACGTTCAACCTTGAGCCCCCGGTCTTTCAGCAGCTGGTACACCCTGTCGGCCACGGCTTTTTTACCGGAGGCGGGCAGACCGGTAAACCAGAGGACAAAGGCCGGCACCTCTTTCTTCCCCCAGCGGATCTTCTGCCACAGGCGCTCATGAAAAAAATAGAGCGCCATCTTGGCAACAACTTCCAGGGCGCCGACGGTCAGCGCCAGGGCGAACCGTCCGGTAAAGGCGAAGACGATGACCGCCGTGGTGATGGTGGCCCAGGTGCGCCACGAAAGGGCCTTGAAGATGGAGCGTGCCCTGGTTTCATACTGCATGAAAAAAACACCTCGATCGGCTGAACAAAAGATGCTTTCGCAAAAAGCATCAAGAGTGTTGGCTAAGCAAAAAGCGCCGGCAGCAAGGCGCGCGATTGTCGAGCAATGAGGCGTACTTACGTACGTTGAAGCAGCGAGACAAACGCAGCAACGCAGCTGCTGGTGAGTTTTTGCGACGCCATCAACAGAAAGAAGTTGCGAGTATAGCCTCGCCATCTCAAAAAAATCTCAAAAAACATCTCACAGCTCACATTTTATTGAAAAAGCCCGCCGGTTGCCCGGCGGGCTCTGCTCCGTTTGATGGAAAACCGGGCAGGGAATCGGAATTACTCAACCACCACCAGCGGACGAATCTTTTCCAGCGTTTTCCTGCCGATCCCCTGGACCTTGATAAGGGCGTCGACCGAAGCGAAAGGGCCGTTGGCGTCCCTGAAGGCGACAATCCGCTCAGCGGTCACCTGGCCGACTCCGGGCAGCTTCTGCAATTCCCTGGTCGTAGCAACATTGACATTGACAGCGCCTGTCTTGACCTGAGCCTGCAACGGCACCTCGGCGGCACCAGCCGGCAGACTGAAGACAAACAGGCTCGACACAACCAGCAGCACAGCAACAAACAAACGTTTCATCGTTCTTTTCCTCCATGAAAAGGGTTGAATGGATAGCGCCTCCGGCAATCTTCCACCCTCCTTTCGCGGCTTATTTACAACCTGAATTCGTGAGTTCCTGTTGGATGGAGAGTGCAAGTGCTTGGCCTGAATGGGATTTCCAAAAACCTGAAGCGCACCCATAGGTTCGCTGGTGATTTTTGGGAAGCTCAGGCAGGTCAATGACTTGTGCTGTCCGCCGACAAGGGGCTCACTGATTCAGGTCCAACCTCCATGTTGCGCCGGAAACGATGCGTATCGAACAATAATACTTGAAAATTAAAAAAACTCAAGAACCTGATATCACACCACGGATCTGCTCCAGGCTGCGGCTGACATTGCTGCGGACAACATCCGAGGGATCATCCAGGGCCGCTTCCAGGTGCGGCAGGGCCTCTTCGGCCTTCAGCAGCCCGAGAGCCTTGGCCGCGCTCTTGCGGACCCACTCATCGTCATCCTTCAGCATCGGGACCAATTGCGGCACTGCTTCACGCACTCCCAGTTCACCGAGAGCGAAGGTGGCATTACTGCGTACCGTGGCATTGGTATCCTCAAGGGCGCCGATCAGGGCGGCGGCGGCGGCGAGATCGCCGCAGTGACCCAGTTCGGCCGCGGCACGGGAACGTTTGATACCACTGCCATTTTTCAAATCATCAATCAACTTCTGTACAGCCATTTTGCACCTCTCCTCGGATGACAGAGACGAACCTCCCGATAACAGATTGAAATTTGAATACGAATTTCACGACCCGCGATCTGAATCAGTGTGGCATCGGCTGCTTCAGGCACAAGCCTGGAAACCTTCTTTCCGGGACGTCATGATCCCGCGTCCCGCAGCGTCCGCAGTTGCTGCAGGGACTGCTGCAGCATGGCCTGGCGGCCGGCCTGCTGAAACTCGCCGGCGGCGGCTTCAAGCTGTCGAATCGCCGTGGCTAGAGAAATATGCGGCGGCTGAACCGGCCGCTTCACCTGCCACCGCCCATCCTGCCGGTCGAGCAGAAAGTTGACCCGCTGCAGTTCAGGGCTCTTCTTGCGCGGAATCCACTGTCCGTCAAGCAGTTCGCCGAGAACCCGGTATTCAACCACGGCACGGAGCCCGTCGGGGGCGCGCTGGACCGGCTTGGCCCGGTAGCTCTCCACCACCACCAGCACCGCCCAGTCGGGCTCGGTCTTCCAGCCGACCAGGGTGGCGATGTTGGTTTTCCATTCCTCCGGCGTCAGACGACTGCCGATCAGGTCCCGCTGCAGGAAACGGTTCACCACCTGGTCGGCAGTGACCGCGGTTTCGGCCGCCGGACTGGAAACAACCGAACAGAAGAGAACAAGGACAACAACCAGCAGACGCATCGAACCTCCATACTGAAAACATCGCGAGGGGGACTCCCGAACCGGCAAGTCCTCGGTTTCAGGCCTGAATTATGCCATCGGCGGCACCACCTTGCAACGCCTGCGGACATCCAGCCAGAGCGGCGCCGACAATCCCGGCATCGTTGAAGTAGCGTGCCACCCTGACCGGCGTTTCGACCTTGAGCAGATCGATGAACTCCGTATGTTTCTTACTCCCGCCACCGCCGAGAATGAAAAGATCGGGGTTGAGAAGCCGCTCCAGCTGCTGCAGGTGCAGACTGAAACGCCCCGCCCACTGCTGCCAGGAGAGTCCTTCAGCCTTGCGGACACGGGCGGAGGCAAAGTGCTCGGCCATGGTGCCGTCGGCAAGATAGAGATGACCGAGTTCACTGTTGGGGAGCAGCTCCCCGTTACGAAACAGGGCCGAGCCGAGCCCGGTGCCGATGGTCACCATGATCACCGTTCCGCCGACGCCGCGCCCGGCCCCGAAACGCATCTCGGCCAGCCCGGCGGCATCGGCATCATTGATCAGCCGCACCGGGCAACCGGTCGCCTCCGACAGCAGCGCCCCGGCATCGGCCCCGACCCAGGAGCGGTCGATATTGGCCGCCGAAAATGCCACGCCGTTACGAACCACCGCGGGAAAACCACAGCCGATCGGCCCGCTCCAGGAAAAAATCCGCACCAGTTCCGTCACCGCCCGCGCCACCGCAGGCGGCGTCGCCGGCTGCGGCGTCGGCAGACGACGGCGTTCGCACAGCAGGCGACCACGGGCCACATCGACCGGCGCGGCCTTGATCCCGGTGCCGCCGATATCGATACCGAAAATTTCCATCAGCTTCCGGCCGCCACGACTGCGGCGGGCTGTTCGAGGTGGACATCCATCTGCGGATAGGGAATCGAGATGCCCTCGGCATCAAAGGCGAGCTTGATCTTTTCGATCAGGTCAAAACGAACCACCCAGTAATCAGCGGTTTCAACCCAGGGCCGAACGACGAAATTGACGCTGCTGTCAGCCAACTCGGCAACCGCCACCACCGGTTCGGGATCCTCAAGGATCCGTTCATCGGCCCGGATCTGCCGCAGCATGATGTCGCGAGCCTGCCGGATATCGTCCTCGTAACCGATACCGAACTTGAGGTCGATGCGCCGGGTCGGGCGGGCCGCATAGTTCTTGATGTTGTCCCCGTAGATATTGCCGTTGGGAACGATGACCTCGCAGTTGTCCGGGGTTTTCAGTATAGTACTGAAAATACTGATCTTCTCAACCGTCCCTGCGGTTCCGGCGACCTCGACATAATCCCCCGCCCGGAAGGGGCGAAAAATGATCAGCATCACCCCGGCGGCGAAATTCTGCAGCGAATCCTTCATCGCCAGGCCGACCGCCAGGCCAGCGGCACCGAGCAGGGCGATCAGTGATGTGGTATCGACTCCGAGCTGGTCAAGGGCGGCGATGATAACAAACAGCACCAGCGCCGCGTGGGCTATCGAGCAGATGAAATCGACCAGGATTTCATCCATCTTCGCCTTGGTCAGCAGCTTGCGCATCAACCCGGTGATGATGCCGACGACAATCCGTCCGATAATAAAAACGGCAACCGCCAGACCGATGTTGATCACCCAGGGAATCACGTAGTCAGTGAACGCGTCCCCGGAGAAAAAGCTCTGCCAGTCCATGGGCATTCCTCCTGAATAAATGGTATCACCTGAATCAGTGAGTCCCTTGTCGGCGGACAGTACAAGTCATTGATCTGCCTGAGCTTCCCCAAAAATCACCAACGAACCTATGGGTGCGCTTCAGATTTTTGAAAATCTCATTCAGACCAAGCACTTGCACTCTCCATCCAACAGGAACTCACGGATTCAGGTATCAACCAAAGACTAGCAGACCTTGAGAGGATCGCCACTCCACAAACAGGCGACGCGGCAGAAAGAGCCGGGTTCAGGATTTGCGGCGCTCGGCCGCCATCCGCTCGGCCTCCTCGACCAGCGCGTCGGCCAACTCAGCCTGCGGCACCTTGCGGACGATCTCTCCCCTGCGGAACAGCAGCCCCTGCCCCTTGCCGCCGGCGATGCCGAGATCCGCTTCGCGCGCTTCCCCCGGACCGTTGACCACGCACCCCATGACGGCGATGGTAAGCGGCACCGGCAGACCGCTGAGACGCGTTTCCACCTCTTCGGCGGTTTCGATCAGGTCGATCTGGCAGCGACCACAGGTCGGACAGCTGATGAAGACCGGTCCCCGTTCGCGCAGGCCGAGACTCTTGAGGATTTCGAAACCGACCCGCACCTCCTCAACCGGGTCGCCGGTCAGGGACACCCGCAGGGTATCGCCGACGCCCTCGTAGAGGAGGACCCCCAGACCGACGGCGCTCTTGACCGTACCGCTGAAACTGGTACCGGCCTCGGTGATGCCGATGTGCAGCGGATAATCGACCTGCGCCGCCAGCAGCCGGTAAGCCTCGACCGTACGGCGGATATCGGAGGCCTTGAGACTGACCTTGATCTGGTCGTAGTTCAGTTCTTCAAGGATGCGGATATGACCGAGAGCGCTCTCCGCCATCGCCTCGGCTCCCGGATGACCATACTTCCGCAGCAGCTCCTTCTCCAGCGAACCGGCATTGACACCGATACGGATCGGCAGCCGCTTTTCGGCACAGGCCCTGACCACCTCCTGCACTTTCCAGCGCTCACCGATATTGCCGGGATTGATGCGCAGGCCCGCCACCCCCGATTCCACTGCCTCAAGTGCCAGCCGGTAATCAAAATGGATGTCGGCGATCACCGGGATGCCGCTGCCGGCGCAGATCGCGGCCAGGGACTCGGCCGCCTGCCGGTCGGGCACGGCGCAGCGCACGATTTCGCAGCCGGCCTGTTCTATCCGGCCGATCTGCGCCAGGGTCGCCACGCTGTCACGGGTATCGGTATTGGTCATCGACTGCACCGAAACCGGAGCGCCACCGCCGACCTTCACATCACCCACCTGAATCTGACGAGTCGTTCTGCTCATTGGATTGATCCTGATCTAGATAAAAGCCGCCGCCAAGGCGCCAAGCACGCCAAGAACGTCAACCCTTTGGTAAGCGAAAGAGAATCCTCCCCCTTGCTTAAAGGGGGAGTGAGGGAGAAATCCTCAGTTGGTCTGCCGACACTCAGCACTGAAAACTTGTCATCCACCTGCCCGCAGAGCGCAGTGTACGGTCGCCCGACCGCCGCGGTCAAGGGGCGAAGGCGATTGACAGAGAGTTCCGCTCGGCTTATGGTCGCCGAGACTATTTCATCAGGAGTCTATGAGTGAAAAAACCGGCACCGAAACAGCCCCATGACAACCATCTCGAACTCACCATCGACCGCCTCAACGAGGACGGGCTCGGCGTGTGCCGCAGCATGGGAAAAGAAGTCCTGACCTGGGGGGCTTTCCCCGGCGAAAAGCTGGAGGCGACCATCCTGCACAAGGGGCAGCGGCGGATCATCGCCCGCCGGCAGCGAGTCATCCAGCCTTCACCGTTGCGGCGTCCCTCCCCTTGTCGACAGGCCCAGGCCTGCCAGGGGTGCCCACTGATCGAACTGCAGCCGCGGGCGCAACTGGACTTCAAGCGGCAGCAGGTCATCCGGGCGATGCAGGAAGCCGGGCTGAAAAGAGTCACGGTCCCCGAAGTCATCGCCGCCCCGCAGGAACTCGGCTACCGCACCAGCGCCAAACTGGCTATCGGCCGCCGGCACCGGCACCTGCGCATCGGTCTCTACCGGCGCGGCAGTCATGAGATCGTCGACCTGAAAAACTGTCCGCTGCACCATCCGCTGATCAATCGCATTATCGACGTCGTCCGCGAAGAGATCCTCCACCAGAAACTCTCGGTCTGGGATCCGCGCCAAGGGGACGGGTTGCTGCGCTACCTGCTGATCCGCGTCAGTCCCGCCAACAACAGGGCCCTGGTGACCCTGGTCACCGGCCGCCGCGACTACCGCAGCCTCACCCACCTCGCCAAGTGGCTGCAGAAGAAGGTTCCCGAGGTGGTCGCCATCCACCAGAATGTCAACCCCGGCAGCGGCAACGCCATCCTCGGTCGCGAAACCCTGAAAATGCTCGGCGCCCCCGATCTGCGCGACCAACTCGGTGATTTCACCGTTCACCTCGGCCCGACCTCCTTCCTGCAGGTCAACCACGACCAGGCGGCCCGCATCTACCGTCAGGTGACCGACTGGCTGCAGCCGCAAAAAGGTGAGCCGACCCTCGACCTCTACTGCGGTATCGGCGGTATCGCCCTGCACCTGGCAGCAAAGGGGGCAGAGGTCACCGGGGTGGAAATGGTTGAGGAAGCGGTCCACTATGCCGGACAGAACGCCAAAAGAAATGGACTTGACAACTGCCGCTTCATCGCCGGTGATACCGCCCGGGTGGTCGCCGAACTGGTCGCCCGACTGCCGTCAGGAACCCGCGTGGTGGTCAACCCGCCGCGCACCGGCTGCGCCCCGGAGGTGCTGGAGCAGGTCGCCAGCCTGCAGCCGAAAAAGATGGTCTACGTCTCCTGCAACCCGCAGACCCTGGCCCGCGATCTGGCGATCCTCGAATCCCACGGCATGGGCGTCGACAAGCTGCAGCCCTATGACATGTTCCCGCAGACCCCGCACGTCGAAACCATCGCCCTGCTCAGCCCGCACCCGGAACTGCGCAAAAGCCGAAAAAAACGGAAATAGTCTCAAAACACTTGTTGATACAGCGCGTTATCACTATAATCAGGACTCTTTCGTCATGCAGAAAGACCCGCTGAAAACTAAATTCGGGATTTTCAGCGAGGGATTTTCGCTCAAATCAAGGAAGATGTGATAACGACACGGAGGCGTACCCCGGTACGCCGCACAAGGAGTTGAGCATCTGACACAGAGTTGAGTGAAAAGACCCGCTGAAAACAAATTCGGGATTTTCAGCGAGGGATTTTCGCTCAAATCAAGGAAGATGTGATAACGACACGGAGGCGTACCCCGGTACGCCGCACAAGGAGTTGAGCATCTGACACAGAGTTGAGTGAAAAGACCCGCTGAAAACAAATTCGGGATTTTCAGCGAGGGATTTTCGCTCAAATCAAGGAAGATGTGATAACGACGCGGAGGCGTACCCCGGTACGCCGCACAAGGAGTTGAGCATCTGACACAGAGTTGAGTGAAAAGACCCGCTGAAAACCCGAATTTAAGGGAGTAGTTCGTAGGCTGGTGCCGCGCCCGGTCTTCAAAACCGGTGGGGGGCGTGATCCGTCCCTGGTGGGTTCGATTCCCATCTACTCCCGCCAACCCTCCTTAGCGCCTGACAACCGGCGCTTTTTCAGTTTCCCAACCATCCCCTCCACCTTTATGCCCATTGAACATAAATTCATTTTATGGCCATTAAGCTATATTTTTATTTTATAGTCCATTGACTATAAACTGATTTTATGGCTTAATAACCATAAATCTGAATCAGTGAGCTCCTTGTCGGCAGACAGCACAAGTCATTGCTCCGCCTGAGCTTCCCAAAAATCACCAGCGAACCTATGGGTGCGCTTCAGATTTTCGGAAACCTCATTCAGACCAAGCCCTTGCACTCTCCATCCAACAGAAACTTACTGATTCAGGATAAAGAATCCAGCAGAACGCCAGGGAGCCCGTGATGAGAACAAAAGCTGTCAACTCCAAAAGCCTTGGGATAATCCTGAAATCCGTGAGAAAAAGTAAAGGTCTCAACCAGACGGAGACCGGAAAACTCGTGGGCGTTGACCAAACAACCATATCTAAAATTGAGAGAGGTGAGTCCAACGCTCGAATCGATACACTCTTCCGGATATTAGCGGCCCTGGACATGGAATTGATCGTGAGGCCCCGAGAAAAAACATCCGACATGAGCGAAGGAGACACCTGGTAAATGGGTCGAAAACGACGAGGTTCTGAATTGTTCATTTTTATGAACGGTGAAAAAGTGGGGCTTCTTTCCAGGGCTTCAAACGGAAATCTCGCATTCCAATACGACGCGACATGGCTGGACAGTAAATCCGGACGCCCCTTGTCGCTGTCAATGCCCTTAACAGATCAGACTTATTCGGGTGATGAAGTCGAAAACTATTTCGACAACCTTCTCCCTGACAGCCAGCCGATAAGAAACCGTATCCAGAAAAGGTTTGGGGCCAGATCAAACCGAGGGTTTGATCTGTTATGGCATATTGGCAGCGATTGCGTCGGCGCAATACAACTTTTGCATGAAGATACTCAAGTCGATGTCCAGAAAATAGAATCCGAGCCATTAAGTAACGCAGAAATTGCTGAAATACTTAAAAACTACAGGACCATGCCTTTGGGCATGCGAGAGGATAAAGAGTTTCGCATCTCGATAGCCGGGGCACAGGAAAAAACAGCGCTCCTGCGACTTGACGATGAGTGGCATCGGCCCCAGGGGATGACCCCGACGAGTCACATCTTCAAGCTCCCGATCGGCCGCATTGAACCTGGCGGCATGGATTTGAGCGACAGCGTAGAAAATGAATGGCTTTGCCATGCCATCCTGAAAGCCTATGAAATCCCTGTGGCCAACACGGAGATAATGACATTTGAAGGCACAAAAGTTCTCATCGTGGAACGATTTGATCGACGTTGGTCAACTGACAAATCATGGCTTATTCGTCTTCCCCAGGAAGACATGTGCCAGAGCCTGAACATTCCGCCAAATCTTAAATACGAATCTGATGGCGGGCCTGGCATAGAAGACATCATGGACCTGCTATTGGGATCCGAGAACGGTCTCGAGGACCGCAAGCTGTTCATGACCCAGGTCTTTCTGTTCTGGCTCTTGGGGGCTCCTGACGGGCATGCGAAAAACTTCAGTATTTTCCTGCTGCCCCATGGGGCGTTTCAGCTCACCCCGGCATATGACATCATCTCGGCCTACCCGATCCTTAAAAGCAAGAAAGAGATTTCCATGGCAATGGCTGTTCGAGGGAAAAACCGCCATCGTAAATGGGATGGCATTTTTCGCAGGCACTGGCTGTCAACTGCGAAGAAATGCAACTTTCCGGAAAACGAAATGTCGCAGATCATAGACAGGATAGCTGGCGAAATGGACAGGGTTATTGATGACGTTGCCGGCAAACTCCCGGCAGGATTCCCGGATAAAGTTGCCACGCAGATTTTTGACGGCATGAAAAACGCGAGAGATCGCATGGACTGAAACAGGCATTCATGAGAGGGACAAGAAAAACGAGAAGGATCAGGATCTGTCCCGATCATAATCGCAGGTTGTAAATTGTACGGGAATTTGATACACAAATTTGTCATCAATTCCGGCCTGGAGTTCGCATAATGAGAGACAAACAGACCCTGCTGCGCAACCTCCCCGCCGTGGACAAGCTGCTCCAGTCCGCTCCCTTTCTCGACCTGGCCACCGACATCCCGCACGCCCTGCAACTGGAAGCCTGCCAGACCACGGTCGAGTGCCTGCGACGGGAGATTCTGGATCGCCCGGAAGCCTTCACCACTGCCGACCTCGATATCGACTCAGTCGCGCAACGGGCCGCCGGGCAGGCCCGGCAACTCCACCGGCCGAACCTGCGGCCGGTCATCAACGCCACCGGCACCCTGCTGCACACCAACCTCGGCCGCGCCCCCTTGAGTGACGCCGCCCTGCGGGCGGTTGAGAGGGTTTCGCGGGGGTATTCCAACCTCGAATTCAATCTTGACAACGGTGGCCGCGGGCACCGCTACAGCCATGTCGAGGACCTGCTCTGCAAACTCACCGGTGCCGAGGCGGCGACCGTGGTCAACAACAACGCCGGCGCCGTGCTGCTGGCCCTGACCGCTCTGGCGAAGGGGAAAGAGGCCATCGTCTCACGCGGCGAACTGGTCGAGATCGGCGGCGCCTTCCGCATCCCCGAGGTGATGGCGGCCGGCGGTGTACAACTGCGCGAGGTCGGCGCCACCAACAAGACCCACCTGCGCGACTATCGCGCCGCCATCGGCGAGCAGACCGGCCTGCTGCTCAAGGTTCACACCAGCAACTACCGGATCGTCGGCTTCAGTGAAGCGGTACCGGCCGCCGACCTGGTCGGCCTGGCCGCTGAACACGGCCTGCCGGTGCTGGAAGACCTCGGCAGCGGCATGCTGATCGACCTCACCGAATACGGTCTGCCGCACGAACCGACCGTCGCCGAAACCGTGGCCGCCGGTGTCGACTTGGTCACCTTCAGCGGCGACAAGCTGCTCGGCGGCCCTCAGGCCGGCCTGATCGTCGGCCGCCGGGAGGCGATCGACAAAATCCGCCGCCATCCGATGGCGCGTGCCATGCGCATCGACAAGATGACCCTGGCGGCGCTGGAAGCAACCCTGCGTCCCTACCTTGACCGGGAACGGGCTCTGCGGGAAATCCCGGTGCTGCGCATGCTTGGTGAAAGTGCCGGGAATCTGCGCAGGCGTTGCCGCAAACTGGCCGCCACACTGAAAAAAACCTGCGGCGGGCACGTGGCGGTCGAGATTCTCGCGGAAGTCTCCCGGGTCGGCGGCGGCGCCCTGCCGTTGACAGAACTGCCCGGCTGGGCGTTGGCCCTGCGCCTGCCCGATGGCAGCGTTGAAGCCCTGGCCGCCCGCCTGCGACAGGGCGAACCACCGCTGGTCGGCCGTATCCAAAACGATCAGTTGCTGCTCAATCCACGCACCGTCCTCCCCGAAGAGGAGCCGTTGCTTTGCCGCTGCCTGGCTGCGGCACTGAACGCCCCGGACCATTGATCCATGCCTGAACCACGCCATATCATCATCGGCACCGCCGGCCATGTCGACCATGGCAAGACGGTCCTGATCCGCGCCCTGACCGGGGTCGAAACCGACCGCCTGAAGGAGGAGAAGCAGCGCGGCATCTCCATCGAACTCGGCTTCGCCCCCTTCCGCCTGCCGGACGGCACCCTGGCCGGAGTGGTCGACGTCCCCGGCCACGAACGTTTTATCAACACCATGCTCGCCGGTATCGGCGGCATCGACCTGGTGCTGCTGGTGGTCGACGCCAACGAGGGGGTAATGCCGCAGACCCGCGAGCATCTGCAGATTCTCCGGCTGCTGCAGATACCGCGCGGCATCATCGTGCTGACCAAGTGCGACCAGGCCGAAGAGGATCTGGTCGACCTGGTGGAGGAAGAAATCCGCGACGAGGTCGCCGGCAGCTTCCTTGAGGGAGCGCCCTGCTGCCGGGTTGCCGCCATCGACGGCACCGGCATCCCGGAGCTGGTACGGACCATCGCCGAAGAAGTCCGGCGCATCGAACCGAAACCGGCCGACGGGCCCCTGCGGCTGCCCATCGACCGCCATTTCAGTGTCGCCGGTTTCGGCACCGTGATCACCGGCACCCTGCTCAGCGGCCGGGTGGGCACAGGCGACCAGGTCGAAGTGCTGCCGCGGGGACTGCAGGTGCGGGTACGCGAGGTGCAAGTGCATGGCCGGAAGGTCGAAACAGCCGCGGCCGGGCAACGGGTCGCCCTCAATCTCGCAGGTCTCGACCGAAGCATGCTGCGACGCGGCACGGTGATCGCCACGCCCGGCATCTTCACCCAGACCCGCCGTCTCGACGTGCGCCTCGGCCTGCTGGAAACCGCCCCCCGCCCGCTGCGTTTCCGCGACCCGGTCCACCTGCTGATCGGCACCGGCCGGGCGGTCGGCCTGGTCGCCCTGCTCGACCGCGATGTGCTGCGTCCGGGTGAGAGCGCGCTGGTCCAGATCCACCTCGACCGGCCGTTGGTCGCCCACCGCCAGGACCGTTTCATCATCCGCTCCTACTCGCCGGTCACCACCATCGGCGGCGGCAGCGTGATCGATCCCAGGCCGGCCCGCCACAAACGCTTCCGCGATGAAGTCATGCAGGGACTGAAGGAGCTCGAATCGGGAGAACGGGCCTTTCTGCTGCAGAAACTGCAGGAACTCTGCTGCGCCGGATTACGCGAACTTGAAACCGCGTCCGGACTCGGCCGCGACCGTATCGAGGATCACCTGCAGGCGCTGGCGGAATCCGGCCTGGTCGAAGAACTGGCGGGTCAATGGACGGCAGGCGAAACCTTCCGGCACTGGCAGAAACTGCTGCTGAATGCTGTCAGGAAATGGCACCGCGACCAACCGCTGCAGCCGGGGATGGCCAAAGCGACCCTCAAGGGAGTTCTTCCCGGACAGCTGAAGCAGAAAGGCTTCGACGCCCTGCTCAACCGGCTGCTCGTATCAGGCGAACTGGTGCAGAACGATGAATGGCTGGCAGAAAAAGGCTTCGAGATCAGAATTGACCCGGCCATGCAGAAACAGCTGGACCGCATCGTCGAACTCTACCGCAGCGCCGGTCCGCAGGCGAAGAACCACCGGGAAATGCTCGGCCAGATCGGCATGACCCTTGAACAGGCGGAACCGCTGCTGCAACTGCTCTTCAACCAGGGTATCCTGGTGCGCCTGAACGAGGAGAATTTCCTCCACGCCGACAGCTATCGCAAAGCTCTCGACCTGCTGAAAAACCATTTTGCCGACGAAAAGACCCTCACCCTCGCCCAGTTCCGCGACCTGTTCGGCTCGGCGCGCAAGCAGGTCCAGGCGCTGCTCGAATACTGGGACGCGAAGAAATACACCCTGCGGCAGGGGGATGAGCGGGTGGCCTGGAAACTGCCGGAGTAACAGATGACCTTCGCCTGCATCAACTATGACGCCAGTGGCGACTGCTGCCGCAAACTCGGCGGGGAGTGCATCCCCGGTCGGCGTGGCTGCGTTCTCGACGGCCAGGTGACCCTCAGTAACGAATTGCGCAGGCGGGTGGAGGAGTTGGAGAAAAAACAGGGAAAATCGAAGGATTAGGCCCCGAGGCGCCAAGGGATCCAAAAGCGGAAGACCGAACTCCGTATCTCGCGCAGAGACGCAGAGGCGGATGTTTCGAGAGGGACAGTCCCGCTTCGGGGACAGTCCCTTGGAGCGTCCCGTCACCACGCGCCAGTTCAAGGGCGAGGGATTTTTCGCCAAATCAAGGCGCGTCCCGATAAGCGCGGAGACATAGCGGCAGCTATGTCGCACAAGCGAAGAGGAACGCAACGCAGAGTTGGTGGAAAAGAACCGCCCCTGCTCCCCGATGAGCGCGGAGGCGTAGCGGCATCTACGTCGCACAAGCGAAGAGGGCCGCAACACAGAGTTGGCGGAAAAGAGTCGCCCCTACCTCACAAATCGCCGGTTAGTCTCTGTAGTTCTATTACCTTAGGGTTCAAACTGCTGACCACTTCGACGATCTGCCGCAAGCCCGGCCAGTCGACCCCCTCCTCCTCGTCCCGCCCCTGGAACCAGGCGTGCCCCTTCGGCAGGCAGCTTGGACCGCCGCCCTGAATCAGCGTCACGTCGACCAGGTCGTTGACCCGACCCTCGGCCTCCCAGGGGTCACGGTAATTGTACTGGCGGGCAATAATATGCAGCGCCAGGCCGTTGGCAAACACCGCCTTGACCTCGAAGGAAAATTCCCGCGGCGAACCATAATGCTCCGTCCGGCCGCCGCGCGACATCACCCGCGCCCCGGCGGCTTCGACCAGTTCACGGACCGAGTCTTCCGTCATCGCTTCAGTCTGCTGCATCTCCCATCTCCCATCTCACGTCTCATCCCCCAACCGCAGTTCCACCCCCCAGTCGGCCGGCTTGCGCCCGTCGGCGGTCAGCACCCAGAGGGTGGGGATTTTCATTGTTTCCGGTGCCTCGCCGTAACCGTCGGTCAGGTAGATGATGGCTGCCGGTTGCGGCCGCATCTCGCGGGCATAGTCGAACACCGGGCGCAGATCGGTGAAACCGCCGCCGTGGAAGACCTCGTGAACCACGTTGCTGCTGGAAAAACGCCGGATCTGCTGGATACGGCTGCCGCTGTAGAGGACCGTCAACCGGCTGTCACGACCGCGGGCGATCTGCAGCAGTTCCCGGGCAAAATTTTCACGGAGTTCGGGCACCATGGTCGAATCGGACACATCGATGCCGACCAGCAGATTGAGCCGCCGCCGCTTGCGTTGCCCGGGGGTCTCATGTCCGAAACGGCGATGCTCGCGTTTCCAGGTACCGGTCCGACCGACCCGGCCGGCAGTGGCGACAAACTGGCGTAGCACCTCGCGCCAGGGGATGGCCGGCGGCGCGAGATAGCCGGCGACAAGGGCCTCAAGCCCCGCCGGCACCGTGCCGTCGCTTTTACGATGAGCATCACGCACCAGTTGCCGCACCACCTGCTCCGCCAGCCGCAACGGGGTGCTGTCCGCCTCCGGCCAGTCGCGGTGGCTGTCCAACCGGTTGCGCTGGCGGGCGGCCTGCTCAAGCTCCTGGTTGTCCTCTCCGGTCCCGAGCTGATCGCTGCCGGCCGCGCTGCGGTCGGCATTCCCCTGCCCTTCACCGCGCTGGTTGCCGAGTCCGAAGCGACGCAGAAGAAGTTGCTCATACTCCTCGGCCGCCAACCCGTCCGGCAAGTCATAGGCTTCCGGCAGGGTGGCATATTCCGGAAGGCTTTCGATGGAGGGATTGATCGCCAGATCGCAGGCGATATCCCAGACCAGCGGATGGCGTCCCTTGCCGCGCGCCGGGTGCAGGTGCAGCAGGTGCAGCAGCAGGTGTTCAAGCAGCGCCTCCTGCACCGGCAACGGATACTGCTTGAGAAAATTGTCACCGCAGGTCAGCACCGGGGTGCCGTTCTGCAGATGCAGGCCAAAGCTCTCGGCATCCCCGCCGCGGCGGTCGCAGGCAAGCAGCAGCTGACCGTAAAAGGGGCGTCGCTTCAACATCCGGATGATGGCATTCTGCAGGATTTCCATAACTTGAAGCCGTAACTATGCCCTGAATCTGACAGGCAGGTAAAAATTGATCATTCCACAACGAGCACCCCCCTGCTGCGCTACGCTTGCTTCCCCCCTATTTTATAGGGGGGATTGAGGGGGGGGGTCCTGGAAACCCTGATCTTTTGGTAGTGAAATCAATTCACGACGCCTCCCGGCTCAACGCGGCGATAGCATCGTAAACCACCGCGTCATGCTCATCCTTGGCGAGGATGGCGGCGACGGCGGGAATCTTCAGCAGCGACTTGACCAGGCCGAACTGCAGGTCTCGCGGCAGGCTGCCGATGCAGGCGACCAGGTTGGCTTCGCCGGCCTCGGCCAGCTGCGGAGCCGTTTCCAGGGTGGTAACCAGGTCACTGAGGGTCGCCGCCAGCAGATCATGACGCTGGCTCCTGACTCGTTCAGCCACCTCCTCCCAGTTTTCCAGGATGTCCCGTCCGGTCACCGGGCGTTCCTTCCGTTCCCGGCACCACTGCATAAAAGCCACCGCCGCTTCCTGACCGACGATCCCGGCATAGACCTCCATCTCCAGTTCCCGCGGCAGGCGGCAATATTTTTTCAGGGTGCTGACCATCTCCCAGGCGCGTTCGGTCGGTTCGACCTGCAGGTCGAGGGGACTGCCCTGCCGCGCCAGCAGCGCCGGGCTGGCGGAGAGAAACTGCTGCACGTCACCGTCGAAGTCCCGGCTGCGGGCATGCCGCGCCCAGCACTGGTAATCGGTCTCGACATAGATCAGCACCATGCGGTCGAGCAGGGCGCGGTCGAGGGTCGCCACCTGGTAGCTGCCGTCAGGCGGGTTGATGGAGACCACCACCCGGTGCTTTGGATGCAGCCGGTGGGTGTGCAGCGCCCGCCGCAGCCCCTCGGCCGGCGGTTCGACGAACTGGAAGATCGCCTGCAGGGTATCCTCCTGCTGGGCCCGGTTTAATTCGTCGCAATGGACCACGGTCGGCGACGCGTCATCCCCGGGCCACCAGGAGGGACGTGACCAGTGCATGGTGTTGCCATCCCGCCAGGGAATGCCGACCAGGTCGCCGACCTCCATCTGGCCGAGACGCAAAGAGACATAGTCGCGTTCAAGATCCCTGACCGCCTGGATGATCCCGGCCGTCTTGCCGACCCCGCGGTGCCCCACCACGCAGGGTGTCAGGTCAGTTTTCGCCAGCATCTCCTTGAGAACCAGCTTCATCTGTTCGATGTTCATGAAGAAAATCCTTGATTCACGAGCCGCCCGCTCACGCTGTTCGCTCAAGACGCCAAGGGCGCCAAGAAAGTCAAAACCTGTTTAACGCAGAGGCGGAGAGGGGCAGAGATGAAGAAAATCCATTTAGGAGAATTTAAAACCCTGAATCCAGGCTTGGGGTTGCTCTGCGTTCTCTCCTGCTCTGCGTCTCTCCGTTAAAAAAGGTTTTCTTGGCGCCCTTGGCGTCTTGGCGGCCTCAGGTTTTTAACATAATAACTGACAATTGCAGTCAGGATAACGCAAAGAAATCCGGATGTCCATCCTTGCCAGTTGCCCCCGTCTGGGCTAGGATGCAGGCATGTTCGGACTCGGCTGGATGGAAATCGGAATACTCGTCCTGATCCTGGTGCTGGTCTTCGGCCCGGGACGGGCCGGAGCGATGGCGGGCAAGATCTTCGGCACGGTGAAGAAGGTCGATGAGGCCAAACGCAGCGTCCTCAGCCCGACGGGGTTGCTGGAACGCTTCCTTGGGGGGAAGAAACCCGACGACAGGACGGAGAACGGGCCGGACAAGAAAAGCTGAACAGAAAACGGCCAGCGTTAAAAATAACAAGGGGACGTGCTCCATCGGAGTACGTCCCCTTTCTTCGTTACAATTCATGGGGTTAAGGTCCGGCAGGATAAATACCCGGTTCTGCCGGAAATACCTTTACCAAGTTTCACTCCCATGACAGCTGGGGTTGCAACTGGTCCCATCATAATTGACACTGCTTTCAATCGTCTTGGCCGGATCCAGTTCAAAAACTGACGTGGAAAGATCACTCCAATGAGTCGGTCCCGTCCCCCCCACACCAGACTGCAGAATCGTCTGGTCATGGCATTCAACACATTTACGGTTTTCACTATTCACATGGCGGTCATGCTGGCCTGAAGAATATCCGTTGTACTGACCCGTGCCCGCAACATGGCAGGCCTGGCAATAGGCATTGCTGGTCGCGGGATCGGTCGTTGGCAACGAGCCCGATGCCCAGTCTGGAGTGGTCTGCCCGCCATGACAAATGACCGCGGAGCAGGTTTGACTTGCGGTATCGTAACCCGCAGCGCCGCTCTTGGCATTGTAGGCGGCCGGGAAGCTGATATCCGCAGGCAAGTTGGGAGTTGTCTGGTCGGTCCGGTCGTAGTGGGATAAGGAGTCGCTTCCGCCACCCTCATGGCATGCGCTGCAATCGGCCGTTTCAGTGGTAAAACCATCATGGGTTGCATGTTTCCCGGCACGATTGGGAGCTGTCGCGACCGGCGTGGCGCCATCAGGGGGGACACTGTGGCAGGAACTGCATCCAGCCTGGGTCAAGTCCATCTTCGGCGCAACCTGATGACAGCCCTGGCAGGGTGGATTGACCCCGCCCCCGGTCTGAGTATGACAACCGACACAATCGAGGCTTCCGGCAACAGCCTGGGTAGCATGGGCCGAAAGCGTCAACCAACTGTCACCAACAACATGCGGCGCACCGGTCCCGAAATCACCGAATTTCACCGGCAGCAATGAATCTGACAACTGATGAGCGGCGTCATTGGGGCCTGTGCTATGGCAGGCCGCATCACAACCGAACGTGGCCGGGTCGTAACCTGCCCCTACATTCTGTCCACTGGTGTTGCTCGGATCATTTACCGATGGTCCGTTCATGTTGATCTGGCCATTCCAGTGGTCACCGATCGTATCTGTAGTCTTATCGAAGGCCGCATAATTTGCCGATGGATTGAGTTCTCCACTGCTGCCGGTTCCGGTCTGCTTGACACCGTGACAAGTGGCGCAGGTGTCATGGCTGGCGACAACACTGACATTTTTATGATCTACCGGTTGGCCGCCTTCGATAACAACTTCGATGTCTCCCGTCCCATCCGGCGGGAATCCATGGCACTTGGTACAGTCCAGCGTAAAAGCCACGGTCTCCGCGTGACAGTCCTTGCAACTGATCGCGGTCGGAGCCCCACCGACACCGTCAAGAGCCACTCCATGACAGAGCGTACAGGCCTTCTGGATGTTGCCGGCGGAATAATGAAAGGTGTTATTGGGCCCGGCCCAGTCAACGGGGTGGGCAGTCTGGAAGGCATGGCAAGTCTCACAACCGTTCGTCAGATTGCCCAGCGCGACATCAAAGCGCGGGTTGCTTCCCGGGCCTCCTGCCGGCTTGTCGGCATGACATTGCTGGCACTTCGTCAGGTCGGCCTTGGCCTGTTTACCGTGTCCGCTCGCCGCTCTCCAATCCGTACCCAGAGGGTGATTGGCCGTACGCGGACCACTCGAATGGCAGGCCGGTATATTGCCGTTGATCCGCGTTCCGTTGGCATTGTCATGTTCACTGGAGAAACAGCTTGGCGCGGCAGGTACAGGTCCGCTCCCCGGCCCATTAACCTTGTGACAGAGAGCGCAGCTGGTATTCTGAGTGGTCTGCTCAATACCGCGATGGCTGGAATCATAAGCAGGATCCTGAACATCAGTTCCCGTCCCGTTATCATTATCGCCCTGCCAGTTGGTCGGGTGCGCCCCGGCATGTTTGTGACAGTTGGAGCAATTACCATTCACGCTGAAGTTGTTTCCCCAGATCGCCGCGCTGGTGGTCATTCCACCATCCACATTGTTGGGCGGCGTACCATGGCAGTGCAGACAATAATTCTGACCTGACTTGGCAGGGGTTCCATGATCGACAGGATCGGTAAAAGGCAAGGCATGTGGGGCCATGCTGCTGGGGTCGGGATGACAGGCTAGACAGCTAGGGGCGGCCACTCCTCCCTGCAAATCAGCACCATGACAGGCCGCAACCGCACAACTGGTCCAACTGAAACTATCCGGCCACACCTTATGGCCGGGAACAATTGAACCAGTGGCATCCTCCCAGGAAACCGGATGCAACCGAACTGGAAGTCCGTCGAGATGACAGGAGAAGCAGCTGACAGCATTACCACTACCCGCGAGGTCGAGGCCATGGCAGCTTTTACAACTCTTTTGCTCAGCCCGTGCATCACTCGCATGCAGGGTTACCCATCCCTCCGGGTGGGCAGTGCCGATCCGCGGAGCATCGGAACTGCTGCTGGAACAGCCGTAAAGCAGGGCACCCAGGAGCGATATGGCAAATAGTATCGACAGAAAACGCTTCATCATCCTTCCCTCCTGTGGCTCTAGCCGTGACAGGTCACGCAGGTCGCTGCGGCCTTGGGATTGCCATGACAACGGAAACAGGACGTCGGGTCGACCCGGCCGTCGATACGGTGACGGCTGAGATAATCGCCCCGATGCGGCATGCGCCGGACGTTATCGGTCTGATGCCTGAGCGACGGCTTCAGTTCCACCCGGGTGGCATGACAGTCGTTGCAGAAGCTGGTCTGGTGGCAGAGGGCGCAGACCCGTTCTCCCTGGTAGGCAGCCTGGCGGTGGTTCTCTCCCCAGGTCGGACCATGCACGAAACGCTCGAAGGGAATGTCCCCCCGGGCGTCATGACAGTTGGTGCAGACCTTGGGCTGTTCACCGAGGTCATCAGGTGAAGGGTGGTTGTTCGGCAGCTGGAAGCTGTTGTTCATGGTCGAGCATGCCGCCAGAACGGCAAGGCAGATAATCAGAACCGCAAGCGGGGAGAAGATCTTCTTCATGGTCGGACTCCTGTCGGGCACAAACGGCATCAAAGACCGTGATCGTAATTGTAAGTCAGGCTGAGCAGACCTCGCAGGTCGTCATCGAAATAGGGATCCTGGCTGTAGTCACCGGAAAGCTTGACCCGCAATCGACCGTCCAGGAAGGTCTTGCCTGTCCCCAGGGAAACAAACAACGAGTAATCCTCGCCATAGATATCCTGATCGTAGCTCGCGTAGACGATATCGCCGGTCAGAAAATCAAGCCAGAGCTTGTCCCCCAACTGGTCAACCGTCGCGAACAGGCGGGTCAGCAGGTAGGTGTTCTTGCTCAGGTCACCGTTCAGGTAGCCGACTTCACCACCGAGATCGGTGGCTTCTCCGGGATGCCAGGTGGCCGCCAGACCGTAGTACTGGTTGCCGTCGGCCTGGTCGTAGTCGTAGTACTTGAATTTGCCGACGAAAGTCCAGGCCTCCGACTTGAGCCAGCTCAGGTCGATACCGTAGATACTGATCTCCTCGTCACCGGTCGCCAGCACCCGGAAGGGATTGACGCTGTTGGCACCGGTTGCGAAATAGTCGGCGTAGTTGAACATCTGGAAGAATGGACGGAAGCGGAAATTCTCGTAGGGGATGCTGAACTCGTAGGAATGTTCGGCGAAACCGTTGCTGTCGAGGTTGTAACTCGAATTCCCGAAGAAATTGATGCCCTTCGGCAGGTAGAGAGCGATGTCGACACCTGCCATCTCCTCGGCGGTATCGCTGTCATTCTGGATATTCTTGTAGGAGAGTCCGACTTCGCCGAGACTCATCTTGTGCAGGGCGACCCGACCGCCATAGATGCTGTCGCCGCTGCGACCACTGGTCGAATCAAGCCCGACCGGCTGGCCGGCATAGATCGAAGCGGAGATATTTTCGCTCAGATCTGAACTGAGGCGCAGACCGTCAACCGACTCATTGGCCACCCCTTCAAAAATATACTGGCGGCCGAGACGGATGTTGAGATTGGCATTCTCCCGCTTGTATTCAAGATAACCGTAGAGCAGTTCCCCGGCATCGGCATCCTGGTAAAAATCATTGTCGGCAAAATCATAACGTCCCCAGCCGTAGGCGTGAAACGAGAGTCCGGCCTCCGAAAGGCTGCCCATGTCAACCTGCAGGTATTCGTACCCCGGAGTGACCAGGTTATCGGTACCGCTCGTGGTATCCCGCTCAAAAACCCGCAGCAGGGTATCTGACTGCACCCGCAATTCGACCGCGGCACTGTTCATCGGCAGTGCCAGCAGAGCCAGCACGGCCAGCAGCAGCCCCCTGGCCACACAAAAACGCACTTTCATCGGGGAACCTCCTCATCGGCCGGAAAAACGATCCCGGCATACACAGTGTTGACCCGTTCTTATCGGTTCTTTTCGCAACCCGGTTCAGGTATATCGCCGCCGGCGGGGCAATAAGTGGAGGTGGTTACGAAACTCAGGAGTGGGTTTTCATGGAACAACCCGTCACAGGCCACGGACAGGACGGCCTTTCACAATGCACAGATAATGGGTTGAGTTTAGCAGGAAAAAGATGCGGGGCAAGCTGTAAAACGCGGTTTTAATCAGTCGTGCGAAGGTCCGTAAAAAACGGGTGCGCAGATCCACAGTGGCGGGGCAGGAACATCGTCCTCCCCCAGGGGGATTCAGTGACAGATGCCGCAGCGCCGGCAACCGGGACGGCAGGGCGGGGTCTTGAGGCCGTCAAGGGCACGCCGGTATTCCCGCCACAGGTAGTCACGAGAGACGCCGATATCGAGAATCTCCCAGGGGAAACGTGTCTTTTCCGGGCGCTGTCGATGGAGCATTCCGGCCAAGTCCAGGCCGACGTCGGCACAACAGGACTCCAGCGATTTTCCAGCGGCGAGTTCCGACAACAGCTGACCGAATCGACGGTCGCCGCGAGCAAGGGCTCCCTGCAGGCGCGCCGCACGCAGGGATTCATGATGCAGTTCGGTATTGGGCAACCGCCCGATCTGCTGCTGAAGATATTTCAAGGTTCTTTTCAAAACCCGCATCTCCGCCATCGGGGCCCACTGAAACGGTGTGGAGGGTTTCGGGATAAAAGGATTGACCGAGAGCAGCAGATTGCCGATCCTCCCGAGAGAACGGCCGTGCGCCAGCCAGCGGTCCCGAATCTCCACCACCAGGTCGACCATTTCTTCGATATCGGCATGCGTTTCTCCCGGAAGCCCGATGAGAAAATAGAGCTTCAGGTTCAAAATTCCTTTTTCACCGAGCAGGTCGACGGCCGCCAGGATCTGGTCGCGCGACAGCTGCTTGTTGATCAGGTCACGCATCCGCTGGCTGCCCGCCTCGGGAGCCAGCGCCAGGGTCCGATGTCCGGCGGTCTTGAGGGCCTCCACTTCAGCAGCGGTGAGAGAATCTATACGCAGGCTGGCGACCGATATTTCTCCTTCCCGGTTGAGAATTTCGGCGTTCAGGGCCTCAAGCTGTGAATAATCGGAAACCGCCGCCCCGACCAGACCGATACGCCGTCGCTGACAGAGTCCCGTTTCCACCTGATCAGTGAGACTGCTCAACCCCCGTTCGCGGGGCGGCAGATAGATGTAACCCGCGGCGCAGAACCGGCAGCCGCGGCTGCAGCCGCGGGAAACTTCGGCCAGATACATGTCGCTGAACTCAGTCTCCTCAGTCAGGATGTCCGATCCGGTCGGTGATGAGTCGAGGTCAGCCAGCCATTGTCGTCGAACCCGTTGCGGAGCATCCTCAAGGGGAGGCCCGGCGACCAGGTTCCCATCCGGCATTGATTCCACGGCATAGGCAGACGGGACATAGCACCCCTGAACCTCAGCCAAACGACCAAGCAGCTCGGGTCTATCCCTTCCTTCCGCAGCGAGCAGACCATCCAGAAGCGCGGGCAGAATCACCTCCCCTTCCCCGACCACGAACAGGTCTATGATGTCGGCCAGCGGCTCCGGATTGAGAAAAGCGCAGACCCCGCCACAGATCACCAGCGGGTGCCAGGCGTTGCGCTGTGCGCGCATCAGCGGCAGGCGGCCCAGCTCGAACAGAACCGGCAGGTTGAGGAAATCGTTTTCAAAGGAAATCGAAAACGCCACCAGGTCGAAATCACTCAGCGGCCGTCCCGATTCGAGAGAAAAAAGCGGCGTCTTCGTCCGCTGATGCTCCTTGAGATCCTCCGGATCGGGCAGAAAAAAACGCTCCGCCAGGGTGTCATCGCGGCTGTTGAGCAGGCGATAGACGGTCAGAAACCCGAGGTTACTCATCGCCTGGTGATAGGTATTGGGGAACACCAGCGCGACACTCAGCCGCCCGCCCCAGGGGTTGGAGCGCACCCCGGTCTCGGTCGCCAGACGCCGCCTGGCCTTGTCGATCAGTCGTGATGATGCCATGGGTGTATCTTGGCATTTCTGCCGGTTCGGGTAAAGGAAAGGATAAAGACAAAGTCTTTGCCAGGCCGCCAAGTGAGCCTAGAAAATCAACGGCTTCAACGCAGAGACGGGGAGGGGCTGAGTTGGAGAGAAAAATCAGGCCTGTTGGTTTAGAAATCAAAAACCTTGAAATTTTCCCCTCCGCGCTCTCTCCCTCTCTGCGCCTCTCCGTTATAACAGGTTTTCCAGACAACCCCGAGATGGCTAAAAGGAACCGCCCCCAAGAAAAAAAGGGCCGCGTTTGCGACCCTGGAGGGAGATAATAACACACCATGGACGGTCTCCCCGTCAAACGTACCGGGCGGAGAACACCGGTACCGGGGTATCCGAACCGTACATACGGACAAACAAGAAACCTGTCTCGCGCAGAGGCGCAAAGACGCAGAGGCGCAAAGCAAAACCCCTTCTGTCTGCATCCCCGCACCTGCCTACTTCAAGGGGGACAGTCCCACTGCGGGGACAGTCCCCGGGAGCGCCACTCTTCCTCCGCCGTTCCAAGGGCGAGGGATTTTTCGCCAAATCAAGGCGCGTCCCGATGAGCGCGGCGACATAGCGGCAGCTATGTCGCACAAGCGAAGAGGAACGCAACGCAGAGTTGGCGGAAAAGAGTCGCCCCTCCTTCCTTCGATGAGCGCGGAGGCGTAGCGGCAGCTACGTCGCACAAGCGAAGAGAGACGCAACGCAGAGTTGACGGAAAAGAACCGCCCCTGCTCCTCAATCGACGCGTTTGCGGAGGAATGTCGGAATATCATACTCATCCTCCTCGCTCATCCCCCCGGCAAAGGCCCGCGGATTTTCCATCTGACGCCGCCGAATGAAGGTCGGCAGATCACGATCGACCTTGCTCACCGGAGCGACGGCATTGGTCTTGAGGACCTCGCTGCCGCGCTGCGCCTGTTCAAAGGAGTCGCCGAATCCGGTGGCGATGGCGGTCACCTTGATGGCATCGCCCATCTCCTCGTTGATCACCAGGCCGATGAAGATGTTGGCTTCATCGTGAACCTTCTCATGCACGATCCGCGAAACTTCCTCGAAATCCTCCATTGTCATGCTGGCGGAACCGGTGATGTTGACCAGCACACCCTTGGCGCCGGAGATGTCGATCTCCTCCAGCAGCGGGCTGGAAATCGCCGCCTGGGCGGCCTCGGCAGCCCGTTTTTCACCGGAACCGACGCCGATGCCCATCATCGCCATGCCGCGTTCGCTCATCGCCGCCTTGACATCGGCGAAGTCGACGTTGATCATGCCGTGGGTGGTGATCAGGTCGGAAATCCCCTGCACCGCCTGACGCAACACGTCATCGGCCGGCTTGAAGGCGTCGAGGATGCTCATGTTCTTGCCCGCCAGCCCGATCAGCCGGTCGTTGGGGATCAGGATCAGCGAATCGACCACCTCCTTGAGTGCATTAACGCCCTCTTCGGCCCTGGCCATGCGCTGCTTGCCCTCGTGGCTGAAGGGCTTGGTCACCACCCCGACGGTCAACGCGCCGACCTCGCGCGCCACCTCGGCGATCACCGGCGCGGCCCCGGTTCCGGTGCCGCCGCCGAGCCCGGCGGCGATGAACACCATGTCAGCTCCTTCAAGCAGTTCCGCCAGCCGCGCCCGATCCTCGAGGGCGGCCTCGCGACCGACCTCCGGATTGGCACCGGCACCGAGCCCCTTGGTCAGCTTGCCGCCGAGCTGCACCTTCATCGGCGATTTACTGGCCCGAAGCGCCTGGGCGTCCGTATTGGCGGTCACGAAATCGACTCCCGCGACACCGGACGCGAGCATGGTGTTGACGGCATTGCCGCCCCCGCCCCCGACTCCGATGACCTTGATCCGTGCACCCTGATCCATCGTTTCATCAAATTCAAACATAACTCCCTCCCTTTCCTGGTGTGGCGCGGGTTCTCCGTTCCCGCCCCTTGGGTTGACACAACTCTTTGGCCTTGAACCGGCGAACTCAACGACCGGTTCAGAAAAACTCGCCGAACCAGTCCTTCATCCGACGGATGACCTTATCGAAAATATTTTCCTGACCGATACTGAAATTCTTCGTCTGCAGGTTCCGGCTGCCATATTTCACCAGCCCGACCCCGGTGGCGTAGATCGGTGAATTGACCACGTCGATCAGACCGCCGATCCCCTGAGGGACCCCGCGCCGTACCGGCAGGTTGAAAATCTGCTCGGCCAGCTCCGGCATCCCCGGCAGGATCACGCTGCCGCCGGTCAGAACCACGCCCGAAGCGATCATGTCCTCGAACCCGCTGCGGACAATCTCGCGATTGACCAGCGTGAAGATTTCCTCCACCCGCGGTTCAAGAATCTCGGCCAGCAGTTGCCGGGAAAGAACCCGCGGCTCGCGGCCGCCGACCGAAGGTACCTCGATGGTCTCATCCTTGCCGATCATCGCCGCCAGGCAGCAGCCGTATTTCTGCTTGATCATCTCCGCTTCCGCCATCGGCGTCCGCAGCCCGACGGCGATATCGTTGGTCAGGTGGTTACCGCCGAGGGAAAGCACCGCGGTATGCTTGATCGCCCCTTCCGAGAAGATCGCCACGTCGGTGGTGCCGCCGCCGATATCGACCATCGCCACACCCAGCTCCTTTTCATCGGGAGAGAGCACCGCTTCGCTCGATGCCAGCTGCTCCAGGGCGATGTCGGCGACATCCACCCCCGAACGCTGGCAGCTTTTGATGATATTCTGGGCACTGGCCACCGCCCCGGTGACGATATGCACCTTGGCCTCCAGCCGCACGCCGCTCATGCCGAGCGGCTCCTTGATGCCGTCCTGGTCGTCGATGATGAATTCCTGAGGCAGGATGTGAATCACCTCGCGATCCATGGGGATGGCGATCGCCTTGGCGGCGTCAATCACCCGGCGGATATCCTCCTGGGTCACCTCGCGGTTCTTGACCGCGATCACCCCCTGCGAATTGAGGCCCTTGATGTGCCCGCCGGCGATGCCGGCGAAAACCGACTTGATTTCACAGCCGGCCATCAGTTCTGCCTCCTGCAGCGCCTTGCGGATCGCCTCGACAGTACTCTCGATATTGATCACCACCCCCTTGCGCAGACCTTTCGACGGTGCCGTGCCGATACCGACAATGTCGAGCCCATCTTCGGTGGCGCTGCCGACAATGGCGCAGATTTTGGTGGTGCCGATATCGAGACCGACAATCAGATTTTCACGTTTTGTGCTCATAACCTACCCCCTTGGGCTAACCCTTCCCAACCGTCATGTTCGTCGCGACCCGAACGATCACCCGGTCGGCAACATTCAGATCGATCGATTTGAGAGCCATCAGTTTTGGCTGCAGTTCCTTGTAGACTTTTTCCAGCCGATCAAGCTTCGCGGCATAATGACCGAACCCCAGGCGAATCGGCACCCCGCCGACATAGGTCATCAGCTCGATGCCGTCACTGTCGCTGAGGTGGATTTCCGACAGGTCGTCCAGGTTGAATCCCTGCCGGGTCTCGATTTCCCGCAACAACTGCATCACCTCCCGCAGCTTCTCGCGGGTCTGTCGCGGACGTTTCAGCAGATCCTCCTTGGAGACACCGCTGATCACCGGAAAATCGAGTCGATCCTCGGCGTCCAGCAATTTGAAAATTTCCCCATCCCAATCCACATAGTAGAGGTACCCCAGGCTCAGGACCGCCGCCGGAGTCCGCTCGACGACATCGATCACCACGTCGCGGGGGAAGATACGCTTCACGCTGGCGGTCGCGATCCAGGGGTTTTCCTCGATCTTCTGACCAATCCGCTCCAGGTCAAGGGAGAAGATCGACACCCCGGGTCGGATATTCGACAGTTCCAGGATCGCTTCCTTCGAGACCCGCTGCTGATGCTCGACGCGGATGGTTTCGACCCTGAAATAGCCCCAGTCAAGCAAGAGGCGGGATGCCAGCAGACCACCACCGACCACCAGCGCGGCGCTGCAGAAAAAGACCAGCGACCGCATCGCCCTCCGCAGCAGCTTGCGCCAGTTGCGCTGCTTTTTCTGCAGCTTGCGCCGGTTGCCCCGGGTCTTTTTTTTCACAGCCGGCGACTTGAAATCGCGCATCCATCATCCCCTGTCCGCAGCGTCAGCGGACCCTTTTCCGCTACCTGTTCAATCCGGCATCGAGCAGCATCCGTTCGACCAGTTCGGCGAAACCCAGACCCGCTTCGGCCGCCGCCTTCGGCAGCAGGCTGGTCTCGGTCATTCCCGGAATGGTGTTCACTTCAAGACAATAGAACTCCCGCTCGCGAACCATGAAATCGACCCGCGCCGCGCCGCGGCAGCCGAGCGCCCGACAGGCCTGCAGCGACACCTGCTGCAGACGTTCGTAGAGGACCGCCGGCAGCGGCGCCGGCAACAGGTATTCGGTCTGCCCGGCGGTGTACTTGGCGTTGTAATCATAGAAACCGTCCTTCGGGACGATCTGGATGATCGGCAGCACCTGATCACACAACACGCTGACGGTCACCTCCAGTCCCTCGATGTAATCCTCGACCAGCACCAGCGAATCGCATTTCAAGGCTTCATCCAGCCCGGTCTGCAACTCTTCCCGGTCATGGACAATGCTGATGCCGATGGTCGAACCCTCGCGGGACGGCTTGACCACCAGCGGAAAATGGCGGCAGCGCTCAAGCAGCGAACTCCGATCTTCACCGGCGGTCAACACCGCGAAGCCCGGCGTCGGCAGCTCGTGGTGGAGGAGGATTTTCTTGGTTGCCACCTTGTCCATCGCCAGAGCCGAGGCCAGGACCCCGCTGCCGGTGTAGGGAATGCCCATCAGTTCCAGCATCCCCTGCACCGTGCCGTCCTCACCATAGCGTCCATGCAGGGCGAGAAAGGCGACTTCGACTCCGGCCTGCCGCAACTGGGCGGCGAGGTCCCGGCCGGCATCGATGCCGACGGTCCGATAGCCGAGCCCGGTCAACGCCTTCTCAACCGCCGTCCCGGTCCGCAGGGAAATCTCCCGCTCGGCGGAAAGCCCTCCATAGAGAATGCCGATCGTGGCGGCGCGAATCTGTTGTTGACTCAATGTCATACTGCTGTCCTATTTCTCCGCCGGGCGGTCCGGGTTGTCTTCACCGACCACCTTTACTTCGGTTTCCAGTTCCACTCCACAGCAAGTTCTGACTTTTTCCTGCACCAGCCCGATCAGCTCAAGAATCTGCCCGGCACCGGCTCCGCCGCGATTGACGATAAAATTGGCATGCCGCGGTGAAACCTGGGCCGGCCCAACGGCCAGGCCGCGCAATCCGGCGGCATCGATCAGCTTCCAGGCCACCTCTCCCGGCGGGTTCTTGAACACCGAACCGGCATTGGCTCCACCGACCGCCTGGGAACGACGCCTGGCCGCCAGCAATGCGTCAACCCGGTTCCGCAACGGGGTCGGCGCCCCCTGCTGCAGCTGCAGGGCAACCCGCAACACCAGTTGCCCGGGACCGATATTGGATCCGCGATACACGCATCCGACCTCCGCGGCGCTCCAGATCTCGCGGCGACCGGCATTGAACAGTTCCACCTGCTGCAGACAGTCGCCGATGTTCCGACCATGGGCCCCGGCATTGGTCACCAGGGCGCCGCCGACAGTTCCTGGAATTCCGGCCAGTTCCTCCAGCCCAGCCAGTCCGGAAGCAACGCAGCGCCGCACCAGCAGCGGCAGCCACAGCCCGCATTCGGCCTCAACGCGCCCATCAGCGCCGACCTGCAGACCATCCAGGCGGCGGGTCTGGACGACCAGTCCGCGAATACCGCCATCGCGTACCAGCAGATTGCTGCCGGCGCCGATCACCGTCCAGGGCTGACCGCATCGAACCGCCTGCTCCAGAGCCGAAAGCAGCTGCTCCGAATTCTCCGGCTGATAAAAGAGGTCCGCCGGGCCGCCAACCCGCCAGCTGGTCCAGCGACTGAGCGGTTCGTGGCGACGCAGCACGCCGCCCGACTTGCTGAGGTTGTCAAAGAGCTGTTGCAGCCCGTTTTTCATCGGGCCAAGCGTTGCGCCAGTTCCCTGGCCGTCTGCCAGATACTGCCGGCGCCGAGGGTGATCACCAGGTCACCCGCTTCAAGTTCATCTTCCAGGTGCTTCAGCACCGCCTCCTGATCCCCGCACCAGGTGACATCCCGGTGACCGTGGCCGCTGATGCCGGCAACCAGGGCCTCGGCCGAAATATCCGTCAACGGTTCTTCACCCGCCGCGTAAATGTCCATCACCAGCAGCTTGTCGGCATCGTAGAAAGCGGTGGTGAAATCCTCGAACAGTGCCCGGGTACGACTGTAGCGATGCGGCTGAAAAACCGCGATCACCCGGCGATCCGGCCATCCGCTCCGCGCCGCGGCCAGGGTGGCGCGAATTTCAGCGGGATGATGCCCGTAATCATCCACCACCATGATGTCTCCGCCGCTCGGCAGAATCTGGAAACGCCGCTGCACACCACCGAAACCGTTGAAACCTTCGGCAATCTTTTTGAACGACAGTCCCAGTTCCATGGCCACCGCCACCGTCGCCAGGGCATTGAGGACATTGTGCCGTCCCGGCATCCGCAGCGACAGCTCGCCCAGCAGTCCGTCGCGATCATGGACCTTGAAGCGGGTCGCGTCGGCCTTATGCTCGACATCGGTGGCATAGATATCCGCCTGGGTCGCCAGGCCGTAGGTGACGAAGCGTTTGTTGACCCGCGGGATAATCTCCTGAATGTTGGCATCATCGAGACAGAGGACCGCCAGTCCGTAAAAGGGAACCTTGTTGATAAAGTTGACAAAGATCGTCTTGATTTCATCCAGGCCGCTGTAAAAATCAAGATGGTCGGCGTCGATATTGGTCACCACGGCGATGGTCGGGCTGAGATGCATGAACGAGCCGTCCGACTCGTCCGCCTCGGCGACCAGAAACTTGCCCCGTCCCAACTTTGCGTTGGATCCGAATGCGTCCAGCCGGCCACCGATGACCGCGGTCGGATCAAGCCCGCCGCGGGTCAGGACCGTCGCCACCATGCTGGTGGTGGTGGTCTTGCCGTGAGTTCCGGCCACGGCGACGCCGTATTTCATCCGCATCAGTTCCGCCAGCATCTCGGCCCGGGGAATCACCGGGATCAGGCGACGCTGGGCTTCCAGCACCTCGACGTTGTCATCACGAACCGCGGTGGAGGTCACCACGACGTCGGCTTCACCGATATTTTCCGCCACGTGACCGAACGAGATCAGCCCGCCGAGACTTTGCAGCCTGCGGGTGGATTCGCTCTCCCTGAGATCGGATCCGGAGACCTGGTAGCCGAGGTTGAGCAGCACCTCGGCGATGCCGCTCATGCCGATACCGCCGATGCCGACAAAATGTATGTTGCGTATTTTGCCATACATGATCAGCTCATCCTTTCCGGGCCATGGCCCGGCACTGGTCAAGAATCAGTTCGGCGGCCTCCGGCCGCCCCAGGGACCGTGCCGCGCCGGCCATCTCCAGCAGTCGCCGGCGATCGTCAAGCAGGTCGGCCACCAGGGTCGCCAGCCGTTCTCCATCCAGCTGGGTCTGCGGCAACAGCAGCGCCGCCCCCTTTTTCGCCAGCGACCTGGCATTGGCATTCTGGTGATCCCCGGCCGCATGCGGATAAGGAACCAGCACCGCAGGCCTACCACAGGCGGTCAGCTCGGCAATGGTGGTCGCGCCGGCGCGGCAGACCACCAGTTGCGAACGGGCATAGACATCCGCCATATCATCGATGAAAGCCCTGACCTCGGCATCCTTCCAGTCGGCTTCACGATAGGCCCCCTGAACCATTTCCAGATCCTCATCACCGGTCTGATGAATAATCTTCAACCCCCCGCGCCAGGATTCGAGATGAGGAAGAGCCCCGACCATCGCCTGGTTGATGGCCCGCGCGCCGCGGCTTCCGCCAAAAACAAGCAGGGTCGGCGGGGATTCCGGCAGCGGCGGACAATCGGCCATCGCGCTGCGTACCGGGTTCCCGGTCAGCACCGTGTTGCCATGGAAGAAGACCGCGCTTTCGTCAAAGGTCAGGCAGATACGCCCGGCCAGTCGTCCCAGCAACCGGTTGGTCAGCCCCGGCGCGGCGTTCTGCTCATGGATCAGAATCGGACAGCCGCGCCGTTTCGCCGCCAGCAGCACCGGCCCGCTGGCATAGCCGCCGACACCGACCACCACGTCCGGACGGAACTGGTCGATAATCTTCAACGACTGCCGCAGACTGCGCAGCAGCTTCGGCGCCAGCGCCAGTTTCGCCGCCAGGCTCTTGCCGACGAAACCGGCGATATCGATGGTTTTCAGCGCCAATCCCAGCTGCGGCAGCACCCGTGCCTCGATACCTTTTTCGGTACCGACAAACAGGGTTTCCGCATCGGGCACAGTCCTCAGCAGCTGCTGGGCGATCGCCACCGCGGGAAAAAGATGTCCGCCGGTTCCACCGCCGGCCAGCAGCATTTTCATCGCACCTCCCCCGGGATCCGGCTGGAGATATTGAGCAGAATTCCCACCGCCATCAGGGTACAGACCAGGCTGGTCCCGCCGTAGGAAAGAAACGGCAGGGCCAGTCCCTTGGTCGGCAGCATGCCGAGGACTACCGCGATATTGGTGAAGGCTTCCAGGCCGATCAGCACTGTCAGACCGAAGGCCAGGTTGCGGCCGAAATCGTCGGGAGCGTGGAGCGCGGTCCTGATCCCGCGCAGTACCAGCACCAGGAAGATCAGAGTCGTCACCAGCACCCCGACATAGCCGAGTTCCTCACCGACCACCGAAAAGATGAAATCGGTATGCGCTTCGGGAAGGAAAAACAGCTTCTGCTTACCCTCACCCAGACCGCTGCCGAACCAGCCGCCGGTACCAAAGGCGATCCAGCTCTGGATAATCTGGAAGCCGGTGTCCGTCGGGTCATCCCAGGGATTGAGAAACGCCAGGATCCGTCGCCGCCGGTAATCGACCCCCATCACCAGGTAATAGGCGAAGGGAGCGGCCACCAGCACCGCCGACACCAGGTGCCGCCAGCGGGTTCCGGCGACCGCCAGCATACTCAGGGCCACGGCGGCCATGGTCACCGCGGCACCGAGATCGCGTTGTGCCAGCACGATGCCGAGCAGGAGCGCCAACACCACCATGTAGGGCATGAAGCCAACCTTCAGGGTTCTTATCTTCTCCCCCTTCTTGGCCAGGGAATGGGCCATGAAAATCACCAGGGCGAGCTTCGCCAATTCCGACGGCTGCAGGGAAAAACCGGGTAGCCTGATCCAGCGACTGGCGCCGCCGGCGCGGTTGCCGAGGCCGGGGACGAACACCAGCAGCAACAGCAGCCCGCAGAAAAAGAACAGCGGCACCGCCAACTTGCGCAAGCGGTGGTAGTCAAACTGCATCAGCCCGGCCAGCAGCGTCAATCCGATCAGGGCGAAGAGGCCCTGGCGCTTGAGGAAGAAGAATCCGTCGGCATATTTTTTCGCCGCCATGATCGACGACGAGGAGTAGACCATCACCACGCCGAAGCAGGTGAGGGCCACCGCCAGCATCAGGATCGTGCGATCATGTCCGCTGCGAATTTCCATCCTAGCGATCCTCGTTTCCGGGCAGGGCGTTCACCAGGCGGATGAAACGGTCGCCGCGCTGCTCAAAGTCGGCAAACATGTCAAAACTGGAACAGCCCGGTGAAAGCAGCACCGTGCCGCCTTCGGCAGTCACCGCCCGGGCACGATCGACAGCCACGTCGAGACCGGGACAGAGTTCAATTTCACTGCAACCTTCAAGTTCCACCGCGATTCTCCCGGCGGCCTCGCCGATCAGCAGCAGATGCCGCACCTTCTCGCGAACCAGGGACGCCAGCTGCCGAAAATCGCCGCCCTTGTCCCGGCCGCCGGCAATCAGCGTCACCGGCGCATCCAGGCCGGCGAGGCTCTTCAGCACGCTGCCGACATTGGTCCCTTTTGAATCGTTGATCCAGTCAACACCGCCCAACGTCCGCACCTGTTGCATGCGATGAGGCAGACCGCTGAACTCACAGGCCGCCTGCCAGATCAGCTGCGGGTCACACCCTTCCAGCAGCGGCGGCAGCAGGGCCGCCATGACATTTTCCAGATTGTGAGCCCCGCGCAGCCTGAGCTGGTTGATGGCGAAGCGCTGTTCGCCCCCCTGCCACCGCCAGACGATCTCCTTCCCTTCCCGGCAGATCCCTTCCGACAGACATCTCTCCGAGGAAAACAACACCCGGCGTCCCGGCAGGTCGGCGGCGATTTCCCGGACCAGGGGATCATCAGCATTCAGAATGGCGACATCCGCGGACCGCTGGTTTTCAAACAGCCGCAGCTTGGCCCGCAGGTAGGCATCCATGTCGGCGTAGCGGTCGAGGTGGTCGGCGCTGAGATTGAGCAGCATCCCGTACCGGGGCCTGAAGTCTGCGATCGTTTCCAGCTGAAAAGAGGAAAGCTCGACCACCAGGTACTGCCAGTCAGCGCTATCCACCGCTTCAATCAACGGCGTACCGAGATTGCCGCCGACGAAAGTTCCGCAGCCGGCCCGTCGGAACATCTCACCGCACAGGGCGGTCGTGGTCGACTTGCCGTTGGTGCCGGTGATGCCGACCAGCGGCGCGTCCAGATCACGCCAGGCGATTTCCACTTCCCCGACCACCGGCACGCCGGCGGCGCGCGCCTGCTGCAGAACCGGCAGATCGCTCGGCACGCCGGGGCTGATCACCACCAGGTCGGCGGCCTTCAGCAGCCCGGAATCGTGACCGCCGAGATCGAAACGCACTCCGTCGAGACCGGACTCGTCAAGGGAGTCGATCTGCTCACGGCGACGACGATCCGAAAGCACGACTTGCGCGCCCCGGCTGCAGAAATAGCGACTCAGGGCCCGGCCGCTGCGACCCGCCCCGACGACGACAATCTGCATGTTTTCATAGCCGTGCTTCATGTCACCTCAACTTCAGCGTCGACAGGGCCACCAGCGCCAGGATGATGCTGATGATCCAGAAACGGACAATGATTTTCGGTTCCGGCCAACCCTTGAGCTCGAAATGATGATGAATCGGCGCCATGCGAAAAATCCGCCTGCCGTAGAGACGAAACGAGGTCACCTGGACAATGACCGACAGCGCCTCCATGACAAAAATGCCGCCGACGATGATCAGGACGATCTCCTGCTTGGTGATCACCGCGATGGTCCCGAGGGCGCCGCCGAGGGAGAGACTGCCGACATCCCCCATGAACACCTGCGCTGGGTAGCTGTTGAACCAGAGGAAGCCGAGCCCGGCACCGATCATCGAGCCGCACAGCACCGCCAGTTCTCCGGCACCCGATATCGAACTGATCTGCAGGTAGGCGGCGACCTTGGCATGACCGGCCACATAAGCGAAGACCAGGTAGGTGGCCGAGGCGATGATCATCGGTCCGATCGCCAGACCGTCCAGCCCGTCGGTCAGGTTGACCGCATTGCTGGCACCGACAATGACCACCATGGCGAAAAGGATATAGAAGGCTCCCAGGTCCGGTTTCACCCCTTTGAAAAAAGGGACCGCCAGGGTGGTCTCGAAGGAGGGCAGCAGGTAAAGACTGCCTCCGGCGGCGGCCGCCACCGCCAGCTGCCAGAACATCTTCTGGCGCGGCCGCAGCCCGTCACTGTTCTTCAGCTTGATCTTGCGATAGTCATCGACGAACCCGATCGCCCCGTAACCGATCGTTACCAGCAGAGTGACCCAGACATAGTAATTGGTCAGGTCGGCCCACAGCAGGGTCGGCAGGACGATAGCAAACAGGATCAGGGTGCCGCCCATGGTCGGCGTCCCCTCTTTTTTAAAGTGCGATTCGGGTCCCAGCTTGCGGATCTGCTGACCGATCTGCAGTTCGGAAAGCTTGCGGATCAGCCAGGGGCCGATAATGAACGACAGAACCAGCGCGGTAATCGCCGCGTAAATGGTGCGGAAGGTGATGAAGCGGAAGACGTAGAACGCCGAGAATTCCGTGTGCAACGGGTAGAGCAGGTGATACAGCATCCGTCCCCCTAGTTTCCGGCCGAACGCGGCTTGGCCGCGCTGAGCCCTTCGGCAATCCGTTCCATCCGCATACCGCGCGATCCCTTGATCAGCACCCGGTCACCACTGCGCAGAGCCCGGCCGAGACAACTGACCGCTTCTTCGTGGCTGGCGGCAATCCGCACCCGGCGGGCACTGAGACCGGCGGCGCGGGCGCCGCGGGCCATTGCCTCGGCCATGTCGCCGAGAAGCAGCAGCAGGTCGCAATACTTGGCGGCGAAAGCGCCGACCTCCTGGTGCAGACGCTCACTCTCATCCCCCAACTCCAGCATGTCACCGAGTACCGCCATCCGCCGGCCGCCGCCGTTGAGCTGGTCGAGCGCCTCCAGCGCGGCCCCCATGCTCAGGGGGTTGGCATTGTAATAATCCTTCAGCAGCACCACGCCGTTGGCAAGGGTCACGGCTTCCATCCGCCCGTCGAGCGGCCGGTAACTCTGCAGACCGGCAACGATTTCAATCGCGGGAACATCGAGCGCCATAGCGATCGCAGCGGCCGCCAGCGCGTTGAGAACATTGCAGCTGCCGGCCACCGGCAGCACCACCGGCAGCACCTCACCCCGCAGATGAAGCTTGAAGCGGACCTGGCGACCACGGGCGACGATCTCTTCGGCCCGCACCTCGGCCTGCCCGGAAAGACCGAACAGCAGCCGCCTGACGCCGTTGGCGACCGGAATCGCCGCCACATGGGGATCATCGGCATTGATAACCGCAGTGGTTCCGGCCTGCAGGGCGGCAAACAGCTCCCCCTTGGCGCGGGCCACCCCGTCAAGTCCATGTAGAGTTTCGAGATGCGCCGGACCGACGTTGGTGATCAGACCGATGTTCGGCGCGGCGATCTCCGCCAGGCGGGCAATCTCGCCGCGGGCGCTCATACCCATCTCGACCACCGCCCAGGCGTGATCCGGACGGAGCTGCAGCAGGGTCTGCGGCAGACCGACCAGGTTGTTGAAATTACCGGCCGACTTCAGCCCCTCGGCGGTACGGGAGAGGATCGCGGCCAGCATCTCCTTGGTGGTCGTCTTGCCGGTGGATCCGGTGATCGCCACCAGTGGTCCCCGATAGCCGCGCCGGACACCGGCGGCCAGATCACCCAGTGCCCGCAAAGTATCAGCCACCTGGATGACCGGCACCTTCAAACCGCCGATGACCTCCTCGCTGAGACAGGCCTCCGCCCCGTTGCGCAGGGCGCGTACCAGGAAATCATGACCGTCGTAGTTCGGTCCGCGCAGGGGAATGAAAAGTTCCCCCGGATGGATGGTGCGGCTGTCGGTGGACACACCGCAGATCTCTCCGCGAGCATTTGCCGGGGTGAGACGACCACCGGTCATATCCGCAATCTGTTGCAGAGACAGTTTCATGGCTGTTCTTTCCGGCGCGCCAGCGCCGCCAGCAGTTGCTCACGGTCATCGAAATGAATCTTCTGCCGACCGACAATCTGGTAATCTTCATGCCCCTTGCCGGCGACCAGCAGCATATCACCGGTCTTCAGCAGTTTTACGGCAACATCAATGGCTTTCCCGCGGTCGGGGATGACCAGGTAGCCACTGGCCCCGGCCGCGGCCTGATCCGGGTCGATCCGCTGCCGGTCGACCCGTTCCAACCCGGGCAGAATATCGGCAATAATCGCCTGCGGATCCTCTGTACGGGGATTATCGGATGAAACAATCGCCAGATCGGCCAGGCGACCGGCCACCTCTCCCATCACCGGCCGCTTGCCGCGATCACGGTCACCACCACAACCGAACAGACAGATGAGACGCTCCGGCTGCAGGCTTTTAAGCGTTTCAAGGGCCTTTTCCAGGGCATCGCCGGTGTGGGCATAGTCAACCAGGAGATGGGCCCCGAGGTTATTGGCGACCGGCTCGAGCCGACCGGGAACCCGGCTGACATCCGCCAGCCCGCTCTCGATCTGTTCTTTTGTCAGATCAAGAGCAACACCGACGGCGGCTGCGCACAACAGGTTGGAAAGATTGAAATGACCGAGCAACGGGGAGCGCAGCTGCAACTCGCCATGCGGAGTCACCACCCGCGCCTGGATACCTTCCAGGCCCACCCGCGATGAAAGCAGCCGGACCCTGGCGTCTACATCCCGGCCGCAGGTGATCGCCTCGGGAAGCTCTCCGGCCAGTCGCGCGCCATAAGGGTCATCGACGTTGATGACCGCCAGTGGAGCCTTCCCCCCGTCCGTGGACCGGAAGAGTCGGCTTTTAGCGGCGAAATAGCCTTCCATATCGCGGTGATAGTCGAGATGCTCGGGGGTCAGGTTGGTAAAGACCGCAACGTCGAAGGAAACCCCGGCCACCCGCTGCTGGTCGAGGGCGTGCGAACTGACCTCCATCACCAGACTGTCACTGCCGGCCTGCCGGAACTGGTCAGCGAGACGCTGCAGGTCGAGAGACTCCGGAGTGGTGTTGGGGGCCGGATAGCACCGGTCGGCAAAACGGTAGGCGACGGTGCCGGTAACCGCCGGTCGACGACCGGCGGCGGCCAGCAATGACTCCACCAGGTAGCTGATGGTCGTTTTGCCGTTGGTGCCGGTAATCCCGACCACCGTCATGGCCGCCGTCGGATCGTGGTAAAAGGTACGGGCGGCCTCGGCCAGGGCGTGACGCGCATCCCTCACCCGAATCGCCGCGACCGTTTCCGGAAGATTCATCTCCCGTTCCGAGACCACGGCCGCGGCCCCGGATTCAACGGCATCGGCGATAAAACGATGGCCGTCAGTCAGGGCTCCCGGCAAGGCAAAGAACAACCCGCCGGCAGTCACCCGGCGGGAATCATAGTACAACGCGCCGATTTCAACTTCGCGCACCCCACGCGTCTGGAGGGGATGAAGATTGGGTATTATATCGGCAAGTCTCATCGGAATCCCTATTGTCCTACTCTTGTGGGGATAAAGTCAAAGTCGGCGGCTGAAGGACTGGGCCAGCCGGACCCAGGTTTCGCTGCCGTAACTGACCTTCTGCCCCGGCCGGGGAGATTGTTCAACCACCCGGCCGCTGCCGCGCAGACGAACATTCAGTCCGGTCCGTTCCATGGTCTGCAGTACCTGGCGCATGCTCATGCCGATGAAACTCGGCATCAGCGGCGCACCATCAGCGCCATTGGCAACCCTCGCCACCGGCATCACCGGCGCGGCATCCTTCACCAGTACCGGCAATGGTGCGAGGCGCGGCCCATTGATCGGCCGCCGGGGAGCCACCTTCATCTGCGCCAGCGCCTGGCTGGCGATGCGGGAAAACACCGGCGCCGACACCAGACCGCCATACGATTTCCCCTGCGGCTCGTCAATCATCACCAGGATCACCAGGCGGGGGTCTTCGGCCGGAACAAAACCGGCAAAACTGGCCAGGTAGCGATCCCGGGAATAACCGCCGGTCACCGGGTCGACCTTCTGCGCGGTACCGGTCTTGCCGGCGACCTTGAATCCGGGCACCGCCGCCAGGGTTCCGGTACCACCCTTTTCAACCGCCCCTTCCAGCATCCTGGTTACAATCGCCGCGGTCTCTTCGGAAATGACCCGCCTCACCACCTCGGGTCCATGCGACTCGACCACCTGCCCGTAACCGTCAACCACCCGCTCCACCAGATAGGGACGCATAAGGGTGCCGCCATTGGCGATGCTCGCCAGGGCGGTCGCCAGTTGCAGCGGCGTCACCATCAGCCCCTGCCCGAAAGAGATCGCCGCCAGGTCGACATCAAACCATTCCTCCGGCGGCCGCAACAGCCCCGGGGATTCTCCCGGCAATTCGATACCGGTCACCGAGCCGAAACCGAAATCGCGCAACGCCCGGTAGAAACGTTCCCTATCCATCGCCTGACCGATCTTGGCGGCGCCGATATTGGAACTGTACTTGAGGATCTCGGCGACACTCAGCCTGCCATAGGGATGGTGGTCATGGATGGTCTTGCCGCCGACCCGGTAAACTCCCTTTTCGCAGTAAATAACCTGGTCCGGCCGGACGACCTTTTTATCCAGGGCCGCTGCCAGCAGAAATGTCTTGAGAGTCGAACCGGGCTCATAGGCGTCGGCAATCGCCCGGTTGCGATAATTGCCCGGACCATACTTGCTGAACGCGTTGGGATTGAAATCGGGCTGGCTGGCCATGGCCAGCACCTCGCCCGTCCGCGGGTCCAGAACCACGGCCGAGCCGGACTTGGCACGCACTGCCCTGACCCCGGCTGCAAGCTCCTTTTCAACGATATACTGGATATTTTTATCCAGCGTCAGATGCAGGCTGCCGCCCCTCCGGGCGCCGCTGACCAATCCATCACCGGCGCCTATACCACGACCGAGATTGTCTCGTTCGGTGACCAGAAAGCCACCCTCGCCGAGCACCGCGCTGTCGTAACGCAACTCAAGACCTTCGAGTCCATGCGGATCGAGGCCGGTAAAACCCAGCACCTGGGCACCGAGCGAACCGTTGGGATAATAGCGCTTGTGCTCCTTGATGAAATGCACCCCGGGCACCCCGAGGGATTTCACCCGCATGCTCTCGGCCGGAGAAACCTGTCGCTTGAGCCAGACGAAACCACGGCGTGAGGAAAGCTTGGCCTTCAAGGTCCGCTTCTTCAGGCCGACCGTCGGTGCCAGTTCGCGCACCACGGATGCGGTCTTCTTGACCTGGGCGGGGTTGACGTAGATGGAATCAACCTCGATGCTCAAAGCCAGCTCCTCGCCGTTGCGATCGTAAATGGTGCCCCGCTGCGGGGTGAGCGGAATCACCCGCTGATGCTGCCGTTCGGCCCGTCGCAGCCATTCCTCCTGCCCGCGCACCTGGAGCAGGTAAGCCCTGACGACGACCAATCCGAAGGCCACCACGAACAGCAACCCGAAAACCCTGATCCGCCAGTGGTGTCCCTGCCCCGACCTGGTCATCAACGAACCGGAATAATCTGTCGCGATGTTGGAAAGCGCAATCCCAGATCACGTCTGGCCAGCGCCTCAATCCGGTCCGGACGGCTCAGGCTGGCCGCCTCCAGACGCAACTGCTGTGTCTGCTGCCCCAGGGCGCGCAACTCTGACTCAAGCCGCGAGATGTCGTAATCGAGATTGACCACCTGCAGGCGGGACCAGACGATAAACAGACTCACCGCCAGGACCAGACCGAGGAACAGGAATGTCGGCAGCAACTGGGGACGATGCAGACTGAACCCATTGATTTTCGGGATTGGCTTGAGAAGAGTATCGGCCATACCACCCTCCCTTCACGTGAACTTTCACAATTTTTCAACGGCCCGCAGAACAGCACTGCGCGCCCTGGCATTCAACTCGATTTCTTCATCACCGGGGCGCCGCACCTTACGGGTCAGAATGCGGACCGCCGGAGTTTGACCACATTGGCAGATTGGCAGTCTGGGAGGGCAGATGCAGCCGCGGGCCGCCTCCTGAAATGCCCGTTTAACAATGCGGTCTTCCAGCGAATGAAAACTGATCACCACCATCCGCCCCCCCGGGCGAAGTCGTCGGATCCCCCGGGCCACCCCCTCGGAAACCTGATCCAGCTCGCCATTGACATAAATGCGCAACGCCTGAAAAACGCGCGTCGCGGGATGAATCCGGCGGCTGTCCCGGGAAGCCGGAACCACCTCCTTCACCAGTTCGGCCAACTGCTTCGTCGTCACCAGCGGCTCTTCTTCGCGCCGGGCGACAATCCTGCGGGCGATGCGTCTGGCAAAACGCTCTTCGCCGTAAGTGCGGAAAATATCCGTCAACTCATCGGCATCCCGACGCGCCAGGACTTCGGCCGCCGTCTCGCCCGCCTCCCGGTCCATGCGCATATCAAGCGGCCCCTCATGGCGAAAGGAAAAACCGCGTTGCGGAGTATCGATCTGGTGCGAGGAAACCCCGAGGTCGAGCAGCATGCCGTCAAGCCGATCAATGCCGAGATCCTCCAGAACCTCCTCAAAGTCGGCAAAAGGCGCATGCCGCAACACCACCCGGTCGGCAAAAGGCTTCAACTCGTCCGCCGCCGCGGCCAGGGCCGACCGGTCCCGATCAAGGCCGATCAGGCGTCCATCCGGAGCGCTCGCCTGCAGCACCAGGCGGGCGTGCCCACCGCCACCGACGGTTCCGTCAAGATAGACGCCACCGGAACGGGGAGCGAGAAACTCCAGGACCTCGACCGGCATGACCGAAAGATGCTCGAAGGCCGCCGTCATCAAAAATCAAAGACCAAGGTTGTAACGGACTTCGGGTTTCTGTTTGAGACGCTCCTGGGCCTCGGCACGCTGAGCGGCATGCTGATTGCGGTTCATCAGCAGGATCTTGTTGTTCAGGCCGATTGCCACGAAATCCCTCACTTCACCCACAAGACCGGCATGTTCACGCAGGGAATGGCTGAGCTGCACCCGCCCCTGCTTATCGAAACTGCATTCCACCGCCGGCGAAACCGTTGTCATGTAAAGGTCCTCACGATCCTGGGTCGGCGGCAGCGCGTCAATTCTGGCAACAATTTCCTCCCACTGCGGAACGGGGTAGCAGACGATGCCGCCATCCCCTTCGGTCAACACCAGGCGATTGTCTCCGTAAGCCGCGGCCAGCTCGTCACGGAACTTCGCCGGGATGCTCGCCCGCCCCTTGGGGTCGATGGTGTTGTAGAATTTTCCGCGGAAAGTGACCATTGACACCTTTTTGACCTCGTTTAACACCTTTCACCACTTTTCGTGAAAGAATACTGGGAGTCAACCCTCCTGTCAAGGAGATTCAGGCAATTTTTTAAGGGGTTAGGCTGTCTGAAGGAGGGAGATCGACGGCTCGAAACTGACGCGGACGAGGAGAAAATAAAAACAGACTGAAATTTCCCGGGGAGAAAAGAAGGATCAGTGGCGAAAAGCAGGTCAGGAAAAGCGGATCAACCCTGGTCCCCGGGGGGAGAGGAAGGCAACCTCATCTCGATTTCCTCGATACGACGTTCCTCCATCTTGCGAACGACAAAGGTTACGCCATCGGCCCGGCAACTCTCCCCGGGCCGCGGAATACTGCCCAGGGTACGCAACACGAATCCGGCCAGGGTGGTGGCGTGGGTCTCGGAGAGATCCAGGCCGAAACGGCGGTTGACGGTGCGGATCGAGGCGCTGCCGTCGACCAGGAAACGATCCGGTTCGATTTCGCGGAAAAGGACTTCCTCGGCATCGTATTCATCCTGGATTTCACCGACGATCTCCTCCACCACGTCCTCAAGCGTGACAATCCCCTCGACCCCACCGTACTCGTCAACCACCACCGCCAGGTGGATACGCCGTCGCCGAAAAGACTGCAGCAGTGTTTCGATCTGCTTCGATTCGGGGACGAAATAAGGCGCCCGGGCAAGTTTCCGCAACGAAAACTCGTCGGGACGATGGACGTAATTGAGAATCTCCTTCGAATGAATGATGCCGATGATATTATCCAGCTCACCGTCGAATACCGGAAAGCGGGAGTGGCGTGCCTGCTGCACGGCCTCAAGGACCTTGTCAAAGGGAGTGTCAAGTTCGATGCCGACCACCTCGGTGCGCGGAATCATCACGTCCCGAACCCGGATCTGCGACAGCTCGAAAACACCATGCAGCATCCGGTGCTGCTCCTTGGCCACCACCCCTTCTTCACCGCCGACGCTGATCATGGTACGGATCTCGTCCTCGGAAATCAACGGGCGTTCCTCCTCGCCCGGCATGACCCGCGTCAGCAGACCGGACAGAAAACTGACCAGGGTCACCAGCGGGAACAGCAGCAACATCACCAGCAGAATCGGCCGCAGAACCAGGAAACAGACCTTTTCCGGATAGCGGGCGGCATAGGTTTTCGGGCAGACCTCGGCAAACAGGAGCAGCAACGGGGTCAGAATCAGGATGGTGGCCAACTCTCCATGCTTGTCAAACCAGGCGATGAAGAGAGTGGTGGCGAAAACTGAGGCGGCAATATTGACCAGGTTGTTGCCGATCAGGATGGCTGACAGGAGACGTTCGGGATTGCTCAACAGGGATTCGAGACGTTCGGCACCGGGACGTTTCTTTTCCACCAGGTAGCGGACACGCAACCGGTCAATGGCCGTCAGCGCCGTCTCCGACCCGGAAAAGAAGGCCGAAAGCAGAAAAAGAACGAACAGCGCCCCGAGGCGCAGGAGTTGGTCGTCGGGCATGCAGGCTCCAGTAGCTTGTTTGCCGGAGTTTAGCGCATCGAACGCGGGTTGACAATCACCTGAACCGCTCCTGTCGTCGCCCGCTGATCGCGGTGACGATTGAACCGGCCTGCCCCCTATGGTATATCCCAGACATCCGGACTCCGGAGACAGCACCGGAGCCGACAGTTGCAAGTATCTATCCCAGGAGACCTTCGATGCCCGACGACCAGGTTGTTGCCCGCCACAAGGCACTCTGCCAGGAAATTCTTCGCCACAACCGCCTCTACCACCGTCTTGACGCACCGGAGATCAGCGATGCTGAATATGACCTGTTGTTCCGGGAACTTCTCGCCATCGAGAAACAGTACCCGCAGCTCGCCACCCCCGACTCCCCCTCACAGCAGGTCGGCGCCGAACCGGTAGAAAAATTCTCCCCGATCCGTCATGCCCAGCCGATGCTTTCGCTGCGCAACGTGCGCAACGATGCCGAACTGCGTGATTTTGACCACAGCCTGCGCACCACTTTTCTCGCCCGCGAAAGCGAACTCGAATACTGCCTGGAACTCAAACTGGATGGGCTGGCGGTCGAACTGACCTATCGCGACGGCCGGCTGCTGCAGGCCAGTACCCGCGGCGACGGCATCACCGGCGAAGAGATCAGCGAAAACATCCGCACCATCGCCGGGCTGCCGAAACAGTTGCAGGGGGATTACCCGGACCTGGTCGATATCCGCGGCGAAGTCTTTTTCGACCTCGATGATTTCCGCCGTCTCAACCAGCGCCAGAGCGAAGCCGGGCTGAAACCTTTCGCCAACCCGCGCAACGCCGCCGCCGGCAGCCTGCGCCAGCTTGATGCCGCCGTCACCGCCGAACGCCCATTGCGCATCTTCTGCTACGGAGTCGGCCGCCTGAACGGGGCACAACCGGAAACCCAGTTCGGGCTGCTTGAAGCGATGGCCCGCTGGGGGCTGCCGGTCAACCTGGAGCAGACCCGGGTGGTCCGGGGGGTCGACGCCGTCGCCCGCCGCTACGCCGAAATTCTCGATTCCCGCGACAACCTTCCCTACGAAATCGACGGCATGGTGATCAAGATCAACGACCTCGACCTGCAACACGAAGTCGGCGAACTGAGCCGCTCGCCGCGCTGGGCCATCGCCTACAAGTTCCCGCCCAGGCAGGCGGAGACGGTGGTTGAAACGATCGGCCTGCAGGTCGGCCGCACCGGTGCCATCACCCCGGTCGCCCATCTGCGTCCGGTCAGTATCAGCGGTGTCACCGTCTCCCGCGCCAGCCTGCACAACTGGGACGAGATCAAACGTCTCGACCTGCGTATCGGCGACCGGGTGATCGTCGAACGGGCCGGCGACGTCATTCCCGACGTGGTGCGGGTCCTCAAAGACCAGCGCCGGGGGAATGAAACGACCTGCCCCGAACCGACCCTCTGCCCGGAATGCGGACAACCGGTCATACGCCGGGAGGAGGAAGTCGTGCCGCGCTGCGGCAATGCCCACTGCCCGGCCCGGACCCTGGAGCGAATCCGCCACTTCGTCTCGCGCAAGGCCATGGATATCGACGGCCTGGGGGAAAAACAGATCGCACAACTGATCGAACGGGGGAAAGTGGAGGATGTCGCCGAGCTCTACCTGTTACGGAAGGAAGACTTGTTCGAACTGGAACGCATGGGAGAGACTCTCGCCGCCAAGCTGCTGCAGGCCATCGACGCCAGCCGCACCCGCCCGCTGTCGAGGCTGCTGTTCGGACTCGGCATCCGCCACGTCGGGGAGCACACCGCCAGGGTGCTGGCCCGGCGCTATCCCGACCTCGACAGCCTGGCGGCGGCGACCGTCGACGATCTCAAGGCCATCCACGAAATCGGCGACAAGGTTGCCGAATCGCTGATTGACTTCTTCGCCGATCCCTGCCAGCTGGCACTGCTGGAAAAGCTGCGACGGGCCGGGGTTCATCCCGAGGCCGAGGCGACGGTGCAGCAGGACGGCCCTTTGAGCGGAAAGACCCTGGTCATTACCGGCAGCCTTGAGAGCATGAGCCGTAAACAGGCCGAAACAAGGGTTGAACAACTCGGCGGCCGCGCCGCCGGCTCGGTCAGCCGCAAGACCGACTACCTGGTGGCCGGCCCCGGCGCCGGCAGCAAGCTGGCCAGAGCTGAACAGCTCGGCATCGAAATCCTGGATGAAGAGGCCTTTCTACGTCTGATCGGGGAGGAGAAATCATGAGTGAAAGCTGCGCGCACCTGCTGATTTCAGGACGCGTCCAGGGGGTCTGGTACCGCGGCAGCACCAAGGACAAGGCCCGCGAACTCGGCCTGACCGGCTGGGTCCGCAATCTGCCCGACGGGCGGGTGGAGGCCCTGGCCTGCGGCCCGCAGGAACAGATCGAGGCGCTGATTCAATGGTGCCACCAGGGGCCTCCGGCGGCGCAGGTCAGTGAGGTGGAGGTGGATTGGCGGGAACCGGGAGAAACATTCGCCAACTTCAAAATTCGCTGAGGGCGACAAGAAACAGAGCAGAGCAGACGAGGGCGTATCGGCCGCCCTCACTTCCTTATAGCCAGCGCCCGTGCGTAGACTTCGCTCCCCGAGACCCCGTACACCTTCGCCAGTTCCCGGCTCACCTCCTTGAGCGGCCGGTCCAGCTCCAGTTCCCGGCGCAGGGCGGAGTCCAGGTCGAGTTCGGGTTCGACCGGTTCCGCCGGGGCCAGCAGCAGCACCACCTCGCCACGCACCTTCTCTGTCCGCCAGCGCTCAGCCAGTTCCCCGGCACTCCCGCGGCAAATCTCCTCGTGCAACTTGGTCAGTTCCCTGACCACCACCACGTCCCGCTGCGGGCAGAGTCCGGCCAGGTCGGCCAGGGTCGCCGCCAGCCGGTGCGGCGATTCGTAGAAGACCAGGGTCCGCTCCTCGCTGAGCAGCGCCGTCAGACGGTCCCGACGGGCCCCGGAGCGGGCGGGCAGAAAGCCTTCGAAAGCGAATCGGTCGGTCGGCAGGCCGCTGACCGCCAGCGAACTGACCGCCGCCTGCGGGCCAGGTACAATACTGACCCCGATCCCCGCCTCGTGACAGCGACGCACCAACCGGTAGCCGGGGTCAGAGATCGCCGGGGTACCGGCATCGCTGATCAGGGCGATATCCTTCCCCGACCGCAGCTCAACCAGCAGCTTCTCTCCCTTGTCCCGTTCATTGTGCTCGAAAAAGGAGGTCAGACGGGTGCTGATCCCGTAGTGCTGCAGCAGCTTGCGACTGTGGCGGGTGTCCTCGCAGGCGATCAGATCAACCTCCTTGAGTACGCGCACGGCGCGGAAGGTCATGTCTTCGAGGTTACCGATCGGGGTGGCGACGAGATAGAGCATAAAGAGGTTCGAGGCTAAAGGTTCAAGGCTAAAGGCTAAAGTGAGAGGCAATAAAGCTGCAAGGCTGATCAAAAAGTGTCAGATGCGAGGCGCCTGCAGGCCGAGGAGTGAGGTACAGCGGCAGCTACTCCGCAGCAACAAAGCCAAGGGCAATGAAACAGATGGCGTTTTTTCATCAGCCCTGCTCCAAAGCCTCAAGCTCTTTCAGCCAGAGGCAGACAGCCGCGTCGGACGGCATGCGCCAGTCGCCGCGCGGGGAGAGAACAACGCTGCCGACCTTGGGACCGTCGGGCAGACAGGAACGCTTGAACTGCTGACTGAAGAAGCGCCGATAGAAAACCTGCAGCCAGTCCAGAATAACCTTCGATTCATAACGCCCAAAGGCCTGGCCGGCAAAGGCAAGAATCTTGGCAGGCGGATAGTGCAGCCGCACGGCATGATAGAGGAAGAAATCATGCAACTCGTAGGGACCGACCGTTTCCTCGGTTTTCTGGCCGATCTCACCATTTTCGTCCGGCGGCAGCAGCTCCGGAGAAACCGGGGTGGCACCGATGTCGTGCAATACCGCCCGCGCCTCGCCGCTGAATCCGGTTTCGGCACACCAGTCGACCAGATAGCGGACCAGGGTCTTGGGAACCCCGACATTGACCGCGTACATCGACATGTGGTCGCCGTTGTAGGTACACCAGCCCAGCGCAAGTTCCGACAGGTCGCCGGTGCCGATCACCAGTCCGCCGAGCTGGTTGGCGACATCCATCAGGATCTGGGTCCGCTCCCGGGCCTGGGAATTCTCATAGGTGATGTCGTGATTCTTTTCATCCTGCCCAATGTCGGCGAAATGCTGCCGTACCGCCGCGTCGATGCCGATGACCTGGAGGCTGACCCCCAGCAGATCCGCCAGTTTTTCCGCATTGCCGCGGGTGCGGACGGTGGTGCCGAAACCGGGCATGGTGATCGCCTGGATACCCCGCCGATCAAGACCGAGGCGATCAAAGGCGCGGACCGCGACCAGCAGCGCCAGGGTCGAATCGAGTCCGCCGGAGATGCCGATCACCACCCGGCTGCTGCCGGTATGACGCAGACGGCGGGCCAGACCGGTGGTCTGGATGGCAAAAATCTCCTCGCAACGGACATCCCGTTCATGGTCACCCTCCGGAACGAAGGGACGCGGCGGAATCGGGCGGGCAAAATTTTTTGTCCGGACATCCTTGAGGACAAAGGGAATCCTGCGGCTCGCCGTGGCCGGACTGTCAGCGAAACTGGCGTTGCGCTGACGTTCCAGAACCAGGCGCTCCAGGTCGACATCGGCGCAGGCCAGCTGACTGTCAAAGCTGAAACGTTCGGTTTCCGCCAACTGCAAACCATTTTCAGCGATCAGACTGTGACCGGCATACACCAGGTCGGTACTCGATTCGCCCGGCCCGGCAGACGCGTAGGCATAGGCTGCCAGGCAGCGCGCCGACTGGGAGCAGACCAGCTGCCGCCGGTAATCCCGTTTGCCGAGAACCTCGGGGCTGGCGGAGGGATTGAGCAGCAGCGTGGCTCCGGAAACCGCCAGACGGCCGCTGGGCGGTTCAACCGCCCAGAGATCCTCGCAGACCTCCAGCCCGATACAACAGGCGGGAAAACCTTCGGCGGCAAACAGCAGATCGGTGCCGACGGGTATCCGCTCACCATCGAGACAGAAAGTATCGGACGTCAACTCACGGGCCGAACTGAACCAGCGCTGCTCGTAGAATTCCGCGGTATTGGGCAGAAAGGTCTTGGGAACCAGCCCGTGGACCCGGCCGGAAGCGATCAGGGCAGCACAATTGAAGAGCCTGCCGTCAAGCGCCAGCGGCAGCCCCGCCACCAGCACCAGGGAGTGTTCGGCGCTCAACCGGGCCAGTTCCTGCAGGGCCTGCAGGGCCTTTTCCTGCAGCAACGGCTGATAGAACAGATCGGCACAGCTGTAGCCGGTCAGGCAGAGTTCGGGCAACAGCAGCACTTGCGCCTTGCGCTCGGCAGCCTGCCCGGCCAGTCCGACGATCTGCCGCAGGTTGAAATCAATGTCGGCCACCCGCAGTTCGGGGGTTCCCACCGCAACCCGCACCAGCCCCAGTTTTCGCAAAGAATAGCTCATCTCTCTCCTGCCATCTGTCGTGTGCGACAACCTGAATCAGTGAGTTCCTGTCGGATGGAGAGTGCAAGTACTTGGTCTGAATGAGATTTTCTAAAATCTGAAACGCACCCATAGATTCGTTGGCAATTTTGGGAAAGCTCAGGCAGAGCAATGACTTTGTACCGGCCGCCGACAAGGGACTCTCTGACTCAGGTAAGCATAGGGGAAGTTCAGGGAATTGGCAAATTGAACCTCGCCTGGAGATGAATAGCGACTGAAGGGGGTGCGCAACGCAGCAGATGAGGGCATTTCAGCCGTACTCAGAAATCAAGCCCGAAGGCGTTGGGGAGATGCTCTATAAACGCCTCGTCCCGCCACTGCCGAACGGCAATCACATCGAAACGCGGCTGCAGCCGTCCGGCCAGCTGGTTGTTGAGATACCACTGGGCGGTGCGGATGATCTGCCGCTGTTTGAAAATGCCGACCGCTTCCTGCGGCAGGCCGCAGGCCTGGCCGCGACGGGTCTTGACTTCGACGAACAGGAGCAGACGGCGGTTGCGGGCGATGATGTCGATTTCGCCGACCCGGGTGCGATAGTTGCGCTCCAGAATCCTGAACCCCTGGCGACGCAGGAACAAAACAGCCTGCTCCTCCCCCCAGCGGCCCAGCGCCAGACGCTCCTCGGTCATGATCGCTCGAGATGCTCACGCACCCCACCGAAGGTCCGCCGATGCAGAGGACAGGGACCATGCTCGGCAATCGCCCGTCGATGAGCGGCACTGCCGTAGCCCTTGTGGCCGGCGAAGCCGTACTGCGGATAACGCCTGTCGTAGGCACACATCATCCGATCCCGCACCACCTTGGCAATCACCGAGGCGGCCGCGACCGACAGGGAACGGGAGTCACCTTTTTTCAGTGTCAACTGCGGGATCGTCGTCGGAATTCTGGAGATCCCGTCGACCAGCAGGTAATCGGCCGGGCAGCGCAGGCGCTCCACCGCCAGGCGCATCGCCGCCAGGGTGGCCTGGAGAATATTGCGCCGGTCCACCTCTTCGGCCGGCATGATGCCGACCCCTACGGCAGCCGCCTGGGAACGGATCTGCAGAAACAGTTCGGCACGCTTGCGGGCGGTCAGTTTTTTCGAATCGGTCAAGCCCGGCAGATCGAACCGTTCCGGCAGCACCACCGCCGCCGCCACCACCGGCCCGGCCAGGGGGCCGCGCCCGGCTTCGTCGATACCGGCAATGACCCGGTAGCCACGGGAACGGGCCTGCTGTTCAAAATAGAGATCGGTCGGAGCATCGACCGGAAAAAGATCCAGGGTCACGAATCCCTCCATGCGCCACCAGGCCGCCGAACCGCGGCGGGGGTGACAGCCGGAAAAAAGCCTTTGGCATTTTTAACTCATTGATATAAAATTCGCAAAATCTTTTCCAACCTGCACATTCATGTTTCAAGGAGGCAGCAATGCTACTGGCCTTATTCTTTCTGGCACTTTTTCTCTACCTGGTCTTTATCGTCGACTGGGATGTCGTTCGACCCGCGTTCGCCAAGGGCGGCTGGGTTGTCCTCGGCATCTACTGCCTGATCGCCGTCGGCTATTATGCCGCCAAGGCGAATCATGTGGTTGCGGCAGCCGGCATCAGCCACCATGGTTAGGTGGGAGGGTGATCGATAAGCACCTGCCTGCTGCGTTGCTCCCGCCCTCGGTCGCTGCGACGTAGCTTCCGCTACGCCTCACTCCTTCCGGCGGGAGACGCCTTGCATTCAGGTACTTCTCAATCACCTTCAACGGTTGTGCGTGGGTGAGCGTAAGCATCCGGGTTCCCACCCTCAACGGTTCCAGTGATTAATTGCTCAACAAATCGGCAACATCTCGAACAAGAATCCCATATCACCGTCTCAAGACGTTGGATTTTTTTATCAAATGAAGGCGCAGCCCAATGAGCGCGGAGGCGTAGCGACAACTACATCGCACAAGCGAAGCGGGTCTGCAACGCTGAGTTGATGAAAAAGCCGACGCCCGCAATCGGGTAGGAGGCGGGGTTGCCCCCGCCGTCCTCCCACACCACCGTGCGTACGG
>NZ_PPFX01000017.1 GCF_002898515.1 Geothermobacter hydrogeniphilus | reverse complement strand
GAGTTGTTCCAGATGTGTCATGAGTTTCTTCCCTTAGCCCTTAGCCCTTAGCCCTGGGCCTTTAGCCCTTGGCCTTTAGCCCTTGGCCTTTAGCCTTTAGCCGCTTTTTTTCTTACCGATGCAGCCCGCACTCCTTGTGCTCCGGATTTTCCCACCACCAGCGGCCGGCCCGGACATCTTCTCCCTCCTTGACGGCGCGGGTGCAGGGTGCGCAGCCGATGCTCGGATAGCCCTGCCGGTGCAGCTTGTGGATCGGAATCCGCTGGTCGCGGGCATAATCCCACAGCTGTTGTTCGCTCCAGTCGCAGAGCGGGTTGATTTTCAGCAGGCCGTCATGGGCCCGGTCAACCTCGATCGGCAGGATGTCGTTGCGGGTCACACTCTGGGCGCGGCGCATGCCGGTGACCCAGCCGGACAGCCCGGACAGGGCACGTCGCAGCGGCTCGACCTTGCGGACCGCACAGCACTGGTGACGGTTTTCCAGGCTTTCACGGAAGGAGAAGAGCCCTTTTTGCCGTTCCAGCTGCTGAACCGCTTCGGCCTGGGGGAAATACCATTCGATCGACAGCCCATAGCGTTGGGAAACCGTTTCGGCGACGATGTAGGTTTCCTCCGGCAGACGACCGGTGTCGATGGCAAAGACCCCGAGGGGCAGCCCCGCCTGGGTCGCCAGGTCGATAACGGCGACATCCTCTACGCTGAACGAACAGGCCAGCGCCACCGGTCCCCCGGCCTGCGCGATGCCCTGCTGCAGGATTTCCTTCGCGGCGGGCGGGTCGTTGGTTGTCAACCTTGCGGCGGTATGTCCCATGGTCTGCCCCTTTTTTAAATGTAGTATTCGGGCTGCTGTTTTTCGCGGCCGAAGGAGATGCGGTTCCAGAGACGCTCGTGGCCGACGTAAACAAAAAACTTCAGGCAGGTGTCAGCCAACCCGATTTGAGCGGCGAAGGTCATTTCGCCGGTCATGGCATAGGCGATCAGGGCGGTGATGATCGTTGCGATAATGCGCCATGAAATGGCCTTGGCCAGGCTGCGCTGCGTTGATTCCATCGTTGAATGTGCCTCTGTTTCGATTGTATTTAAAACACTGAACGTGTCGGGAAAAGACAATATAAAACCCAACAGGTTTAGTCAAGAAGAAAATGCGGGACAAAACAACACAAACAACCGTAGTATTGGGATGTCCGGGAAACTGCCTAATTTCGAGCCATCGGTGATTAAAAAAGTGACAGGTTGCGGGGTGGAAATGAACCGCGACGGGGAATGTCAGACGTTTCGTCGGCTGGTATGCATGTTGAAAGAAGAGCCCGGAACCGGCTTGGTGGCCGGCATTCAATCTGTGCAAGGAGGTTGCTGACAATGGAGTCCGCAATGGTGTCCCTGCGTCACGGTGGTGACGTTCTTTTTCTCATGCTCGGCGCGGTCATGGTTTTTGCCATGCACGCCGGGTTCGCCTTTCTTGAAGTTGGTTCCGTCCGGCAGAAAAGCCAGGTCAATGCCTTTGTCAAGATTCTCACCGACTGGTCGGTCTCGACCGTGGTCTATTTCCTGATCGGCTACCCGATTGCCTACGGTGTCAATTTTCTCGCCCCGGCGGGTTCGCTGCTCGGCGACAACAACGGCTATGAGCTGGTGCGTTTCTTCTTCCTGCTCTGCTTCGCCGCCTGTATCCCGGCGATCATCTCCGGCGGCATCGCCGAACGGGCCAAGTTCTGGCCGCAGGTGGTGGCCGGCGGCATTTTTGCCGGCATCTTCTATCCCTTTTTCGAATCGCTGATCTGGGGGCAGAACAGCTCCGGCCTGCAGGGCTGGCTGGAATCAACCTTCGGTGCCGGTTTCCACGATTTCGCCGGCAGCGTGGTGGTTCATTCCATGGGCGGCTGGCTGGCGCTGCCCGCGGTCATCATCCTCGGTCCCCGCCTGGGGCGCTGGGTGCGCGGCCAGAGCAAGGCGATCCCGATTTCCAACATCCCGTTTCTGGCCCTCGGCAGCTGGATCCTGGCGGTCGGCTGGTTCGGGTTCAATGTCATGAGCGCCCAGAACCTGGAAGGCATTTCCGGACTGGTGGCGGTCAATTCGCTGATGGCGATGGTCGGCGGGGTCCTTTTTGCCCTGATCGCCGGCAAGAATGACCCGGGTTTCGTGCACAACGGCGCGCTGGCCGGTCTGATCGCCATCTGCGCCGGTTCCGACCTGGTGCACCCGATCGCCGCTTTTTTCATCGGCGGCATCGGCGCGTTGATTTTCGTCTACGGTTTTGAACTGGAGCAGGAAAGACTGAAAATCGATGACGTCCTCGGTGTCTGGCCGCTGCACGGTCTGATCGGCAGCTGGGGCGGCATCTCGGCGGGAATCTTCGGCCAGACGATGTTTCTCGGCATGGGCGGCGTCAGCTTCATGTCCCAGCTGATCGGCACCCTGCTGGCGATCGTTTTCGCCCTGGTGGTCGGCTTCGTGGTCTATGGGGTGATCGCCAAGACGGTCGGTTTCCGGCTGGAGGATGAAGAGGAGTTCCGCGGTCCGGATCTGTCGATTCATAATATCCACGCCTACCCCGAAGAATCGGTTAAGTAGTGAGGGCGGCCGATATCCGCGCATCTGCTGCGTTGCTCGCGCCTTCAGTCGCTGCGGAGTAGCTGCCGCTACACCTCACTCCTTCAGTTGCGAGACGCCTTGCATCTGCACGAATCTCGGCCGCCTCGAAGCGTTGGTGCTGAGGCGGCCGAGACGCACCCGCCTGCGGCGTTGCGCTCAGCCTTCACAATTCCTCGATGTAGCTGCCGCTACACCTGCGGTTTCAGTCTTCGCGCGCCTTGCATTCGGGCACGTCTCGACCACCTCGAAACGGTGTAGCTGAAGAGAAACGGCTATGAGATTGTGTATTTTGGTTTAAATGCTTCCTCTGTGTAGCCTGTTTGTCTGCCTCCCCGCGTAGACAGCTTCACTTACCACGACTGCCGGGCGGTGCAACGAGAGCGCCGCGGGTTTCATCATCAGCATGATTGGCAGGGGGTAGTGTCCATGCCCGCCGCAGGCGAAAGCTCTTTCTGCTTACTCTTGCGAGCAGGCAAGAGTAAGGCGGAGAGCGGGGCCGCGACCCCGCGGTTTTTCTGCGAGGGTGGTCGATACGCACGCATCTGCTGCGTTGCACTCAGTCTTCAATCCTCAGGTGCCTTGCATTTACACAAAAATCTCGACCACCGTGGAACGGTGTACCGGGGATTTTTCGGTTTTCCTCTCGTGTTGTCGCCGTCTAACGGAGAGTGCCCTGCAAGCTTTGCGTTGCTTCTCTATGTCTGCTCCCGGACGCCCCTTGACTCGCAATCGGTATGGGCCGGCCAGAATTTTTCCGCCGCCGATTTGACCCCCGCGGAAGCGGGGCCTATACTCAATATAGATGGTGTAAGCCATCTGTCACAACGCTTTTCACGGAGGCGGGACGCCGCTTCCTTCTTCGCCCTGGATGACTCACCCTCCTGGTCTCCAGGGTGTTTTTTGTTCTGACCCGATCCCCTCAGGTTTTGATCCCCTGTTCCCCCAGTTGCCAGAAGGCCTGGACTGCCGGACGACGGAGATTTTTGCGGCTGCTGCAGAGCCCGACGATGTAGGGTTCGAGTCGGGGGGCATCTTCCAGGATGCGGACCTCGTCGCGGAAGGGGCTGCGTTCCAGCACCAGCTGCGGCACCACGCCGACCCCGACGCCAAGCCGGACCATGGCGATGATCGCCTCGTTGCCGGAGACTTCGGAGCTGATATTGGGCCGCAGTTGCTGTTCTTTGAACCACTGATCGAGGCGCCGCCGTGCCTGGCCGCCGCGTGGTACCACCAGCGGGGTGTCCGCCATTCTGAAAGACGGGATGTCGTTCAGGCCGTCGTTGCCGCTCTTGACGGCAGGGGCGATGAAAATCAACGGCGTGGTGGCGATCGGCAGGAATTCGATCCGTGGGCCGAGGTGGTCCGGCAGGGCGGCGACGGCCACGTCGATCTGGCCGCTCTGCAGTTGCGGCAGTGCCTGCTCGGCGGCCCCGGTACGCAGTTCGAGATGCACCTCGGGATAGGCCTGGCGATAGGCTTCCAGCAGGTCGGGAAGCAGGCTGTAGACGGCGGTGATCGAGGCGTAGAGAGAGAGGCTGCCCGAAACTTCTTCACTGGTCCGCAGGCTGTCCCGGAAGCTGTGCCAGTCGCTGACAGTCTTGCGGGCATAGTCGCGAAATCGTTCCCCGGCTGCGGACAGGGCGACGCTGCGGTTGTCACGCAGAAACAGGGTCTGCCCGAGCTGGGTTTCCAGTCGCTGAATGGTACGTGTCAGCGCCGAGGGGCTGAGGTTGCAGGCCTGGCTGGCGCGGCCGAAGTGCAACTGTTCGGCGACGCTGAGAAAGATTTCCAGTTCGTTGATATCCATGATCATTTCAATATTGCATATTTAGCAACACAATATCCACAATAAATCAATTTACGCAACACTGCGCATCCTTTAAAGTGCGCTATGATTGCATCCCGGATCAGACCACAGGTTCTGCTGACCCCATACACCTGAATCAGTGAGCTACTGTTGGATGGAGAGTGCAAGTGCTTGATCTGAGTGAGGTTTCCAAAAATCTGAGGCGCACCCATAGGTTCGCCGGTGATTTTTGGGAAACTCAGGCAGGTCAATGACTTGTGCTACCCGCCGACAAGTAGCTCACTGATTCAGGATACATCGAAGGAGAGAGAATCATGGCTCAGAATTATTTCAGTTCGCTGCCGTTCCGGCGCCAGATGCAGGAGCTGGGTACCTGCCGTTTCATGGAGGCCGAAGAGTTCGCCAACGGCTGCGAGTACGTCAAGGGCAAGAAGATCGTGATCGTCGGCTGCGGCGCTCAAGGGCTCAATCAGGGCCTGAACATGCGTGACAGCGGTCTCGATGTCGCCTACACCCTGCGCCAGGGCGCCATCGACGAAAAGCGCCAGTCCTGGCGCAACGCCACCGAGAACGGTTTCAAGGTCGGTTCCTACGAGGAGATGCTGCCGACCGCCGACATCGTCATGAACCTCGCTCCCGACAAGCAGCACAGCAACGTGGTGGAAACCGTGGTGCCGTTGATGAAGCAGGGCGCGGTCTTCTCCTATGCCCACGGTTTCAACATCGTCGAGGAAGGCACCGAGATCCGCAAGGATCTGACCGTCATCATGGTCGCTCCCAAGTGTCCCGGTACCGAGGTGCGCGAGGAGTACAAGCGCGGCTTCGGGGTGCCGACCCTGATCGCCGTACACGGTGAGAACGACCCCAACGGTGACGGCCTGGAGATCGCCAAGGCGCTTGCCTCGGCCCAGGGCGGTGACCGCGCCGGGGTGCTCGAATCCTCCTTCGTCGCTGAGGTCAAGTCCGACCTGATGGGCGAGCAGACCATTCTCTGCGGCATGCTGCAGGCCGGTTCGCTGCTCTGCTTCGACAAGATGGTCGCCGGCGGCATCGAGGCCGGTTATGCCGCCGGGCTGATTCAGTACGGCTGGGAGACCATCACCGAGGCCCTCAAGCACGGCGGCATCACCAACATGATGGATCGTCTCGCCAATCCCGCCAAGCTGGTCGCCTACAAGCTGGCTGAAGAACTGAAGGAGATCCTGCGTCCGCTCTTCATCAAGCACATGGACGACATCCTCTCCGGCGAGTTTTCCCGGACCATGATGGAGGACTGGGCCAATGACGACGCCAAGCTGCTCGGTTGGCGCGAGGAGACTTCGAAGACCGCCTTCGAGACCACCGAGGCGCAGGGCGGGATCGCCGAGCAGGAGTACTTCGACCACGGCATCCTGATGGTCGCCATGGTCAAGGCCGGGGTCGAACTCGCCTTCGAGACCATGGTCGAGTCGGGCATCGAGCCGGAGTCGGCCTACTACGAGTCGCTGCACGAGACGCCGCTGATCGCCAACACCATCGCCCGCAAGAAACTCTACGAGATGAACCGCATCATCTCCGATACCGCCGAGTACGGCTGCTACCTCTTCTCCCATGCCTGCGTGCCGCTGCTGCAGGACTTCATGGCCAGGGTCGGCACCGACGTGATCGGCAAGGGGCTGGATGTCAGGGACAACCATGTCGACAACCAGACCCTGGTCGCTGTCAACGAAGCGATTCGCTGTCACCTCGTCGAGGAGGTCGGTGAGGAACTGCGTGCGGCGATGGAAGGGATGAAGCCGATCCTCTGACCTGTTCCAGCAGCTCGTTGAACGAAAAATGACCGGCGACCCTTGTGGTCGTCCGGTCATTTTTTTGTCCATCTCCCCCGGGGGCGGTTCAGGGAGCCGAAAGCCGGTCGGCCAGGGTGCCGACCGCCACGGCAAAGGCGTTGGAACGGTTCCATCTGCGCAGCACGCGGAAATTGTCGTAAACCAGGTAGGCCGGGCCCTTTGGGCCGTTGGGGATGATCAGCGACGCTTCAATCTCGCGGCGGGGCAGGGCGCGGCCGTTGCTGCGTCGCACACCGAGGGCCTGCCAGCGGGAGAGAGGCAGGCGGGTTTCAAGTCCGACGATGGAAAAGTCAAACCTGTTTGGCAGTTTCACTTCACGGCCCCAGGTCTGGTCGTCCTTCCAGCCGGAGCGTGACAGGTAGTTGGCGATGGAGCCGAGCACGTCGGGGATCGAACCCCAGATGTCGATGCGGCCGCTGTGATCGGCGTCGACGGCGAAGTCACGGAACGCGGAGGGCATGAACTGGCATTGCCCCATCGCCCCGGCCCAGGAGCCCTTCATGCGTGGCAGGTGAACATGCCCGGCGTCGAGAATCCTCAGCGCCTCGATCAGCTCGCCGCGGAAATAGCCGGAGCGGCGGCTGTCGTAGGCCAGGGTGGCCAGGGATCGGATCACGGGGAAATTGCCGCTGTCCTCGCCATAGCCGGTCTCAATGCCCCAGAGGGCGAGGATGAAGCGCCGCTGAACGCCGTAGCGTCGTTCGACCCGGCCGAGCCAGGTCGGATAGCGTCGTAGCATGGTCCGGCCGTTGGCGACCCGTCGGTCGTTGATGCGGTTCGCGACATAGGCCTTGAGCGACTGTTTGAACTCGGGCTGGTTGCGGTCAAGCCTGATGACCTGCCTGCGCGGCGTCCGGACGGTCGCCAGGGCTTCGTCAATGATCTGCTGCGATATCCCCGCCGCCCGGGCTTCTCCGCGCAATTCAGCCAGCCAGGCCTGGAAGGACCGGTTCTTTTCCGTCGCTCCGGCGGGTGTCACCAGCGCGAAAATGGAACCTATCAGCAGCAGATGGACAAACAACCGCATGTCGAATCCCCTGTTATGGATTGCCGGGGTTGATTTTATCAGTTTCTCCGCTGCATGCCCGCCGACAAGGGACTCACTGATTCAGGGAATAAACCTGAATCAGTGAGCTTATCGCCGGCGAATAGCGCAAGTCATTGATCTGCCTGCGCTTCCCAAAAATCACCGGCGAACCTATGGGTGCGCCTCAGATTTTTGAAAATCGCATTCAGTCCAAGCACTTGCACTCTTCATCCGGCATAAACCCACGGATTCAGGATAAAGAAATGGGTGGGGAGAGCAATGTCGTCCCCACCCTTTCTTTATTCGGTGCTGTTCGGTAAGCCCCGACGTCAGACCACCACCCCGCGGATCTTGTCGCTGACCTCCTGGCGCAGGGTTCGTTCAACGAAAGTCAGCGTACCGGCCAGGCTGCCGGCGCAGCCCTTGCAAGAGCCCTGGTAGGCGAGGTGGACCAGCACGGTGCCGTCCTCGCCCGGGGTGATGTCCTCCAGCTCGATGCCGCCGCCGTCGCGGGCCAGGGCCGGGCGGATGTGCTCGTCGAGGGCCGCCTCGATGGCCTTGATCTGCTTGACCACCGAGAGCTTGGTGAAGTCGGACTGGACCTGGTCGGGGTTGCGTTCGCGTTCGATCTCGGCCCGCACCCGGGCGAGGATGTCGACCAGGTAGTGTTCGCGTTTTTCGTGGCCACCGGGCTGGATGCAGGATTTGCAGAAGGCGCCGGCCTTGGTGTAGTCGGTGATCTCCTCGACCGTTTTCAGGTCGTTGATGCGGATCGCGTCTTCGACCGTCTGCAGGGTGACGCGGGCGCATTCGCAGACAATATCGGCTTCGGCCAAGGTGGCGATATCGACCCCGCGGTAGATCGAGGTGGCGCGTTTGATGACCTCGTAGGCCATGACACTGCAGTGCATCTTCTGCGGTGGCACCGCGGCCTGGTCCTCTTCGTCGCGCAGGGCGTGTTCGACGTCGAGGTTGGTGATTTTCGCCGCCTCGTCGACGGTCTTGCCGATACACATTTCAGCCATCATGTCGGTGGCGGCGATGGCGGTCCCGCAGCCGAAGGATTTGAAGGTTGCCTTCTTGATAATGTCGGTTTCCGGATCGACGATCCAGAAGAGGCGCACCGTGTCGCCGCAGGATTCGGCCCCCTCGTCGGCAATCACCAGCCTGCCGCCGAGCTGTTTGGCATCGTCTTCGGTGAGGACGCCGAAGTGGCGCGGGTTGTTCATGCGGTCGGCAACCTTGTTCGAATACTGTTCCCAGAGTTCGCCGCCGATCAGGTCACTTTTGCCCATGGTTGTTGCTCCTGTTGGGTTGGTTCAAATATATCGGGCCGCCAAGGCGCCAAGTGCGCCAGGAGACCTTTTTTAACGGAGAGGCGCAGAGCGGCAGAGAGCGCAGAGTTAAACCTGTTCAAGGTTTTTAGAACTCCTCAATGCATTTTCTCTCTGCCTCTGCTCCTCTCCGCCTCTGCGTTGAATGTTTTTTAATACGATGTCGACAGCTGTCGCAGTCGCATCACCGCCTTGCTGATGGTGTAGATGGTAAAATCGATCTCCTGCTCGGTGGTGAAGCGCGACAGCGAAAGGCGTACGCCGGTGTGGGCCAGTTCCTTGTCGGCGCCGATGGCGGTCAGAATCGGACTCGCTTCCAGCGATTCCGAGGCGCAGGCACTGCCGGTCGAAGCAGCGATGCCGTTCTGGTTCAGGTCCCAGATCAGCGCTTCCCCCTCGACGCCGCGGATACTGACGTAAACGGTGTTGGGGGTGCGCAGCTCGCGTCTGCCGACCACCAGCACGTCATCAATCTTCAGCAGGGCATCTTCCAGCTTGTCACGCAGGCGCCGGACTTCGGTCTGTTCGAAGGCCAGGTGCTGGTTGGCCAGTTCCATTGCCTTGCCCATCGCCACCATCCCCGGGACATCAACGGTGCCGGCGCGGCGGCCGCCCATCTGCTCACCGCCGTGCAGCAGCGGCGGCAGGCTGACCCCGTTGCGGATATAGAGCCCGCCGACCCCCTTGGGGCCGTGGAACTTGTGGGCGCTGAAGGTGAGGAAATCGACCGGGACCTCCTGGACATCAACCTTGATCTTGCCGATCGCCTGCACCGCGTCGGTATGCAGGTAGACGCCACGTTCCCGGCAGACCTCGGCGATCTCCTTGATGGGCAGGATCAGGCCGGTCTCATTGTTGGCCCACATCACCGACACCAGCGCGGTCTGGTCGGTGATCGCCCCCCGGACCGCCTCGGCGGTGATCATGCCGTCGCGGTCTGGGGCGAGGTAGGTGACCTTGACGCCGTGGGTTTCAAGGTAGCGGCAGGACTCGCGGATGCAGGGGTGTTCGAGCTGGGTGGTGATGATGTGTTTCTTGCGCGTGTCCTTCAGCAGGTTGAAATAGAAACCGAGGATGACAGTGTTGTTGCCCTCGGTGGCGCAGGAGTTGATGACAATATCGTCATCGTCGGCGGCGTTGATCCCCGTATAGAGCTGTTCCATGGCCTGGTGCAGGTAGGGTCGCACCTCGATGCCGAAGGAATGTAGCGAGTTCGGGTTGCCGTACATGTGGCAGAAGAAAGGTTCCATGGCGTCGCGCACTGCCGGGTCGACGATGGTGGTGGCATTGTTGTCGAGGTAGATTCGTTCCATGTTCGATCCTGGTGAGTTGATGGGCGATTCCCGCTTCGTGACAAAGCGTTCGATGGCGGACTTCGGCATCGACATTTGCGAACATAAACGAAAAAATGGCCGGCGTCAATAAATCTGACAAAAATTGTCGGGCATTTATCTGGAGACGGGAATGAACAAGTGGGGGGAGATGGGTAGAACGGTCAACGCAACGGATCGAGGAGATGTTCCAGCCCGTTGATTTTGAGTTCGTAGACGGCCTGCAGCTGGGTGCCGAGTTTTCCCGGTGGAAATCCTTTTCCGGCGAACCAGACGAGGTAGGGTTCCGGCAGGTCGAGCAGCCGCTGTCCGGCATGTTTGCCGAAGGGCATGCGCGCCGCCGCCAGTTCCAGCAGCTGCCGGTGATCAATGGTTGGAATGTCCATGGGACAGGTGGAAAAAAGACGGGTCAGGTGGAGGTGTTGCCCAGGCGCTTGAGGTTCTCTTCTTCCATCGCAACCAGTTCGGCGAAACTGTACCGGGCCAGGGTCTGCATCAGTTCTTCACGGATATTGCGCCAGGCGCCGTGCATCGGGCAGAAGACATCCCGTTCGCAGATGCCTGCTTCGGCAATGCAGTGGTTGAGGTAGAGAGGGCCCTCTTCAGCTTTGACGACATCCAGCAGAGTGACCTCTTCGGGATCCTTGATCAGGAAGAATCCGCCGCCGACACCCCGCTGCGATCCGACCACCCCGTCCTTGATCAGTGGCTGCAGGATCTTGGTCAGAAATGCCGGGGTAATGTCCTGGCTGGCGCAGATGTCCTTCTTCAGAACGATCTGTCCCTTCGGCTGTTTGGCCAGGTAGAGCAGCGCGCGAATGGCATATTCTGTAGCTCGGGTGATCAGCACATCGGCCTCCTGAAAAAAGCAGATTAAAACGACAATTACGGTTATGAATACTTTTTATATCTGTTTTTGTCAATAACCAGGCTCCGGTTTTGTGAGTCCCGTCGGGAGTCGAGGTGTTGCGAGTTTCTTGACAGTTGCTTGAGTCGCGGGCATGTTCAGGGTGTGAGGTGTGAGGTGTGAGGTGTGAGGTGTGAGGTGTGAGGTGTGAGGTGTGAATCAGGATTTCGGAACAACTGACTATGTCGGTCGCTTCGCGCCGAGTCCGACCGGGCCGCTGCACTTCGGCTCGCTGGTGGCGGCGGTCGGCAGTTTCTGCCTGGCCCGCCGCGCCGGAGGACGCTGGCTGCTGCGTATGGAGGACCTGGACCGGCCGCGGGTGAGTCCCGGGGCGGCGGACGAGATCCTGCGTGTCCTGGAATTGTGCGGCTTCGAGTGGGACGGGGAGGTCCTCTGGCAGAGCCGGCGGGATGAGCGCTATCGGCAGGTACTGGACGAGTTGCGCGGTCGTGGCCTGGTCTTCGATTGCGGCTGCAGTCGCCGGGAGGTGTTGGCCAGTGCTCCCCACGCCGGGGAGGAGGGACCGGTCTACCCCGGAACCTGTCGAGCCGGGCTTCCTCCCGGTCGTCGGCCAAGGGCTGAACGGCTGCGGGTGCCGGCCGAGGCGGTTACTTTCTGTGACCTGGTTTTCGGTGTCGTCGAGCAGCACCTGGCGACGGTGGTTGGGGATTTCGTTCTGCGCCGCGCCGACGGCCTTTTCGCCTACCAGCTGGCGGTGGTGGTCGACGATCATGATTGCGGTGTCAGTCAGGTCGTGCGGGGGGCCGATCTGCTCGGTTCGACGCCGCGACAGATTTACCTGCACCAGTGTCTCGGCTGGCAGGTGCCGGATTACCTGCACCTGCCCCTGGTCCTTGCGGCCGACGGCGAAAAACTGAGCAAACGCCATGGTTCTCTGCCGTTGGATGTTCATGCCGCGGGGGATTGGCTGGCGGCGGCCCTGGAGTTTCTGGGACAAAAAGTGCCGGCGGAGCTGAAATCGGCTCCGCCGGCTGAACTGCTTCGTTGGGGGGTGTCTTCCTTTGACGTCAGGAGCATTCCCCGCCGTTCCCGAAGATGTGACCCGGTTACCATCCCTCGGGAAGGTCGAACGGGGTGGTGAGTCCGGCCCGCAGGCCCCAGTCTTCGCTGCGGTTGCGGTAGCCGACCGAGGCGCCGAGATCGATGGTGGAACCGCCGAGCCGGATCTGCGCTCCGGCGGTCAGGGCGCCGCGGTCATTGAGGTTGCCGGCACCGAAGTCATAGCCTTCGATGCCGGCCAGCAGGTTGAGGTTGTGGGCCGGCAACGGGTAGCTGACGGCAAGGGCGTAATGCAGTTTGTCATCCTGCCTGTCGTTCGGGTCGCCGAGAATCGCCAGGCCGAGGTTGGCGTGCAGACTGAACGTCGGAAAGGTGCGTGAGGCCAGCAGGTCGATGAAATTGTCGGCCTCGTCGGTGCCGAAACCGTCTGTTCGGCTGGCGTTGGGAAGCTTGGTGGCGACGCGCAGGCTGATGGCCGGAAGCTGCAGGTCTTCCTTGAGCAGGTTGATCTTGGTTGCCAGCCGCAGATCCCCGCTGCCGATATCCGAGTCCCGGCCGGTTTCGTCGACCAGCAGCAATTCGTAGATCGCCTCGACCTCGATCCGCTTGCCGAGGCCCAGGGTCAGGTTCAGTTCCGGAACTGAAACCTGGGTACGGTCACTGTTCTGCTGCTGAAACGGCAGGTAGCTGTCGGACAGGTAGGCGATGCCGAAACGCAGCTCACCCGTGCCGCTTGCCAGGGTGGCGGCGTCCTTGATGCCGAGCGGCTGCAGGTTGGCGGCGGAGGTGGTCAGGGGCAGGGCCAGGCAGAAGAAACAGATCAACAGGGGACGGGACAGAATGTTCATGGGGCTCTCCTTTGTCAATAACAGTTCAATAAATCGGGCCGGAGCTTACTTGTCTGAATTGAATAAATGTCTATTCAACAGGTCGTTAGCATCCTGCAGGACCGTCTCGCTGTCAAGAGGCAGGGGATTGAACTCCCCGGCCGAAACGAGGGAAACCCTGTTTTCCTCTTTGTGCAAAATCCGCTATAATCACCTGCGGCTGTTCCTTCCTTCATCTGTCGATGCCGAAAAGAGGAGATGACCATGGTTCGCGTATTTGCCCTGCTGCTGATTCTGCTGTTGACCGGTTGTTCCGGGGGGAGCTACCTGCTGCCGAAAAAGGAATACCAGAGCAAGGTCAAGACCCTGGGGGTGGTTCCGTTGCTGGTTGATCCCGGGTCTCTGCCGCACCATCCGCAGGGAGAGGAGATCCTGCGGATGGTGCGGCGTCAGAACGTCGACAAGGAACAGCGCCTGGTCGAACTGCTGCGCAAGGAAAAGACCTATTTCGATGTCAGGGATGTGAAGGGCTCTCCCGACGGTCTCTTTCGGCAGTTGATTGCTGGACAGAGCATCGAGGGGGAGGGAAGCCGAATTTATCGCAAGTATCGTTTCAATCGTGCCGCGGTGGCGTCCTTGTGCGCCGATCACGTCGTTGACGGTCTGCTGGTTGTCATTTTTAATGGTCTCGACCGGGTTGAAAGCCGTCGTGACCGAACCCTGCTCAGTTACCTTGAAGCGAGTTATCAGACCATTCAGGTTCAGGCGGTGGTCGTGTTGCCGGATGGCGAGGTGGTCTGGGAGTATCCCGGCGAGGGCAGCGAAACATTCCTCGACCTGCAGTACCCTGATTTTGACGAGGCCTTTTACAACAAGACCGACCAGGTCAAGATCAGGGACATCACCCTTCCGGGGTTGGAGCGGACTCTGAATGAAGAAAAAAGCAACCTGTTCAGCAGTGACAGTTATCCGAAACCTTATGCTGATCTCTTCGAACATCTGAGCAGTTCCCTCGGTTCCGGGTTGCTGGGGCTGTGGTAGCGGTCGACCCGGGGGAAGATTCTCTGCCGTTTTCTGATTGACAATCGATCCGGCGGCGGGTTAATAGTGGTTTGTCCGTCTACTTGGGTTTCCTGCCTGATTGAATTCAGATTGCCTGTTCACCGGAGCTGACCGGGTTGGTTCGGGTCGAACGAAAAGAATAATTTACTCAAGCGTTGCTTGTCTGCCGTCCGGTGATTGTTATACTGTGTGTCGTATCCGACGGTAACTGCTGCACCCACCATAATAAAGACCTATATCTTTCCCAGAATAAAGCCGATTTTAAAATAATCTAACTTATGTCAACAGGGCCGCATGCCCGGAAAAAAAGCACCTGCCGTCAACCTGTACGTCACCCCTGTCATCAGGGGTCGGCGCCCGATGCCGTCGCCGGTGGCCATGAGGAGTCTCGATGAACCTGAAAGAGCTGAAAGAGAAAAAGATTGGTGATCTCTCCGCGATCGCCAAGGACCTGAAGATCGAAGGGGCCTCGGGGATGCGCAAGCAGGACCTGATCTTTGCCATCCTCAACTCGACCGCCCAGAAGAATGGTGCCATCTATGGCGAGGGAGTGCTTGAAATCCTGCCCGATGGATTCGGTTTTCTGCGTGCTCCCGATGCCAACTACCTGCCGGGGCCGGATGATATTTACGTTTCGCCGTCGCAGATCCGCCGTTTCAATCTGAAGACCGGTGATACGGTGTCGGGTCAGATCCGGCCGCCCAAGGAAGGGGAACGTTATTTCGCCCTGCTCAAGGTTGCCGAGGTCAACTTCGAGGATCCCAAGGTTGCCCGCGACAAGACTCTGTTCGACAACCTGACGCCGCTTTATCCGGAGCGCCGTCTGATCCTGGAGACCACCGCTGACAACATGCCGGCGCGGGTGATCGACCTGGTGACACCGATCGGCATGGGCCAGCGGGGCCTGATCGTCGCGCCGCCGCGTACCGGCAAGACCATGTTGTTGCAGAATATGGCCAATTCGATCACCACCAACCATCCCGATACCTACCTGATCGTGCTGCTGATTGATGAACGTCCTGAAGAGGTGACCGATATGCAGCGCAGCGTCAATGGCGAGGTCATTTCCTCGACCTTCGACGAACCGGCCACCCGCCACGTCCAGGTTGCCGAGATGGTTATCGAAAAGGCGCGCCGCCTGGTTGAGCACAAGCGCGACGTGGTCATCCTGCTCGACTCCATCACCCGCCTGGCGCGGGCCTACAACACCGTCCAGCCGCCGTCCGGCAAGATCCTTTCCGGCGGGGTCGATTCCAACGCCCTGCATAAACCGAAGCGATTCTTCGGCGCCGCGCGCAATATCGAGGAGGGCGGCAGCCTGACCATCATCGCCACCGCCCTGGTTGATACCGGTAGCAAGATGGATGAGGTCATTTTTGAGGAATTCAAGGGCACCGGCAATATGGAACTGCACCTTGATCGCCGGCTGATGGACAAGAGGACCTTCCCCTGCATCGACATCAACAAGTCGGGCACCCGTCGTGAGGAGCTGCTGGTTGAGAAGGGCGCCCTGCAGCGCATCTGGCTGCTGCGCAAGGTGCTGTCGAGCATGAACGTGGTCGACAGCATGGATTTTCTGCTCGACAAGCTGGGCGAGGCGGAGAGCAACCAGGAATTTCTCGACAATATGGGCAAGTAGTCCGCGGGTCGGCAGCGCGTCTTCCCGCCTTCGGGATATCCCGGTTCGGTCGCGGAGCCTTTTTCTTTGGTGCCGAAGAGTCGATTCCCGGTGTCGATTCCCGGTTGCAAAAACCCTGCAAAGATGCTAGTAAGTACCGTTCACTGCGAACGGTGTAAAAATCCGCCTGTACAGAAGCCAGGCACAAGGAGTCCAGATCATGAAAGAAGGCATTCATCCCAAGTACGAGGCGGTGACCGTCAAGTGTCACTGCGGCAACACTTTTGAAACCCGATCGACCCGGGGCGGCGAGATCACCACGGAAATCTGCTCAGCCTGCCACCCGTTCTTCACCGGCAAGCAGAAGCTGATCGATACCGCGGGCCGGATCGAGCGGTTCCGCAAAAAATACGGCCAGAACAAGTAACGCCTGGAAGCGGCCCGCCGGGCCGCTTCTTTTTTCCGCCCGAATGCCGCCCGCGGGATTCGGGTCCGCTCTTTGCGGGCATCGCCTGCCGGTCGGCGGCTGGTGTCGCTTACCGACCGACGGGAGTGCCGCGGGGTACTTCCTCCCACCATGCGTGTACAGCTGCTGACTCATACTCCCGATCCGGAGCGCGCCTGCGCCGCCGCCGCCCGCCTCTGCTATTCGGCCGCCGATATCGACCAGTTGCTGGCCAAAGAGGCCGAGGATCAGGCTTCGCTGCTGAAAAAGATCCTCAAGCTCGGCCACTTTTCGGTGCTGGAACATGCCTCGTTCACGTTCGGTATCGAAGGCATCAGCCGGGCCTGTTCCCACCAGCTGGTGCGGCATCGTATCGCCTCCTTTTCTCAACAGAGCCAGCGTTATGTGTCCAGCGCCGAGGATTTTCCGGCGGTGCTGCCCGACTCGATTGCCGCCAGCCCCGAGTTGCGTGAAGATTTCGAGTCCTTCATGTCCGCGGCCGGACGGGTCTATGCCCGCCTGCTTGAGGCCGGAGTGCCGGCCGAGGACGCGCGTTTCGTGCTGCCCAATGCCGTTGAAACCAAACTGGTGATGACCATGAACGCGCGCGAGCTGCACCATTTTTTTCATTTGCGCTGCTGCCGGCGGGCGCAGTGGGAGATTCGCGCCATGGCCAAAGAGATGCTGCGCCTCGCCCGGCGGGCCGCCCCGGTGATCTTTGCCACGGCGGGGCCCGGCTGTCTGCAGGCCGCCTGCCCGGAAGGATCGATGACCTGCGGCGCCATCAGGGAGGTGCGGGATGAATACGCCGACCTCTGACCGGCTGATGAAAAACGCCCATTTGTCGTGCCCTTCCCCCGCGCCAACGACGTACCTTCCGGTACGCCTTATTCCGCAGGGTTGCGGACACCTTGCATCTGGACATTTTTGCTCGGCCCGGGGAACGCGACTTTTTCAACACCCTGCTGAGGCGAGAAGACGGACCCGCGATGTTTCATAAACTGGATGAAGTCGAAGACCGTTTCCGTGAGGTCGAAGGTCTGCTGGCCGACCCCGCCGTTGTCAACGATCGGCAACGTTACCTGGCCCTGAGCCGGGAACACGCCGACCTGTCCGAAATCGTCAGCATCTACGGCCGCTACAAGAAGGTCGGCGAAGAGCTTGAAGGCAACCGTGAGCTGCTCAGGGACAGTGATCCGGACATGCGCGAGATGGCGCGGGAGGAAATCCCCGCGTTGGAGAACGAAATGTCCGCGTTGGCCGAACGGCTGAAGCTGCTGCTCTTGCCGCGCGACCCCAATGACGAGAAGAACGTCATTCTCGAGATCCGTGCCGGGACCGGCGGTGACGAGGCGGCCCTGTTTGCCGGCGACCTGTTCCGGATGTACAGCCGGTACGCCGAGAAGGTCGGCTGGAAGGTTGAACTGCTCAGCGCCTCCGAGTCCGATGCCGGCGGCTTCAAGGAAGTCGTGGCTCTGGTCAGCGGTGACAAGGTCTATTCCCGCCTCCGCTTTGAGAGTGGTACCCACCGGGTGCAACGGGTGCCGGAGACCGAGGCCCAGGGACGTATTCACACCTCCGCCTGCACCGTGGCGGTACTTCCTGAAGCCGAGGACGTCGATATCGAGATCAATCCCGCCGATCTGCGCATCGACCTGTTTCGTGCTTCCGGCGCCGGCGGTCAGCATGTCAACAAGACAGAATCCGCGGTTCGCCTGACCCACGTTCCCAGCGGGCTGGTGGTTTCCTGCCAGGACGAAAAATCCCAGCATAAGAACAAGGCGCGGGCAATGAAGGTCCTGAAGGCCCGCCTTTACGACCAGATGCAGGCCGAGCAACAGGCCCGGCAGGCGGCTGACCGCAAGTCGCAGGTCGGCAGCGGTGATCGCAGTGAGCGCATCCGAACCTATAATTTCCCCCAGGGGCGCTGCACCGACCACCGGATCGGGTTGACCCTCTACAAGCTTGAGCAGATCATGCAGGGAGATCTTGGTGAGGTGATCGAGTCCCTGGTAACGCACCGCCAGGCCGAACTGCTGGCTGGTCAGGAGGGGTGATTGACAGAACCCTGGACGCTTCTCAAGGTCCTGCAGTGGACGGCCGCGCATCTTAAATCCAAGGGCGTCGAGAATGGTCGCCTCGATGCCGAACTGCTGTTGTGCGATCTTCTCGACCTCGACCGGGTCGGTCTCTACCTGAATTTCGATCGTCCCCTGCAGCAGAGCGAGTTGGCGGCCTATCGCGAGCGGGTGCGGCGCCGGGCTCAGCGTGAACCGTTGCAGCACATTGTCGGCCATGCCGGCTTTTGGACCCTCGATCTTCAGGTCGGTCCGGAGGCGCTGGTACCGCGGGCCGATACCGAGATTCTGGTTGAAGAGGCCCTGAAGCGCCTCCCCGACAGCGACGCCGCGGTGCTCGATGTCGGTACCGGCAGCGGTTGCATCGCCCTGGCGCTGGCCGGTGAGAAGCCGATGCTGCGGCTGACCGGTCTCGATCGTTCGGGCGCGGCTCTGCAGCTGGCGGCCCGCAATGCCGAGTCGACCGGTCTGGCGGAGCGAATCGAGTGGCTGCCGGGTGACCTGCGGGATCTGCCGTCGGGGCCGTGGCGGATGATCGTCAGCAATCCACCCTATATCCCGCGCGCGGATCTGTCCGCATTGATGCCCGAGGTCAGGGATTTCGAACCGGTTGAGGCGCTCGACGGCGGTCCTGACGGACTCGACGCCTACCGCGCGTTGGCCGGCCAGACCGATTGCCTGGCGGATGGCGGCTGGCTGCTGGTCGAAATCGGCATCGGCCAGGCCGAAGCGGTTCGGGGCCTGTTCGCCGCGGCCGGGCTGGATGAACTCTTTGTCCGTGACGACTATGCCGGTATTCCACGCGTCGTCGGCGGGCGGAAAAAACATCAGCACTCAGCATAGAAGGAATCGGGGTGAAGAAAGCCCGGCGCCCAGTGCCTGGAGCCCGACACCCGCTTTAATCCTATGGACCAGATCGAAATCAAGGGTGGGCGACCGCTGCGAGGTGAAATCGATGTCAGTGGCGCCAAGAATGCCGCCCTGCCGCTGCTGTTTGCCACCTTGCTGGCTTCCGGCGAAAGCCGGCTCGGCAACGTTCCACAGTTGCGCGATATCGCCACCGTCGGCAAATTACTGGAAATTTTCGGCGCCGAAGTCGAGCGGGAGGGTTCTGCCCTGCGGATCGACACCCGCGGCTTGGTGTCGGTTGAGGCGCCCTATGAGCTGGTCAAGACCATGCGTGCCTCGGTTCTCGCCCTGGGCCCGCTGACCGCCCGCTTCGGTCACGCGCGGGTGAGTCTTCCCGGCGGCTGTGCCATCGGTGCCCGGCCGATCAATCTGCACCTGAAAGGGCTGGAGGCGATGGGTGCTGAAATCACCCTTGATCACGGCTATGTCGAGGCGCGCGCCGAACGGCTCAAGGGGGCGCGCATCTATCTTGATATCCCGACAGTGACCGGAACCGAGAATCTGTTGATGGCCGCCGCTCTGGCTGAAGGCGAAACGGTGCTTGAAAATGCCGCCCGGGAGCCGGAGATCATCGATCTGGCCGAGGCCCTGGTCAAGATGGGGGCCCGGATCGAAGGCGCCGGCAGTGATACCATTCATATTCAGGGGGCGGATGACCTTGCTCCCTACGAGCATTGCACCATGCCCGACCGCATCGAGGCCGGAACCTTTCTCGCCGCCGCGGCGGTCACCGGTGGTGATGTGCTGGTTCATGGCGCTCGTGCCGAACATCTTGAGGCGTTGCTCGCCAAGTTGCGCGAGGCTGGTGTTGAAATTGTTGCCGAGGCGGACGGCCTGCGGGTTCGCGGCCCCGAACGGCTGCGGGCGGTTTCGATCAAGACCAGTCCGCATCCCGGTTTTCCGACCGATATGCAGGCCCAGTTCATGGCCCTGATGTGCCTGGCCGACGGTACCAGCGTGATCAGCGAGAATGTCTTCGAGAATCGTTTCATGCATGTCTGCGAACTGCAGCGCATGGGGGCGGACATCAGTGTCGACGGCCATGCCGCGACCGTCAGGGGGATGGACGGCCTGTGCGGGGCCCCGGTGATGGCGACCGACCTGCGCGCCAGCGCTTCGCTGATCGTTGCCGGTCTGGCAGCCGAGAACACCACCCGTATTTCCCGCATCTACCACCTTGACCGGGGTTACGAACGGATTGAGGAGAAGTTGGCCGGGTTGGGGGCGGAGATCCGCCGGGTCAAGGAGTCTTGATGGACCTGCCCGTTGTCCCGTTTGCCAAACAGGCTGATTTCAAGTTAGATTGAACACTTCATGTTCGTTGACAGGATTTGAGAATCATGAGCGACTGGATCACCTTCGCCCTTCCCAAGGGGCGGATCATGCAGGACTCGATGGAGTTGTTCGGCCGGATCGGTATCACCTGCCCGGAGATGAATGAAAAGGGGACCCGCAAGCTGGTCTTCGAAAATCCGCAGCAGAAATTCCGTTTCATGGCGGTGCGGGCCACCGATGTGCCGACCTATGTCGAGTACGGCTGCGCGGACCTCGGGGTGGTCGGCAAGGACACCCTGCTGGAGCAGGGCAAGGATCTTTACGAGCCGCTCGATCTGAAATTCGGCTATTGTCGGATGGTGGTTGCCGAACCGAAAGCGCTGCGTGGCGAAGATGACCCCTCCAACTGGTCGCATATCCGGGTGGCGACCAAGTATCCCAATATCACCGAACGTTATTTTGCCGCCAAAGGCATTCAGGTGGAACTGATCAAGCTCTACGGTTCGATTGAGCTGGCGCCGCTGGTCGGGCTTGCCGAGCGGATCGTCGACCTGGTCTCGACCGGCGGCACCCTCAAGGCCAACAACATGGTCGAGGTCGAAACCATCGCCGAGATTACCACCCGGCTGATTGTCAACCGCGCCGGTCTGAAAACCAAGCATCGCCGCATCAGCCGGATCATCGCCGATCTTGAGGCGGTCATCGCCGACGAGGTGCGGATATCGCCATAAACCGGGTGTGCGGCTCTGGGAAAGACACTTCAGGAGCGAGTCAATGATGCGGATTTTAAAATTTGCCGATGCGGGGTTTGACGAGGCTTTCCGCAAGATCGAACAGCGGGCCGAGGAAATCCCCGCGGGGATTGAACAGACGGTCAAGCAGATCATTGCCGATGTTCGTCGGGAAGGCGATGCCGCGCTTTTCGAACTGACCGCCCGCTTCGACCGTCTGCAGCTCGACGCCGGCAACGTTGAGGTGAGCGAGGATGAAATCGAGGCCGCCTGCGCGGCGGTCGATCCGCAGGCCTACGCCGACCTGAAGCTGGCCGCGGAACGGATCGCCGTCTACCACCGCAAGCAGAAGCAGGAGACCTGGCTTTCGACCGACGAGGAGGATCTGCTGGTCGGCCAGCTGGTGCGCCCCCTGGACCGGGTCGGCATTTACGTGCCGGGCGGCAAGGCCGCCTATCCCTCCTCGGTGCTGATGAATGCCGTGCCGGCGAAGGTGGCCGGGGTCGGTGAGGTGATCATGACCGTGCCGATGCCGGACGGGGTGGCCAATCCGCACGTCCTGGCGGCGGCGCGAATCGCCGGTGTCGATCGCATCTTCCGGGTTGGCGGCGCCCAGGCGGTAGCCGCGTTGGCGTACGGCACCGAGAGTGTGCCGCGGGTCGACAAGATCACCGGCCCGGGCAATATCTATGTCGCGACCGCCAAGAAGCTGGTTTTCGGCCAGGTCGATATCGATATGATCGCCGGACCGAGTGAAATCCTGGTGATCAACGACGGCAGCGGCGAAGCCGCGCATATCGCCGCCGATCTGCTCAGCCAGGCGGAACATGACGAACTCGCCTCGGCGGTGCTGGTGACCACCTGCCGGGAGATGGCGGCGGCGGTCGCGGCCGAGGTCGATCGTCAGCTTTCCGAACTGACGCGCGAGACCATCGCCCGCTGCTCAATCGATAATTACGGGGCGATCATCGTTGCCCGCGACCTCGATGAGGCGGCGGCATTTTCCAATCGCATCGCGCCGGAGCACCTGGAACTGGCGGTCGCCGATCCCTTCGGCCTGCTGCCGCGGATCCGCCACGCCGGGGCCATCTTCATGGGTCACCACACCCCGGAAGCGGCCGGCGACTACCTGGCCGGGCCCAACCACACCCTGCCGACCGGGGGCACGGCGCGCTTTTTCTCGCCGCTCTCGCTCGATGACTACGTCAAGAAGTCGAGTATCGTCTCCTTTTCGCGGGCGGGGCTCGAACGCCTCGGCGGCGCCATCGAACGGATCGCCATGCTGGAAGGCCTGGAGGCACACGCGAAGTCGGTGAGCAAACGACTGAAGAACAAAGACTGACTGGAATCGCAGGCCGCCAAGAAGGTCAAAAAATCATTTAACGGAGAGACGGAGAGGGACGGAAACAGAAAGAAAATCTTTTGGATTTTAAAACCCAAAACAGCCTTTGATTTTCTCTGTGCCCTCTCCCGCTCAGCGGCTCTCCGTTAAAAAGGTTTTTTTGGCGCGCTTGGCGCCTTGGCGGCAAAAACGATTTTGTCCTGTTGATCCCGGGAGACACCCATGCGCAAGGCAACTATCAACCGCAAGACCAATGAAACCGAAATCCGCATCGAGCTGACCCTCGACGGCCGCGGTGAGCATGCCGTCGACACGGGGGTGCCGTTCTTCGACCATATGCTGGTGCAGATTGCCCGCCACGGTTTTTTTGACCTGCGGGTGGCGGCCCATGGCGACCTGGAGATCGACGCCCACCACACGGTGGAGGATGTCGGCATCGCTCTCGGCGAGGCCTTCAAGCAGGCGCTCGGCGACAAGACCGGCATCCGTCGCTACGGACGCGGCACCATGCCGATGCACGAGTCGCTGGCCTCGGTGATTCTCGACTTTTCCGGTCGGCCGCACCTGGTTTTCAACGTCGATATTCCCAAGGCGCAGGTCGGCAATTTCGAGACCGAACTGGTCGAGGAATTTTTCACCGCCTTCTGCAACCACGGCGGGGTCAATGTCCATGTCAACCTCGCCTACGGCGACAACCTGCATCACATCATCGAGGCGATCTTCAAGTCTTTCGCCCGCGCTCTCGACGAGGCCTGCGGGCTTGATCCGCGCATCGACGGGGTGCTGTCGAGCAAGGGCAAGCTGGAATAATGGCGTCGTAAAAAGTTCCGTCCCGCTGTGTTGCAGCCGGGAAACGAGAACTCGACATACTGGTGTATGTCTTCGCCCCCGGTTCCCGTCTACGCCTTGCTGGACGCAATTTTTACTTAGCCATGGACAGTTTGTTACATGAAACTAGCAAAATGATTAATATTATTGACTATGAAATGGGCAACCTGCGCAGTGTCGAGAAAGCCTTTGAGTCGCTCGGCTTCGCGGCCAGAGTCAGTGCCGATCCGGCGGATATCGCCAGTGCCGACAAGCTGGTGCTGCCGGGTGTCGGCGCTTTCGCCGACTGTATCGCCAACCTGAAAAAGGGCGGCTTCGTCGCGCCTCTTCTTGCCCATGTGGAAAGCGGCAAGCCGCTGCTCGGCATCTGTGTCGGCATGCAGATGCTGTTCGATGAGAGCGAGGAGTTCGGCCGCCACCGGGGACTGGGACTGATCCCCGGTCGGGTGGTGCGTTTCCCTTCGGGAATGGTCGAGAACGGCGAGCGCCTCAAGGTTCCGCACATGGGCTGGAACAACCTGCTGCTGAAGAAACCGTCGCCGCTCTTTACCGGGGTGGAAAACGAAAGTTTCGTCTATTTTGTCCATTCATACTATTGCCGGGCCGCCAATGACGACGATGTCGCCGCCGGCTGTCGTTACGGCGAGATCGAGTTCTGCGCCTCGATCCTGCATGACAACATTATGGCGACCCAGTTCCATCCCGAGAAGAGCCAGGCGGTGGGGCTGAAGATTTTCAAAAACTTCGGCGAACTGTAAAAACAGAAGCAACCACGAAGCCGCGAAGGGCACGAAGAGAATCAGAAGAATAGAATAAAGGCTTTTTAGGGTTAACCCCTGGCTTTTCTTCGTGTCCTTCGTGCCTTCGTGGTGGATTTTCAAAGGTTTTTCAATGATCATCCTACCCGCGATTGATTTGAAAGAAGGCAAATGCGTCCGTCTGGAACAGGGGCTGATGGAGAAGGACACCGTCTACAGCGACGACCCGGCTGCCCAGGCGCGGCAGTGGCAGGAGCAGGGCGGTGAGCTGCTGCATATCGTCGACCTCGACGGCGCTTTTGCCGGCGTGCCGAAAAATAAAGCGGCGATCCGGGCGATTGTCGAGGCGATCGATATTCCCAGTGAGCTGGGCGGCGGCATCCGTGACCTGGAGACCATCGAGGCCTATCTTGAACTCGGCATCGACCGGGTTATTCTCGGCACCGTCGCCAAGGAAAATCCGGCGCTGGTCGCCGAGGCCTGCAGAAAGTTTCCCGGCCGGATCGTGGTCGGCATCGACGCCAGGGACGGCCTGGTGGCGGTGCGCGGCTGGGCCGACGTGACCGGGAAGCAGGCGACCGAGATGGCCAGGGAGATGGAGGGCTTCGGCGTGACCGCAATCATCTATACCGACATCGCCCGTGACGGCATGATGCAGGGCCCGAACATCGAGGCGACCAAGAATCTCGCCGAGTCGATCAGCATCCCGGTCATCGCTTCCGGCGGGCTCTCCTCCCTCGACGACATCCGCCGGCTGATGGCGATCGAGTCCTCAGGGGTCACCGGGGTGATCACCGGCAAGGCGATCTACTCCGGGGCGCTTGACCTGCGCGAGGCGGTGGCACTGACCAGGGGGCGCTGACAGAAAGGTTGTCTGGCATTGTAGACTCCCGGCCAGAGTCTCAGCAGCGTGTGCGGTGTGTTCATTGTAGCTTGTTTTAAAGACTGGTGATACAATAGTGACACTTTTCTCTCGCAACGGAGCAGATGATGAAAGTTGAACTGGTTACCAATCTGAAACGGCAAGCGACGAAGATTCTGGCCGATCTGCATGAGTCGAAGGAACCGGTGCTGATTACCGAGCACGGCCGGCCGTCGGCCTACCTGGTTGATGTTGCCGATTACGAGTTGATGCAGCGGCGCATGCAGATTCTGGAGGGGATCGCAAAAGGAGAACGAGCGATTCTCGAAGGGCGCACACTCAGTCACGGTGAAGCGCGCGAGAAGATGCACAAATGGCTGAAATAGTCTGGACCGATCCGGCGTTGGACGAACTGGAAGAGATTGCCGACTATATCGCCCTCGACAACCTGCCAGCGTCGAAGAGCCTGGTTCAGGCTGTGTTCGATAAGGTTGCGCGACTGGAAAACTACCCGGAGTCGGGCCGATTTCCGTCGGAGCTGAAAGGCTTGAACTACCGCGAAGTTGTCGTGTCTCCTTGCCGCATCTTCTATCGGATCGAAGGAGAACAGGTCTTTATCCTCCACGTCATGCGCCAGGAGCAGGACCTGCGAAAGTTCCTGCTGGCAAACGAAAGAAAAACCAACTGATTTGCTGTGCGTCCTCTGCGGACTTGAGAGAGCGAAGCGAACGGGCGTGAGGCCGATTTCGATTTTTAACAGCGGCAAAAGGCAAAGGGCTAAGGGTGAAAGGAAAAACCGGGTTTCCCCTCGGCCCTTGGCCATTCGCCCTTAGCCGATTTCAGGAAGTTTTCTATGCTGACCAAACGCATCATTCCCTGCCTCGACGTCAAGGACGGCCGGGTCGTCAAGGGAGTCCGGTTCGTCGGTTTGCGCGACGCCGGTGATCCGGTCGAGGCGGCCGAGGCCTATGACGCGCAGGGCGCCGATGAACTGACGTTTCTCGATATCACCGCTTCGAGCGACAATCGCGATACCATCGTCGACGTGGTGCGGCGCACCGCCGAGCGGGTGTTTATGCCGCTCACCGTCGGTGGCGGTATCCGTACCTGCGACGACGTGCGTAGGATGCTCAACGCCGGAGCCGACAAGGTGTCGATCAACACTGCGGCGGTCTTCAATCCCGAGTTTGTCAGGGAGGCCGCGAAACGCTTCGGCAGCCAGTGTATCGTGGTGGCGATCGATGCCCGCCGGGTGGAGGGGTCCGATCCGCGGCGCTGGGAGGTCTACACTCACGGCGGCCGCAAGTCGACCGGCATCGACGTCATCGCGTGGGCGCGGAAGATGGAAGCCTGCGGCAGCGGCGAGATCCTGCTGACCTCGATGGACTGTGACGGCACCAAAGATGGTTATGATATCGAGCTGACCCGCGCGGTCAGTGACGCCGTCGAGATTCCGGTGATCGCCTCGGGCGGGGTCGGCAACCTCGAACATATCCGTGAGGGACTGGTCGAAGGCGGCGCCTCGGCTGCGCTGGCGGCGTCGATTTTCCACTTCAAGGAATACACCATCGCCGAGTGCAAGCAGTACCTGAAACAGCACGGCGTGCCGGCGCGGATTTAAAAGAGGAATTCACTACAGAGAAGTTTATCAGCCACCAAGCCGCCAAGAGCACCAAGAAGTTCACAGGCATTTTAACGGAGAGGCGGAGAGGAGCAGAGCCGGAGAGAAAATCTTTTGGATTTTAAAACCCCAAAAAGAGCTTATGCCTTTCTCCGCGCCCTCTCCATCTCAGTGCCTCTCCGTTGAAAAAGGTTTTCTTGGCAATCTTGGCGCCTTGGTGGCAATAACCTCAAGGCTTTTCACATGTCCCTGATCGAACAACTGAAATTCGACGACAACGGCCTGATCCCGGCGATCACCCAGGATGCCGACAACAGCGAGGTGCTGATGATGGCCTGGATGAACGCCGAGGCGGTGGAACAGACCCTGGCTACCGGCAAGGTCCACTACTATTCACGTTCACGCCGGAAGCAGTGGCTGAAGGGCGAATCCTCAGGGCATGTCCAGCTGGTCAAAGAAATTCGCTTCGATTGTGACAACGACTGTTTGCTGATCAAAGTCGAGCAGCAGGGCGCCGCCTGTCACACCGGCCAGCGCAGCTGCTTTTATCGCAAATGGGACGGCCGGACTGTCGAGACGAGCGGGAAGGTGGTCGATGCCGCCTCCCTCTATGCCCGCAATGACATTCTTGAGGCGCTCTACAATATTATTCAGGAACGCAGACAGCTGGCCGACGGGGAAAAATCCTATGTCAAGTCGCTGTTCGACAAGGGGCTCGACAAGATCCTCGGCAAGATCGGCGAAGAGGCGACCGAGACCGCTGTGGCCGGCAAGGGGGGCGACAGGGACGAGGTGATCTACGAGGTTGCCGATCTCTTCTTCCATGTGCTGGTGCTGCTCGGTTATTACGACCTGCCGCCGGAAAGGATTTATGCCGAACTGCGTCGGCGGTTCGGTCTTTCCGGGATTGAAGAGAAGGCCTCTCGCGGCAAATAAATGTCGGCTGTGTTAGGTTGAAATAATCTTCTATCCCTTGAAAAATAAATTTCATCACCTTATCATATAAAATTCGCTTGCTCTGGGCGCCGGCCTGTCCGGTCGCCCTGTTTGCATTTCCCCTTCTCAGGGAAGGAGCTTGTCCTCATGAGTCTGCAGGATCAATTGCTCGATGCGATGAAGACCGCTATGAAAGCCAGGGATTCGTTGCGCCTTGCGACCATTCGCGGGGTCCGTACGGCGATCAAGAACAGGGAGATTGAAATCGGCAGACCGCTTGATGACGAGGCGGTGATCAGCGTCATTGCGACCCTGGCCAAGCAGCGCCGTGAAGCCGCATCCGCTTTCCGTGACGGTGACCGTCTGGAGTTGGCTGAAAAGGAAGAGGCTGAACTTCTGGTGCTGCAGGAGTTCCTCCCGGCGCAGTTGGAAGAGGCGGATCTCCGGGCCATGGTCGAAGAGACGATCACTGCGCTCGGCGCGACGGGAATGAAGGACATGGGACGGGTGATGAAGGAATTGACGGCCAGGACCAAGGGGCGCGCGGACGGCAAGCTGGTCAGCGACATGGTCAAGGCCCGGTTGGCGGGTTAGGGCCGACTTCAGGGCATGAACAGCTTCGATATCGCGATCCTGGGGGTGATGGCCGCCTTTCTTCTCAAGGGGGCGTTGCGCGGACTGCTCAAGGAAGTCTGCTCGCTGCTCGGCCTGGTGGTGGGAGGTTTTCTCGCTTTCCGTTACCAGGGGCCGCTCGGCGAAGTGCTGATGAAGGCCTGCGACTGGCCTGCTCAGGTCTGCGTGGTGCTGGCTTTCCTGGCCCTGTTTCTCTCCAGCATCGTCTTGTTTGGGGCAATCGGTTTCCTGTTGTCGCGTTTCGTCAAGCTGGTTTTTCTCGGTGGGTTGAATCGGGTCGCCGGAGGTTTTTTCGGCCTGGCCCAGGGCGTGCTGCTGCTGGCGATTGTCCTCTTCGCCCTCTCTCTACGGCCCCTGCCGGGCGGACTGACCCCGGTGCTGCGTCGGTCGCAATTGGCGCCGCCGCTGGTCACCCTCGGCAAGTCGGCGATGAACGGCAGTCGCAGTCTGCTGCACGGCGGGCGTTGAATGGCCGGACATAGCCTGCGGGTTCTCGAATACCAACGCGTTCGCGAGCTGCTGGCGATGCGCACCCGGACCGAGCCCGGCCGTTTGGCGGCCCTGGCGTTGGAACCGCTGTCCGGTAGGGAAGAGATTTTCGCCACACTGGCGGAAGTTGATGAAGCCCGTCGCCTGTTGGGCGAACAGGGTGAGGCTCCCCTCGGCGGCGTCGCCGATCTGCGCGAAGTCCTGCGCCGGGTTGAGGTCGAAGACGCCTGGCTCGATATCGAAGCTCTGGCGGAGGTCCATCGGGCCATCTGTTGCGCCGGAGAATGCCGGGCTTATTTTCAGCGCTCCTCTCACGCGCCCCTGCTGACGGCCAGGGCGGAGCAGTTGCAGCCTCTGGTCGGGTTGCGTGAGGCGCTGGGGGAGAGTATCGGCCCGCGGGGAGAGGTGCTCGACGGCGCTTCGTTTGAACTGGCAGAACTGCGCGGCCGGATTCGCACTCTGCGCGGCCGGATTCGCCAGCGCCTCGAAGCACTGCTGGCGGACGAGCAGCTGGCGCCGGCGTTTCAGGATCGCCTGATCACCGAGCGCGGCGATCGTTACGTTCTGCCGGTGCGGGCTGACCGGCGCGGCCTGTTGCGCGGATTTGTTCATGATGAATCGGGCAGTGGCCAGACTCTCTATGTCGAGCCGGCCGCGACTCTTGAGGCGAACAACGAACTCTGCCACCTGCTGCACGAGGAGCAGCGGGAGGTGCGACGGATCCTGCTGCGGTTAAGCGCGGCGGTGCGGCGGGCGATTCCAGAACTGCTGGCCAACCAGCAGGTTCTCGGGTGTCTCGACCTGCGTTGCGCCGCGGGACGTCTTTCGCGGGACTATGGTGGCTGCGCGCCACGGTTGACGGCGGAGCCCGAATTCGACCTGCGCCAGGCACGCCATCCGCTGCTGTTGTTCGATGGCGACGGCGCGGTCAACAACCGGGTTGCCGTACCGATTGATCTGCGGCTGGGCGCCGAGGCGCGGGTGCTGGTCATCAGTGGACCGAATACCGGCGGCAAAACCGTCGCCCTCAAGACCCTCGGCCTGTTGCAGTTGATGCTCGCCTCGGGATTGCATATCCCTTGTCATCCCGACAGCCGCACCTGCCTGTTCGGCAAGGTGCTGGCGGATATCGGCGACGAACAGGACATTGCCGCCAATCTGTCGACCTTTTCCGGGCATCTGCGCCAGGTGCGGGAGGTGCTGCGGCAGGCGGATGAGAACAGCCTGGTACTGCTCGACGAAGTCGGGACCGGAACCGACCCGGTCGAGGGTGGGGCGCTGGCCATGGCCCTGCTCGAAGAGTTGCGCGTCCGGCGGTCGAAAACGGTGGTGACCACCCATCTCAACCTGGTCAAGGGATATGCCCAGCTGACCGAGGAGGTGGTCAATGCCGCGGTGGAGTTCGACCCGGAGACACTGGAGCCGACCTACCGGCTGCACTACGGGGTCCCCGGGGCCAGCGGCGCTTTTACCATCGCCCGGCGTATGGGCCTCCCGGATGAATTGCTGCAGCGGGCCGAGAGCTATCTTGCCCCCGGCGACCGTTCCGGGCAGCAACTGCTGGAAGAGTTGAACCGCTTGCGGCAGCAGGCCGCCGAAGATGCCGCCGAGGCCGAGCGTCTGAAGCGCCTGGCCGGACAGGAGCGGGAACGTCGTTGCGCCTTGCTGCACGAGTTTGAACAGCAGCGGCGCGATTTGCTCGACAAGGCCCGTCGCCAGGCGCGAAAACTGGTGCGTGATGCCGAAACCCGGCTGCGGCAGCTGTTCGAGGAGGCAAAGGGAGGCGGGCTGTCAACTCCGCGCCAGGCCGAACTGGCCCGGGCCGTGCGCGATGTGGCGGCCGAGTCCCCGCGGTCGGCGCCGGTGGCCGGTGCGCGGCTGTGTCGCGCCCTTGAACCGGGAGAACTGGTACGGTTGCGTCGCCTGGGCAGCGAGGGGGAAGTGGTCAGGGTTGACGGTGAGCAGGTTGATCTGTTGCTGGCCGGTAAACGTCTGCGCTGTTGCCTGGCCGATCTCGAATTCGAATCCCGGCCGCGTTACCCGGGAAAGCGCGCGGCGCGTATCCGCGGCGTCCGGGTGCGCGAAGGATTTCAGCCGAAGCTGCTGCTGGTCGGCAGCCGGGTCGACGAGGCCCTGCCGCGCCTGGAGCGTTTTCTCGACGATGCCCTGCTCAACCGGCAGCGCCAGGTCGAGGTGGTCCACGGCAGCGGTGAAGGTGTGCTGCGACGGGCGGTGCGTGAGCTGCTGGCCGGGCATCGTGCGGTGACGGCGTTTCATGCCGCTGATCTCAGCCGGGGGGGGGACAATGTGACCGTGGTGGAGCTGGAGAATTGATGGGGCGTATCCCCGAAGAGATCGTTGAGCGGGTGCGCGACCGGGTCGATATCGTCGAGCTGGTCGCGCGTTATGTCGCACTGAAGCGCAGCGGTGTCAACAACTTCGGGCTTTGCCCGTTTCACAGTGAGAAATCGCCCTCGTTCAATGTCAACAGCGCCCGGCAGATTTTTCATTGTTTCGGTTGCGGCGAGGGGGGTAATGCCATCACCTTCCTGATGAAGATCGAGGGCCTCGGTTTCAAGGATGCCGTTCGCCGACTGGCGGGTGAGGCCGGTATCGAAATTGCCGAGGAACGCCTCTCGCCGGAGCAGGAGGCCGCTCGTCGCGAGAACGAGAAACTGCGTCGTCTCAACGAGGTGGCCTGCGGGTTCTATCAGCAGATGCTGCTGCAGAAATCGGTTGGCGGCGCTGCCCAGCAGTACCTGAATACGCGCGGCTACGGGCAGAAGATGGCGCAGGCGTTCCAGCTCGGCTATGCCCCGGACCGTTGGGATGCGCTGCTGACTCACCTGCGGGAGAAGGGGCTCGATATCGATCCGGCGAGGCGGTTGGGACTGGTTCGTCCCGGCAAGCAGGGTCGCGGGGACTACGACCTGTTCCGCGGGCGGCTGATTTTTCCGATCTTCGATCACTACGGCCAGGTGGTCGCTTTCGGCGGTCGGATATTGAGCGGAGGCGGCGCGAAGTATATCAATTCGCCCGAGTCGCCGATTTATCATAAAAGCCGGGTTCTCTACGGGCTTTACCGCGCCAAGGAAGCGATGCGGCGCAGCGACATGGCGATCGTGGTCGAGGGGTATTTCGACGTGCTGGCCATGCACCGGGCGGGAATCACCCAGGCCGTCGCCACCTGCGGCACGGCATTGACCTTGGACCATGCCCGGCTGCTGAAGCGTTACGCGCAGAAGCTGGTGCTGCTCTTTGACCAGGATCAGGCCGGGCAGACGGCGGCCCTGCGGGCGATGGAGGTCGCCCTGCCGGAAGGGCTGGAGGTCCAGATCGTCAATCTGGCTCCCGGCGAGGATCCCGATTCCTTTCTTGCCGGTGCCGGTCGCGAGGCGTTTGACAACTGCCTGGCCCGGGCCCGGCCGGTTCTGGAATGGTACATGGATCGCCTGCTGGTTGCCGGCAGCGGGGTCTCCGAACAGGCCAGGGGGGTGGACGAGATTCTGCAGCGCATCGGCCTGCTGCCGGGAGAGATTGAGCGTAGCCTCTACCTGAAGCAGCTGGCCGGTCGCACCGGCCTGGCGGAAGACCTGCTGCAGCGCAAGCTCGGCGAACTGCAGCGGTCACGTCCCGTGATGGCGGCACAGATGGCGCCGCCTCTTCCGGAGACGTTCCCGGTTGAGCCATCTCCTTCGGGGCCATTGCCCGAGGGGCCCGGCCTCCCTGGACCGTCGCACCGGGAAGGACCGACCAAGGCCGAACGGATGCTGTTGCATCTGCTGCTGGTGAACCGGGAGTTTCTGCCGCAGCTGGAGCAACTCGTGAACCCGGAGGAGTTGCTGCATCCTGATATCTCAGCCCTGGTCCGCGTTTTCGGTCGTCATCCCGAAGCCGACCCGGCGGATTTGCTGGAGTCGACTGAGCTTGATGGACAGCAAAAGGAGGTTTTGTCGGGTATCCTTAAGGAAAACCCGGATGCTCTCGGTGATGACCTGGAGGCCATTTTCGCCAACTGTCGCAAAGGGATTGAAGATAGCGCGATCAAAAAGGAAATGAAGAAGCTCAAACAGCGGATCGCCCAGGTTGAGCGTTCCGGTCCGCGCGACGACCTTGTCGCATTGAACAGGAAAATGACGGAACTCGGTCAGCGTCTCAAGGGGGCGGACCGATAATCTTAATTCATAAAAGCGACCTGTGGTCGCGACGAGGAGAATACGAGGCATGTCGAAGAAAACCTCGATGGATGAAGTTCAGCAACTGATCGATCTCGGCAAGGAAAAAGGCTACCTGACCTACGATGAGGTCAACGATATCCTGCCTTCGGACATGGTTGGATCGGAACGGCTCGACAGTGTCATGACCCTGTTCGGAGAGATGGATATTGAAGTTGTCGATTCCGAAACGAAGGCCACCAATCGCAAGGAGGCGGAACTCGATACCCCGTCCCGGGATGACGAGGAAGAAGAGTTCGAGGCCGGCACCATGGGGCGCACCAGTGACCCGGTGCGTATGTACCTGCGGGAAATGGGGCAGGTTTCGTTGTTGACCCGCGAGGGCGAGGTGGAAATCGCCAAGCGCATCGAAGAGGGCGAAGCCCTGGTGACGCGGGTGATTCTGAAAACCCCGATCGCCTTCCGCGAGGTGATTGCCCTTGGAGAGCGGCTCAACAAGGGGCAGATCGGCGTGGCTGAAATCACCAAGGAATATGACGAGGAAGAAGGCAGTGAAGCGGCCGCCCGGCAGCAGGAGAGGGTGCAGACGCTGATTGCGGAAATCGCCGAACTGAACCCCAGCCTGCGCGAAAAACGGGAGCGCCTGGCGACCCCGAAGTTGCCGAAGGAAGAGAAGGAGCGGCTGGAAGAAGAATCCCGCGAGCTGGGTGAGCGGATTGCCGATCTGCTGCGCCAGGTGCGGCTCAAGGACCACCAGGTGGCCAAGATCGTCGATCGGCTCAAGGAGCTGGGCAAACAGGTCAAGAAGGGATTGTCCGAAGTCTCCGCCTGTGAAAAGGAGCTCGGCCGCCCGCATCGTGAAATCAAGACCCTGTTGCGCAGGATGCGCAAAAATGATGATGAGGCGCGTGCCATCGCCGAGGAATTGAAGGTGCCGATCGATACCCTGCTGGTGGTCGAGAAGCGCCTCAAGGGGGCCCAGCGGAAATTCAAGAAGGTGCAGGAGGAGTCGGGGTTCGCTCCCGAGGAGTTGGTCGAGTCGTTGAAAGAGGTGCAGAAGGGCGAATGGAAGGCCAAACAGGCCAAGACCGAGCTGGTTGAAGCCAACCTGCGGCTGGTGGTTTCCATCGCCAAGAAATACACCAACCGCGGACTGCAGTTCCTCGACCTGATCCAGGAAGGTAATATCGGCCTGATGAAGGCGGTCGACAAGTTCGAATATCAGCGCGGCTACAAGTTTTCGACTTATGCCACCTGGTGGATCCGTCAGGCGATCACCCGCGCCATCGCCGATCAGGCTCGCACCATCCGCATCCCGGTACACATGATCGAGACCATCAACAAGCTGATCCGCACCAGTCGTCAGCTGGTCCAGGAGATGGGTCGCGAGCCGACTCCGGAGGAGATCGCCGAGCGCATGGAGCTGCCGCTGGAGAAGGTGCGCCGGGTCCTCAAGATCGCCAAGGAGCCGATCAGTCTCGAAACCCCGATCGGTGAAGAGGAAGATTCCTCTCTCGGTGATTTCATCGAAGACAAAGCGGTGGTTTCCCCGCTGGAGGCGGTGATCAAGGGCAATCTCAGCGATTCGACCGCCAAGGTGCTGGCCACCCTGACCCCGCGTGAGGAAAAGGTGCTGCGGATGCGTTTCGGTATCGGTGAAAAGTCGGATCACACCCTGGAGGAGGTCGGCCAGGATTTTCAGGTCACCCGTGAACGTATCCGGCAGATCGAGGCCAAGGCCCTGCGCAAGTTGCGTCATCCGAGCCGGGCCAAGCGTCTGAAGAGTTTTGTCGAGGTTCCGGAACGCTGAGGGTCCGGTGATGAAAAAAACGCTCTGCTCTTGACAGCCTTCGGCGTTCTGAATAAACTACCCTCTTCGCGTTTGTAATAGCGGGCCTATAGCTCAGTTGGTAGAGCCACCGGCTCATAACCGGTTGGTCCCAGGTTCGAGTCCTGGTGGGCCCACCACAGGGAGAACATGAGTCACCACCTCATATCTGCATACCTTCTCTTGAAAGAGTCAAAAAGAGTGCAACCCTAGAGTTGCACTCTTTTTCTTTGCCATGGCCAAAGAACGCACCATACGCATTCATGATCTGCTCGGCGCCCTGAACGGATTGTACCCCCCGGCGCTGGCTGAGGACTGGGACAATGTCGGCCTGCAGGTCGGAGATCCGGGGTCTGAAGTACACCGGGTTCTGATCTGCCTGGATGTCAATGAAGCGGCCGTGCAACGGGCCGTCGCTGCTGACGCCCAGGCCCTGATCGCCCATCATCCGCTGTTGTTCAAGCCGTTGAAACGGGTCAGTCCGGGTGACGAACCGGGGCGTTCAGTCTTTGCCGCGATTCGCGCCGAAGTTGCCGTCCTCTGTGCTCACACCAACCTTGATCGCGCCTGTCCCGGCCTCAACGACTGGCTGGCGGACAGACTCGGGTTGAACGGGACGCAGCCGTTGCTGGGCGGACGGGAAGGCGAGTTGCTGAAACTGGTGGTTTTCATCCCGGACGGCCATCAGGATGCCGTCGCTGAGGCCCTGTTTGCCGCCGGCGCCGGGCGGATCGGGGCTTATGACTGCTGTTCTTTTCGGGTTTCCGGAGAGGGAAGTTTTCGCGCCGGTCCTGATTGCACCCCGTTTATCGGCCGCCCCGGTGAACGGGAACGGACCCCGGAGTGGCGCCTGGAAGTGGCCGTACCGGCTGAACTCAGCGGGCGGGTCATCAACCGGCTGATCAAGGCACATCCCTATGAGGACGTTGCCTACGACCTTTTTCCGCTGCAGAACCGGCGGGAGGATATCGGTCTCGGCCGCATCGGTCGGTTATCAGCCGAAATCAGTCTTGAAACCTTCGCCCGTCAGGTGAAGGATGCCCTGGCTCTCGATCATCTGCGGCTGGTCGGAGATCCGCGACAACCGGTCGAAAAAGTGGCCGTCTGCGGCGGCAGCGGCGCCTTTCTGATTCATGAAGCAGCGCGTCGGGGGGCAGATGTTCTGGTGACCGGCGATATCAAGTACCATGAGGCCCGCAGTGCCGAGCAGCTGGGTCTCGGGTTGCTCGATGCCGGACATTTCGGTACTGAACAGCCGGCCGTGGATGACCTGCGGGCTGCGTTGTCAGCAATCGCGGAACAACGGCAATGGCCGGTTGAGTTTGTTTCGATGTCGGGGGAGAAGGAACCTTTTCAGGTGATCTGATCCCCTGTTTTTTTGTCCACCCCGGGTTTGCGGGCATTTTCCCGTGGCCATGTCCTGTCTGGACGGCCATGTCGCGTGTCCGCCGATTCGGGCCGAACCCGAAGTGCGGAGGTTTGAACCTTGCAAGAGAAGCTAGTTGTATTGCGGGAGCTGCAGAGCCTTGACCAGCAGTTGATTAAGCTGGATGAAAAGCGCCGGCAGCTCGAAAGCGCCATTTCCGGACAGCGTCTGGAAATGGCCCGGGTCCAGGAGATGGTTGACGGTTTGGCCGACGAGATGGAAGGTTTTCAGACCCGTCGTCGCGAGTTGAATGACGCCATCGCCCAGGAAGAGCGGAATATCGAGCGTTCCGACGCCCGCCTGCCCGACATCAAGACCCAGAAAGAGTATGTCGCGGTGCTGAAGGAAATTGACACCGCCAAGGCGATGATTCGGGATCTGCAGGCGCAGTTGGCCGAGGTCGATCGGCAGCTTGAGTCTCTCGGCAGTGACCGTGCCGAAAAAGAGCAGGAGCTCGCCTCTCTGGCCGCGACCGTCGAGGCCCGGCAGGCCGAGGTCGACCAGGAAATGGCCGGCTTCTCCTCCAGTGTCGCTGAAATGAACGGCAGGAAGGAGAGCCTGCTGGAACGGATCCCGGCCGGAGTGCGCAAGCGCTACCAGACCCTGATCTCGCGGCGCGGCGGGATGGCGGTGGTCGAGGCGCGCAACGGTGCTTGTACCGGTTGCAATATGCAGCTGCCGCCACAGCTTTACAACAGTCTTTTCAAACTGGATAAGCCGCAATATTGCCCGCACTGCAATCGGCTGATCTACGTGCAGACCGAACAGGGCTAGGGACAGCCTGGATCGTGGTCGAAGAGGGACAGGTGATCGCCGGCCCGCTGTCATGGCGGGCGGGAGGAAAGTCCGGGCTCCGCAGGGCAGGATGGTTCCTAACGGGAACCGGGGGTGACCCCAGGGAAAGTGCCACAGAGAGAAGACCGCCGCTGAAACGCTTCGGCGTAGACGTGGTAAGGGTGAAAGGGTGAGGTAAGAGCTCACCAGGTCCGGCGGTGACGTCGGATGCTCGGTAAACCCCATCCGGAGCAAGGCCGAATAGGGGAGTGTTTGAGGGCGGCCCGTCCGAGACTCCCGGGTAGGCTGCTTGAGGCCGTCGGCAACGGCGGTCCTAGATGAATGATCACCACCCCGCTGGGGGTAACCGCGGTGGGGGACAGGACCCGGCTTATGGCCCTCTTCGGCCACTTTTTTGTCGCGAGGGCGGCCGATACGCACCCGCCTGCGGCGTTGCTTCCGCCTTCAGTCGTTGCGGAGTAGCTGCCGCTACACCTCACTCCTTCAGTCGGAAGGCGCCTTGCATTCGGGCACGTCTCGACCGCCTCGAACCGTTTCTGCTGGGGCGGCCGATACGCATCCGCCTCTCAACGGTGGTGCGGGGGCTGAAATGCCGGGGAATATGGGTTGTATTCTTTCGGGTTTTCATGGTTTTCCTGCGCAGCCCGCTAGTTTGCCTCCCCGCGTAGACAGGTTCACGTACCACCACTGCCGGGCGGTGCTACGAGAGCGCCGCGGGTTTCGTCATCAGCATGGTTGGCAAGGGGCAGTGTCCATGCCCGCCGCCGGCGATGGCCCTTTTCTGCTTCCTCTTTTGGGCCAGCAAAAGAGGAAGGCGGCGGGCGGGGCCGCGACCCCGCGGGTTTTCTGCGAGGGCGGCCGATACGCACGCAGCCGCTGCGTTGTTTCTGCGTAATACGGTTGGAAATATTGGAACCTTCCCTCATGACGTCCCCTCACTCCCTTGAGCACAGCTGGCAGACCATCCTCGCCCGCCTGACGACCGAAGTCGCCGCGCTGCCTGATGCCGAACGACGCTGGCTGGAGGCCCGGATCGACCGGATCGAACGTCTGCAGGGGCGGATGCATGATTTTTTCCTGAGCGTAGGCGGGTCGGAACTCTGCCGCGACTGCCTCGGCGCCTGCTGCGCCAGGGGGCTCCATCACGTCACCCTGGCAAACCTGTTGGCCTTCCTGTTGCGCAATGACCCTGTTCCCCAGCCCGATTTTTCCTCCACCTGCCCCCTGCTTGGTCCGGGCGGCTGTCTCTGGTCGCCGCAGCGACGGCCCTTCAATTGTGTCACGTTCCTCTGTGAAGCGGTCGAAGAGCGTCTTGATGCGGCTCAGCGGGAGGAATTTTATCACCTCGAAAAAGAGCTGCGGGCGCTCTATCTTGAATACGACCGGCGTTATGCCGGCTCCAGCCTGCGCGGCATCTGGATTGCAGCTGATCGCCTGGCGTCACGAAACTTTCTGGATCGTCGTTAACGACTAACCTGAATCAGTGAACTCATTTCCGGCGAATAGCACAAGTCATTGACCTGCCTGCACTTTCCAAAAATCACCGGCGAACCTATGGGTGCGCCTCAGCTTTTTGAAAACCGCATTCAGGCCAAGCACTTGCACTCTTCATCCGGTATGAGCTACTGATTCAGGTTTATGCTATAATTGCGCTTCTTTTCCGGGAGTATTCCCGGCCTGCAGAAGGGATAGGTATGGAACTTCACTTCAATCGAAGCAATGGTGAAATTGACGAGATGATTGAGGACCTGGTGAACCGTGTCGGGGTCCATCATCCCAAGATTATTCGGGAAATGATTCTCAGCGCGTTGAAGGCCGGGCAGGATACCGACTACCTGGCCGACCTGAAACTGATGCGTACCACCATGAAGGAGATGCGCTATACCAACAAGGTCTTCGGGCCCTACCGGGGGCGAAAGAAGGTGACCATCTTCGGCTCGGCGCGCACCGCACCTGAGGAGCCGATCTACCGCAAGTGCGTTGACTTCTCCCGGATGCTCGCCGAACACGATTACATGGTCATCACCGGCGGCGGCGGCGGCATCATGCAGGCCGGCAACGAAGGGGCGGGGGCGGACAACTCGTTCGCGGTCAATATCCGCCTTCCCTTTGAGCAGGAGACCAACCCGGTCATGGGCGGCAACAACGACCGGGTCATCGTCTACAAGTACTTCTTCAATCGCAAGGTCGCGTTTCTCAAGGAAGCGCATGCCGTGGCACTTTTCCCCGGCGGATTCGGTACCATGGACGAGGCGATGGAGATCATGACCCTGATCCAGACCGGCAAGAATCCGCCGATCCCGCTGGTGATGATCGATGATGACCAGGGGGATTACTGGGAGCAGTGGTTTCAGTTCACCCGTGATACCCTGCTCAAGAAGGGACTGATTTCGGGGGAGGATTTCAGTCTCTTCTCCATCACCCGCGATCCGGCCGAGGCGGTGGCGTACATCGATGAGTTCTATCGCGTTTACCATTCGATGCGTTTTGTCGGCAAGATCCTGGTGATTCGCCTCAACAAGCCGCTTGACACCGATCATCTGCGGATACTGACGGATGAATTTCACCAGATTCTTGCTCCGGGAAGTCATTTTCGTCTCACCGGACCGCTTGCCAAGGAACAGGACCAGCCCGACCTGCTGGCCCTGCCGCGCCTGACGTTCGAATTCAACAATCGCAATTTCGGTCTGCTCAAGGCCTTTATCCGGCGGCTGAATTCTTTTTGATGCCTCTTTACCGGTGGCCGTGTTGCAAGCCAGATGACCCCTGCTATAGTTGGAATCTGTGTGATTTCAGCTCTATGCCTGATTTGTCCGCTACAGGACTTCATGGTCAACTCACCGCGAAAAAGGAGGTGCGAACAATGAAAAAACGTTTCTGGATTGCCTGTCTGTCCCTGCTGGTGACTCTCAGCTTTATTCCGCTGACGTCGTCGGCGGCCAGGGTGCGTTACGTCACCATCGGCACCGGGGGGGTCACCGGGGTCTACTATCCGACCGGCGGCGCCATCGCCAAGATGGTCAACAAGAAGCGCAAGCTCTACAACCTGCGGGCCACCGTCGAATCGACCGGCGGTTCGGTCTTCAACATCAACGCCATCAAGAGCGGCGACCTAGAGTTCGGCATTGTCCAGTCCGACCGTCAGTACCAGGCCTACAACGGCACCGCCGACTGGGAAGGCAAACCATTCAAGAAACTGCGGGCGGTCTTTTCCATCCATCCCGAGTCGGTGACCATTGTCGCCGCCGCCGACAAGCACATCAGGACCGTGGCCGACCTGAGGGGCAAGGTGGTCAATATCGGCAACCCCGGTTCCGGTCAGCGTGGTAATGCCATCGACCTGCTCAATGCCGCCGCCATCGATTACAAGAAGGACCTGAAGGCCGAGGGACTCAAGGCCGCCGAGTCGGCCGGTATGCTGCAGGACGGTCGTATCGACGCCTTCTTCTACACCGTCGGCCATCCCAATGGTTCGGTCAAGGAAGCCGTTGCCGGCGCCCGCAAGGTCAACTTTGTCGAGGTGCCGAAGCCGATTGTCGACAAGTTGGTGGCCCAGTTCCCCTATTATGCGCCCTCCTTCATCCCGGTCGGTCAGTATCCCGGGGTGACGAACAAGGAAAATGTTCCGACCTTCGGTGTCAAAGCGACTCTCTGCACCAGTGCTGATGTTCCTGACGACGTGGTCTATGCGATCACCAGGGAAGTGTTCGAGAACTTCGAGGAATTCAAGAAACTGCATCCCGCCTATGCGGTCCTGACCAAGGAAAGCATGCTGCAGGGTCTTTCGGCGCCGATTCATCCGGGGGCGTTGAGATATTACAAGGAGGTCGGTCTGCTCAAATAGACGTCTGCTTCGGTAAAATCACTTTTCGGCAGGAGCCGGCCGGCTCCTGCCGCTTCGTTCTCTCGGGGTTCAGTCATTCCTGACCCAGCGGAGGCTGTAATGTCCAAACCGATGCCGCAACCGGAATCAGCGGGCAGTGATGAAGCCCGTCGTTTGCTGGAGGAAGAGGAGTATGGTCTGCGCCGGCCGCGTGACTGGACACGTTGTCTGTTGCCGGCGGTTGCCCTCTGCTGGTCGCTGTTTCAGCTCTCCCTGGCCAGCTGGCTGCTGATCGATTCCACCTATACCCGGGCGATTCATCTCGCTTTCGCTTTCGCCATCGTCTTCATGGCCTATCCGACCCTCAGGCGCCCGGTAACGATTCCCGGTCTGCGCTGGTTGGGGGAAAAACAGAAAATCCCCTGGGCCGATCTTGTTCTGGCTCTGCTGGCCGTCACCGCGGCCCTTTATATCGCCGTCGATTATGAAGACCTGGCAACCCGCATCGGGGCGCCGATTCCGCGTGATCTGCTGTTCGGCATCCTGCTGGTGCTGTTTCTGCTTGAGGCGACGCGGCGCGCCATCGGCCCCGCCTTGCCGATCATCGCCATTTTCTTTTCCCTCTATGCTTTCTTCGGCCCCTATATGCCTGATTTCCTGTCCTTCAAGGGGGTCAGCATCAACCGGTACATCACCCAGATATCTCTGACCACCGAGGGAATTTACGGTATTCCGCTCGATGTTTCGGCCCGCATTGTTTTTCTTTTCGTCCTCTTCGGGGCGATGTTGGAGAAGGCCGGCGGCGGCAAGTTCTTCATCGATCTGGCGATGAGCCTGCTGGGTCGTTACAAGGGCGGACCGGCCAAGGCGGCGGTGATGAGTTCCGGGTTGACCGGGCTGGTTTCGGGGTCCTCAATCGCCAACGTCGTCACCACCGGTACCTTTACCATTCCGTTGATGAAGAAGGTCGGGTATCCGGCCAAGAAGGCGGCGGCCATCGAGGTCGCGGCGAGTACCGACGGACAGATCATGCCGCCGATCATGGGGGCGGCGGCCTTCATCATCGCCGAGTATGTCAATATCCCCTATCTTGAAGTCTGCAAGGCGGCCGCCATACCGGCTTTCGCCTCCTACGCGACACTCTTCTTTCTGACCCATATCGAGGCCAACAAGCTCGGTCTGCGCGGGCTGCCCAAGGCCGACCTGCCCCGTTTCTTCCACACCCTGGTCAACGGTCTGCATTACCTGGTGCCGCTGCTGGTGCTGCTCTACGAACTGATCATCCCCCGTCATTCCCCGGACCTGGCTGCTTTCCGCGCGACTGTGGTGCTGATGCTGATCATGGCCTTACAGCATGTGGTGCGGGCAAAGATGCGCGGTGAAGGGACGGTCGCCGAAGGATTCCGGCGGGGGTTGTCGGAGATCTACCAGGGGCTGGTGGCCGGGGCGCGTAACATGGTCAGCGTGGCGGTGGCGACGGCGGCGGCCGGGATTATCGTCGGTGTGGTGACCATGGGCCTGGGGGGACTGATTACCGATGTTATCGATACCCTGAGCCGGGGGAATATCTATGCCATGCTCGGTATCACCGCCTTTGCCAGCCTGCTGCTCGGCATGGGGCTGCCGACCACCGCCACCTACATCGTGATGGCCAGTCTCACCGCTCCGGTCATTGTCACCATTGCAGGCGACCAGGGGTTCGTGGTGCCCCTGATCGCGGCGCACCTGTTCTGTTTCTATTTCGGCATTCTCGCCGATGATACTCCCCCGGTCGGACTGGCGGCCTATGCGGCGAGTGCCATCGCCCGGTCGGAACCGATCCCGACCGGGCTACAGGGCTTCATGTACGATATCCGCACAGCGATCCTGCCGTTCATGTTCATTTTCAATCATGACCTGCTGTTGTGGAACATCAACAGCTGGGGGCTGGCGATCCTGATCTTCGTCATGACCTGCCTGGGGGCCTTCGCCTTCGCCGGCGCGACCCAGGGTTGGTTCGCCTGGCGCAACCGCTGGTGGGATGTGCCGTTGTTGCTGCTGGTTGCGGCGATGATGTTCCGGCCTGACTTTTTCGGTGAACTGCTCGGCATCGAAAACCACTACATCGCCTATATTCCCGGATTGATCGTCCTCGGCCTGGTCATCGCCTGGCAGAAACTGCGTCAGCGGCGGTCTACGGTCGTGGCCTGAAAGGAGACGTCTGATGATTCCTGGTTATCACACCCTGCTGTATGCTACCGACCTGTCGGATAACTCGGCCCACGCTTTTCGCCATGCCGTGAGCCTGGCACGCAGCTACGATGCCGTCATCCATATCCTGCACGTCATGCCGGCTATGGATCCGGCGATGGAGAACTATGTCGCGGCGGTGATGGGGGAGGAAACCTTCGTGAAGCTGGAGCAGGCCAACCGGGAGACGCTGATCGAGACCATCCGCCAGCGGCTGGAGAAGTTTGCCGCTGACGAGTTGCAGGATCATCCCGAGGATCTGCAGCGGATCGCCGGTATCGAGGTCCATTACGGACGACCGGCGGCGACCATCCTCTCGGTCGCCGACCGGCTCGACCCCGATCTGATCATCTGCGGCACGCACGGCAAGGGTCTGGTGTCACATACCTTTCTCGGCAGTGTCGCGGAGAAGGTGTTGAGGAAAACGAGGCGACCCATCCTGGTCGTCCCTATTAAGTAGCAGGGTAGCAGGGCGGCCGATATCCGCACATCTGCTGCGTTACCCTCGGTCTTCAATCCTCGACGTAGCTGCCGCTACGCCTGTGGTTTCAGACCTCGGGCGCCTTGCATCTGCACGAATCTCGACCGCCTTGCAGCAGTGTTGCTGAAGAGAAACGACTACGGCATTGCGCCTTTTGGTTTTAATGGTTCCTCTGTGTAGCCCGTTTGTCTGCCACCCCGCGTAGACAGGTTCACGTACCACTGCCGGGCGTGGCAACGAGAGCGCCGCGGGTTCCGTTATCAGCATGGTTGGCAGGGTGTAATGACCATGCCCGCCGCAGGCGATGGCCCTTTTCTGCTTCCTCTTTTGGGCCAGCAAAAGAGGAAGGCGGCGAGCGGGGCCGCGACCCCGCGGTTTTTCTGCGAGGGTGGTCGATACGCACGCATCTGCTGCGTTACCCTCAGCCTTCAATCCTCTGGTGCCTTGCAGCTGCATGAATCTCGACCGCCTCGAACCGTTTGTGCTGGGGCGGCCGATATCCGCCCATCTGCTTCCGCCCCACGTTTTTACCCCAGCCACTCCTCAATCAGATCAAACGCGGTAACAATCTTTTCGCAGTTCTGGCGCAGGAAGGCCTCGTCGAGGTCCTTGCCCCCCGGGACCTGTTCGGCAGCGGCCAGGGTGCGGGCGCCGTCGAAGTCGACGTAGGCGAGGCGCACGGTCAATTCCTCCTCGGGGCGGCCGAAGGCGGTTCCGGGGAGGATTGCCACTCCGGTTTCATCCAGCAGTCGGGTGCAGAGTTCCGGGCTGGTGCTGATTCCCCTGGTGGCCAGTTTTTCCCGCAGCGGTTCGAAATTGGGGAAGAGGTAGAAGCCGCCCTGCGGCGGAGCCAGTTGCAGCCCCATCCTGACCAGGCGCTGGTGGATGTAGTCCCCAAGCGTCGCCAGGATGCGGCGTGACTGCCACAGGTAGCGTTCGATGCGGGTGCCGCCGTTGAAAGCCCGGATCGCGGCGTACTGGATCGGGGCGCTGGTGGCGGTGAAGGTTTCACTGGCGACGGCGGCCATGCCTTCGAGCAGCCAGTCGAGTTCCTTGGGAAAGATGAAGGTTCCCAGCCGCCAGCCGCCGGCCCCGCACCACTTGCTCAGGCCGCTGCTGATGATGGTTCCTTCGGGGTAGTAGCGGGCGATGGAGGTGTGCCCGCCGTCGAACTGCAGCTCGCCGTAGATTTCGTCGGAAAGCAGGATGATGCGGTGCTTGCGGGCGACAGCGGCCAGTTCCCGCAGCTGTTGGTCGCTGTAGCTGTAGCCGGTCGGATTGTTGGGGTAGTTGAGGATGACGATGCGCGGTTTGGTCGGATCCTTGGCGCAGAGCCGTTCCAGTTCCGCCGGGGTCAGCAGCCAGTTGTTGTCCTCGCGGGTCGGCACCCAGCACACCTGGTGGCCGACGATGTGGGCCTGGGGAGCGTAGGAAACCCAGCTCGGAGTCGGTATGACCAGATCGCCGTAGTAGACCAGCTGCAGGATGAACATCAGCTCCTTTGACCCGGGGCCGACCAGCACATGCTCGGGGCGGTAGACGAGGGACTGGGTCCGCTCGAAGTAATCGACCACCGCCTCCTGCAGGGCCACCAGACCCCGTACCGGCAGGTAGTCCTTCTGGTGGGCATTGGCGCGCAGTTCCTCGACGACCGGCTGCGGGACCGGGAAGGGGGACTGGCCGAGTCCGAGTTTGTAGACTCGTCGCCCTTCCTTGAGCAGGCGGTTGGAGAGTTCGTTGATCTCAAGGGTCGCCGAGAGGGGCAGCCCGCGGACATTGAGGTTGAGATGGACCTCGTGAACACTGTTGGTTGACATGTCGGTTCCTTTCAATGGGTCGGTAGCGCGGCGATTTTGCGCCCGGTTTCAAAGTAGTGGTCTCTGATGGCCTGTTCAATGAGAGCTGGATCCTGCCGCTGCAGGCAGTCGACGATATTGCGGTGCCGGGCGGCGACCTCTTCCGGCCGGTAAAGGGTCCCCCAGTGGCGGCAGAAGAGGATGTGCAGTTTGCGGCTGAGTCGATCCCCGAAATGGTAAAGTTCACGATTGGGGCAGTGAGCGAGGATCAGGCCGTGAAACTCTTCTCCCCGTTCGATCAGTTCACGGTGCTGCTGCCTGGCGGCATGATTTTCCATGCGCTTGCAGAGTTGCCGCAGTTGCTGCAGGTCGTTTGTCGCCAGGGCAGGAGCGGCCAGGGCGGCGGCATAGCCTTCGATGACACCACGGGTCTGGTAGGCGTCGACGATTTCGCTGCTGGTGAGCAGGGTGACGAAGTGACCCCGCTGGGCCTGGTGGCTGAGCAGGCCCTCGCCGACCAGTTCCCGCAGTGCCTCGCGGACCGGCGCACGGCTGATGCCGAGTTCAAGCGAGAGCTCCTGTTCGAGAATCTTCTCGCCGGCCGGGTAGCGGTCATTCATGATGCCGTCATAGATATGCCTGATCACGTAATCCTTGTAGGTCGTCTTGGGAATTCCCATTCTGCCTCCTCTGAATGTCGAATGTCGACATTTTAGGGGCGGGTGAAAAATATGCAAGTTGAAAATGAACCGCAAGCGAACAAATGGGCGTCACACAGCTGAATTCATAAACCTGAATCAGTGGGTTCCTGTTGGATGGAGAGTGCAAGTGCTTGGCCTGAATGGGATTTCCAAAAATCTGAAGCGCACCCATAGGTTCGCTGGTGATTTTTGGGAAGCTCAGGCAGGTCAATGACTTGCGCTATTCGCCGCCAAGGGACTCACTGATTCAGGGATAAGTTATGAAACCCGGCTTGCAGGAGTCATCCTTCGACCCGGATGGGCAACTGTGCGGAAACGAAGTTGCCGGAGTTGTTCTGTGCAGCCGGCGATGTCCATCAGCCGTCTTTTTTGTGCGTTGAATACCCTCGGCGGCATCACGTTTCCCGGTCTAGAATCATTCCCAATGATTGAGACCCGATCCTCGGTTTTCTCACCATTCCCCCTCATTTTCATGTCGGTGGTCACAGACCTGACCGGCGAAACGCAAGGAGACACTCATGAACCATCAAACCGGGAAACTGATGACTGCAGCACTTATTTTGTTCACGGGACTTGTCTGGGCGGGCAGTGCCCTGGCTTTTTCATCCTTCGGCAAGGATGTCAATACCTTCTGCAGTCAGACCCAGCCTTTCACCGGTGATTGTACCCTTTGTCATACCACCGGCAGCAAGTCGGACCCGACCCCGGCGAAATCGGCCTACAAGGCCAATGACCTCTGTTTCTTCTGCGGCAGCGAGCCACAGTGCAATACCGGGCCGACCTGTACCGACCTTGACAAGGACGGTTTCTATGTCGAGGGGCAGGCCTGCGGTACCATGGCCGACTGCGATGACAGCAATGCGGCCATCAATCCCGGGGCGGCGGAGAACTGCAGCGACGGGATCGACAATAACTGCAACGGTCTGATCGACAGCCAGGACCCGGCTGCGGTCGGTTGTCCGGCGCAGTGTACCGATGCCGACAATGATGGCTTCAACGTGGACGGCACTGCCGGTTGCGGGCCGCAGGACTGCGATGACCAGGATGCCGCGATCAATCCGGGGACCGCTGAAGTCTGTGGTGACAACATCGACAACGACTGTGACGGTCAGGTTGACGAGGGCTGTGTCAGTTCCTGTCCCGATGCCGACGCCGACGGTTTTACCGATGCCGCCTGCGGCGGTTCTGATTGTGATGATGCCGAACCGCTGATCAATCCGGGGATGAAAGATCTGTGCGGCAACGGCATCGATGAAAACTGCAACGGACTGCAGGATGACATCTGCGCGGCCTGTCCGGGGGGTGGTGCCTTCATGGTCAAGAAAGCCAGTTATGATTTCAAAAAGGGACGGCTCGATGTCAAGGGCAAAGCGACCGTCGGCGGCAGTGTGCAGATCTTCGATGCCGAAACCGGCAGCCTGCTGGCCTCCGGTGTTCCGGTGAAAGGAGATGAATGGAAGGCCCGCATCGAGCTTGATGAAGCCCCGGCGCGGATCAGCGCGCAAAGTGATGCCGGCTGTCAGGCGGAACAGGATGTAACCGTCAAGGGGCGTGGTGACCACGATGAGGACGATCCGTCTGACGACGACCATGGAGATGACCGTGGCAAAGACAAGAGGAAGAAGCAACATGATGATTGATCCGGAGTTGCTGAAGTAAGTCCAGAGACATCCACTCAGTCGGAGAAGCCCATCTGCTTCTCCGGCTGTTTTTTTTCGAACTCATTGCCCGAAGCTGATAATATTTCCCTGACTCAGTGAGTTCGTTACCGGCAAACGGCACAAAGTGTTCCCGCTGGACAACTCACGCTGTCCACCCTCGACCCGAAGGAAAGGAAGGTTTCATGTCATCCAGAATAATGTTGCTTTTGCTGTTGTTTCTGCTCTGTCTGCCGGTCGGTGCGGTTCGGGCCGAGGTGGAGGGGAGAACGGTTCGCGCGATTGATCTTCCTGAGGCGGCCAGGCAGGTTGTGATCAGCCCCGGCGGTCGCAGTTATTTTGTGCTCGGCGCAGAGAAGCTTTATCTCTATTCGATTGACGGCCGCCAGATCGGCTCGGTCGAGATTGGCAGCGATGTTGCCGGAATTACCCCCCAGAGTGACGGCCTGGTGCTGCTGTATCGCAAGGGGAAACAGCGTGTTGAGTACCTGTCGCTGGATGTCATTCAGCAGATCGACACGACCGATTCACCGGTGCGCGGCAATCTCGATGCGCCGGTCACCATCATCGTTTTCGACGATTTTCAATGTCCTTACTGTGCCCGCCTGGCGCCGACGCTGAAAAAGGTGCAGGCCAACAATCCGCAGAATGTCCGGATGGTTTTGAAGAACTTTCCTTTGAGTATGCATCGTTATGCGCGTGCCGCGGCCATTGCCGCCGAAGCCGCAGGTCGTCAGGGAAAATTCTGGGAGATGCACGATCAGCTTTTTGCCAACTACAATCAACTTAATGAGCAGAAAATCGACGATCTTGCCAGGCAGATCGGCCTGGATATGAAACGTTTCAACAAGGATCGCAAGGATGCCGCGATTCAGGCGGCTATCAGTCGGGACCAGGAGCAGGGCAGTGCCCTCGGGGTGCGTGGCACCCCGACGGTTTTCATCAACGGTCGCCTGCTGCGGGACCGCAGCGAACGAGGATTTCAGCAAATGATAGAGCAGGAGCTGGCCCGACTGAAGAAATCGCCGTAAGGGGCGGTTCTTTTGACCCAGCTCGGCGTTGCACCCCTCTTCACTTGTGCGACGTAGCTGCCGCTACGCCTCCGCGCTCATCGGGCTGCGCCTTGATCTGAGCCAAAACTCCTCGCCACGGTGGTGGGGAGTTTTGGTTTGTGGGGCTGCGGAATCCCTCACTCAGAGGTCCAGCAGTGAAACATCGACCTGTTCGATGAACTCCTTGACCGTTTTGAGGAAGGTGACCGCCTGCCTGCCGTCAATGACCCGATGGTCATAGCTGAGCGCCAGGTACATCATCGGCCGGATTTCGACTTTGCCGTCGATGGCGACCGGTCGCTGGATGATGTTGTGCATGCCGAGTACGCCGGTCTGCGGCGGGTTGATGATCGGGGTGCTGAGCATCGAACCGTAGACCCCGCCGTTGCTGATGGTGAAGGTGCCGCCTTCGAGATCGGCCAGGGTCAGCTTGTTGGTCTGTACTTTTCGACTGAATTCGGCAATCGCCGTTTCGATCTCGGCGCTCGACAGCCGGTCGGCATCACGCAGGACCGGGACCACCAGTCCCTTTTTTCCGCCGACGGCAATGCCCATGTCATAGAAATCATGGTAGACGATATCGTCGCCATCGATGCGGGCGTTGACCTCCGGAACCGCCTTCAGGGCGGCGACGACGGCGCGCACGAAGAAGGACATCATCCCCAGTTTGATGCCGAATTTCTGTTGGAAGGCGTCCTTGTACTCGCCGCGCAGGGCCATCAGCCGACTCATATCGGCTTCGTTGAAGGTGGTCAGCATCGCGGTCTGCTGGCGGGCGGCCAGCAGGTGGGCGGCTATTTTCCTGCGAATGGGGCTCATCGGCACTCGGCGGACGCGGTCATCGTCGGCCGGGTGCGGCAGATCAACAGTCTCCGGCGTGCCGGCGACAGCGGGTTGCGGTGGTGGTGCGGCGGGTGTCGGTACGGCGGCCAGTTTCCGGGGAGCGGCTGGAACCGCAGCCGGTTCAGCCTGCGGTGCGACGCTCTCAGGTCTCGGTGTCGGTTTGGGTGCTTCCGCCACGTTTTTGGAGTCGATCAGGGTGGCGATCACCGTACCGATTTTGACCGTTTCTCCTTCCTCCACGTTGAGATGGATGGTGCCGGAATCCTCGGCATGCAGTTCCAGGGAGATTTTGTCGGTTTCCAGTTCGCAGAGCAGGTCATCCTTGCTGACCCGGCTGCCCTCGGCGACATGCCACTTGGCGATGGTTGCCTCAAAAATCGATTCACCCACTTCGGGAACCAGGATTTCCATGCGTCTCCACTCCTTCAGTGATCTTACAGGCTGAATGCCAGGCTGATCAGTTTCTTTTGTTCCTGATTGTGTTGTCGGTGACTGCCGACCGCCGTGGCCGCCATGGCCGGACGGCCGACGTAGACCGGGTCGGTCCCCAGCAGTTCGGCCAGATGCGGACGGATGTAGCTCCAGGCGCCGCCATTGGCCGGCTCCTCCTGGACCCAGGCGTAGGCTCTGGCCCTGGGATAGCAGTCGAACGCCTGTCGCAGAGCCTCTTCGCGCAGCGGGTAGAGCTGCTCGATGCGGACCAGGGCGACATCCTCCCGCTGGTCGGCCCATTTTTTCTCCAGCAGTTCGAAATAGATTTTGCCGCTGCAGATCAGCACGGTCTGGACAGCTGAGGCGGAAATATTATCGGTCAGAACTTCGCAGAAGCGTGCCTTGGACAGATCATCCAGTTTCGAGCGGCAGACGGGATGGCGCAACAGGCTTTTGGGCGAAAAGATGATCAGCGGCCGTCGCCAGGGGACCTTCATCTGTCGTCGCAGCAGGTGAAACAGCTGGGCCGGGGTACTCGGATTGACGAGCTGCAGGTTGTTGTCGGCACAGAGCAGCAGATAGCGTTCGATGCGGGCGCTGGAGTGCTCGGCCCCCTGACCCTCGTAGCCGTGCGGCAGGTACATGACCAGGCCGCTGGTGCGGTCCCATTTCGAGCCGCTGCTGCTGATGAACTGGTCGATGATGACCTGGGCACCGTTGGCGAAGTCACCGAACTGTGCTTCCCAGATGGTCAGACCTTCGGGCATTTCAAGAGAATAGCCGTATTCGAAGCCGAGTACCGCGTTCTCTGACAGCATACTGTTGTAGACCTGGATCGGTGCCTGGGTTGAGGAGAGGAAGGCCAGCGGCACGTAGAGTTGGCCATTCCTGCTGTCGACCAGTACCGCGTGACGGTGATTGAAGGTTCCGCGGCGGCAGTCCTGGCCGGAGAGGCGGATCGGCACGCCTTCGCTGAGCAGGGTGGCGAAGGCCAGCGCCTCGGCGGTGCCCCAGTCGAGCCCGGAATCGTCGAGGACCATTTTACGACGGTTTTCCAGCAGCCGGGCGATCTTCGGGTGCGGGGTGAACGTCCGGGGCAGGGTGGTTATCTTGCGTGCCAGTTTCTGCAGGGTCTGTACCGGGGTTCCGGTGGTGATGTCGGCCGGCGTGTAGTCCCGCTGGATGTTGCTCCATTTTCCCTGGTAACCGGGGGCCTGGTCGACAACCTCCCCCTGCAGGGCTTCTTCCAGACGCAGGTTGATTTCCGCCGCCTGTTGTTCAATCCGCTGCGGATCGATCCCTTCGCTGACCAGTCGGGCGGCATAAACTTCGTGGACCGGTGGACGCCGGCGGATCTTCTCGTACATCAGCGGCTGGGTGAAGAAGGGCTCGTCCCCTTCATTATGTCCCTGGCGCCGATAACAGATGATTTCGATCACCGCGTCCCTGCCGAAACACTGCCGGTAGTCGAGGGCCAGTTCAGCGACGAAGGCCGCGGCCTCCGGGTCCTCGCCATGCACGTGAAAGATCGGCACCATCAGCATCTTGGCGACATCGGTGGCATACAGGGTCGAGCGGGCGTGAGCCGGCGAGGTGGTGAAGCCGATCTGGTTGTTGAGGACGATATGCAGGGTGCCGCCGGTATGGTAGCCGTCGAGCTGGGAGAGGTTGAGGGTCTCCGGCACCATCCCCTGACCGGCGAAGGCGGCATCACCATGGATCAGGATCGGCAGCACCTTGCGCCGTCCACCGGGGCCGTAGTTGCTGTGCCGGGCACGGCATTTGCCCTCCACGACCGGATTGACCGCTTCGAGGTGGCTCGGATTTGAGGCAATGGAAAGGTGAATCGTTTCTCCGCCGGGGAACTGGCGGTCGCAGGAAAAACCCTTGTGGTACTTGACATCCCCCTCGCCGACAAAAGCGAGTTCGAGGTTGTCGGTGAATTCGGCGAACATGTTGGCGAGCGGTTTGCCGAAGATATTGGCCAGCACGTTGAGGCGTCCGCGGTGGGCCATGCCGAGAACGATATCCTTCATCTGCAGATCCGCCGCGTGCTCGGCGATACATTCGAGCAGCGGGATCATCACTTCGCCCCCTTCGAGGGAAAAACGTTTCTGACCGACGAACTTGCGGTGCAGAAAGAGTTCGAACAGTGAGGCTTCCTGCAGCTTGCGCAGGATGCGAAGTTTCCGGTCATCGCCAAGCCGGGGACGGTTGCGGACACTCTCCATCCGTTCTTTCAGCCACTCGCGTTCATCCGGGTTCTGGATATGCATGAATTCGACCCCGATGTTGCGGCAGTAGGTTTCCTGCAGCAGGTCGAGAATTTCGCGCAGAGTTGCCTTCTGGCGGAGAAAACGTCTTGGATGGAAACAGGTGTCGAGATCCTCTTCCCCGAGGTCGAATGCCTCCAGTGCCAGCGCCGGGTGAGGCGGTGGACAGGGATTGAGCGGATCAGTGCAGGCCTGCAGGTGGCCGAGGTCGCGATAACGATAGATCAGCGAGTCGACCGCCGACTGCTTCAGGGCACGTTCAGCGTCCAGTTCGGTGGCGGCGGTCTGACGCGCCAGCTCGAAGCCGCGGAAAAAGGAGCGGAGGTCATCCGGAACGGCGTGTGGGTCCTCCTGCCAGAGACGAAATTGATTCTCCAGCCATTCGGGACTGGCGTTGGCGTTGAGGGTCATGTCATTCGGGCCTGTTTCTGGATGAGGGTAACATATTGAATTTCCAGATGAGTATACCAAGCGGCGCAGGGCATGCAACGTCGTCGATACCCTGCCCCCGGTTTGACCGCTGGTGTGAGTCCGGACTCCCCCTTAATGACCGGAAGCGTTCGGTCGAAGAGTAGAACGAGGGGGGCAGCAGGGGCCCCGGAAATTTGAGGGTTGTCTATGGGGCGGGAAAAGAAGCGGAAACAGGAAGCCGGATTGATTCATCACGTAGCCGGACGGCTTGGCTGCAGTGATCGTGAGTTGTTTGTGCTGGCCTACCGTCAGTGGTATGGTCATTCTCCCGGTCAGGCTGAACTGGAATGCTGTCTTGATCTCTTTGTCCGCCGGGGAGATATTCCTTTCTGGGTTCGTGGGTTCGTGCGCAATCACCTGGGGCGCCCAACCCGGCGGCGGGGGCTTTGTCATCGGCGCGACCTGCCGAAAAGAGTGGTTGAAGGTCTGTTGTTGATCGCCGCACTGGAGCTGCTCAGTTATCTGTCGATCTGATTTCTCCCCGTCTTCCCATCTTCCCGTTTTCTGCTATGCTGATTTAGTGGTGCTGTGGATGGGGAGGTGCGTATGGAATCAGTCAGGGTGGCGCTGCTTGGTGCCGGACGGACCGGACATGCTTTTCTCAGGGAAATGCTCGGCTACGATTACATCGAGGTGATCGGGGTCTGTGATCTTGAGGAGGATGCGCCGGGGCTGGAAATGGCCCGTAAAAACGGCCTGATGACGACCCTCGACCCGATGGAACTGCTCAGCCTCGGCGAACAGATCGACATCCTGGTCGATCTGAGCGGGGATCTCTCGCAGAAACGACAGATCAAGGATTATTTCGAACGGATCGACAACACCCACACCATCATCATGCATGATCTGGTGGCGCGGCTCTGCATCAGCCTGGCGACCCGCCAGAACCGTCTGCTGCCCACCATCCACCCAGCCGACACCGGCATCGGGGTGTAGAGCGAGGGCGGTCGATACGCACGCATCTGCTGCGTTGCTCCCGCTCCTCGTCATTCCGACGTAGCTGCCGCTACGCCTCATTCCTCGGCGCGTGAGGCGCCTTGCAGCTACGCACGTCTCGACCGCCTCGGAACGGTGGTGTTGGGGGTGGCCGATACGCGCCCGTCTTGAGTCGTTTGTGCGGGGGCGGGGGGGCGTCAACTCCACCCCTCACAAAGCACTTCGGCCTGTTTCAGCACCAGCTCTACGGCTTCCGGGGTTTTGTCCGGCGGATACTTCCAGCGCCGCAAGGTTCTTCTGACCAGATTCCGCAGTTTCGCCCGCACACTCTCCCGTACCTGCCAGTCAACCGAGGTGCTGTTGCGCAGTTTTTCGGTAATTTCGACCGCGATCTTTTTCAGTGTCTCATCACCCAGTTCACGCACGGCGCTTTCGTTATTGGCCAGGGCGTCGTAAAAGGCAATTTCATCAGGGTTGAGACCCAGGGCCTCATCACGTTTGAGTGATTCCTGAAAATCCTTGGCCATTTGAATAAGCTCTTCGATCACCTGAGCCGTTTCAATGGCGCGGGCATGGTAGCGGTTCAAGGTCGCCAGCAGTCGCTCGCTGAACTTCTGCTCCAGGACCACGTTGTTGCGCGTCCGCGCCTTGATGGAGTCGCGCAGCAGCTTCTCCAGCAGTTCCAGCGCCAGATTGCGACTCTTCATATTGCGCACATCATCGAGGAACTCATCGGAGAGCAGCGCGATATTCGGCTTCTCGAGCCCGGCCAGGGCAAAGATATCCGCAACCCCTTCGGCGATTACCGCATTATCGAGGATCTGCTTGAGCGCACTATTCTTCTGTTCTTCGGTCAGCTTGCTGTCAACGGTGGTGTGCTTGACGATCGCCGCGCGAATCGCAGAGAAGAAGGCGATCTCCTTGCGCAGCGGCTCCGCCTCATCCAGGGTGCCGCACAGCGAGAACGCGCGTGTAATCGCCGCCATGGAATCGAGGAAGCGCTTCTTACCATCCTCGACGCCGAGGATATGGTTGGCAGCCAGCACCAGGATCTCATGCGCGCGGGTCTGGTAGTCGCTGTAATCAAAGCCGTGGAACATCCCCCTTACGACATCGAGCTTTTCGAGAAGGATCGCCAGGGCTTCCTCGGCCTTCAGGGTCGGCTCTCCCTTCCCCTGCGCGCTGACATAGACCTTGAGCGCCTGCTTCAGCTCGTTGGCGATACCGATGTAATCCACCACCAGCCCGCCCGGCTTGTCCTTGAAGACTCGGTTGACGCGGGCAATGGCCTGCATCAGGTTATGCCCGCGCATCGGCTTGTCGACATACATGGTGTGGCAGCTCGGGCAGTCGAAGCCGGTCAGCCACATGTCACGCACGATCACCAGTTTTAGATCATCTTTGGCATCCTTGAAACGGCGCTCCAGGCGCTTCTTGGTTTGCTTGTTGTAGATATGCGGCTGCAATAAGGGGCGATCGGCAGCAGAGCCGGTCATGACGATCTTGATCGCGCCCTTCTCCGGATTGGCGTCATGCCACTCGGGTCTGAGTTTGACGATCTCGTTGTAGAGCAGTGCGCAGATTTCGCGGCTCATACAGACGATCATCCCCTTGCCGTCCACCACCGCAGTGCGCGCCTCGAAATGCTGCACCAGATCCTCGGCCACCTGTTTCAGACGCGGTTCGGCGCCTACCAGCTTCTCCAGCGCCGCCCACTTGCTCTTGGTGCGTTCGCGCAGGGAGACATCCTCCTCATCCTCGATGACCTCCTCGACCTCATCGTTGAGCTCCTCGATGGCGGCGCGGTTGATGTCGAGCTTGGCCAGACGTGATTCAAAGTAGATCGGCACCGTCGCCCCATCATCGACCGCATCCTGAATATCGTAGATGCTGACATAGTCGCCGAACACCGCGCGGGTGTCCCTGTCCTCCCGGGAGATCGGCGTGCCGGTAAAACCGATGAACGAGGCATTGGGGATCGCATCGCGCATGTGCTTGGCGTAGCCGTAGATGTATTGGCCGGTCCTGGTGTCGAGCCGGGCCTTGAAGCCGTACTGGCTGCGATGCGCCTCATCGCTGATAACGACGATATTGGCACGCGCACTCAGGGTCGGGTGCTGCTCTTCACCGTTTAGGAGTGAGAACTTCTGCACCGTGGTAAAGATGATGCCGCCCGACTGACGCGCGGCGAGCAGATCGCGCAGATCTTCGCGGCTGTCGGCCTGTTGCGGGGTCTGCTTGAGCAGCTCCCGGGCGTTGCAGAAGGTGCTGTAGAGCTGGCCGTCGAGATCATTGCGGTCGGTCACCACCACCAGGGTGGGATTGTTCATCTCCGGTTGCTGCAGCAGTTTTCCGGCGTAGCAGCACATGGTGATGCTCTTGCCCGATCCCTGCGTGTGCCACACCACCCCTGCCTTGCGGCATCCCGGTGTCACCTCGCGCCCCCAGGTGGCGCGCGGTTCGGCGATCATCTCCCTGGCAACCGGGGTCGCGGCGACCAGCGTCACCCGTACCGCCTCACGCACCGCATGAAACTGGTGATAGCCGGCGATCTTCTTGATCAGAACCTCGCCATCCTGTTCGAAGAGCACGAAGTAGCGCAGGTAGTCGAGCAGCAGATCGCGGTCGAAAAAGCCCTTGACGACCTTTTCCAGCTCGTATTCGAGCAGCGGCTTGTCGTCTTCGTTTCTGATGGTGCGCCAGGGGAGAAAGCGCTCTTTGTTGGCGGTCAGCGAACCGACCCGCGCCGTCAGCCCATCGGAGACCACCAGCGCTTCGTTAAAAACAAACAGGTCGGCAATTTCGTCCTTATAAGTCTGCAGCTGGTTGTAGGCATCCCACACATCGGCATTTTCATCGGCGGGATTCTTCAGTTCGATCACCGCGATCGGCAGGCCATTGATGAAGACGACGATATCGGGGCGGCGCAGTTGCTTGGTGCCCTGTACGGTGAATTGGTTGACTACCAGAAACTGGTTATTCTCGACATTCTGAAAATCAATCAGTTGCACATGATCAAACACTCGCTCCTCCCCCTCTCCCCCTGGGAGAGGGCTGGGGTGAGGGTGCGAAGCGTGCTGAGCATATTCAACCGGCACCCCTTCGAGAAGGAGCTTGTGGAAGGCGCGGTTGTTGTGGATGAGGACCGGGGATTCGGGTTTGCTGATGGCCAGGGCGGCTTCTTCGAGGGTTTCGCGGGAGATGTGGGGGTTGATCTTCTGCAGCGATGAGATCAGACGACCGAGTAGGACGACCTGTTGGTAGTCGCTGCGCTCCGGGGTGTCACCATCATAGGCAATATCGGGACCATAGGCATACTCGTAACCGCCGGCTTTGAACCAGTCGAGGCAGAGTTGTTCGAGTTGGTCTTCGCTGATTGTCATTATGGCCTCAAAATATCGGGTTATTTTTCGCCCTGCTGCAACCGGCTGTTCGGTCCAGAACTGAGAACACCCGGTCGACTCAAGGCTTCGGTGGCTACTCCTTCGACAACGCCTCCAATTGTCGGATGGTCTCTTCCGCTCCCTTGTCTTCACGTGCCTCTCTGCGTCGTGCGGCAAATTTTTCATACTCCAGCGCCGCTTTTTTATCGGCACTCGTTTTGCTGACACGCCCCGCGTCTGGCAGAACTTTACGCTCGTTGAATTGCAGAAACTGGTCGAGTTTCTCCTGCCAGTCCCGCAGGAAAACCTGCTTACGACGCCGCGCCTGATCCTCTGCATAGTCGAGCCACATCACCACGATGCGGTTCAATTCGTCGATTTCATCCGTGTGCAGATAGTTCTTGGCCACGGTCACGTCGCCTTTGCGTACGATCTCCCCCTTCCAGACTGTCAGGCCCATATTGGGCTTTGCGGCATCGGCGCGACTGGCGATCAGTTCGGCCGCAGTCTGGCCGGTGGCGGCATAGTGCAGTTTGTTCTGGATGATACGAAAGAATTGAGTTGTCTCTTTGGTTGTCGGATCATAGTCGGCCGCCAGACTGAAGATTTCGCGCACTCGCAGGTACATGCGCCGCTCACTGGCGCGGATGTCGCGGATGCGTTCGAGCAGTTCATCGAAATAGTCGGGCACCGGGCTTGCCCCGGGGACGGGGGGATTTTTCAGCCGCTCGTCATCCATGGTGAAGCCCTTGACCAGATATTCGCGCAATCGGGTGTTGGCCCAACGGCGAAACTGGGTGCCACGGGGCGAACGCACGCGAAAACCGACGGCCAGAATCGCTTCGAGGTTGTAGTGCTTCAGTGTTCGCCGTACTTTCCGGCTTCCCTCCTGGCGAACTTGTAAGAAATCCTTACAAGTTGCCTCCTCGCTCAATTCACCATCCTTGTAAAGTGCTTTCAGATGCAGGGTAATATTCTGCGGCGTTGTCTCGAACAATTCGGCCATCAACGCTTGCGACAGCCAGAGGGACTCATCTTCGAAACGACACTCAACGCGCGTGCGGCCGTCCTCGGTGGTGTAGAGGATGAACTCGCCGGAGGGGGATTCCGGTTCAGACATGGCAGTCTCCTTCTTGACCGGTGTAAGTCCTTTCCAGCAGCCTTAACATCGCTTGTCCCGGCCAGATACAGTCACGCGTTCCTTTAACGGTGCAGGGGCGCTCAGCCAGCCAGGCACCGGTCTGGTAGGGGGCTAGCTCTGTAACGGAGGTTTGATCGTAATCGAGCATAAAATCCAGTTCCTGCCCCATCTGATTCAGGGTTCCCTGTACCGAGCGGTTGCAGTTGTTGTCGCAGACCAGCGGAGCCAGCAGCTTTTCCGCGGCATCCATGTGTTGCGTTTCGGCACCGACCTTGAGCAGGGTGTTCATGAAACCATCACGAAAGTGCCAGTCCAGTTCGGCAAAATCAGCTTTTTTGAGCGCCGGGATAAAGACCGGAAAGCGGGTGGTGTCGTGGACGAACAGCACACACTGGCGGCGCTGTAGCAGGAGCAGGTTGGCGTGCCAGCCGCACAGCGGACTTTCGTCGTCACCGGTAACAGCGGGTTCATTCTGTCGGCTGCGTAAACGACCGTCTTCCGTTAATGGCAACTTGGCCAGCAGTTTTTTGGTGCAGTGCAGACGGATCATACGGCATCTTCCACCAGCTTTTCGGTATCGGGGATACGGAGTTGCCCGGAGAGGAACTTGGGGAGCGGAATACCCTCTACGCACGCACGCACCACCACAGTTCGGCCCCATTTCTGCAATATTCAATTGACACAATCCACAGAACGCCTATAATTGCACTCAACACGCCCGGCGCCTCTTCGTGGATTTTATCTGCGTACGCGTCGGTTTTCTTTTTTTTATGCCCAGAGTTCCCACGTTCGCCAATCCTCGGTAAGCCCAAAGTCCCCACCCTTGATAGCCCCATTTTCGACTGTAGGGAACTCCTCTTCAATCAGCGCATTCAGTCGCTCACCCCAGGTTGACGTTGGACAGATCACCCGCAGGAACATCTGCATCAGGCAAAAGTAGAAAAACGGGCGAGCGTTGTTCAGCTGCTGCCAGTGCTGCCCCTGAGGTAATGGCGAGCGATCAACAACGTTCACATTCCACAACCGTGCATGGTGTGCCGAAACATTCCGAATAAAGTTCAAACTTCTCAGGTATTTGGCAAATGCGTTCCCGTCAGCCACACCATATTTCCGGGCGATTCTCATTTTGTCATTGTGTTTCATCCCTGCATAGAGGCTGGACAACATACCAAAATCCCAAACCTCTATCGCAACCCAGATGGGGAGGCATTCATATTTTCCCAAATGATGAGAGACCAGGGGCATATGGCGTGCGCGATGAACCTGCTGCCGGTATTTCTCCAGCCAGAATTGATGATCGGTTTTTCCGCTTCTGTGGTTTGGTCTTTTGCTAAAATTCCCATGAAAACAATCCGGGTTCTCATGGGCGAGCGCATCACTTTCTCCCAACAGATGGGCCACATCGACCCGCAGGGCCATTTCGATACGTTCCAGAGCGTCCAGCGCTAACAGGCGCAGCTTCTTGTCGAAGACATAAAGCTGTATCAAATCACTGAATCGGCTCCCTTCCACAAAATCGTCGCTGCGCATTTCTGCAGGGTTGCTACTATCACCCTCTATAAACTGTCGAAACGGATACCAGTAACCACTCAGGCGGTAATAACCCAGGCGTGTCAGATAGCGTTTGGCCCGGTCAGCATCTTCGATTTCCAGCCCTCTCGACCGCAGGATCTCCAGCTGCTCATCCATCGATTTCCATGGCTTGACTTGAGCCGTCATGGACAAGCCTCTATTTGATGCTCGCATTCACCTATGGAGATTGTTTCTGATTGAGCAAGGGTAACGATCATACGTCTCCCTCCCGGAAAATCTGCTTCATGGCATCGTAAACCCAGCCGGTGACGGTTCTGGTCTCTTTCAGAATCTTCCCGTACTTCTCCGGCTCGATCTGCTGGCGAATTTTTTCGATCACCTCGGGGGTGATCCGTTCTTTACCGAGTGATTTCAGCGCCTGAACGATCAGCCCGCTCTCGCGGTGCTTGAAGCCGATCTCTTTAAGCGCGGTCTTTTTAAATTCCAGCTGGTAACCCAGTATCGAATACTTGCGGTTCGGCCCGTCGGACAGGTAGAAGAACCTTCCCGGTACCTGGGTAGAGAGGCCGAGTAGGTTCAGTGCCGCGTCCCCCGAAGGAAGAATCCGCCAGTTGAATTTACGCGCAAAGGCTCGCGCCACCTGGTCGTGATCGGGGCTCAGTTGCTGGCCGAGCAGTTTGCTCTGTTTCGGGTAGTCGTACATCCCCCGGCAGATACGGCGGATTTTGCCCTGCCTGGTCAGTTCGGATAATGCCTTGTCGATATTGGTGCTTCCAAACTCGGCACTGAAGTCCTTTGCAGAAAAGGCCCATCCCCTTCCACGGCCATATATTCTGGAAAGTATTTTATTTTCAGTTGATTGCATATTTTTTTGCCTGTAAATTTTTCAGAAAAAAATATCATTTTTTCTGAAATTTACATATGATTTTTTGAGTTGACAAAAACTCTCTTAAGAGCCATTCCCCTCATCAGGGACTGGGGATGCCCGGTCGACTCAAGGCTTCGGTGGAATCGACGGAGCCTTGAGTTGTCAAATACGCCGCCAGTGCCATGAAATCAGTATTATGTTCCTGGGCCTCTGCCCGCCCTAAACAACTTCAATGACAACTGAAGAACCTCTGAAAATCTCATCTTCAATTTCCAGCAAATGGCAGCGAGGAGAAAAATTGACCCGCAATAAACCGAACTCTTCCCGATGGTCATCAACCCACTTTTCTATTCGAGTGTATAGATCTTCCATGTGCCCACCATCAGGATCATCTCCAGAATAGAGGAAGGTGACAAAAGCCGTATATTGCAATTGACCGTCTCGGATTTTTCCAAAGTAATTTTGCAGGTCGCGAAGTCTTGAAATATCTTTCCTGGCTTCATCGGGATTCCAGCCACGCTTGGCTTCGATGGCACCAATCAGGTGATCACCACCTTTGCCCTCTTTCCACAGGGCAAGATCGACCCGTCCTCCTTCGCGTAGGGTTGTCTTTTTTGGCCCTCGTTTGGGGAATGCTTCTGCGTAGTTGTTGAAAGAGTAGACCGGCTCTTCAAGCGTGACATGCCCGGTTGTGTACCAGCTTTGAAGAACTTCTGCGACCTCCAGGGCAAGAAATGTTGCCATAAAGCCTTCCACGCCATAGTCGCATAACCAAGCACCCCGGCTGATTTTTTCGTATTTGCGATTAGCTTTTAAAGTCGCGCTGAGCAAAATGTCTGTTAAGTCACTTTTTACGATCATGCTACCTCTGCTTCCTTGTGCTTCTGCAACACTTTGAGTGTCCTGTTGACACCCCTTCCACTCAATCCGCCCATTGGGGCTGTGCTCAAACACCACAGCGGCACCAGCGTAGGGTGGGATCGCCCACCAGACCTATATTTAGTTGTTGCGAAATGGTGGACATTACCCGCCAAATTATTTGCCGGAATTAACCAAGTCACGGTATTTTGTGGTGGGCAATACCCACCCTTCAGGGCTACTAGTCATACGGTCATACGGTCGCCTCCATCAGCTTTTCCGCTTCAGGGATGCGGATCTCACCTGACAGAAGTTTGGGAAGGAGGGTATCGCGTAGGGTAGCAAGATTATTTGTTTCTTGAACCATCAATGCAGCCAAGTCATTAAAATTAATAACAGTTTTATTATATATTGCCGCCAGGTCTGAAGAGGGTTTTGCCATTGGATATTGAGCCATGTCTTTCCAGTTTGCTCTCGGCATTCTGGTCCCAGTACTTCTTACGTTCGAATACTCAACAAATCGCTCATTAAAAAGCTGGTACTGAACATAGCCTTGCCACTCAGTGGACATTGCCCGCACTACTAAAATGTCCGTTGAACAAATGCCACTAAAAGGCATATAGCTAACTTTATGAAAGTAAGGCCTTAATTTCCCAAACAAAATGTCCCCAGTAGAAAACCTCGACTTATTGCTGTCAACCTGTTCTGCTCGTCCCCATGCTGTAAGGTAGATATGTTTCCTCTCTATGTGTTCCAGCCCGACATATGGTGTTTCTGGTAACTCGCTTGTTGGATCAACGCCAGCGCGAATGTTTTTTGCGATAGTTCCAAAGGTAGACACCTCCCACCCCTCCGGCACCAACCCCAACTCCGACTCCACCAGCTCATCGGGAAACAGGGCGGCGGTGGCGGAGAGTTGTTGGCGTTGTTCTTCTGTCAGCTGATCGAGTTCGGCCTCAGATTTGCCGCTGATGGCGCACATGGCGGCGCGCTCGGGGTCGCGGCCTGAAGCTTTGGCTTCGATTTTGGCTTTGACCGGTCCGAAATCGACAAACCAGCTTTTAAAAATGGCCTGGGCGATCTGTTCGAGGGTTTGGTTGATTTGGCGGTTGAGTTCGATTTTTTCGTCAAGTGCCCCCAAAATTCTAGCAATATCTCGTTGTTCACATAAGTCTGGAACCCTGATATTTAAACTGCGCTGACTTGTCAAACTAAGGTAGTCAGCCATGTCAGTTTCGCCTTTCCTTGACGAAATCTGATTCAGAAAATGCTTTGACTGCAACTCGTAATAAAGAAATTTGGGATCTATGAAATCATGGTCAAGAGATCGCCAGAAGCTGGTCTGCGGAGAGCAAACGAACCGAGGGCTCCCTTCAGGGACAAAGGCAATTTTCCCGACAGTTCCCTTTGTTGACAGGATGGTATCAAAATCTGCCCCTACCCCTTTCCGAATGCGCTTGAAAGCAACTTCGTTTATCTTTTCGGCAGCATCAAATTTGACTGCACCATAGCCAAGGTCAGCCGCCCTTATAAACGCCGTCCCATTTTCAACAAATTCATTTTTCCGAGGCCGATATTCTCCATGGTTGCCATCCTGCACAAGCAGTTTTTTGGCAGCTTCGAGATCGGCCACTTTATAGACTGGCCAATCAGCACTCATACCCAAGCCCCGCCAAATTCCGCTTGATCTGCTCTTCCAACTCGCTACTGCGCGCAAACTGCTCCTGCAACTGCGCCGTCAACCGCGCCATCTTCTCGGCAAAGGGCTCGCCGTCATCCTCCTCTTCCGGCGCACCGACATAGCGCCCCGGTGTCAGCACAAAGTCGTGCTTTTTGATCTCATCGAGGTCGGCCGACTTGCAGAATCCGGGGATGTCCTCATACTTCGTACCCTCACCCCCGGCCCCTCTCCCAGGGGGAGAGGGGAGGGTTATCTCCTCACCTCCGGCCCCTCTCTCGGAGGGAGAGGGGAGGGTTGTCTCCTCACTCCTGATCCCTCTCTCGGAGGGCGAGGGGAGTGTTTGCCAGGCGTGGAAGGTATCGGCGATCTTGGCGATATCCTCCGGCTTGAAGTCGCGCAGCACACGGTCTTTCATGTAACCAAGGTTGCGGGCGTCTATGAACAGGACTTCGCCCCTTCGGTCGCGAAGTCTGTTCACCCTCTCCCGGCCTCTCCCAGGGGGAGAGGTGATGGTTTCCGCTATTTTGTTGAGAACAGTTTTCGGATTGTTGAGCAGTTCCTGGTTTTGGAATCTTAAGACCTGAATGCCGATTGCGGTCAGGTAAGCATCGCGCTTGTGATCTTTTTTTCGTTGTTGATCCGTTGTGTGGACTTCTCCATCCAGTTCAACAACCAGCTTTTTGTCGTGGCAGTAAAAATCAGCGATATAGTCACCGATCTGATGCTGGCGGCGAAACTTGAGATCCATAAACTTCCGGTTGCGCAACAATTCCCATAAGATCTTTTCCGCCGGAGTCTCCTTCTGCCGCAAAGTCCGCGCTTCTGCCACCAACCCCGAAAAATCAAATCCACCCCGGTAATGATAACCCCCTTCTCCCCCTGGGAGAGGGGTCGGGGGTGAGGCGACAATCCTCCCCTCGCCCTCTGGGAGAGGGGCCGGGGGTGAGGGTCTGGTTTTCGAGCCGCTCTTATCCCGGCTCAAAAACCAGATACAGGCCGGAATCTGGGTATTGGTGAAGAGCTGCCCCGGCAGGGCCACCATGCACTCGACCAGATCGTTCTCGATCAGCGCCTTGCGGATCTCCCCTTCATTCTTGGTGTTGGAGCTCATTGAACCGTTGGCGAGCAGCAGGCCCATGGAGCCGTTGGGGGCCAGGTGGTAGAGCATGTGCTGCAGCCAGGCGAAGTTGGCGTTGCTGCTGGGCGGGCGGCCGTACTGCCAGCGCGGGTCGTCGTCGCTGACGCCGGTATCCCACTCCTTCATGTTGAAGGGGGGATTGGCCATGATGTAGTCGGCGCGCAGGTCGGGGTGCTGGTCGTTGGTGAAGGTGTTGGCCGGCTCCTTGCCGAAGTTGAAGTCGAGGCCGCGGATGACCATGTTCATGGCGGCGAGCTGCCAGGTGGTGTGGTTGTATTCCTGGCCGTAGATGGAGACGTTGCCCAGCTTGCCGCCGTGCTCCTTGATGAAACGTTCGCTCTGTACAAAGAAGCCGCCCGACCCCATGGCCGGGTCGTAGACCCGTCCGGCAAAAGGCTGCAGCATTTCGACGATCAGGGTGACGATCGACTTGGGGGTGTAGAACTGCCCGCCCTTCTTCCCTTCGGCGAGGGCGAACTGGCCGAGGAAGTATTCGTAGACGTGACCGAGAATGTCCTTGGCCTGCAGTGAATCATGCACAAAGGGGATGGTGGCGATCAGGTCGATCAGCTCGCCGAGCTTGGCCTGGTCGATCTGCAGGCGACCGTACTGCTTGTTGAGCACCCCCTTGAGCTTGGGGTTGTCCTTCTCGATCGCCTCCAGCGCATCGTCGATCAGCCGCCCGACGCTGCGGATGGTGTAGCTGTGGGTCTTGCCGTTCTGAATCTCGATTTCGGTGCCGGGTGGCAGCTTGGCGTTGTTCTGCAGGGTCTGCCAGCGGGCCAGCTGCGGCACCCAGAAGACGTTCTTCTCGGTGTAGTAATCACGCACCTCCAGCTCTACGTCGATTTCGGCCTGGTATTCCGCGTCCGAGTCAAAATCGGCCCGGTCGAGATAATATTCGTGCTCCGGGTCCTGAAACTGGGCGATCAATTCCTCACGCCGGATATCGAAGGCATCGGAGACGTACTTCACAAACAGCAGACCGAGCACGGCATGTTTGTACTGCGCGGCATCGAGGGTGGAGCGCAGCTTGTCGGCGGCATTCCAGAGTTTCTTTTCCAAATCCTGCAAAAACTTCTGATCGGACATTGTTCCTCCAGCGATCATTCAAACAAAAAGCCGCAAATTCCCGAACGCGGTTATCTGCGGCTTGTTTCCATAAACGAAACCCCTCCCCCAAGAGTTCAAATTATCGACAATGAGACATCATAGAGAAATAATTAGAATTTTTCCAACTGTTTTCAGGATGGTGAATCAGGGCTCCCCCCTGTTGTCTGCGTTTTCATAGGGGATCAAGAGCGTCAGAACGTCACATCCTCACCCACCGATTTCACCAACCGCAGCAGGGCCGGTGCCACGTTCCAGCGGTGGCCGTCATCTGCGGCAATGCTGACAGTTTTCTTGTTGAGGCGCAGCACCCGTCCCTGGATTTCCCGCCCGTCGTTGTCCTGAAAGCCGACTTGGTCGCCGATACTGAACCCGGCCATCAGACTGGTGCTTTTCGCCTGAGAGATCAGCTTGAGCCGTTCGACGATCAGGCGGTTGAGAAACAGCAGGTCATCCTCGCTGAGCCGTTTGATGGCCTCGACGGCGGAAACCCGATCGAAAATTTTTACGCTGCCGGGGGGCATTGCTCCTCCTCCAGGTAGCGCTCCGCCTGCATGGCCGCCTTGCAGCCAGTGCCGGCGGCGGTGATCGCTTGGCGGAAGTGGGCGTCCTGGACGTCGCCGGCGGCGAAAACGCCGGGGATGCTGGTCTGGCATTCCTTGCTGGTGACGATAAACCCTTCTTCGTTCAGGTCGAGTTGGCCTTTGAACAGGCCGGTGTTGGGGTCATGGCCGATGGCGACGAACAGGCCGTCGCAGTCGAGTTGCGACTCCTCGCCGTTTGTGGTGTCGCGCAGTCGGATGCCGGTGACTCCGGCCGGGTCGGTGAGAATTTCACTGACCGCGGCATTCCAGAGGAATTCGATCTTGTCGTTTTCCAGCGCCCGCTGCTGCATCGGTGGTGACGCGCGCAGGCTGTTACGCCGGTGGATGACGGTGACCTTGCGGGCGAACCGGGTCAGGAAAATCGCCTCTTCCATGGCGGTGTCGCCACCGCCGACGATGGCCACCTCCTTGTCGCGGTAGAAGAAACCGTCACAGGTCGCGCAGACCGAGACGCCCCGCCCGTAGAGTTCCAGCTCTCCCGGCAGTCCGAGTTGCCGAGGGGTTGCTCCGGTGGCGATGATCAGGCTGTCGCAGGTCGCCGAGCGGTCGGCGAAAAAGATGCGGAACGGGCGGTTGCCGAGGTCGACCCGCTCGGCATCGCCATCAAAGAAACAGGCGCCGAAGCGCTCCGCCTGGCGGCGCATGCGATCCATCAGCTCGGTGCCGTCGATGCCGTCGGGAAAGCCGGGGAAGTTTTCGATTTCGGTAGTTCCGGTGAGCTGGCCGCCCGGCTGGGCTCCGGTGATCACCAGTGGTGCCAGTTGGGCGCGGGCGGCGTAGATGGCGGCGGTCAGGCCGGCCGGTCCGGTGCCGAGGATGATGGTGCGGCAATGTTCACTGGCTCCCATGGTCGGCCTCCTGGAACTGTTCTGCGGCATGGTAGGACGAACGGACCAGCGGTCCCGCCTCGACATGGTGGAAGCCGAGTTTCCGCCCGAAATCGCGGAAGGACGCAAACTCTTCCGGGGGAACATAGCGGTCCACCGGCTGGTGTTCGCGGGTCGGCTGCAGGTACTGGCCGAGGGTCAGCAGCCGGCAGCCGGCGGCGAGCAGGTCCCGCATCACCTGTTCGACTTCCGCCACCGTTTCTCCCAGCCCCAGCATCAGCCCCGACTTGGTCGGAATCTGCGGTGCCAGGCAGGCACTGTCCCGCAGCAGCTGCAGGGAACGTTGGTAATCGGCTTCGGCCCGGACCAGCGGATAGAGGCGTGGGACCGTTTCGATATTGTGGCCGAGGATATCCGGCGCGGCGTCGAGGATCGTCTGCAGAGCTGCCGGGTCGCCGCCGAGGTCGGGAATCAGCAGCTCAATGATGCAGTTGGGGCTCCGTTTACGTATCTCCGCGGTCAGTTCGGCGAACTGGGCGGCGCCACCGTCATCGAGGTCGTCCCGGGTGACCGAGGTGATGACGGCATGACGCAGCTGCAGCTCGGCGATCGCGGTTGCCACCCTGGCCGGTTCTTCGGGGTTGAGCGGCAGCGGCTGTCCCCCCTGGACGTTGCAGAAGCGGCAGCCGCGGGTGCAGTGATCGCCAAGAATCATGAAGGTCGCGGTCCCCTGGTTCCAGCATTCTCCCTGGTTGGGACAAGCGGCGCTGCGGCAGACCGAGTGTAGCCCCTGCTGGCGGTGGTAGCGGTCGATGCGGACGTAGTTGGGGCCGGAAGGCAGACGGACCTTGAGCCAGTCCGGTTTGCGTGGTGGTTTGTTCATCTGTTCCTGCCGTCAGTGAGAGGGGTGAGTCTGTGGTTATTGTACCCGGAGGGTGCTGTTGTCCGCAAACGCCCCGCCGGGTCGGGCGGGGCGTTTGCGGACAGTCGGAACCGTGAATTGCGCAAGGAGATGTCTCCCGCGGGGTCGGTTGCTGGTATCAGACCTTTTCGAAATTGGACTTGTCGGCGCCGCACAGCGGGCAGACCCAGTCGTCGGGAAGGTCTTCAAAGGCGGTGCCGGGAGCGATGCCGTTGCCGGGGTCGCCTTCGGCGGGATCGTAGATGTAATCACAGATAACGCAGCGGTACTTGTCCATGGGTGGATCTCCTGTTCGAGTGGATGTCCGGATTCAAGTTTTGTCAGAGCAGCTCAACCAGGGCCTTGACGGTTTTTTCGATCCCTTCGGCCGCTTCAGCAATACCGCCGGCCAGCATGTAGGCTGGTGTCGAGACGATCTTGTTTTCCCGGTCGATGACGAAACTGCTGCAGGGACAGTCGACATGGGTGACACCCATGGTGTTGACAGCCGCCGCGGTATCGGCATCATTGCCGATGGTCAGTTGGGTGGCGAGGTGTTCACCGCCCAGCACCTTGGCGACCATGGCCGGGGCGATACAGATCGCAGCGAGGGGTTTTTTCGCCGCCACGATTTCGCGGATCAGGCGGGCGACTTCCGGGTTGACGTCGCAGTCAGCCCCCTTGACGGCGAAGTCACAGAGATTTTTCGCCGCGCCGAATCCGCCGGGGAAAATCAGGGCGTCGATGTCGGCCGCCTTGACGGTGGCGATATCTCTGATATTGCCGCGGGCGATCCGGGCCGACTCGACCAGAACATTGCGGCTTTCACCGGCGGCTTCTTCGCCGCTCAGGTGGTTGACGACATGCATCTGGTCGATGTCGGGGGCCATGCAGACCGCTTCGACTCCCTGGCGGTCGAGGGCCAGCAGGGTGATGACCGCTTCGTGGATTTCGCTGCCGTCATAGACGCCGCAACCGGATAGAACAACTCCGACTTTAGCCATGATGGGTCCTCCTTTTGCAGACAGGTGGGATTCACGACGACCGGACCATGGTTGGTCGATCGCGTGTTGTTATCGTGAAAGACTAGATGACGCCGCATTCTTGTCAAGCGTCGGCGACCGGGATTTGCCGTGCATCAGAATTCGCGCGAATAGAGAACCACGATGCCGCGCGGGGGGGCGTCGCTGAGCGCCACGTAGCCGTGCGGCTCGCTGGAATCATAAAAGATCGAATCCCCGCTGCCGAGGGTTATGACCCGGTCGCCATAATGGAATTCGACTTCGCCTTCAAGCAGGTAGAGGAATTCCTGCCCTTCATGGTGGACCAGAAGATCGTCGCTCCAGGTGCGGGATTCGAACTCCATCAGAAACGGTTCAATGTTGCGATCACGTTTGCCGTAGGCCAGGGAATGGTAGATGTAGGGTGGCGAACCGCCGCGGGAAAGCCCTCGCTGAATCAGTTTGCGGCTTTCTCCTGAGCGCACCAGGATGCACTTTTCGCAGCTGTCTTCTTCCTGAAAGAAATTCTCGATGCCGACCTTGAAGGCTTTCGAAATGCGCAGCAGGGTTGCCAGGGGGGGGATCACCTGATCGTTTTCGATCTGTGAAAGCAGGGGTTTGGACAGGCCGGTCTGATCCGCCAGGTCCTGCAGGGTCATGCGCCGCTGCTGTCGCAGGTGACGGACCTTGCGGCCGATCTGCAGTTCCTTGACTTCCTCCCGGATGTTGTTCATAACTCACCGACCTTGTTGAAGTTTTACCTGTTTTTTAGCCTGTGGAAGGATTCAAGTCAAGAATTTCCTCGTTTAATGTTTCAAATAATCAAACATTATTCGGTCAGACGGAGGTCGCCGGCGCTCATTCTGGCATTGATTCTCCGGACCAGTTCCGTGACCAGTGTCTCTCCCCACTGCCGTCCGGTTTCACGACTCTCGGTCCTGATGGCAGGGAGGACCCGAAGAGATTTTTTGCCGATGTCACTGCGGTAGAAGGAGATGAGCTGCTTGATTTCATCATGGCTGAAGTGGTCGGCATAGATATGCATCAGTTTGTCTTCGAGTAGGTCACGGCGTTCCGCCAGCAGTTGCCTGACTTCGAAATCGACGATGGCTTCGACCCGTTCGGAAATCTTGTCGCCATCGGCTTTGAGGGCTTGTCGTGCCCGGCTTTTCAGCTGTCCGCTCAGTTCGGGTTCCATGTTGTCGGTGCCGGTGAGCTGCATCAGGTAGCGGATTCCGGCACTCTTGGCCGGGGTCAGCGGGTCGGCGGAAACCGGGCCGGCGACGGCAAGGGACAGCAGTATGAGGAGCAGGGTCCGGGTGAGGTGCATAGACGGTTCCTTTCGTGCCAAAGTCTTGCAATTATCCGCCGGATGCGGCATATCAGCAGGCAGAAGCTGTGGTTCTCTGTTTACAGTTTACCCGATTCAACGAATTGTTCACGCCGCACCGTTCACAACCGGGTGCCGGCGCCGGTATCGGCTGTCCGCAGACAGCCGAATGGAATCTGTGATGATATCTTCTCCGCCTCGCGGATCGCATCCTTTCTCCCTGACGGCCTGCCTGCTGCTGGTGCTGGCGCCGCTTTTCTGGGCCGGCAACGTGGTGCTGGCGCGTGGGGTCGCCGACCAGATTCCACCGGTCACCATGGCCTTTCTGCGCTGGTCCGGAGCCTTCCTTTTCCTGATCCCTTTTACCTGGAAGCATGTCCGCCGCGACTGGCTGCCGTTGCGGGCCGGTTGGCGCCATCTGCTGCCGGCCTCGCTGTTCGGCATCGCCAGCTTCAACACCCTGCTCTACACCGCCACCCAGACCACCACCGCCATCAACTGCGCCCTGATGCAGACCGTCATGCCGGCCGCCATCATCCTTTGCTGCTTCCTGCTTTATGGTGAACGGATTTCACTGCTGCAGGGCTGCGGGGTGCTGCTCTGCAGTGCCGGTGCGGGCTGGATCGTGCTGCACGGCGAGCTTGCCCGGCTGGCGGGGCTGCAGCTGCTGCGCGGTGACCTGCTGATGCTGATCGCGGTCTTCTGTTATGCGCTCTATTCAGCACTGTTGCGGCGGCGTCCCGAGGTGCATCCGCTCAGCTACCTGACGGTGACCATCGGTCTCGGGACGCTGTTGCTGGTGCCGCTGTTCTGCTGGGAGATAGGGCGGGTGGCGGCGCCTGCTGTTTCGCCGACGGTGGTCGGCAGCATCCTCTATATCGCCCTGTTCCCTTCGATCGCCGCCTATCTCTGCTGGAACCGTGGCATCGATCTGCTGGGGCCCAACCGCGCCGGTCTGTTCATCAACCTGATTCCGGTTTTTGCCGCCGGCATGGCGATGTTGTTTCTTGGAGAACGCCTGCATTCCTATCACCTGGTCGGTCTGCTGCTGGTGGCGGTCGGCATGGTCCTGTTTCAGGTTCAGGCTCATCGGCAGCCGCCATCGGCCGGGAGGTCGTCCCGATGAACTTTGATGTTTCCCGGCTGGACCGGATTCGCGCCCTTTTTTTCGACCTCGACGGCACCCTGCTGCAGGTTGAGATGCGGCAGTTCATCCCGACCTATCTCGACGGACTGGCGGCCCATCTGGGAGACCGGGTCGATTTACCCGCCTTCCGGGCGCTGGCCCGCAATGCCATTCTGCAGCTGCTGGAACGGCGGCGGCGGGACGGAAGCAATCGCCGGCAGTTTCTGCGGCTGCTCGAAACGCACGGCGGCATCAGTCCGCAACAGTTCGAACGCGCTCTCGGAGCCTACTGTGACGATGGCCTGGAACGCCTGCGGCCGCTGGTCAGGCCGTTGCCGGAGATCCGCACCCTGCTGGACACGGCCTTCGCCTCCGGGCGGGAGGTGGTGATCGCCACCAACCCGGTGTTCCCCCGGGAGATTGTCGCCGCCCGGCTGCGTTGGGGCGGGATGGATGATTATCCCTTCGCGCTGGTCAGTGACTGGGAGAATTCGTGCCTGTGCAAACCGGCCCCCGGCTATTTCGAGGATCTGCTGGGGCATTTCAACCTGCGGCCGGAGCAGGCGTTGATGATCGGCAATGACACCGGTCATGACCTTGCCGCCGGCAGGGTCGGCATCGCCACCCTGCTGGTCGACACCTGGCTGATTGACCGGAAAGAGGATGCGCCGGCCCCGGACTGGCGTGGAGATCATCAGCAACTGATCGAAATCCTGCAGCAGATGGTTTGACCCTTGACCCGCAAACCAGCCGGCGGTTTCGGGGGGACCCGAAAACTTTGACTTTTTTCAGTTGCTTAAGTAATCTGCAGGATAGGTCAGGGCTTCAGTGGACATGCTCCGGCATTTCCATCACGCCGGGAAGAATGTCAGTATGCCAAAATTTATACGGATCAGTACGGCAATCCCCTTTTCAACCTGCTACGGGAGGTGCTATGGCTCGCTTGGTAGATAACCCCAATCTGGCGTTTCGCCTGGCCCGGGCGATCATTTCGGATATCGCCCTTTACAACCAGGAGAAAGTCAAGGAAGGGATCAAGAACGACAATATCTTCGAGCTGCTTGAAGAGGAACTGCAGGAAGGGCGGGAGCATTTCCACAGCCGCGTTGCCGCCGATATGCCCGAACGAGACCATCTTTACGACCGGGCCATGGTGGATGTCATGATCCGCCAGGCCGGAAAAATCGAAAGCACCATCTGGTAAATGACAGATCTTATCCGCCTGGACGTCGCTCCGGGGCAGGGGCCTCAGCGGCTGGACCGCTTCCTTGCCGAGGTGCTGGAGGATTATTCCCGGGCGCAGCTGAAAAAACTGATCGATGACGGGCGGGTGCGGCTTGACGGCATCCCGGTCAAGGCCGGAACCCGTCTCAAGGGTGGTGAAACAATACTTCTGGCCCCCTTCAAACCGGAACCGATCAGCGCCATTCCACAGGATATTCCACTTAACATTCTTTACGAAGATTCCGATCTGATTGTCATTGACAAGCCGGCAGGCATGGTGGTACACCCGGCGCCCGGGCACCCCGACGGCACCCTGGTCAATGCCCTGCTCTATCATTGCCGTGATCTGGCCGGTATCGGCGGGGAACTGCGGCCCGGCATCGTTCATCGTCTGGACAAAGACACTTCGGGGGTGCTGGTCGCCACCAAGAATGACCTTGCCCATCAGTCACTGGCGGAACAGTTCAAGGAGCACAGTATCCGCCGCCGTTACCTGGCGCTGGTCCATGGCCAGGTTCAGCAGGCCCGAGGCATCGTTGACAAGGCGATTGGTCGTCATCCGACCGAGCGCAAGAAGATGAGCAGCCGTAGCCGCCAGGGGCGGCGGGCGGTGACCCGCTGGGAGGTGCTGCGCCGTTTCGATCTTGATCGACTCAGCTGGCTTGAGCTGGCACTTGAAACCGGCCGCACCCACCAGATCCGGGTCCACATGTCGGAGCTGAACCTGCCCCTGGTCGGCGACCCGGTTTACGGTCAGCAACGCCGTGCCAACGCAGTTGCCGATCTTGAACTGCGCAAACGGCTGCAGCGGCTGCAGCGCCAGGCGCTGCATGCCCGGCTGCTGGGTTTCAAACATCCGACCAGCGGTGATTACCAGGAGTTTCGCAGTCCCCTGCCCGAGGATCTGGGGCAGATCCTTGATTATCTCGATGAGAAGTACCAACTCTCGGAGCCGTCGCGCCTGGTGGTGGGAACCCCGGCCGACGCGGAGTGATGAATGCCGATGAAAATGGCACGCAACGGAAAAATCAGTTATCTCGAACCGGAGTGGATCACCGGTAGCCTGCGGGCCGGCTTCACCACCCGCAACGGCGGCATCAGCCGCGCCCCCTACAACTCGCTGAACCTGGGGCTCAACACCGAGGATCCCCGCCCGAATGTCGAGGGCAACCGTTCGACCCTGGTCCGGGCCTTCGGTCTTGAGGTTCACCAGTTGCTGACTGTGCGCCAGGTCCATGGCAATAACATCCTGGTGGTTGACGAGCCCAATCCTGATCTGAGCCATTTTCAGCAGGTTGAATGTGACGCGATCATCAGCAACCAGCCCGGCATGATGATCGGGGTGCTGGTCGCCGACTGTTATCCGGTGCTGCTGGCTGCCCCCGCTCAGGGCGTGGTAGCCGCGGTTCATGTCGGTTGGCGCGGCGCTGTCGCGCAGATCATTCAGCGCACTGTCGATGCTCTACAGGAGCAGTTCGGGGTTCGTCCTGACGACCTTTTGGCTGCTGTCGGCCCCGGCATCGGGGCTCATGCCTATGAGGTTGACCGGCCGGTTCGCGACCAGTTCCGCAAGGCCGGTCTGCCCTGGTCCGGGGTGGCGGAGGAGTCACGTCTGGGACACTGGAAGCTTGATCTGCGCGAGACCTGCCGTCGCCAGTTGCTGACGGCGGGGGTTGTCAGGACGCATATCGATCTGGCCGAGGAATGTACCTGCTGCCACAAGGAACTGCTCTTTTCCCATCGACGGGATAACGGCAGGACCGGTCGCCAGCTCGGTTTCATTTCACTGCCCTGATGCCGACAGCCGGCAAAATGATTTTTCAGATGACCGCTCCGATTTGGGGCGGTCATTTTTTTATTTTTTTGTCGTCCGTCATTCAAATATAAGAAAAATTTGAGATCCCGTGAGTATAAAGGTTGCATCAAGGATGCAAACTCCGGCACCAATGGATCGCCGGATCGGAGGTCTCATGGAGAGTTGTCCCTATATCGGTAAATGTGGTTTCTACCAGCGCTTCGCGGCCAAGAACAGTGCCGCCTGGCGCGGACTCTTCGATTCCTACTGCAAGGGGGGCCTGGTTGGCCATTGTGAACGGAACAAGCTCTACAGCATGGAGACGGTCGGGTTCAGCGACGAGATGATGCCGAACGGAAAAAATGTTCCCGGTCCCTTCAAAATGTTGCTTTGAAAAAAACTGAATGTGAGATTTTTTTGAGATGCCGGCGCTATAGTGTATAGCGAACTGCTTGCGGGAGGGTTGTGGTCCAGGATCGCATGACGCAGACAGGGGGGTTGAGGTAAGGAGGGATCTTGAACCCCGACATCTCTTTCTTGTTGCTCTTGAAGTCCGGAGGGGGGGCCCCATCTTCAATCGAAGGTGGGGCTTTCCAATGGTGCGCCAGGCATGGCGCGTAGCGCCTTGACTGGCGCTGTTCCGGTCGTTGTG